>JARGNI010000008.1:91524-167385 GCA_029213195.1 Verrucomicrobiales bacterium
GGCGGAGGGAAGCTCTACTTTCCGAAGTTCCTCCGAGTTGGGAAGGTCTTCGAGGTCTCTGACACCGAAGTGTTCCATGAACTCCTCGGTGGTTTCATACAGCATGGGACGTCCTGGGAGATCGGCTCGACCTCCGACGCGGGCGAGTCCTCGATCGATCAACTTGTGCAACTGACCATCCACAGAAACTCCGCGAACTGCCTCGATGTCTGCCTTGGTGATGGGCTGCCGATAGGCAATGAGAGCGAGGGTCTCGAGAGCGGCAGCGCTCAGCTTCTCGGGCCGCATTTCGGGCAGAAGAGCTCGGACCCACTCCGCGTAGTCCGCCCGGGTCACGAACTTCCAGCCGTTGACGCCTTCCTGCAGCTCAATGGCCTGTCCCTGGCTGGCAAGTCTTTCGCCCAGCTCTGCGATGTGGGTCTCGACTTTCTTGGTGGAAATGTTGTCCCATTCCCGGGCTTCCGGGGCATCGCTTTCGTCGGCGCCACGACGAATCGCCTTCGCAATTTCAGCGGAGGTGACCGGTTCGGGAGCGGCAAAAATCATTGCCTCGATGATCTGGATCAGATCCATGAAAGAAGATCGTTTCGGGAGGTCGGTAAGCTGGCGTGAAACGGCAAAAAGAAAAGCGGATTCTCTCGCTCAGAATTCGTTTCGTTGAAGTTCGATATCCCCGAGAATGACTTCCTGTCGGACACGGAAATAGTTCAATTTCATCAGTTCGAGGACGGCGAGGAAGGTCACGATCATTTCGTGCTTGCTCGTCGCTCCCGCAAAAAGAGAGGAAAATCGGATCGAACCACCGGGATCGATAGTGGAAAGGAGATGATCGATCTTGTCACTGACGGTGTAGTGGTCGTCGACGATCTCACCCAGTCCTTCGTCCTGGAAGCGATCGAGAATGTTCTGAAACGCCTTGATCAGGTCGAAGATCCCGACCTCATCCGAAAGCGGCCGCTTTTCCTCCTCATCGGTCTCGATCTTGTCGGGAACACGAGCAAAATGGGATTGTTGCTTGTCCTCTTTCTCCCCGAGGTGACGGGCCGCTTCCTTGAATTTCTTGTATTCGATGAGCTGCCGAATCAGGTCCCAGCGTGGATCCTCCTCGTCGGCGTCTTCTTCGGGAGGCTGCACATGTTTCGGCAGCATCATGCGGCTCTTGATGTAACAGAGATTCGCCGCCATCACGAGAAACTCCCCGGCAAGGCCGATATTCAGCATCTTGAAGGTCTCGAGATACGCCATGTATTGCTTCGTGATGCTCTCGATGGGGATATCGTAGATATCGATCTCGTCTTTCTTGATGAGGTAGAGAAGAAGATCCATGGGACCTTCGAAGACATCGAGTTCCACCTTGTAGAGGTGATCGAGACCCGTCGTATCGGCTCCATCGGTTTCGGGGCGGTCCTCGGGAATCCCGGCTGCATCGGCGAGCTGGGCCTGCTGAGAGGGCTCTTCCGAGGCTGAATCCTCTGTAAGAGTAGTTTCCGAGGATTCAGGGCTCTCGGATGACGGGGAATCCTTCGCTTCCGCGTCGCTGTCCACGACGGCGTCAGGGGACGGAGAAATCTCGTCCGGATCTGGGTCTGTTTCTGTCTCGCTCACGATTGGTGTTTGCTCATCAAAGACGGTAGCGATGCTGTTTGCAAGGTGAGAGGAAATCGACGGACGAATAATTTTTATCGTTTTCACGTCCTTTACCAGCGCCGCAATCTCCGCTTTCTTTATTGTTATGTGCGCACGAGGCCGGATTTACCGAGAGTTGGGGATGAAAATCAGGACAGGATTCGTGCTCGCAGCGCTTCTCCTCTTCTCCAGTGGTTCTCTCTGGGGGCAGGCGGACTACAAGCGCTACTACGACGAGGACAACATTCCCAAGGCTCGCGAGATTTTTGAGAGGGGGCGCTACGACATCGTGATCCAGTTTACGGACTACGCCCTGCGACGTGGGCAGCCATCCTGGGAATGGAGAACGCTCCGTTTCCAGGCACTCGCCAATCTCGGACGCTATGAGGAAGCCGTCGAGGAAGCCGTCGCAACAACGGAAAGTTTTCCCGGCTCGCTCGGAGCCCTGCTCGAAGCGCATGAGCTTTTTTCCTCGATGGGGTTGACCGAGAAGGCCAAGGGGATCTTTGAAAAGATCAACGCAGCTGCCGCGGCGGTGCCGCAGAAGGAACGCGATGCCGAGGACTATGTGTATCTTGGGCGAGCCGCCCTCATCCTGGGCGCCGATCCTTCGATTGTTCTCAAGCAGTATTTCGACGTGGCCAAGGGATTCGAGGCGAAGGGGCAAATCATTCCCGAAGGATTGGTCGAAGCGTACCTGGCCTCGGGGGAACTGGCCCTGGAAAAGGACGATTATGCGCGGGCCTCGAAGGAGTTCCAGGGGGCCTACAAACTGGAGCCGACCAATCCAGCGGTCCTCTTCGGGCTCGCGAGATCCTTGCTTCCCAGCGATCGACAGGCTGGCATGGAATACATTGGGCAGGTATTGGCCGAGGTGCCTCTCCATTTTGGGGCGCTCCTGATCCAGACGGAACATGCGATCAACTTTGAGAAATTCGAAGAAGCCAAGCAGGTTCTCGAACTTGTCGAGGCGCTGAATCCCCGCCTGCCGCAGGCGGCCGCCTTTCGCGCCGTTCTCGCCGAAGTCGAGTTGAACGACCGCGAGGCATTCAATCGCTATCGGGACAAAGCACTCTCCGTCTGGAAGAACAATCCGGAAATCGATCACCTGATCGGGAGGGTTCTTTCCCGAAAGTATCGCTACGAGGAGGGAGCAGAAAGTCAGAAGCGAGCTCTCGCAATGGATCCCGATTTTCTCCCGGCCAAGCTTCAGTTGGCACTGGATTACCTCAGGCTGGGTAGAATCGAGGAAGCGTGGCCGCTTGCCAAGGAAGTGGCCGCAGCGGACGAATACAACGTTCTCGCTTTCAACCTCGAGGTCCTTCAGAAAGAGATCGAGAGCTTTGCTGCGATCGAGAGCGAGGACTTCATTATTCGCATGCCACCCGAGGAGGCGGAGATTTATGGCGATCGGGTCCTCGAGATACTCACCGAGGCCGACGAGGTTCTCGGAAAGAAATACGGACTCGAGATCGAGGAGCCTACCCTGGTCGAGTTTTATCCCAATCAGCAGGATTTCGCGATCCGTTCGTTTGGCTCCCTCGGAGGGGAAGGACTTCTCGGCGTCTGCTTCGGCTCCGTTGTGACGATGAACAGTCCTGGGAGCGTCACCGCCGGGAAGAACAACTGGGAGGCAACCTTGTGGCACGAGTATTGTCACGTCATCACTCTCACCGCGACAAACAACAAGATGCCACGTTGGCTCAGTGAGGGGATCTCGGTGTACGAGGAAATCCAGAAGGAGCCCAACTGGGGACAGAAGATGAGTCCGAATTATCGGAAGATGATCCTCGAAGGCGAGGCGCTCACTCCGGTATCGGAAATGAGCCAGGCCTTCTTCCAGGCGAAGAGCGGGCAGGACATCATGTTTGCCTACTACCAGTCGATGTTGATTGTCGAATTCCTCGTCGAAAATTACGGTCTGGATGCACTCCGAGCGATTCTCAAGGACCTCGGCGATGGGGTTCTCATCAATGATGCCATCGCCAAGCACACCACGCCCATGCCCGAACTCGAGATCGCCTTTGCGGAGTTCGCGTTTGGTCTGGCAGAGAATTACGGCCCCGGGGTCGATTGGACCGAGCCAAGTGAGGAAGAGGTCAATCCGCTCAGCCCGATTGCCGTTCAGCTATACCTGAAGCGCAATCCGAAGAATTTCTGGGCTCGCCAGACCCACACCTATCGATTGCTCGATCAGCGAAGCTGGAGAGCGGCTGCCGAATCGGCAGAGGAATTGATCGGCCTTCTTCCCGACTTCACCGGGAGTGGCAATGGCTACGCCCTGCAGGCTCGAGCATGGAGAGAGATGGGCGAACCAGAGAACGAGATCGCGGTGCTCGAGCGACTCGCAGAGCGGTCGGCCGAGGCCTACACCGCATACTCTCGTCTCATGGAAGTCGAGTTCGAGGAGGAAGTCTGGGATGGAGTCGTTTCCAATGCCAAGCGCGGTAAAGCGATCAATCCCTTCTACGAGCGGTTTCACTACTGCCGGGGCTGCGCCCACCAGGCTCGGAACGAAGTCGGTATGGCGGTGACTTCCTTCGAAAAGACCTTGAAGCTGGATCCTGTGAATCCTTCCGAGGTCCGGTATCGCCTCGCCTCGCTGCACCAGGAGGAGAAACCGGAAACCGCCCGTCGGTATATCCTCGATGCGCTTGCTGATTCTCCGAGATATCGGGAAGCCTTTTCTCTTCTTATGGATCTTTCCGGGGAAGAGCCGGAAGCCGAGGAGAATCCTGAGCCCGAACCGGCCGCGGAGAAAGGGATTCTCAAGAAGGTGATGGAAGATCCTTTTGGCGGAGGGGGAAACCCGGACGCTCCTGAGGTTGGCGAGAACGAGGGCAAGCCCAAACCGAAACCCGCCTCAGAAGGGCAGGGCGCGGAATAGTTCGAGAGCCGACTCCGAGAGTCGATCGAAAAAGCTGCGACCGTTTTCCCAGAGCGAAACTCCGAATCCGTGAAAAGTCGCCGTTGGAGAGGCGAGGATGAGGAGACCGCAGAGCAGGAGCAGATTGGCGAGAAAGATCACGGTGAATGAGAAGAGCTTCCCGTTCTGGTCGACATCGGGCTGCTCTCTCCGGACCATCCAGAGAGTGAAGCTGAGGTGAAAGAGCCAAGTGAACCCGAGGGCTCCGTAGAACCATCTTGGATCGAGATCGTATCGGTCGCGGAATACCCATTGCAGCAAGCCCCAGCAGATCGCGGCGACCACGGAGTAGAACGGGAAGAAATAGGGGGAGAGCGAGATGATGAAGTTGTTCCGATTGGTCAGGATATGTCCCCCATCGGAGGAGATGTGAATTTTGGACACCTTCCCGCGGCAAAGAAGAACGAAGAGGGCGTGGGTGAGTTCGTGCCCAGCGACATAGATCCACATCAGACCTCTTGTGAGCCAGATCAGGAGTCCGCTCTTGGCCAACCAGAAAAGAAGCATCCAGAGAATGCCCCCGGCGCCGAAGGAGAGAAACTCCGGGGTGCGCCAATAGTTCCCTCCCAGGGTGTCTGCCTTGAGGAGGATGACGAATGTCTCGAGAACAATCCAGCAGACCGGGAGCAGACACAGCCCGATCGAGAACTTGAGGATGCGGATCGAGGTCTCCGAAGAATGAAGAAGACTGCCCACCGCCGTCTCCGGGACAAAGGCAGCGAGCCCTTGTCGTGGAGCGGACCGGCGCTTTTTGGTCCGGCGGTTTGACGGTTTCTTGCGAGGCACAGCGGCCAGGGTATGCGCTGGGAAGAAAAAGGGAGGCACGAGGCACTGGTTGCCACGCGCTGAGCGCTAGGCGCGGCCGACGTATTTCTTGTCCTCGCCGCTCACCTTGATCTTGTCGCCCGGATTGACGAAAAGTGGAACCTGGATCCGGAGACCGGTTTCGAGAGTGGCTTCCTTGGTCGCGGCCGTAGCGGTATCGCCCTTCACGCCGGGAGCGGACTCGGTGACTTCGAGTTCGATGTTCGAGGGGAGTTCAATCGAGACTGCTTTTCCGTCGACAAAGAGAACCTCGACCTCAAGCCCGTCGATGAGGAGATCCTTGCTGTCTTCGATGAATTCCTCCTGGAAGGAAATCGTGTCGTAGGTCGTGGTATCCATGAAGTGATACCCGGTCTGATCCTGGTAGCTGAATTCCAGCTTCTGGCGGTCGGATTGTACGATCTCCACCTTGTCGCTGGAAGCGAAGCGAATGTCCTTCGTCTTTCCCGAGTTGAAGGACCGAATCGTCGCCATGATCAGCGCGTTTCCTTTTCCAGGCGTACGGTGCTCGAGTCCGAGAACGACTCCGATTTCGCCTTTGTAGTTGATGCACTGTCCGCGCTTGAGGTTGGTTGCAACGATTGCCATGGATACCGGGTGTTTGGTTAAGAGAACTTAAAGATTTGGGTAAACCCGAATTTGCCATCGTTTCAGTCGATCACAAGATCGGAAATAACGATTTGAGGCGACGCCGGGCCGAGGCAGAGTGCTGGTGTGAGTGATTCCAAGCCCCAGATCCAGAACAAGAACGGCCGCCGCTGGGCGGTTCTGTTGCCCGCGCTCGTGGTGCCGCTTGCGGCATCTTTCTTCTATTTTGTCGTCTATCCCGGCACAGCATTCGGCAATGCCTTCTATGTCGTGGCCAAGCTCAACCTGTTGCTTTGGCCGATTCTCGCGACGCTCTGGATCCTGAGGGAGCCGATGGTCGACAAGTCTTTGCCTCGTCGGCACAAGGCATCGCTGATCCAGGGAACGCTCTTTGGAATCGCAGTGACGGCTTTGTTGGTCTTCCTCGTCAAGGCCACTCCTCTTGGAGCGGTGGTGGGGGACAATGTCGTTCGCATTTCCGAGCGCATCGTCGGTCTCGGCGTCGCGGACTACTACCTGCAGTTTGCCCTTTTCATCTCTTTCTTTCACGCGGCGCTGGAGGAGTTCTACTGGCGCTGGTTCGTCTTCGGGAATGCCCGTCGACTGATGCCAGCCTGGGGGGCGATCACGCTCGCGGCAGTGGGATTTTCCTCGCACCACATCGTCGTCTTGAGCCAGTTCTTTCCGCTGGGTTGGGCGGTTTTTCTTGGCGCGTGTGTCGGCGTCGGAGGCGCCGTGTGGAGCTTCATCTATCACCGCACCAACAGCATGTGGGGACCCTGGGTGAGTCACATGATCATCGATCTGGCGATCATGTGGGTTGGTTGGGAGGTGCTGCAGGCGGCCGGGCTCTAGCCCTCGGTTGACCGTCTGCGGAATCAGTAGCGAACTTTTTTCCGCTTCACGGGGAGTGGCTTCTCTCCAGACTCCTTCTTCAGCTTGTTGATCTGGTCTCGGATCAGGGCGGCTCGTTCGAATTCGAGCTTGCCGGCGGCTTCCTGCATTTCTTCCTCGAGTTCCCGGATCACGGTGAGGGTGTCCACGTCTTCTCCGGATTCCGCGACGAGGGAGTCTTCGACCTCTTTCCCGGCGACAAACATCCGCAGGCTGTTCTGGTCGCTTCGCTTCGTGCTGGTGGGAGTGATGCCGTGCTTTTCATTGTATTCGTTCTGCACGCGTCGCCGATATTCCGTGATATTGATCAGGTTCTGAATGGAGTCGGTGATCGTGTCTGCGAAGAGAACGGCTTCGCCATTCACGTGTCTTGCGGCTCGACCCACGGTCTGGATCAGGCTGGTTTCACTGCGGAGAAATCCTTCCTTATCGGCGTCGAGGATACAGACGAGGCTGACTTCGGGGAGGTCGAGTCCTTCTCGGAGGAGGTTGATTCCCACGAGGATGTCGAACTCGGCAGCTCGCAGACTTCGGAGGATTTCGACCCTCTCGATGGCATCGACATCGGCGTGGATGTAGCGAACCCGGAGGCCGACATTTCGGAGGTAGTCGGTGAGGTCTTCGGCGGTTCTCTTCGTCAGAGTCGTGACGAGGACTCTTTCCTCTTTCTCGATTCGTTGACGGCAGAGTTCGATCGTTTCATCGATCTGTCCCTTGAGAGGGCGAAGGGTCAGAATGGGATCGAGCAATCCGGTGGGTCGAATGATTTGTTCGACAATGAGATCGGTGCCTTTTTTCTCCGGATCGAAGGAGCTGACCGGTTGCTTGCTCCCGGAGATTCGGGGCAAACGTTCGGGGACGAGTTCCTCCTGACCGATTTTTTTGCGCTGGTGGGGGATGTAGCTCTTGTTTCCGGCGGTCGAGTTCTGAATCTCGAATTTCGCTGGGGTTGCGCTGACGTAGAGACGTTGCCCGGTCTCCTTCATGTATTCGTCGAACTTGAGCGGTCGGTTGTCGAGGGCGCTGGGGAGACGGAAACCAAAGTCGACAAGCGTGGTCTTTCGCGAACGGTCCCCCTCATACATCCCGCCGATCTGGGGGATGCTGACGTGGGATTCGTCGATCACGGTGAAGAAATCGTCCGGGAAAAAGTCGAGCAGGGTTCCTGGCTTGGCTCCCGGAGGACGACCGGTGAGGTGGCGGGAATAATTCTCAATCCCCTGGCAGAAACCCATTTCCTGCATCATTTCGATATCGTACTCGGTTCGCTGCTTGATACGCTGGGCCTCGAGATACTGCTGATTCTTTTCAAAGTGCTCGATGCGTTCTTTCAGTTCGATTCGAATTTCTTTGATCGCTTTCGCCATCTTGTCCTTCGGTGTCACGAACTGCTTGGCCGGATAGAATGTGAAGCCTTCGACCTGCGAGGTGGAATTTCCGGTGAGCGGATCGAACACGCTGATTCGATCGATTTCATCGCCAAAGAACTCCACGCGAACCGCTTCGTCTTCAAGGTAGGCGGGGTAAACTTCGACGACGTCTCCTCGCACGCGAAACCGCCCCCGGATGAACTCGATGTCGTTTCGCTCGTAAAGGATCCCGACGAGTTGCTTGAGAAAGTCATCCCGATCGATTTCCTGCCCCACTCGCATCGGGATCATCATGCCCTCGTAGTCTTCAGGGGAGCCCAAGCCATAGATGCAGGACACCGACGCGATGACGATGACATCCTTGCGCGTCAGCAACGAACTCATCGCGGAGAGGCGAAGTCGTTCGATCTCGTCGTTGATGGACGAATCCTTCTCGATGTAGGTATCGGTGCGAGGGATGTAGGCCTCGGGCTGATAGTAGTCGAAATAGGAAACGAAATACTCGACGGCGTTGTTCGGGAAGAAGCTCTTCAGTTCGCTGTAGAGCTGCGCCGCCAGGGTCTTGTTGTGAGACATCACCAAGGTCGGTTTCCCGAGCGCGGCAATGACGTTGGCCACCGTGAAGGTCTTTCCTGAGCCGGTCACCCCCAGCAGGGTCTGATGTTCGTTTCCTGCGAGGAGCGATTTCGTCAGCTTGGCGATGGCCTGTTCCTGATCCCCCTGGGGGCTGAATTCTGAGCTGACTTCGAACATGATTCCGGGATCGCGAGCGCTGGTGCTGGACTGCGTCGGCAAATCTCGTTACGAAGTCCTTCGGGTGCAAGGGTTCATCTTGCCTGCCAACAAAAGAGGCCCCGGAATGCGGGGCCTCTTTCGAAATTGATTTTCGGACAGAAAGACGATCAGGAATCCTCGTCCTCGGAATCGACCCCGATCTTGCCTTCGATGATCTCGGTGAGAGCGATATCGGCGGCTCCCATACGATGATCTGCCTGTATCAGAGGAGAGCGTCCCAGATTCAGTTGCTTGACTCGAGCCGAGACCAAATTGATCAGGACGGGGGGTTCTGGGATAATCTTGGATGCCTCTTCGACTAGGTCACTTCTCATAGTAATCGATCCTTTTCCGCTTGCCTGAGACGGTTTTGCCTCACTTCCCGGGCCTGGAAACGCTACAATTTTATCGGCGTCTTCAGGCATGGGTCAATTTTGGGGAGCAATCGTTAGGGATTTGGATGGGGTTGGGGCAGACTCGCCAGAGCGAGTTGCAGACAGTGCGGTTAGCACAATTTGAAAAAAAAGCAATGAAATAGTAAAAAACTCAGCCTGAAACGGTGGATTCTACTGGCTGTTTTCACCTTTCAGAGAAAGCGTGATCCTCTTGAGTCTCGCCGAGTCACTTGGGCTCCAGGTCTTGATCGAAGGGTGTTCCTTGAAATGATTGTGGACGAGGCGCCGTTGGTAGGAGTTCATCGGCGACAGCTTGAGAGGAGTTCCCGAAGCGATGACACGCTCGGCAGCGCTCACGGCTTCTTCGATCATTTCATAATCCCGGGCCGCGCGATAGCTGTCGATATCGACCTTGATCTTGGGGGCTTTTTCCAACCGGTCCTGAACGATCCGATTGACGAGATATTGGATCTCCTCGAGCCGATCTCCGTGATGACCGATCAGCAGTTTGGCATCGCTCGTTGTGGCGACATTCAAGGAGTTGGATTCCCGATCCATATCCACGGTTACGGCAAAGCCGAGATAACCGAGGATGGTGTCGAGCACTTCGCGTCCGGTTTCCAGTGGGTCCATCTTTCGTGAATCAAGGTTTGAAATTAACGGCGCTTCTTCTTGCCCTTGGTGTGGCGATCGCCCTTCTCCCCCGGCATCCGGGTGCGGTCCTTGCTGGAGACGCCGCCGCCACCGCTGCCCTTGGCTTTCTGCGCGGCTTCCGCTTGTTCCTGCATTCTTTGCATGAAGGATTTTTTCCCTCCAGCCCGCTTTTTCAGCTCCGGCTCCGGCATTTTATTCATAAGCCAGGTCTGGAGAATGGAGAAGGCGTTCGAAGTCGTCCAGTAGAGAGAGAGCGCTGCGGCGAAGTTGTAGCAGATCACGAGAAAGATCAGCGGCATCAGCATGAAGATCATCTGCTGGGTCTTGTCTCCGGTTTTTGGAGTGATCGCGATCTGGATGAAACTGGTCAATCCCATGAGAATGGGAAGCAGATTGAAGGGGATTCCGAGTCCCGGGATCATGAACATGGTATCGGGCATCGCAAGATCATCCACCCAGAGGAAGGACTCGTGTCGAAGCTCGACGGCACTCCAGAGCATGCGGTAGAAGGCGAGGAAGACCGGGAGTTGGATGAACATCGGGAGGCATCCTCCGAGAGGATTGATGTTGTAGGTTCGATACAACTTCATCGTCTCCTCGTTCATTTTCTGAGGATCGTCCTCGTACTTTTCCCGAAGTTCTTTCATCATCGGGGTCAGCTTGGACATGCGCTTCATTGAGCGTGCCGATTTGGCATAGACTGGCCAGATGAGGAGACGAATCAGGATGGTGATGAGAATGATGGCGAGACCGAAGTTCCCGACGATTCCTTCGAGAAAAACGAGGCCCATGATGAGCCAGGAGGCGAGCGGCTTGATTGCCCATCCGAAGAGCCATCCGAAGATCGGGATCTCGTCATAGTGCATGACCCGTTCCTTGTTTTCCCCCAGGCCCTTGAGGCGGGAGAATTCCTTGGGGCCCATGTAGAAGTCGTAGGTCAGGGTGCGCGCGTCACCCGGATTGAGCGAAAACCCCGGGAGGCCCACTCCCGCTTCGGCGGCAAACATCCGCTTTTTCACAGAAGCTGCTTCGTCGTCTTCCACGATCACTGGAAACCGGCTCCCCCAAAGCTCCGCTTCGTAGGGCTCCCTGGGAGTGACGATGGTCGCGAAAAACTGGTCATTGACCCCGGCCCAGTTCAGGAGAGGAAGAGAGAACTTGTCCGAGGGAATCTCGTTTTTCCCGAAGACACCGAGTATCTTTTTCCCACCGTAGTGATCGACTGTTTTGTATTCGAAGTCTCCAGTGCCCTCGTACCAGAACATACCGATCTGCATCGACCACTCGTTGAGGTGGAGAGGAGCTGCCGATCCGGCGTAGAGATAGCGATTCTCGAGAAGGAGTGGGGTGCTTGCCCCATTCGCAATCCGAAGATCCATCGTGACGACGTAGGGGTCTGCGGCCGTTTCATCGAGTCGGAAAGTTTTGGTCAGTTCGAACCCTTCCTGCGTTTTTGTGGTCAGGGTCACCTCTGTGGGTGTGGAGGAGGTGACTTCCCAGTTCGAAGTATCGAATTTCCCCGGGCCGCGACTGATCGCTCCGATCCCGTGGGAAGCATTCTCGTTGATCGTGATGACGTCAGCTCCTTCGATCTCTCGCTTGTGATCTTTCAGCTTGGCGAGAGAAATACCTGCACCACGAGAGGTGATTTCGAGCGAAAGCTTCTCCGTCTCGAGCGTGGCGGTTTTTTCCTCGACAGGTTCGGTCGCGGAAACCGGGTTCCCGGAAGCGTCCGTAGCGGGCTCCGAAGGCTTTTCAGTCGGTTCCGCGACGGCGGGGTCGGCTGGCTCTACGACAGGGTTTTCGAGCGCTCTTTCTCGAGCCTCTTCGGCTCGCTTTGCCGTTTCCTTGGCATTCCACCAACCCCAACCAAAGAGGAGGGAGAGACAGACGAGGACGCCGATCCAAGAGGTACGATCCATGTTTTTCAAAATAGCTTTGGTCCTTTCCGGTTTACGATTCGCTCGAAGACTCAATTGAGGGGCATGAACGACGGCCTACATAAGCGGCCTCGGGGTGTTTTGCCACATATTCTTCCCATCCGGGGGGTGGGTCGTAGCCATGTCCTCCCCAGGGGTTGCAGCGCAAGATGCGGTAGAGTCCCTGCATGCTTCCGCGAAAGGCCCCATTGGTCGTGACGGCATCGATAAAATACTGCGAACAACTGGGAGTGAATCGGCAGCCGCTGCCTGGTCCACAAAGAAAATGAAGGGGCGCCGAAATCACGACTTGGTAGATCCGAACGAGAAAAATCAGCACGACCTTCATGAGGTTTTCTCCCGTGGAAGCATCAGGTCGGCTCGATGCATCAGCCATTTCCATTCTTTCTCCAACTGCTCTGAGGTGGCGTTGGCTGCAGCATTCCGAGCGATGAGAACCATCCAGGTCTGCTCACGATATCGCTCCCCGATTCGTTGGGCGATTCCCCGAAGTCGTCTCCGGACTCGATTTCGTGTCACGGCATTACCGAGGCGTTTCGTCGTGATCAACCCCAGTTTCCAGGGGCCGGTCAGGTTTTCGTCGCGTAGATACCCGAGGACCAGGAAGCGGCCACTCAGGGATTCTCCCTTGGTCCGTACGTGCTGAAAGTCCGCGCGACGAGTCAATCGCCGAGAGCGCGGAAATTTCATGCGAACAAACCGGTCAGGGAAGCAACCGTCGGTTTCTCGAAGGGAAAACGTCCCAGACTTCCTAGGGCGTCACTATTTTCCGTGCTGGACGGTGTGACGCTTGTAGGGAATCTCTGCTCCCTTGGGAACAAGACGCTTGCGTCCTTTCTGGCGACGACGCTTGATGAGGTCGCGACCGGCCTTGGTAGCCATGCGTGCGCGAAATCCATGCTGACGCCGACGCGTCCGCTTCGAGGGTTGGTAGGTCCGTTTCATCTGTTTTCCGGGTAAAAAAGGATTCGTGGAAGATTCTCTACGGGAAACAAAGTGCTTTCAGAAAGCCACTTTCACTCCCGGTAGGAGACCCAACAAGGGTGGATGAAGTCAACTTCACTCCGCTCTTTTTGGGGGGCGGCACGATACGTTCTCGTCCCGAAATGTCAATGACACCTTTGCAGCGAGATTAATCGAGGCGCTGGAGCTGTCCAATTCCGTACTGCTGAAGCTGCTGATTCACAAACTTCGAGGCCCGGTCTTCGACATAGATGATCTTGGGGAAATCGGTGAATTCGATCTTGTGGATCCCATCCTCTGGGACTTCTGCCAACGCGGCGGAGAGCTCCTTGATGTTGGCGATCGATTTTCCGTTCACCTTGGTGATGATCGCGGAATTGATGCCTTCGTATCCCAGGGTGCTCGGAGTTTTGAGGACGTTGCTGAGAAATACCAGTTTGTCTCGGCCTTCCTTCTCCCACTTTTCAGGATTCGCCTGGGCGTGAACCAGCTTGAAAGGAGCCCGGGTCTTCCATTCGTCTCCCCAGCTTTCAAGGTAGGGGAGGGTGAGTTCCTGGAAGATGAGCCCTCCAAAGATCACATACTTGGGTCCACGATCGAACATGTAGGGATCGATAAGGTAATCGGCAGGTGCCTTGCGGATCAGTTCGACTTCGATTTTTTCGGGTTTTCCCTCTCGAATAATGTCCATCGTGACCTTGTCGCCTACTGCGGCAGCGCCTCGCACGAGATGGGAAAAGCTCAGCTTGCCGTAGGTCTCGTCGGTGTAGTTTCCTCGTGAATCGATCGCCTTTCCATTCACGGCGAGAATGACGTCGCCCTTTTTCAAGCCTGCTTTTTCCGCTGAACTGTCCTTGGCCACACTTCGCAGAAAAACGCCGCCCTCCTTGTCGTCAATGCCGACAAATTCACGGAGCGTTTCGTCCAGGGTCTGGGTCACATTGATACCGAGATTGGGAAATCCCTGGTAATCTCCGTCCTCGAGATCGTCGAGAAAGGCCTGGATGATGGGAGCAGCAAGGACGGAGGCCGTTTGTTCTTTCGAGGAATAGCTCAGCAGCATGCCAGCCAGCTTCCCGTTTTTGACCACCGGGAGTGTGAAACTGTTGACTCGAGCCTGGAGGGAGCCCTTGACCTGGTAGAGGAGAAAGACCGATCCGGGGATGAAATACCTGCCAACGTTGACCCGCAGCACATCGACGCTGGTCGAGACTCCGTCGCCATTGTCCTCAATCTGCCAGACATCGAGAGTGTCTCCGGCCTTGGTGGACTGGTCGAGCTCGATCGGTACCAAGCCCTCGAAGACCTCGGAATTCGTATTTGCAGGTTCGAGGACGGCGAGGTTCGCCTCGTAGTCCAAACCGACAATCTTGGCGGGGACTCGGGCACCGCTGGAGGGATGCTCCAGCTCGAGGTAGGTGGAGTTGACGACGAGTTCAGAAGTCACCAGCACCCGGTTGCCCTCGAGAACGGGCCCAAGGCCTCGTCGAGGGGTAGGGGCGCCTTTCTCCCAGGGGCGGAGAAAGTTGTATTGCTGAAGGGTCGCATTGACCCGAACGATGGAATTTTCCGGAGAAACATCCTGCGCCTGGCCTGGGAGGAGGCCTGCGGAGGTGATGGCAAGAACAGCGAGAAAAGTTCGAAAGAAATGCATGAGAATGGAAAGGTGAGAAATCAACCGGCGGAAATTAGGCGGCCTTTTTCTGTGGTTCGGAGGCTTTGGGTTTCTCGGATTCTTTGTCCGGTTTGGCGGAGTCTTCGTCTTTTTCCTTTTCGTCGCTCTCGCCTTCTTCCTCTGCCTCGGGAAGGAGTTCGTCCAATTGCAGGGTTTCGGGTTCTTCGATGAAGTGATCGATCCCTACATTGTATTTCGCCTTGATTCGCTCGTGGGCCAGTGCGGCATCCTTGCGATCCAGAACGAGGGGACGTCCCTCTCCGACGAGTCGGATGACATGGAATTTCTCGTGCCCGTCCTCATGCTCGTCACCATACAGCGCATCGTAGACGTCCTGGAGGAGTCGGATTTTCTTCCCGTTGATCGTATCGACTACCTTGTGAACGTAACCCCGCAGGTGGGTATTGGTGGAGTCGGGAAGCACCTCTGTGAGGACGACGACCTGGGGGCGCTCCCGGTAGATTTCATCCTGGCTGAAAAAGGAGTAGTGATAGCGAGTCTCCAGATCGGAGATCGAATGGGCTGCCATCATGTTGCGATCGATGGGTTGAAACTGGAGGCCGGCAAACAAGACGAAATTGGGTTGCTTGTCGTACTGATTCGACTGGATCAGGTAAGGGATGAATCGTTTCAACTCGACCGTGATCTGCTGCAGTTCGCCGTCGCGCCAGACTTCGAGGGCCACCGTATCGCCAGCAAATTTTCGCTCGATGATCTCGTTGAGGTCGACCCGCTCGCCCTCGATCTCGATGAAGCCATCCGAGGCAATCGCATAGCCGTCGATCGAGAGCAGGACATCCTTGGTCTTGAGGATACCGCCGGCCGATCCGGCCGCATCGGCTTCCGCGACCATCACTCCAATCCCGTCATTGGGCAGTCCTAGTGCTCGGCGCTGGGCCGGATTCAGAATATTGAGAACGCTGGTCGCCATGTCGACGTAGTGATCGTAGGTGCCGTCCTCGACATCCTTGAGGAAACGTTCGATCACGGGGACTGGGATCATGTAGCCGGTATTCTGAGCGACGGAGCCGGAGTAGCCCTGGAAAGCGACCCCCACGACCTGGTTGTTCTGGAGGACAGGGCCTCCCGAATTCCCAGGGTTGATGGCGGCATCGACCTGAATGCTCAGGTGATTATCCACGGCGGAGTGACTGTAGGTGCGAAAGTCGATTCGCGAGACAACTCCGCGAGTGACGGAGATTCTCTCCCCTCCAATGGGATAACCGACTGCGACGACGGTCGTGTTCAATTTTGGGATTCCCCCGATGAACAGAGGATCGACAGCTGAGAAAGCCGCTGCGAATTCATCGGGAGATTCCAGTTCAAGAAGCGCGAGGTCGCAATCGTGAGCGACGTTGACGACTCGTGCCTTGTAGGGCTTGGGGTCGCTCATTTTTTTCAAGTAGATCAGGCGCGAGTTGCTGACCACGTGAGCATTCGTGATGAATCGGTTCGGCCCGACGAGAAATCCTGTTCCATTTCCGCTTCCCATGCCGCCGATATTCCACGGAACTCGAAAGTTGGGCTGCTTGGATTCCACTTCCACGCGCACGATCGCATCGAGATCGACCTCGGAAATATCAGTTTGAACCGACTCGGGCGGAGGCATTTCCACTTCGGGAGCCAAAGGCGAAGTCAAGGGGCCGGGTCCAAGAGTGGGTGCACTGGGCAGGGTATCCTGGGCCTGCATTCGCACCTCCACGAAAACAATGGAAAGAAGCGTCGTCAGCGCGACAGCGGAAAGAGCAAGTCTTGGGGTGTTCATAGAGAAAGTGTCCGCAGCATCGAATTTTTTTTTGGCAGAAAATCGACGGCTGCGGGCGGAAGTGTAAAGTTCGGGGTCAGAAAGTCAATCTTCCCCCACACACGAAAGGGGAGCAGGATTAGGGATAGGAAAGCGCATGTCGGTTGCGGAGGAGGGGACGACAAAGGGGCTCGGATCATTCGTTGATGACAAGAGCGACCTGGAAACGAGACGGCTCTTGTCTCCTGGAAAGCGGTATTCAATTTTTGTTTTGTCTGAAAAGAAGAAGCTCTCTAGCCTCTGGGTATGAAAAACTATTTGGCCTACACAGGAGCTTTCCTTTGCCTGGTTCTCGGAGCCTGGAATTCTGCTCACTCTCAGGACAAGGGCATCGAGGAGTTCGAGAAGAAGGTGGAAGAAAGGATGGCGAAGAGAATCGTCGAAGAGGCGAAAGCCGAAGCGGACGGGCGCCCGCTCACTCCGGGGATCCTGATTGTTTGTGAATTCATTGAGGTGGAAATGAAGGATTTCAGCGATTGGGTGTTGGAGAATCCGATCAAGACCGATGCCTCTCCGTTGAGAAAAGCGGTCCAATCCTGGATCCAGTCGGAGGGAGCCGCTCTTGTCGAGACTCTTGTAGTTTCTGCGAAGAGTGGCCAACGGGCCAAAGTCGAGGCGGTAGAAGAGTTTATCTACTCAACGGAGTATGACCCACCCAACACGGCTTCTGTGAAGCCGGAAGGAGAGAGCGTGGAGTTAATCCCTCCCAATGGAACGGCCTTCGAAACGCGAAACGTGGGGGCGACGCTGGAAGTGGATCCGGTCCTCGGAGAGGATGGAACGATTGACCTGAATCTCGCGCCGGAAATCGTGATCGCGGATGATCCGGTCGATTGGGTGACGAAGCTTGGCGATGTCGAGATGACCGTTCCCTTGCCGCGGTTCCACACGACCAAGGCGACGACTCAGATTTCCGTCCACCCTGGAGACTATGCACTGATCGGTACCAGCCGTCTCGGAATCAGCAAGATGCCCGAGGCAAAAGACCCCATCATTCTCATTTTTGTTCGTTGCGACGTTTCCGGGTAGAGAATTGCCGGGAGCGTTTTCGTATGACGAGGTGCCGATTTGCAGTCGGCAAGGGCGGAGGGTAGATATTTCCTCATGTCCTATCTCGTTGTCATTGAATTCCTTGCCGTAATCGTTTCCTCGATCTACGGAGTCCTCCTCGCGGCGAGGAAAGGGATGGATGTGGTCGGGGTCTTCGCGGTGGCTTTTGCGGTCGCCTTTGGTGGAGGAACCTTGCGGGATCTCTTTCTCGACAGGACGCCCCTTTTCTGGATTGGGAATCCGCACTATCCGATGATCACCCTGGGAATCGCCATTCTCTCGGGTCTGATCCTGAGATTTGTTCATCGCATCAAGCCGCTTCTCCTCGTTCCCGATGCACTTGGGATGGCGCTCTTCACTCTTACCGGCACGGGATTCGCGATCGAAGCCGGGGTGAACCCGTTCATCGCAGCGGTTCTCGGAGTGATTACGGGCACCTTTGGCGGAGTTCTCGGCGATGTGATCTGCAACGAAGTGCCAACCTTGTTTCAGCCCTCTCCCCTCAACGCGACCTGTTCTTTCGCAGGCGCCTGGATCTACTGGGGTGCTTTGCAGTTCGAGATCCCTGGCGGCTGGGCTCTGCTTGCGGGAGGGGCGGTCATCGTGACCCTGAGGCTCGCTTCGGTGAAATGGAACTGGTGCTTTCCGGGGATTCGTGAACCGAGTCCCTCCTCGAAGTCGTAGTCTCCTGCGGGATGAGAACTGACCCGCAAACCAATCGCATCATCCGGCTCGCCTGGGAAGATCGGACCACTTTTGAAGAAATCGAGGAACGAACCGGGCTGACCGAGGGCGAAGTCATCAGGGTGATGCGACGGGAGCTGAAGCCCTCCAGTTTTCGGATGTGGCGGAAGCGGGTTTCCGGGCGGATTACGAAACACCGGAAACGCTTTGAGAAAGAAGTGCGCAATCGGCGGCGGTGGGATGAGGAATGAAGAAACGGGGTCGGAAATGTCGAATGGCGCCCCCAGATACTCAAAGATGTTCGAAGGGGGGGAATCCGAAATTCTCGTTTCGTGTAGAGGTTGGCGAGGGGGTCTCCTTCGAGCCTTGAGTTTCGTTACAGCCACCTCTTAGACGTTGAATCGGAACTCCACCACGTCCCCGTCTTTCATCACGTAGTCTTTCCCCTCGATCCGCAGTTTCCCTGCTTCGCGAGCCTTGGCATGAGAGCCAAGCGAAGTGAGGTCGTCGTAGTGAACCACTTCGGCGGCAATGAAGCCTCGCTCGAAATCGCCGTGGATGACGCCCGCGGCCTGTGGTGCTTTCATGCCCTCGCGAATGGTCCAGGCGCGGGTTTCTTTCTCCCCGGTCGTGAGATAGGTGCGAAGTCCGAGCAGGTGGTAGACGCCGCGGATCAGCGCGGAGACCCCGGAGTCTTTCACTCCCATGTCGGCGAGAAATTCAGCGGCTTCCTCGGGATCGAGTTCGACCATTTCCTCCTCGATGCGTGCCGAGATCACGATCGCCTCGGCTCCAAAAGTCGAAGCCGCGTAGTCGCGCACTTTCTTGACCATGGGATGTGCATCCGGATTCTCCAATGCATCGGCAAGTTCTTCCTCGGAAACGTTGCAGGCGAAGATCGAGCGCTTCGCCGAGAGAAGAAAGAAGTCGCGCATCACCTTTCTCTCGTCATCCGTGAGGTCGGCAGTCAGCGCAGGATTTCCGCCATCGAGGTGAGGCATGATCTTGTCGATCACAGCGACCTCGACCTTGGCTTCTTTCTCTCCCTGCTTCGCCTTTTTTTCTCGAGAAGCGCGGCGCTTCTCCAGGCTCGCGATATCTGCAAGGATGAGCTCGGAGTTGATGATTTCGATATCGCGCAGCGGATCCACGGATCCCAGTTCATGAACGATATCGTCATTCTCGAAGCATCGCACGACCTGCACGACGGCATCGACTTCGCGAATGTTGGCGAGGAACTTGTTTCCGAGACCGGCTCCCGCGGAAGCACCTTCGACCAGTCCGGCGATATCGACGAACTCGATCGCAGCGGGAATCAGCTTCTGGGAGCCGCTGAGATCGCTGAGGACCTGGAGCCGGTCATCCGGGACGGTCACGACTCCGACGTTGGGGTCGATCGTGCAGAAGGGATAGTTTGCCGCCTCCGCATTGCGGGTGCGGGTGACAGCATTGAAGAGAGTAGATTTTCCGACGTTTGGGAGTCCGACGATTCCTGCCTGTAACATGGGCGGACGGTAGCACGAGATTGTGAGGACGCTCGGGAAAAAGATCGCGATCGATGAAGACCCATCGAGCACCCGGGTACTCGATCTTTCGATCAATCTTTGAGAGCGAGCCCTTCTTTGGGAATGGCGGAAAGAACGCAGAGCATCTAAGCGTAGGTTTCCTGCATGAAGCTGGCTCGACCTTATCTCCCTCTTCTTCTCGTTCCTTTGTTGGTGATCCTTCTTCTTCTCACCAGTGGGAGCTGGCTTGTCGCGCGAAAGGTCATCGCGTTTCTCATCATGCCTGCAGGTTTCTTGTGGATAGCTGGTTTGACCGCAGCGTTATGGCCTGGGCTGAGGAAGCGGACTCGTGGCCTTCTTCTTGTCCTGTGGATAGTGTATTCCCTCGCCGGGAATCGCTATGTCGGTATTGAACTCCTGCATTCATTGGAGGAGCCCTACCTGCGATATGAGGAAATCGCCGAGCCCCTTGATGCCGCCGTCGTTCTCGGCGGAGCAACGGTTCGGACTCCCTCAGGCAAACCTGCGCTAGGCATGCGGGGGGATCGAGTCCTGAGGCCTGCGATTCATTTTTTCGAGGGGAACATCAAAACGCTGATCTGCACGGGCCGAAGTGTCACCGAAATAGGGGAAGACCGACTCCTTTCTCGGGAAGCGTCCGAGATTTGGCAAGGCCTGGGGATCCCGAAAGATCGGATTATCGAGATATCGGAACCGAGGAATACATCGGAAGAACTCGCTGCGGTGAAGAACTTGATCGAGTCGAATCCCCAATGGGAGCGGATCGGATTATCAACATCAGCTTCTCACATGAACCGAGCGATGGAAGAAGCGCGAAAGCACGGATTGGAGTTCATACCGGTGCCCTCGGATTTTCGTTCGTCCCCTCAGCCCTATGTATCTCACTATCTTATTCCGCAGAGTTGGGGCTTCCAGGCCGTTCAGTCCGCCCTGTGGGAAAGACTCGGGTCCCTGTTCTGACACACTCGGTAGGGGCATTCGGGACTGGTCAAGTCGCGTCGGGTTTGCTAGCCTCGGCGAATGAAGAAAACAATCCTCTGCAGTTTTCTCGCCGTTTTCGCGTGGGAAGCGCCAGTGCAAGCGATTCCCAACAGCTTCTTTGGAAATGGGAATGCGGTGCCGATCATTCCTGCCTTCCCCCGGTTTAACTCGGACCTGACCGAGGAGTTTCTCGACCACGGAAAGTGGCAGAACGGGGGGTTTTCCGGCCCATGGCGAGAGGAGGCATCCCTGCCGGACCTGAAGGTCAAGAGGATGACCGCGAATCCGATCGTGATGGGGGAGGTGCCCATGTCTGTGGTCGCCTATTCCGATGGTTCCGAAACGCAGGAAATCGCGATTCACTTTCTCGATGCCGGTTTGTTCTTTGGATACCGGTTTGGCGGGGAGCAGACTGAGGCGGAGCGAGAGGCGGGGAAAGCTCGGCGGAAACAATTCTCGGAGCATATGGAGACGCTCCTGGAGAACCTCGAGGAACGCCTCGAGGATGGATGCGGGCGAGGAGTGAAGGGCACCCTGGGGCGCACTCCAGAACTCCGCACTGAATTTACCGAGTTTGCATGGGAAAATTTTGTCCTGCGACTGGTCGAGCGGGAGGACCATTCAGTCTCCCTCCATATTTTCCAGGAAGGGTCGGAGCCTCGATCGCTCGTCGATTCCAACTGGGCGGAAGCGAGTCGGAGGGATCGGCAGGAACGATTGGAGGAAGCCGTTATCGAGGAAGAAGATGGCTCTGTGCGTATCGTGGGGGTTCCGGTTTTGACCCAGGGTATGACGCCCTACTGCGGGATTCACTCGCTGGCGATGGTGAGCCGGTATATCGGGATGAAGACAAGTCCGGAAGCGCTCGCGGCTGGGGCCGAGTTCAAGAATACAGGCAGTGCCGGGGGGAGTGATATGGTCGGACTTCACCGTGCCGTCGCCACGGAGTTGGATATGCGTGTCAGTATCGCCCCTCGCCTCGACCGGAGCCGTTTCGAGCGCTCCATTCGGGCGGGCCTCCCTGTCATCGTGTGGAGGCGGGTTTCCCAGCAGCGGGAAAATTTTCATGCTCGAGTAGCTGAGCAATCTCGGCAGGGGAAGGGCAGCCCTCTTCCGGAGCTCGGTCCAGAAGATCTTGCGCTCCTGCCTCCTCGCGGAGCGAAAGGAAGCCCTTCCCACGCGTCGGTCCTGACCGGATGGAGCGCAGATGGAGGAGAGATCTATTATCTCGAGCCCTGGGGTAAGCTGGGGCAGGGCCGACGGATGCGTTGGGAAGAGCTCGAGGCCACCGCCTACGCGGTTTTCCATTTTAAATTGTGAGGGGTTCGGGATACGCTGGCGAATGGCGGAACTCTTCAATTTGATCGAACGTGGGAATCACTGGCTCAAGCTCGACGAAATTCCCGATTACCCACAGGCTCTGAATGGGCTGCAGCTGGAAAACAGCGGGGAGATTCATCAGATTTTCGCGTCGGTCGATGCCTGTCTTCCGGTGATCCGACAGGCGGCCGAGAAGAAAGGGTCCCTTCTCGTTGTTCATCACGGTCTGTTCTGGCAGGGAGCGCAGAGGATCGAGGGAGCGGTCTATGAAAAACTTCGCATTGCGATGGAAAATGATCTCGCCATCTACAGCGCCCATATCCCGCTTGATGTGCATTCTTCACTCGGAAACAACGCCCGGCTCCTCGCGGCATTGGAATTGAAGGGGGAATTCGAATCCTTCTTTCCGTGGAAGGGAATTCAACTCGGGATGCGAGCTCTCGTAAATGTGGAGCGGGAGGATCTCGTGCAGCGGGTCGAAAGAGCTACGGGCTCCTCCGCTCATTTGTGTCCGGGCGGTCCCGAAACGATTCGGAACCTGGGAATCATCACGGGAGGCGCTGGATCAGAGGTCGCCGCCATCGCGGAATGTGGTGTGGATACCCTGATCACCGGGGAGGGCCCGCACTGGAGTTACACAGCCGCCGAAGAACTTGGGGTGAATGTGATCTACGGCGGGCACTACGCGACCGAGACCTTCGGAGTGAAAGCCCTGGCCGAGCGCTGGTCTCAAAAGTTCAACGTTCCCTGGGAGTTCATTGACCACCCTACGGGTTTGTAACCGGGGCCGCAGCCTCCACAGCCTGCGGCTCGGGTGTTTTTGCCTGATTCCAGGGGATCGCCGCGGCAAGGGTTTTGGCATCTTCCGCGTCGCGCTCATAAACATCCCGACCGGGGACGAGGACGATTTTTCCTCCCGGCACCGGGCGAGGGAAGGTGGTGAGGTAGATGATGTAGACGGGAATCTTCTCCTTCAAGGCGATGCTCTTGCGTTCATCCCCGGCCATTGCTGCCTTGACCTGGTCTCGAGACCAGCCATCCGGTTGCAGAACCCATTCCCCGAGCCGGTCCGGCTTGGAGACCCGGATGCAGCCGTGGCTCAGGTCCCGTTTTCCCAAGGCGAAAAAGTTCCGGGCGGGAGTGTCATGCATGTAGACGTTGAAGGTATTGGGGAAAAGGAACTTCACGTGACCCAGCGCATTGTCCGGACCGGGCTTTTGCCGCAGGAAGAGTCTCCCCTGGGCGACCAGTTCGAGATTCTGGGGAGAAAGACGGTGGGTATTCTTGTTGTAGGGATTGAAGTCGCTCACGATTTCATATCGATTTCGGCTCAGGTAGCCCCAGTCTGCCTGTGCTTTGGGGAGAACCTCCTTGATAGCGATGCTTTTCGGAACATTCCAATAGGGGCCGAAGACAACCTCCTGCATCACATCGCGAAAGATAGGGGTGCGATGCGTGTCTTTCGAGGCCTTACCATGAACGATTCGCATGGTCTCGACGTGAAAGTCACCCTGATCAAACAAGTAGAGTTCGGCGCACGGAAGGTTCACGATGGCGTAGCGCTCTCCGAGGTTGGCTGGGAGGAGGCGGGCTCGATGCAGATTGATGGACAGTGATCGGTATCGCTCGGCGGCATTGGAATTGAGATACCGCCAGCTGGCCGGGCCGAAGATTCCGTCGGCATCCAGTCCGTAGTCTTTCTGGAATGCCATCAGGGCCGCCGCCAGCTCAGGCGAAATCTGCGAAAGACTGTTGAAACCTTCTGGCGGTGTGGGCAGGTATCCGCGATCTGCGAGATGCGCCGCGATGGCTGGTGCGTAGGGATAGGGCTCGCCGGGGCGGCCCACGCCGGCCTTTGCCGGATCGGGGATCGCGGGCAGACCGGAATATTTCAGGATCGCCTCTCGGTAGGCGGGGAATTGCTTGTGCAGCTCCCGGTAGATCCAGTTCTTCGGCCCCAGGATCTCAAGAACCTTCTCGGGATCGAAGGGGCGCACGGCAGTGGCAAGAACGATATCCCGTGCAATGGAATCGGGAAGGTCGCCCTCGCTCCCCGGTGTGTCGTCGAGGTTCCAGTCTGGCCACAAAGAGGCAGGATCGACCGCTCCGAATCGGCAGAGCAGGCCTGCCTCTACCAGGGCGACAGTGTAGGCCAGATCTCGGGCGTCAACGGGAGGAGCCTCGGTTTCGATCTCGGGAAGGAGGGCAAGGGGGTCCAGCGAAAAGAGAGGTGGGAAGGCGTGATTGGCCAGGGCTTTGGACAAGTCGAGGTGAAGATCCTGATTCAGGACCTCGGGATCCCAGAGAGGACGAAAGCCTCGTTCCTCATAGACCTTGGCAACCGAGTTCGCCAGAACCTCCTTATAAGGGCGCTCCTGAGGAGTGTGTTTCAAAACAAGGTCTCGGACCTTGGTAACGCGTGGGTCGGTTTCCACGACTGGCTCAGGAGCGTCGGGCTGGGATGCCTGAGGAGTCGGGCTCTCCTGCGCGAAGCTCAGCGAAGGCTTCAGCAATGTGGCGGCAAGCACGAGGGAAAGAATGGGGAAGCTGGCTCGTCGACAACAGGAGATGGAATCTACCATGGGAGAAGTAGACCGGAGCTTCTGAGAAAGGGAACCGAGTTTCATAAAGAAGAGAACGGGAAGGTAGATGAGGACAGAGGGATGTGCCACGCAGAATCGGGTTGCCTTCACGCTATGGCGAATCGCTACTATGACGAACCAGCCCGGAGAAATCTCACAGGTAAGAAGAACTGGAATTACCGCAATATTGATTGCTTGTTAGGGCGGCGTGCTCGGCGAAAACACTCTTTTTGAAAAAACTTTTAGAAAAGGTGTTGACCATCTGAAATTACCGCGTAGATTCACCGCCCGCCCGAAAGAGGGTGGCTCGCCGAATCCGAGTGATTCACAGAGAACTGATCTTTTAAAAAATCGAGCCGAGTGCTTCAAGCAATTTTTCAGGACACCCATCTGAAGGTTTTAGGCCGACAGACCGATCCTGAGGAAAGAAGAATTCGGTGTTAAGGAAAAGGCTAAATTGTGTGCTGCACGACAAGATAAGATTCGTGCAGAAGCGGTGCTCCTTTTGGAGTGCTGCAACTTGTCAATTTTTCCGTTTATTTTAAGAACAATGAAACTCTGCAAAGAGTGCCATGCGTTTCTGATTTAATGCGGGAATCAATTTTCTATTCGGAGAGTTTGATTCTGGCTCAGAACGAACGCTGGCGGCGTGGATAAGACATGCAAGTCGAACGGGGAACTTACTTAGCTTGCTTTGAAAGTTCCTAGTGGCGAACGGGTGAGTAACACGTGAGTTACCTGCCCCAAAGCGGGGGATAGCCCGAGGAAACTCGGATTAATACCCCATGTGATCGTAAGATTAAAGGCGGCTTCGGCTGTCGCTTTGGGATGGGCTCGCGGCCTATCAGCTAGTTGGTGAGGTAAAGGCTCACCAAGGCGATGACGGGTAGCTGGTCTGAGAGGACGATCAGTCACACTGGAACTGAGACACGGTCCAGACACCTACGGGTGGCAGCAGTCGAGAATCATTCGCAATGGACGAAAGTCTGACGGTGCGACGCCGCGTGGAGGATGAAGGCCCTAGGGTCGTAAACTCCTGTCATCAGGGAGTAATGACTTACGCAGTAACTGGCGTGGGTAGTGATAGTACCTGAAGAGGAAGGGACGGCAAACTTCGTGCCAGCAGCCGCGGTAATACGAAGGTCTCAAGCGTTGTTCGGATTTACTGGGCGTAAAGAGTCTGTAGGCGGTGTGGTAAGTCAGATGTGAAATCCCGGAGCTCAACTCCGGAACTGCATCCGATACTGCCATACTAGAGTATTGGAGGGGAGTCTGGAATTCTCGGTGTAGCAGTGAAATGCGTAGATATCGAGAGGAACACTAGTGGCGAAGGCGAGACTCTGGACAATAACTGACGCTGAGAGACGAAGGCCAGGGTAGCGAAAAGGATTAGATACCCTTGTAGTCCTGGCAGTAAACGGTGCACGCTTGGTGTAGGAGGATTCGACCCCTTCTGTGCCGGAGCTAACGCGTTAAGCGTGCCGCCTGGGGAGTACGGTCGCAAGATTAAAACTCAAAGAAATTGACGGGGACCCGCACAAGCGGTGGAGCATGTGGCTTAATTCGATGCAACGCGAAGAACCTTACCTGGGCTTGACATGTTAGTCGTAGATTTGTGAAAGCTTATCGTCACTTCGGGTGGACTATCACAGGTGCTGCATGGCTGTCGTCAGCTCGTGTCGTGAGATGTTGGGTTAAGTCCCGTAACGAGCGCAACCCCTATGAACTGTTGCCAGCGAGTAATGTCGGGGACTCTGTTCAGACTGCCCAGATTAACTGGGAGGAAGGAGGGGATGACGTCAAGTCAGTATGGCCCTTACGCCCAGGGCTGCACACGTGCTACAATGTCCAGTACAGTAGGAACCGAGACCGCGAGGTGGAGGAAATCTCTAAAACTGGGCTCAGTTCGGATTGTAGGCTGCAACTCGCCTACATGAAGTTGGAATCGCTAGTAATGGTACATCAGCTACGGTACCGTGAATACGTTCCCGGGTCTTGTACACACCGCCCGTCACATCATGGAAGCCGCTCGCACCCGAAGTATCTTCATAAAGAGGGTCCTAAGGTGTAGGTGGTAACTGGGATGAAGTCGTAACAAGGTAGCCGTAGGGGAACCTGCGGCTGGATCACCTCCTTTCTATGGAGTAATTTGCCCGAACGCAATCTCACAAGTGTGTTCATACAAATGGCAAATAGGTCGATGCCGTAACGATCGGATGAACTGATCGGTTGGCAGACGATTGGGAAACTGTCGTCACCAAAGTTATTATTAAGTCTGTATGTTTTTTATCTGTGCAGTGCACAGTTTAGCCTTTGCCTTTCTCGATGTTTTTGAGAAGCGCGAGATTAGAATTTGGGGGCATAGCTCAGTTGGTAGAGCGCCTGCTTTGCAAGCAGGATGTCAGGAGTTCGAATCTCCTTGCCTCCACGTATTTTACCTGGAGACAGGGTGCGCGTGAGCGCAGAAGGGTCTGTAGCTCAGTTGGTTAGAGCACACGCTTGATAAGCGTGGGGTCACAGGTTCAAATCCTGTCAGACCCACTTTTCCCGATTGAGTCTCCCGTCTCGCTCTCATGATCTTTGACAACTACATAAAATTACAATGATACTACAATTGAGTTTTAAACTCAGCTACTGCCTTTGGCGGTAGCAGTAAGATAGAAAAGTTACTCTAACAGTGGGTGAAGAGATAAGCACTTCACCTGAAAGATTTTCAATTTAAAGAAAAGCTGGAACAAGCTGTTAAGAGCATATGGTGGATGCCTTGGTGCTAACAGGCGATGAAGGACGTGATAAGCTGCGATAAGCTTCGGATAGCGGCAAATACGCTTTGACCCGGAGATTTCCGAATGGGGTAACCTGGCTGGGGTAATACTCAGTCGTCTCACTCTGAATACATAGGAGTGAGTACGCAATACCCGGTGAAGTGAAACATCTCAGTAACCGGAGGAAAAGAAAGAGAATCGATTCCGTAAGTAGTGGCGAGCGAAAGCGGAACAGCCCAAACCGAGGGCTTTGCTCTCGGGGTTGTAGGGCTCCAATGTGAGACTGTCAAAATTAGGTTAAGTGTGTGGAAAAGCACTCCAAAGAAGGTGAAAGGCCTGTGACCGAAAGTGGCGACAGCTCTAGGAGATCCCTGAGTAGTGCCGCACACGTGAAACGTGGCATGAATCTACGGAGACCACTCCGTAAGGCTAAATACTAGTTAGCGACCGATAGTGAACCAGTACCGTGAGGGAAAGGTGAAAAGTACCGCTGTGAGCGGAGTGAAATAGAACCTGAAACCATATGCTTACAAGGTGTCAAAGCCTCTTCGGAGGTGATGGCGTGCCTTTTGCTTAATGAGTCTGCGAGTTAGTGTTTGTAGCAAGCTTAAGTCCTTCTGGGATGCAGGCGTAGCGAAAGCGAGTCCGAATAGGGCGATACAGTTGCAGGTGCTAGACCCGAAGCGGAGGTGACCTACCTATGGCCAGGTTGAAACGTGAGTAATATCACGTGGAGGACCGAACCGATGTGTGTTGAAAAACGCTCGGATGAGCTGTGGGTAGGAGTGAAAGGCTAATCAAACCCCGTGATAGCTGGTTCTCCTCGAAATGTATTTAGGTACAGCGTCGCATGCTGACTGAGGGGGGTAGAGCACTGAATGAACTAGGGCCCACACCCGGGTACCGACTTCAATCAAACTCCGAATACCCTCAGGTGAAGTGCGGCAGTGAGACTATGGGGGATAAACTTCATACTCGAAAGGGAAACAGCCCAGATCAGCAGCTAAGGTGCCAAAATAACGCTAAGTGGAAAGGAGGTGGGATTACCTAGACAGTGAGGATGTTGGCTTAGAAGCAGCCACCATTTAAAAAGTGCGTAATAGCTTACTCATCGAGTGATCCTGCGCCTAAAATGATTGGCGATAAGCGTTATACCGAAGCTCTGGATGAACATTTATGTTCGTGGTAGAGGAGCGTTCTCAGTGCCTTGAAGCCGGATGGTGATTGAAGGTGGAGTGCTGAGAAGTGAGAATGCAGACATGAGTAACGATAAGAGAGGTGAAATTCCTCTCCGCCGTAAACCCGAGGTTTCCTGGGCAATGTTCGTCATCCCAGGGTTAGTCGGGACCTAAGTCGAGGCCGATAGGCGTAGGCGATGGTTAGCAGGTTAATATTCCTGCACCTCCTGACCCCAAAGCATCAGGGACACAGGCTGGAAAGATACTAGGTAATTGAATTCCGAGGTGCGGCTACGGCCAATCCGTATATCTGGAAAGACTGTCAAGAAAAGCTGATGTGTTGTGCTAAAGGAGCCCGTACCGTAAACCAACACAGGTGGGTGGGTAGAGTATACCAAGGCGCAAGAGTGAAACCTGGTTAAGGAACTCGGCAAAATAGCCCCGTAACTTCGGAATAAGGGGTGCCCTCTTTTGAGGGCCGCAGTGAAAGGGGACAACCGACTGTTTAGCAAAAACACAGCATTCTGCGAAGACGCAAGTCGATGTATAGGATGTGACACGTGACCAATGCCGAAAGATTAAGGTGAGATGTTAGCTTCGGCGAAGCTTCGAACCCAAGTCCCGGTGAATGTCGGCCGTAACTATAACGGTCCTAAGGTAGCGAAATTCCTTGTCGGGTAAGTTCCGACCTGCACGAATCGTGCAACGAGTTGTCCGCTGTCTCAACCAGGAGCTCAGTGAAATTGTAGTGCCGGTGAAGATGCCGGCTACCCGCAGAAGGACGGAAAGACCCTATGAACCTTAACTGTACGCTGTCACTGTTTTTTCGATTTCGATGCTCAGAGTAAGTGGGAGACTTTGAAGCTTGTCTTTAGGGACAAGCCGAGTCGCAATGTGAGACACCACCCTTCGGATTTGGAAAATCTAACTTCCTGCCTTGAATCAGGCGGAAGGACCATGGCAGCCGGTCAGTTTTACTGGGGCGGTATCCTCCTAAAAGGTAACGGAGGAGCGCGAAGTTTGGCTCAGCATGGTTGGCAATCATGTTTCGAGTGTATAGGCATAAGCCAGACTAACTGCGAGACTGACAAGTCGAGCAGAGACGAAAGTCGGCCTAAGTGATCCGGTAGTTGAATGTGGAATTGCTATCGCTCAACGGATAAAAGGTACTCTAGGGATAACAGGCTGATCGCGCCCAAGAGTTCATATCGACGGCGCGGTTTGGCACCTCGATGTCGGCTCGTCGCATCCTGGGGCTGGAGAAGGTCCCAAGGGTTTGGCTGTTCGCCAATTAAAGCGGCACGCGAGCTGGGTTCAGAACGTCGCGAGACAGTTCGGTCCTCTATCCTCTGTGGGCGTAGGAGAGTTGAAGGGTTCGTTTCCTAGTACGAGAGGACCGGAAACGACGCACCTCTGGTGTTCCAGTTGTTCTGTCAAGGGCACGGCTGGGTAGCTAAGTGCGGACTAGATAAGCGCTGAAAGCATCTAAGCGTCAAGCTATTCCTAAGATAAACTCTCCCTGAAGGATCGTCGGAGACTACGACGTCGATAGGCTGTAGGTGTAAGTGCAGTAATGTATGTAGCCGAGCAGTACTAATCATCCGTTTGGCTTGTTTCAGTTTGTTTCTTTTTTATCAGTAGTATTCATTGTATATTTTGTGTAGTTGTCAGAGATCTCATTCGAGAGGTGAAGGTTTAACCGCCAGAACGTTGTTCTTCCGAGTGGAGCACATAGTTCTGGTGGCCATAGCACGGTGGAACCACCCGGTCCCATTCCGAACCCGGAAGTGAAACGCTGTAGCGCCGATGGTAGTGTGGCGAAAGGCCATGTGAGAGTAGGTCGCCGCCAGGTTATACTAATTAACCGTCCCGCATTGCGGGACGGTTTTTTTGTGTCCAGCCATCGCCATTCTGGCAAGCAGGCTCAATGTCCCGGCCCAGTGACTTGGACCATTTCGTCATAGGGGACGGCCGATAGCAGGTGAGGATTCGCTTGACCTGTTAGGAAGTTTTCGGCGAAATCATTGCTATGAGAATGATTTCAAGACGTGGATTTCTGACGACCTCCGCCGGCGTTTCTTTAGGGGCTACTGTTGGGGTGGGACCTTTCGCCATGGGTTCTGATAAGAAGGGTCCCTTGTCGGGGCGTTTTTTCAAGACCCTCAAGATCGGAATGATCAAAGAGGGCACGACGTTGACAGAGAAATTTTCCGCCGCAAAGAATGCGGGATTCGATGGTGTAGAACTCAATGCCCCTGGTTTCGATATCGACGAAGTGAACCAGGCCATCGAAGCGGCCGATTTCCCGGTCGACGGATCGGTCTGTGCTGGCCACTGGGGTGTCAGGCATTCAGACCCGGATGAATCGGTTCGAGCCAAGGCTTTGGAGGCCTTGCTTGGAGCTTTGCAAACCACGCACGACGTTGGAGGACATACGGTTCTCCTGGTGGTCGGGCATGGCAAGGACGGGACAGAGGAAGAAGTCTGGTCCCGGAGTGTAGCCAACATTCGAAAGGCCCTTCCCTTAGCCTCCAGACTGGGGGTATCCATCGCAATTGAGAACGTATGGAATCACTTTGGATATGATCATGGGGGCTCGGCAGATCAAACCGCGGAAAAATTTGTCCGCTACGTGGATGAATTCGAGTCTCCCTTTGTCGGGATGCAATTCGATATCGGGAATCACTGGAAATATGGGAGCGCCGGAGACTGGATTCGAGAGCTGGGAACTCGCATCCACAAACTCGACGTCAAAGGGTTCTCTCGTGAGGAGGGGAAATTCAAAGGTATTGGGGAAGGGGATATTGATTTCCCTGATGTTGTCGCGGCCCTCGACGAAATTAATTTTCACGGATGGTGTGCTGCGGAAGTCGGAGGCGGCAATCTGGATCGCCTCAAGGAGATTTCCGAGCGAATGGATCGCGTGTTCCAGCTCTAGTGACTGACTCACCAAACGGGTCCTACGGCCGAAACTTTTTGGCCTCGGAGGGATATCCTCGGAACGGAACTCCTTCACGAGACCAGGTTTCGATTTCATCGAGATACCGTTTCCTCATTTGCCCAAGGGCGGAGTTGTGATCGGGGTTCAGGATCTCGTTTTTCAACTCGAGGGGATCTTCTCTCAGGAAAAACAATTCTTCTGTGGGTTGAAAACCCTTCTGGTCATAGGGCCAGCGAACAAATTTCCAGTCCTTGGTGACGATGGATAGACTATGAACTGCTTCGGGTCCCCAGACATTGATCAGGGGTAGGCGTTCTCGTATCGAACGGGTCGGCTGATCGTAAAGCGGCAGCAGGCTCAACCCATCAATTTCTGGGGGAATAGGAATACCAGCGAGTTCCAGAAGGGTAGGATGAAGATCCACGTTTCCCGTGAGTGAACTGCTTCGCAGATTTTTTCCCGAGTTGTCGTGTCCAGGGCGGTAGAGGATCAGGGGGGCCTTCGAGGATTCTTCGTAGGGAAGCACCTTGGATCCGTAGCCATGGGAACCACACAAAAATCCATTGTCGGACGTGAAGACAATGAAGGTCTCGTCTGCGACGTTGGCCTCCTCGAGGCTCTTCCGGATCATCCCTACCGCGACATCGATGGCGTGGACCTGCTGATGATAGATGGCCATGACTTCATCGTACCGATCTGCATAACCCCAATCGTGGAATCGGGCATATTGGCGGCCCTGCCGACTTTGTTCCGAGAAGTGTTCTCCCAGTTTTCTTCCGAAGTTGTCAGGTTTCCGAAATGCTTTCCCGGCATACGCGTCGTCGAACCTGGGATCAGGGGTGGCGGGCATGTGAGGCGCCTTGAAGCTGATGGAAAGACAGAATGGCGAGTCCGTCGCTGCTGACTCAAGAATGAAGTCCCGACCGAAGGCTCCATAGGAGAGTGTGGAATGCGGGTATTTCTTCGAATACTTCGCCATCGATGGGTTCTTTGCGGTCGAATACGAAGTCTGACCGGGACCGGCTACCCATACGTCGAAATCATCGATCGGAAGCGTCCCTTTGCTATCCAGGGTCTCCGCCACCTCAATACCGATTTTTCCCGCAATTGCTGTGCGGTATCCTGCTCTTCTCAAGAGGACCGGATAGCTTTTTTCCCAAGTATCTCGAAGTATCGGTCCACGACCAAAATTGCAGCCGTGGCGATACTCGAACAGTCCTGTGAAGATGGTCGCACGGCTCGCCATGCAAATGGCAGTGGTATTGTAGTGATGGTCAAAGACCATGCCGTCAGCAGCGAGCTGGTCGATATGAGGAGTCTTCACGTCCTCGTTTCCGTAGCAACCGAGAGAATAAACCGTCTGGTCGTCGGTGAGCAGTAGCACAATGTTGGGTCGCTCAGTTGCGCTGGCGAAACCGAATCCGAACGCGATGAGGAGGACGGGGAGCTTGGAAATCATGCTCAGGGTTACCATTTGGGAAATGAAGAAGCAAGAGACGGCCGTTCGACAGGCTTGCAGGACGAAAGCGGCAAGGCTAAGCTGCAGAGAAATATGGCTACACCTGTGCTCGAAATCGAAGAATTGCTCGCAACTTGCACCTCTGCAGGATTGCGAAAAACCGAGGCACTGAAATCGTGTCTCTCGGTTCTTCTGGCTGCCCAGCAGCCCATGACTCTTCAGCAGATTGCGGAGGACTCTCATTTCACCACCGATTGCGATCCCGCTACGGTCTACCGGCTGATCTCGCGGCTGGAGGAGCACCGGATCGTACGTCGAATCGGGTTTCATAGTCGAGCCGCGCACTACTGTTTGCGCGAGAGCAGTCATCAAGACTATCTCATCTGTCGGGACTGTGGCTCGGTCGAGGTTCTCGATATTGCCTGCCCGGTCGAGCATCTCGAAAAACAAATCGCCAACGACAGTGGCTACCGGGATCTTGAGCACGAACTCGAGTTCTATGGGCGTTGCCAAGTCTGCCAGGAAGACTGAGGGACAAGGTTCCTGCAGGTCTTTGCGAAAGGCGGCGTAGTCTGAATTGTCGTTTTCGATCGGACAGCGATACCAAAATTTTTCAGAGGGAGAATCACCCTCGGTTTTCCGGCACACCGCTTCCGGAATTTGCCGTGTTCCTATCAGATTTGCGAAAAACTTCCGAAATCGTGGGAAAATGGAATTTACGGTTGTTTGACCGTGCAGGTTTGATATACTTCCCAGGAACGCATCGCACCTGTGCGAAAATTCTGTGACCGCCTATGAAATCGACTGCCAATCGTATCGTCCTGCTCGTTGGAGCTTTCGTTCTTGCGTTGATGGCGGTTGATGGATTGATCCAGTTGAATCAGTCGGCGCTTGCGGAGTTCGGCTATGGCGAGAGCACCTGGGTTCAGGCAGATAGTGCGATGGCGCTTTTTCTGGTCGGCCTCGTGGCAGGGATGCTACTGGGAATCGGAATCTTTTTTGGATTCATTGTCTGGCGAGAGAAGCAATGCACTCAAGAGACAGACGATCTCGATGCACTTCTCGAGGAGGTTTCTCGGGAAGCCGATCTCGCCAATCCTCTTTTCGTCGATGAGTCTCCGAGTGGCGAAGAGATCCCTGAGCCTACCGATCCGTGGGAACGTCCTGCCGATTGGTGGAAGAACGGCGAGGACGAGTAGGATATTCTTTCTCAGGAGTCCCCGCATTTCATCCCAAAAGGGGAGTCAGACGGCAACTTCTCGGCGAAATCCAAGGCGCGAAACTCAATTCGCAGGTCGTCAGCCCCTCGGGTGGAATTTGCGATGCACGTTTCGCAATTGCTGTTGATCTACGTGAGTATAAATCTGCGTCGTTGCAATATCGGCATGCCCGAGAAGTTCTTGGATCACGCGGAGATCGGCCCCATTTCCGAGGAGGTGGGTCGCAAAAGAATGACGCAAGAGGTGGGGGTAGATATTGGAATCCAGGCCGGCCATTTTGGCGCGTTCTTTCACAATCTGCCAGACACGGGTCGTGGTCAGTTTTTTTCCCCATTTCGAGAGAAAGATCTCACTGCCCGTATGCGACCTGACCAGTTGAGGACGCTCCCCCTCCAGGTAGTTCGATAGAGCTTCTCTTGCGGCAGTCCCTACTGGGACTATGCGGGTCTTGTTTCCTTTTCCGGTGACGCGAATCGCATTCTCCTCCAGCGAGAGGTTTTCCAGCCGGGCCGAGGTGACTTCTGAAACTCGAAGCCCGCTGGCATAGAGCAACTCGAGAATGGCCCGGTCTCGTCGAGCCAGGGGACGATTGTCCTCGATGGATTCCAGAAGCTTCGATACTGAGTCGGGATCCAGCGTTTCTGGGAGGTGCTTATCCGATTTTGGGGAGTCAATCTGCTCCGCAACATCTTCGGGGATGATTCCTTTTGCCGCCAGGTGTCTGAAAAAAATTTTCAGTGCAATTAGATTCACCCGCAGGCTTGAAGCTGCGACCCGGTCTTCCAGTCGACGAAGCCCGAGGTATTCGGTGAAATGATGAAGACTCACCTCTTTCCAGCAGCAGACTCCCTGTTCGGAGCTGAGATAATTCCGAAATGATTCGAGAGATCGCCGCACCGAAAGTTGGTAGTTTTCGGAAAGCCCTTTCTCGACTGCCAGATAGCGAAGGAATCTTTCTATTTCGGTCTCCATCGTGTGTGTACTATCTCTGAGTGGAGGGGCTGAAAGCCTCCCCGCTCAGAACGAACTGAAGAAGGCAAAGGCTCCTTCCGAGACGCACCACGATGCGAGGAAAGACCTAGCGGAACCAGCCTTCGGTAACGTAGTCGGTGACCACTTCATGAGTCACGCCATGAGCAAACTTCCTTTGCTCCAAGGTTACGATTACCGCCAGGGCTTCTTCACCGAGACCCACGACTTCGTCCAATCGTTTGGCGACTTCGCTGCCCCTTTTTACAAAAGCATACTCGGAAAACTCTCCGAGATCTCCGTAGGGCGGATTGATCTGGAATACCAGGTAATCCTGCAGGTCTGTAAATTCACTCCGATCGGGACCGTAGTAGTCCGAAACCCGCTCGATGACGACGCGGAAGGTATGAGGGCTGGCAATGGAGCCCTTGAGAAACTGGGCGAAATGCTGATCCTGAAATTCCGAATAGATCTCCCAGTCGATCTTCAGGTTGCCATTCTCGACTCGAATGATCACGGGGTAACCCTGATCCGTGTCGCTGGTCGAGACAAGGTAGACCCAGTAGGGGCCACCCATCTCGGGATCCTGTTCCATTTGGAACAGCTGCAGAGAGAAACGATCGAATGTCGTGAAGGAGTATCTCTTGTAGTATTCTTCGATCGTCGGGCGAAGACTCTCTCCCTGGTAGATGTAAGGGATCTGCGATTCCCAGTTTGGCGCCCGGAGAAAGGCATCGAGAAGGTCATGCGTTTTCCCGAGAGGGCTGCTCTCCGTGCCATCCGGAGCAGCAAAAGCTGCCGGTGGGTTGTAATTCCTTGAACTGTTTTCGGAGCTGGCGGCAGCGACAGCTCCTCCGGCAGCTCCAAGAAGTGCCGCGTCACCGGCATCGATCCCAGGGGTGCCGGGATCCGTGAGACTGGAACCCAAGTCGGGCTCCGACCCGCCATTGATGTTTCGCATGCTCTGATCCAGACGCTCATCGAAACTCAGGCTAGGATCCTCCCGCCCAATTCGAGGTTCGCCAGAAAAGCCTGCATCAACCGTTTCGCCTACGGGAGGGGGGGAGATCCGATCCGGAGTGGACACTGCCTCGGTGGGATTTTCAGAAATCAATGGAGAGCCTTCCATCACAGGCGAAACAATCCCGGAAGGGTTTGCTTCGACTCGCTCTCTGGCAACCGGGTCGATGATCGCAGGAGCGTCGTCGATATCGGTTTGTATTTCCGCAGGAGTCCCCGGCCCTTGGGCAACCTCGGGAGAGGTTTCTCCGTTGGCGGGAGCAGGAGGAGGGGTAATCGTGCCCTGGGCGCGTTCTGCGATTGTCGGATTGAATCCACCAAGTGCTTTCCCGATCATGAGGACAAACACGATCGCAATAATCACGACGGCAGCAATGATCGAAAGCATCACGACCGTCGACTTCTTCATTTTCCGAGCGCCACCACTACTCCCAAACATTTCGTCGAGGACGTCGGCGTCCGTTCGTGCCGGCATCTGTTCCGGTCGTGACGGAGGGAGTGTTGTGGCCGGTTCAGAACTTGGCGAAGAGAAAGGGAAGTCAGGGGAAACGACAGGATCGTGCGCTTCAGCGACTTCCTGTTCCGCAGGAATCTCCGGTTCGATGCTCTGTGAGAGAAGATTTTCGAAAGACCCTTCCTGAAGAGCGCTTCCGTCATCACGACGGAACTCGAGAGATTCTTCGGGAGGAACTGCAGATTGGTCACTTGTTGTTTCGTCACCGAACGGGAAGTCAGGGGCGATCTCCTCCTGCGGCTCCGATTCAGCGACGGGGGCTACTGGCGATTCGATGGGCACCTCGATGCTTTCGGTAGGGAGAGAAACCTCTTCGGGAGCGGCGAGTTCATCCAGGTGCGTCCCGCTTTCAGGAGTTTCCGTGGGAAGGTGCTGGCGGCTCCAATCCTCCAGTTCACTCTCTTGCTCGGTCGCCTCCACTTCGCTGAGGGCAATCTCCGAATCTAGTTGCTCACTATCTTCCGTCGCAATGCCAGGATCGAGATCGGGTTCGGACACGGGTGGCGCGGCCGGAGACTGCACTTCCTGCATGTTTTTCGGAACAAAAAAGTCTTCGGGAGAGAATTCCGAGCTTGATCCGACCTGCGGGAGCTGCACGCGCGTCGGAGAACTATCCGTGATCCCTGGAGTCGCGGGGGCCTGGGTAGGTTCAATGGTCTCGGCGAGATTGACATCGAGCCGGGGGAGTTCTTCCGCATCCTCCTGCCCTTCGTGTTTCGGGGGGAGGGAGTCGGAACGAGGAGTGATCCGGATGGGCTGGGTTTTTGGGACGGGCACGGTGCTGTCTGCGACGGTGGATTCCTCGAGATCCAGCTGAGACGGCGTGTTCACCGGAGGTGAGATGGGCTTGGGCTCTGGTGGGCGAAGATTGACTTCTTCGGTGACGATCAACTCGGGCTCCGCGTCGACGGGCGCTTCTACCGTTTGGGGAAGTGCTGCCGAGGGCTCGGGAAGTGTCTGTGCCGGGGGCACGGGTTCCGGCGCGACAGGCTCGGGAAGGACGGGTGCGACGGGTGCGACGGGTGCGACGGGTGCGACGGGTGCGACGGGTGCGACGGGTTCGGGCGCGACGGGCTCGGGAAGGACGGGCTCGGGAAGGACGGGCTCGGGAAGGACGGGCTCGGGAAGGACGGGCGCAATATCCTGCCGGGGAGCAGACTGAGTTCGCGCAACCGGTATTTCGCGGACGGGAGGATCGTCAGCGCTTGTAGCGGCAGAAGGAGCCTCTCGCTGGGCCGTCAGAACGCTGCCAGAAACTTCTCGTGTTTTCGGGGCCGTCTCTGCCGCTTTGCGAGTTCTTTGGGGCGGGGAAGATTTGCGACGCGGTGTCTCGTCGATGACATGATCGAGGTCGGTTGGAGCCGTAATGGTGGCTCCACACTTTGGGCAGGGGGCGGATACGCCGGCAAGGTGCGTAGGCACTCGAAGCTTGGCTTCACAGCTGGAACAGGTGAACTTGATCTTCTTCAAATCGATTTTCCTTTCAACGGTTTCGGAGAGATTGGGGAGTCTCGGCAGCACCCCTCAAACATCATACGAGTCATCAGCGCCCGGGATTAGGTACAAATGGGACGAAAGGACAATGCCTTCTCGTTTGCGGAGCGGTTGAAAGTACCACCAAACAAGAAATTTGCAAATTTTTAGTTCTCATATTTTAAAATTTAACAAAACTTAACACTCAATTTTGAGAAATCAGTCTTGAGGTACTCTTGATTGTAAAATTTCGAGAACAAAGGGACTGCGTTGTCGACGCCCGCGAGCTTTCTCGTGGGCTGGCTCGAAAACGAGATCTTGAGGCTGGTAAACCGAGGAGGCTTTCTCCTTGCGAGACTGATCCGAACTACGACTCCACCGCACAAGGAACGAGGATTGCGTCTGACATGCCGTGGAGGATTTTCTTGTCCGCTGGGCAGATGGTTGCGAGCACTCCTCCAAGAATCACCTCGTCGCCCTTGGGCTGTACGAAATAGTATGGACAAAGCCGAACTCGACCTTCCATCTCTTCGATCTCACCTGTCGTTGGATTCAACCACGGGTGTCGGACAATACGACCGGAATGGAATCGTTGGAGAACATAGGGTGCCTCTGGAAAACTTTCGATCGCTTCTTCGATGGCTGAGGACCATTCCTGCTGGGAGGAATCCTGGCCGATCGTAACGCTGCGGCTTCCCCAGGCCCGCTCATTGAAACCACTTAGCTTGAGGACCAGTTCCCGCTCGGTCTGAGAAAAATCTTTCATTTCTCGAAACGATTGGATTCCGAGATCCGGGATCACTGCGAAGTGCGGCGCCTCTGCTGGATCAACAATCCAGCTTTTTGGGAAGATTGCCTCCAGTCTTCTTTGGTTTCCTGAACGCAGCTCCCTTTCCCAAACTTTTCGCAAAGGATGGGAGTGAAACAATGCTGACCACATTTTTTCCTCCATCCATGGTTTGAGGGGGCTTGTCAGTTCGATTTCGCCTTTTACTGCGGCTTCGCCGGCGGCTTTCGCTCCTCCGAGGTTAGGAAGATCGAACAGTTCGAAGAAGCGATACACATTGCGGCCGGAAACCTCATAGGTCTCGGCGGACTCCACTTTCCAGGAAGATTCCATTTGGTTGGCGAGCCACTCCATTTCGGGTCGATAGTCGGAAGATTCCTCTGAAACGAGGATGTCGGCTCCTTCTCCGCCAAACAAAGAGCCAAACCCAGTCTTCATTCCACGGGGCCCACCGATCAGCTTTGCCTCCGGATTGAACTGTTGGTAGATCTCTTCCAGCCAGGCTGTGAGTCCGATTCCCCCCGGAACCGAATCCAGCTCCGTTGCTGTGAAGCCGTTGTCGGTGAGGATCAAGTCTGGCCGGATGACTCTTGGCACTGCGTCCAGCCAGCCTGGTTGATTTGCCAACTCGAGAAGCGAGTCCGGTTTGCCTTGATCCAGATAGTTGGCGACCCAACGCGGAAGGCTACCTTTGCGGCTCCTGCGATAGATGAGATCACACGCCTTTTGAAATCGGAGAAGAAGAGGGCCGAGCCGTTCCAGCTGTTTCGCCTCGGATTTGCTGAGGCGAAAGGGTTCGGGCGAGATTCTCCATTCCTTTTCGGAAAAAAGCCCTCCTTCGGGAAGGGCCTGCAGAATGCCCTCAGCTTTCTCAATCTGTCTCTGCTCCGCACTCACCGTCATGATCATCCCTGAAGTAGTCGCAGGGCCGCGCGCAACATTTCATCGGATTGAGTAATTTCTGCTGGAATTTTGTCGATCGCCTTCTGTGCCTCGCTCTGTTTGTAGCCCAGGGATATCAATGCTAACAAGGCATCGTTCTTTGCAATTTGATCGGGATTGAGGCTCGATTCAGCTTGAGCCTGCCAGGCTTCCTTGACCCCGACCTTGTCGCCGAGCTCCAACACGATTCTCTCTGCCGTCTTCTTTCCGAGACCCTTGATCTTGGAAATGGTCGTGATGTCGCCTGCGACAACAGCTCTCTTGAAATCTTCGGAAGTCATTCCGCTGAGCACTGACATGGCGACCTTGGGGCCGACTCCGGAAACCCGGTTGATGAGAAGTCGAAAGAGATCGCGGGAATCTTCGCTGGAGAAGCCATAGAGGGTCTGTTCCTGTTCGCGGATATGATGATGGGTCAGAACGCGCACGGTATCTCCCATGTTTCCGAATTGGGCTTCTCCCAGCATGGGGATCACCACCTCGTAGCCTACTCCACCGGCGAGAATGACCAGTCGCCCTGGCCAGCTTTCCTCAAGGGTGCCTTGTAAAAATGTAATCATCGGTCTTTAGTTTCACCCAACCCCTTCCACACCAGATGGCAACCGGATTTCCCGATTCTGCAAAACAACGCCTGTTGAGATTTTGGCTCGTTTCCCTTTTGGGGTTCCTCGCAATGTCCGATCATCACAGCGAAGATGCGGCGGCTCGGAAAGTCGGCTTTCTTCTCGAGGGAAGCTTTGAGGATCATGAGATCGCAAGAATGGCGGAGGGGGCCACGAAGACGGTCGTCGTGCCTTTTTATGAATGGGACTACGGGATCAGGGCTTTCTCCGAAGCCGAGTGGAAAAAGCGTGGGCTGACCTGGGAGAAAGTCGATGAATGGACGAAAGCTTCGACAAAGGAAATCATGGAAGAGGTGAAAGCGGATGTCATCCGTGATGAGAGAGGCATCGTCGAGTATGTGATTCTAGCCGACAAAAACCCCTTCCTGACCGGGCTGATCCTTTCGCCCGTGGTTCATGAGACCTATCGGGATCTTCTCGGAGATCGCATCCATGCCATCCCCATTGATCGAAATCGGATTTACCTTTTCCCTGCCACAGGAGGATCGTTGAAAGAGTATGGACCTGCCCTTGTCGATGAGTTTCGTCGTGCACCTCTCCCGGTGACGCTTGAAATTTTTCTTCTCGATGACTCGGGCTATCGCGTCGTCGGGGAATTGCGGCGCGGAGGCTGATCACCAAACCTGCTCCGCTCCAGATCCCTGACTGCCTGGGACTATTCCCAGGTCTCGAGCACCTTCCGCTCGGTAACGGGCCACCACTCGCGGATGATTTTTGCGAGCTTGGCGACGACTTCTGGATTGTCAGCCGCGAGGTTCTTGTTCTCGTGGGGGTCTTCCAGGAGGTTGTAGAGCTGCGGGCGTTTTTCGGTGCGGGGATGAGACCAGGCATAGCGATTGACCTCCCCATCATAGGTCAGGAGCAGTTTCCACTCCCCTTGCACCACCCAGCGGTAAAGAAGAGAGTCCTCCGGCTTATGGACATTGGCGATGTCGTGAGCAAAGCCTTCGCCGAGAACGGTATCGCGAGGGGTGTCCTCTCCCGATTTCAGGATTGGCAGGAGGTTTAATCCGGGGAGTTCCTCCGGAATTTCGGCGCCCGCTGCAGCGAGCATAGTGGGAACGATATCGATACTGGATGCCAGTTGGTTCCCGCGATCACCAGGTTCGATCACCCCAGGCCAGGAATACATGATGGGTTGTCGAGTGCCTCCTTCATTGGGGGACTGCTTGGAGCGAGGCGCATATTTCCCATTGTCGACACTCTGGATCCAACCGTTGTCACAGACGTAGACGAAGAGAGTGTTCTCGGTGAGCCCTTTCTCATCGACATAGTCGATCAACTCCCCACAGGTTTGGTCGAACCACTCGCACATCGCGTAGTAGCGAGCGACAAAATCAGAATCGACTTTGGCGCGATACTTATCGAACAGCTCCTTGGGAGGGTTGTGAGGGGTATGGGGGAGAAAGGGAGCATACCAGACATAGAAGGGCTTCTCTTCGGCAATGGAGTGGTCGATGAAGTCAAAGACAGGCTTCATGCCCTCCCGACCAATCTTGAGACCATCGTCTCCATGTCGACCTCCGGGTTTCGGGAATCCCCGAGTCATCCCGTGGGTGAATCCACCACGTTGGAAACTTCCTTCCCACCATTTTCCAGACTGGTGACTGAGGTAGCCTTTCTCCCCAAGCATCCGGCCGATCGTGGGAAGACGATCGACATTGGCGATCAGGATTTCACGAAGCTTGTCATACTCCGGTCCGGACTTTTTCCCATTCGTGAGTTTGGGTGACGGATCGTTCCCGCTGATCATGTGCTCGTGGGTGTAGCGACCCGTCGCAAGTGTCATGAGGGAGGGCCGGCAGAGCGCCGTGGGAACGTAGCCGCGACGGAAAACCGCACTGCGCTCTGCGAGACGATCCAGATGCGGAGTCTCGATATGCTCGTGTCCCATGAAACCATAGTCGGTCCAGGACTGATCATCGGAAAGGATCAGGACGATGTTTGGGGGAGCATCTTTGCCAAATGACCAGGAGGCTGTGAGAAAGAGCAGACCGAAAAGCAGGGGTTTGATCATAGAGAGAAACAACCACCGGGCTCCGGGAATTGTCAATTTCGAGCCGGGTCTCCCTGCTCCGCAATGACGGGGGAATGCTTCCGATCGAGAAAAGCCTGTTCCGGATCGGGAAACCTAACGGGATGAATTTCTTGAAAAATTATCATAACTTCCATAAATTCAATAAGATGAAGCCGCATTCCTCTAAATCTGGATTTTCACCTCCAAAAGATCCTGTTGTTCATCCGCCCGTGGCGATTCCGGTGCACGACGAAACCGCGACCGCGGTTTCGCCGGTTTCGCCGGTTTCGCCGGTTTCGCCGGTTTCGCCGGTTTCGCCGGTTTCTGCTGCTTCTGAGGCGGAAGAGACGATTCGTCAACTGGAGAGGGTGGTGTCGGAGTTCATGATCAAGTATCCGTCGCACACCCAAAAGATTCCTTCGATCCGTCCGGGTGAGCATCCGTTGATCTCGTTTGTTCGGTCCATGGCGGCATCGATGGCCGCCAAGCAGGAAGATCTCGAGGCGCTCAATGAGCAGGTCATCGAAGTGGCTGCTGAAAAGGAGCGTTTTCTAGCGAACATGAGTCACGAGGTTCGCACCCCCATGAATGGCATCTTCGGGCTCGTAAACCTCCTGCTCGAGATGGATCTGGAACCGGTGCAACGCGAATACCTGGAGACGATTCATGCGTCGAGTGAGTCTCTTCTGAACATCCTCGATGACATCCTCGACTATGCGAAGCTGAACGCGAATGAAGTGAAGCTGCGACCGAGAAAGTTCGATATCAATAAGCTGATCCGCGACGTCCTGCTCGTCTATCAACCGACGGCGGAAAAGAAGTCGATTCGACTTTCGGCCACGATTTGTGAAACGCTGCCCGACGAATTCCTCGCCGACGATCTCCGTCTCAAGCAGGTCCTTTCGAACTTGGTGAGCAATGCCATCAAGTTCACTGACGAAGGTGAGGTCGCAGTGACGGTGCAGCCCATTGCAAAATCAGGCCGAAACCAATTGCTGTTTCGAGTCAGCGACAGCGGAATCGGGATTTCATCGGATGCCGGTAAGGATCTCTTTGCTCCGTTTCGACAGGTCGAAGAGGGGTCCGAAAGGAGATATGAAGGAACCGGTCTCGGTCTCGCTATTTCCAGCAATCTGGTCGAACTCATGGGAGGGCAGATCTGGTTTGAAAGTGAACTCGGCCGAGGCACTACCTTCTACTTTGGGATCGATTTCGAACTCCCTGCGGAGGAACCCGAAGAATTGCCGTCCTTTGTTTCTCGAGGACGCCTTGGCGACATTCGAGGCCAGGAGTCAGCGGATACCGAAAAAGTTCGTGTCCTCCTGGTCGAGGATAACAAGGTGAATCAGAAAGTCGCTTCCCTCACCTTGGAGCAGCTTGGTTGCGAGGTCACGATTGCGAATCACGGACAGGAGGCCGTCGAGTTGGCCGATGGTCCCATTCTCTTTGATCTTATCTGCATGGATGTGAACATGCCGGTGATGGATGGGATGGAGGCGTCGAAAGCGATTCGAGAGCTTGATCACGAAAACGCGTCGTGCCGCATCCTCGCCATGACCGGAATGGCCTTTGAGGAGGATCGCGAAAGATGCCTTGCCTCGGGAATGAACGAAGTCATCACCAAGCCATTCGAACTCGCCGACCTTCGCAAGGAAGTGGAAATGGTCAAGAGCGACAGAGCCGGAAGCATGGTGCTTCCGGCCTAGCAAGTAGCTGCAATCCCGCCTATTCGGCTTTGGGTCTGATCGTTACGTTGACCTGGGTGTCGGCACCGAGGAACTCCTTGGCCAGGGCATTCACCTCATCGACGGTGATGGCCTTGTAGTCGTCCACAAAGCTCCGGGACCACTCGAGGCGCTCCGGATATTCCTGGCTACTCTCGAGAACGCTGCCGAGCCAATAGCGATTCGTTCGGCGCATTTCCTCGATTTGCACGACCTGTGGTTTCTTGGCGCGCTCCAGCTCGTCTTCGGTGATGGATTTGCCGCTCGAAAGTTCTTTAGCGATCTCGGAAATTACCTGGGTGACCGACTCGGCCTGATCCGGATCCACCGTAACCGAGGCGAAAAGGTATCCATAGCCGGTCCATGTATCGCTGGGAAGGTTGTGCGCGAATGGGCTGTAGGCGTCGCCCAGCTCTTCCCGAATCTTGATGCGAAGTCGATCGTCGAGAATGGCCGAGAGCACACTGAGCCGCCGGGATTTCTTGATGTCGTAGATATCAGTGGTCGGCCAGTGGACGACCGCCATTCCCTTGGGAATCTCGGATTCAAACTCGAAATTCTTCGTGGTTGCTCCGGGGAAGGACACCTTGCGTTGTTTCGAATAGTCCGGCTTCTCGGCAGATCGATCCGGCAGCGACCCGAAGGTTTCGGCGAGCGCCTTCTTGGTCGTGTCCACGTCGATGTCTCCCACCACACTGATTTCAAGGTAGCCCTCCTGCAATTCTGGGAGGACCCATTCGCGAGCTTGTTCGAGTGTCAGCTTTTCAACCGCTTCTCGAGGAGGATAGCCGAAGCGTGGGTCATTGCCGTGAAGAAAGGCGGCGACTTCGTCCTGCGCAAATCCTCCCGGAGTCCGCTCCAGTTGTTGATAGAGATAGTCGAGGGCTCTGCGGAACTCCGTAGCCGCCTCCGATCGAAATCCAGGATTGGTAAGATAGGCCCGCATCAGGACGAGTTGGGTGCGCAGATCCTCGGGAGTGGTCGCTCCCGTGAGGATGAAGGCGTCGTTGTCGACATCGAAACGAACGTCGACGGACTCGCCGGCAAAAAGTTGCTTGAGGTCGTCCTGGCTGTGCGCTTCCAGGCCTCCCTTGGAGAAAACGCTGGAGAGAAAGAAAGAGAGTCCTGGTGTCGGTTCATTGAGAAGTCCCGATCCAATTCGAGCCTTCACATAGACGACATTGTCTTCGTAATCAGTGGGCTTGAGACTGGCGTGAACTCCGTTGGCGAACTCGAGCTGGGTGATGTCGAGATCCTCAACCTTGGATTCGTTTTTGACCTCGCCTGCCTCCGGAAGATCATTGTAGGCAAATTCGGTGATGGCGACCTCCTCGGGAGCCGCTACGGCGACCGACTCACTGGAACGGTAAGCCTTCTCGATGGCCGCGAGGGCATCATCCTCGATTACGGCATTTCCGGAGACGAGGACCATGGTTTCATCGGTGTTGAGCCAAAGATCGCGAAGCACTTCCTGGCAGCTCTCGGTCGTGATGCTTTCCAGCACTTTGGTGACCCGAGGGAGGTCGTCTGCGGGATTGGTGAAGACCCGGCGCTGTCCGATGCGTCGCGCAATTTCGTTGGCGAGGTCACGGGATTTCCGGGTTCCCATCTGCCGGGCCGCTTCTTCATAGAGCTTCGCGATAACGGCCTTGGATTCCTCCAGTTCATTCTCGGTGAACCCGAACTCGAGAGCACGTCGGAGTTCCTGCTCGATCAGAGCAATCGCTTCGTCCCAATTCTCCGGGGTGCAGTCCGCGTCGATCGAACCGTAGAGAGCAAATCCGAGATCGAAGAAATCTCCGACGTGCATCGATGCCGAACTGATCGGGGAATCTTCCTTCTTGGCGAGTCTTTCCAATCGTCGATTCACGATGCGGCCGGCGATCATCCGCTTGAGATCGCCCTCGCGACGGGCGCTGTCGTCCGCAGGGTCGATTCGGGACTTCAGGGCCTCGATCGAGACCGAGGTTTCTCCGGCTTCTTCTTCGTAGTGGTAGTGGGTTGCGAATTCTCGATTCGAAACCGTGCCCATCTCGGGAGCTTCGCGTTTCTCTCGCGATTCCATGTCGGCGAAGTGTTTCTGGATCAGCTCCTTGGCAGAGTCTACCTCGATATCACCGACAACCACCAACGCCATTCGATTGGCGGTGTACCAGTTCTCATAGAACTCGACGAAGCGCTCGCGGGGAGCATTCTGAATCACCTCCTCGGTGCCGATGGGGAGACGGCGGCTGAGTCGATGTTCGGGGAAGGCGAATTTCAATTGCTCGACAAAGGTCCTCCAGCTGACCGAATCACGCGTCCGCTTCTCGCTCATGATAACCCCGCGTTCGTCTTCGATTTCGTCCGGGAGAAGCAGCATCCCGTCGGCGTAGTCTCGGAGGAGTTGAATTCCCTCGTCGATCATTTTTTCCTCGGAGTTGGGAAGCTCGAGTTTGTAGACCGTTTCGTTGAAAGAAGTGTGTGCGTTGGTGTGGTTGCCAAAGCCCATTCCGAGGCGCTGAAAATACTCGACCATTTCTCCAGCTGGGAAATTGGTGGTTCCGTTGAAAGCCATGTGCTCGAGGAAGTGCGCAAGCCCCTGCTGGTTGTCGGCCTCCATCAAGGATCCGGCATCGACGTAGAGGCGCAGACTGACTCGATTGGGAGGTTCTTCGTTCGGAAGGATCGCGTAGCGCAATCCGTTCTCGAGAACTCCCCAGGTCACGGCGGCATCGGTTGGAATGTCACTCCCTTCGTGGGCAAGCGGAATGGGATTGTTCGGAGCAGGGGTTTCCTGGGCGGACGCAGGGATCAGTGCTGCGGGCAGGAGCAGAGAGAAGAGCAGGGATTTACGGATCATAGTTCGAGGGGGAAAGCGAGTGAGAGAGGGGTTTTTGTCTGAGAATCTGGATCAGGAATCAGCGTCGATTGAATCGGACGCAATCCGCATAGGATACGCCTCGACCCCCAAAAATGTCCAATGCACTTCCGATCGTGAGATCGACGTGACCGCGGCTGAGACGATCGACCAGTTCGAGGTCGGAGAGGGAGGACGCTCCCCCGGCGTAAGTGAGGGGAACTCGCCCCCAGTCGCCAAGCAATTTGACCAACTCTTCGTCGATACCGCCACACTTCCCTTCGACGTCGGCGGCGTGGATCAGGAATTCGGCACAGGAGGACGCAAGGGAGTCGAGTGTGTCGTGGGATACGGGGACATTGGTGAGGGTCTGCCAACGGTTCATTGCGACGACCCATCCCTCGTCGACTCGACGGCAACTGAGATCGATGACCAGTCGATCGCTTCCTACGGCTTCGACGAGTCTCTTCAGCTGATCCGGTTGAAACCGTCCCTCGGAATCAAACAGGCACGAAGTGGCGATGACGTGAGAAGCTCCCGCTTCGATCCAGGATGCGGCATTTTCCGGTCGGATGCCCCCTCCCAGCTGCAGTCCGTTCGGGTAGGCGGCCAGGGCATTCTTCGCTGCCTCTTCATTTCCGGGGCCCAGTTGGATGACGTGTCCTCCCTCGAGCTTGTCCTGCGCGTAGAGTTCGGCAAAATATTCCGGTGCCTTGTCACTGATGTGATTGGTCTCCAGCGCGGACTCATCCGAGTTGAGCGTTCCGCCCACGATCTGTTTCACCTGGCCTTCATGAAGGTCGATGCAGGGGCGAAAGCGCGTCCGGGAGCTCATCTGGAAGAAAGAAGCGGGAAAAAAGGGGGAGATTCAAGCAATCGAGAAAAAGTCCTTACCCTCGATCATTCCCGCATCGCTCGCAAGATCGCGAATGCGATCTCTTGCTCCCGGTTGACCAGCTGCCCCAAGAACTACCCTTCGCGCGGGACAGTCCGAAATCGCCTCCGCTGGCAGCACCGGGATATCGTGAATTCTGTTTCCGATTTGTCGGGGATTGACCTCGAGAAAGGAGTGAATACGAACTCCTTGTCCGAGAAGGAGAAGAGCGAATTCTTTTCCGATGGGACCGGCTCCACTGATGACGATTCCCTTCTCCTGGACTGCAGGAATACGAGCGAGGTAGTGTGCCTTGGCTTTCTGGAATTCGGAGAGGGCGTAGCGATCGAGATTGCGGGTGGAGCGATCGGGGGCATCGATCCAATCGAGCAGGACCTCATCGACTTTCCCCAGCTTCCACCCTCGCTCCAGGATCCGGAGCCAGAGATCGTAGTCCTCGGCCCAGGCCGGGTCCTCGTAGCCCCCGATCTTTTCCAGGGCATCACGACGTATCATCGCACTCGGGTTGGGAAGGGGGCTGTCGACAAATCTCTGGATTTCGACCTGCTTGGGAGAAATCCGGGTATTGATCCACTTCTCATAGCGTTGGTAGCCCCCATCGGCCAGAATCAACCTCCCGCTCGAGTCCCTTTTCCGGATATGGACGAGAGAGCCGCAGGCGACGAGCTCGGGGTGTCGATCGAGAAAGTCTTTCTGCCTCTGAAGGCGCTGGGGGCGGGCCAGGTCGTCGGCATCCATTCGCGCGATGAGAGGAGCACGAGCTTTTCGCCACGCCAGGTTCGCCGCTTCGACAAAAGTCCCTTCGCAGCGAGTGATGTGGAGATGGGGATGCGCCTGGGAAAGGGCGGACAGGATCTGTGGCGTGCGATCCGTGGAGGCGTGGTCCACCACGACCACTTCGAAGGATTCGAATTCCTGGGTCAAGACACTCTCCAGCGCTGCCTCAATGGTTTCCTCGCCGTTCCTGACCGGCATCACTACGGAGATCGCAGGATTCATTCTACGGGGAAGCGACTCGATGGATCAGGAAACAAAAAGGCTCCGAAGTTTCCTCCGGAGCCTTTCCAAATTCGGATTTCGGGGAGAAAATCAGCTCTCGCTGGATTCTTCGGAAGACTCTTCGTCTTCGGCTGCTTTTTCGCCTTCGGCTTCGCCCTTTGCTCCACCGCCACCTTCGGAAGCAGCAGCACGAGTCTGGGCCACGAGAGCGACGAGGACATCTCCTTCCATTTTCGTGGTCACTCCGTCGGGAAGGTTGAGGTTCGAGACCTTGAGGCTGTCTCCGAGCTCGAGATCGCTGACGTCATTGTCGATCGCTTCGGGAAGGTCGCCGGGGCGACAGAAAACCTCGATTTCGCGGATCAGTTGTTCGAGTAGACCTCCCACTTTCACACCGGCAGGCTCGCCGTGGAGGTGAATCGGCACGGTCGCATTGATCGTGTCGTTCTCGCTGACGGCGCGGAAGTCGATGTGGATGAGAGAACCCGAGAGGGGATCGCGCTGGATGTCCTGGACGATCGCAAGCTTGGTCTTTTCTTCGGCGCCCTCGATCTCGAGGTTTACCAGGAAGTTCTGGCTTCCCTGTTTCTTGGCAACGTCGAAAAAGTTTTTCGAGTTCAGCTGGATCATGTACTCCCGCTGGCTGGCACCGTAGATGACGGCGGGGACGATACCGGAGCGACGGAGTCTCTTGGACGCGGTCGTTCCTTTCACGTCGCGTTTCTCGGCTTGAAGTGTTTCCTGAGTTGCCATGGAGCAGTCTGGTAAATGGATTTCGATTCGCTTCGCACGAGCTGTCGGGCGAAGGGCGCGAAATTTAGGTCACACCTCAGGAAATGTCAAAGAGAGATGTGACAGACTCTTCGAGGTGAATTCTTCGAATCGCCTCGGCGAGAAGTTCCGCGATGCTGACCACGGTCACTTTCTCCCCGATCGCATACGGAGTGCTGTTGGTCGAGATGAGCTCTTCGATTTCGGATTCGGCGATTCTCTGTTGCCCTTGCTCGCTGAGCACCGCGTGAGAAACCCCGGCGAAAATCCGTTTCGCCCCATGGGCGCGGAGGAGTTTGGCGGCCGAGGTCAGGGTGCCTGCGGTCTCCGAGATATCGTCGACGAGCAGGACATTGCAGCCTTCGACTTCTCCGATGAGGCTGATCGCTTCCACTTCGGTGGCGCTGACTCGATTCTTGGCAACGATCGCAAGGGGGCATTCGAGGGCTTTCGAGTAGGAGTGAGCCATTTTCATTCCCCCGACGTCGGGGGAGACGACGACGAGATTGTCCGTCAATTCCTTGTCTCTCAGGTAGCGGATCAGTACCGGTTTTGCGTAAAGGTGATCGACCGGAATGTCGAAGAAGCCCTGGATCTGTCCGGCGTGGAGATCCATCGTGAGGACCCGGTCGACCCCGGCGGCGGTGAGAAGGTTGGCGACCAGTTTCGCGGTGATGGGTACTCGTGGCTGGTCTTTTCGGTCCTGTCTTGCGTATCCGAAGAAAGGAATTACAGCCGTGATTCGTTTCGCGCTGGCCCGTTTCGCGGCATCGACCATGATGAGGAGCTCCATCAGGTTCTCGTTGGTCGGTGGCGAGGTGGGCTGGACAATGAAGATGTCGCGACCGCGGATGTTCTCGTTGATCTTCACGAACGTTTCTCCGTCGGGAAACTGCGTCACGGTCGTATCCGACTGACGCACCCCCAGGTGATCGGCAATCTCCTCGGCGAGTTCCGGATGGGACGTTCCGCTGAAAATTCTGAGCTCGTTGTCCATAGCAAAGCCATCCTCGCGAAATCGTCACAAAACGCCAGTGAAATATGAGAACGGGGGAAGGGTTTCTCTCCGCGAGGCCCTGGAAGGGCAATCTCGGAGCGGCCGGTCACCAAGCGGATGAGGATCTCTCCGCAGGAGGGACACCGTCGGGCTTGCTGCTTGAAAAAAGAGAAAGGGTTGGAGAAGGCCACCTACGCCAACATCCAACCCTTTCAAAAAGTGTTTTGGATCGAATCCGATCAGTTCGAGCCGGAAGAGGCAATTTTGCCATCGTCCCAAGTCGCCCGCTTCACTACCGGGTCTGAAGATTTATGTTCGGCGATCATTCGATCTCCTTTGTATACACGCAGCCAGATTCCTTTCAGTCTGCTTCCGTCTTTGTTGGTTGCGACCGCAACCGTAGAGCCTCGTCAACTATTCGAGACGTTCTTCGTCTCGCTTCGTTCCAGGCTCAGCCCGGTAGTTTCAAACTCCTCTGTGACATTGGCAGGGATCAACTCGACTCCGTGGCTTCCTTCCTTGAAGGAGCCGCAGTCCATGTAGATGCGATATTTGACCATCGCATTGTCCAGATCGTTTCTGCCCCAGTTCTCGATGGCGACGTCGTAGAGATATGAGCGGATGTTCGTCTTCGTGTTTCCTTTCGTGACGTTTTCGGAGCCGGTCGTTTTCTTCTTGGCATCGATCCGAAGGCGGAAGGTCTCGTTCTCTTCTCCCCACTTCAGGACGTAGGCCTGGTCTTCTTCGGAGAGCATTGCGATGGGAAAGCGAACCTGACGTTGCGTCGAGTCCAGCTTTACCGTGACTTCCACATTGGTTGCCGAGACGATTTCCGCCTCCATCGTTTTCCCGTCAGCGCTGGTGAAGGTGCGACTCTCGGCAGTTGCTACGAAGGGTAGCAATCCCAAGGTCACGACCGCGACCGCTAAGGCGGGAAGGTGGGTTCGTGAGGTCGTATTCATAATTGGTCCGTATAAGAATGGGGGCAATTACGAGTAAGGACAACCCAAATTTCTGGCAGATTAGCAGCAGACGCGCTCCGCCTTCCGCTGATCGAGAGGGAGGATGCGATGCCGGCCCCTGTTCCTTTCGGAATCGAACAGGGTGGAGTCCGTCACCTAACAGGGTTCGATCCAGTTCGGGAGGAGAAAGATCAGGGTTCGGTCGAGCCCGGGCTAGTAGACGTCCCGCTGGTAGCGCTTCTCTTTGCGCAAGGCGTCGATATAGGCCTTGGCATCTTCGGGCGACTTGCCTCCGTGCTCGGCGGCGATGTCGATGAGGGCCTGGTGGACATCCTTGGCCATGCGGGTAGCGTCCCCGCAGACGTAGAAGTAGGCGCCTTTTTCCAACCAGTCCCAGACTTCCCTGCCGCGCTCGAGAAGTCGATGCTGGACATAGATCTTGTCTTTCTGGTCCCGCGAGAAGGCAGTCGTCAGCTCACTGAGACTCCCGTCCTCGAGATAGTCGAGCCATTCGAGTTGGTAGAGAAAGTCGTAGGAGAAGTGCTGGTCTCCGAAAAAGAGCCAGTTTTCCCCCTTCGCCTCCTTGGCTGCCCGCTCTTCGACAAAGGCGCGGAACGGGGCGATCCCGGTTCCGGGCCCAACCATGATGATGGGTGTCTCGTCGTTCTCGGGAAGGCGAAAATTCTTGTTCGAGTGAAAGAAGACGCGAACCTTGTCACCCACGGCGACATCATCTGCGACATAGCAGGAGCAGACGCCGACTCGGTCGCGGTCGAAAGTGTGATAGCGAACCGCCGCAATAGTGAGATGGACTTCATCTTCGTGCTTCTTCAGGCTGGAGGCGATCGAGTAGAGTCTCGGGTTCAGCTTGCGGAGGATCCCGGTGAAGGATTCCGGGGTCCAGTCCCGGTGTGGGTAGGCTTCGAGAAGATCGATCAGCTGACGGCCGTAGATCCACTCCTTGAGCGTGGCCTTGTCTTTTTCATCGAGCAGCTTCTGGAGGTCCTCGTTGCCGACGATCCCATTGTATTTCATCGCGATGGCCGGACTCAGCGTCGTGATGTCAAAATCCGACTTGAGCGCTTCCGCGAGCGTTTGATCACCGAGCTTGGCGTTGGCGGTCAGGCCGGTGGCCGCGAGAACTGCCTCGATGTCAGCGGCACGATTCTCCGGGTAGATGCCGAGGGAATCACCCGGTTCGTAGCTCAGGCCCGAGCCTTCGAGAGAAATCTCGACATGGAGAGTTTCCTTGTCCGAACCCGTTCCATTGAGGACGATCTTGTCGAGAATCTCGGCCTCGTAGGGATTCTTCTTGTCGTAGACCTGGGCTGCCGGAGCCGCTGTGACGGGTGCGGCAATCGTTGCGGCTGCTGGGGTGGGGAAAGCGTCGAGGGCACCCGCAAGCCATTTCTGGAATGCTTCCTCATAGTCCACATCGCAATCAACGCGGGCGAAGACTCTTTCTCCGCCAAGCTGGGAGAGGCGCTCGTCGAAGTCTTTTCCGATCTTGCAGAAATGCTCGTAGCTCGTATCGCCGAGAGCGCAGACCGAGAACTTCACATTGGGAAGCTGTGGCATCGTATCGGCCATGAATCCCTCGTAGTAGGAAGTCGCGGCGTCAGGCGGATCGCCTTCTCCCCAGGTGCTCACGATGACGAGGAGATTTTCGCTCTTGGCGAGATCGGCAGGCTTGGCGTCGGCCATGTTGACGATCTTGCCTTTGAAATTCTTCTTCTCTGCCGCCTTCTTGACATCACCGGCGAGTTTTTCGGCGTTCCCGGATTCGGATCCGTAGAGGATCGTCATCGGCGATTTCTCGGTCGAGATAGCAGCGGCTGCTGGGAGTGCCGCGCCGTTGCCTGCGAAACCGATCCCGGCAAAGAATCCCGAAAGCCAGGTGGCCTGGTCGGGAGCGAGCCCCGCGGCCAGTGCCTGGGCGATCTTTTCCTGCTCGGGCTGGAGGGGGGAAAGAGGAGAGAAACTCATGAATTGAAACGTGTCACAATGGGGAACTGCGGGAAGTGCTACACCGTCAACTGGGGCTCGACAAAGTCTTTGTGGAAGTCGCGACCGTTCTCGGTCTTCTTGACATAACCGGCGCGAATCGTGAAGTCGCCGAAGCGCTCTCCTTTCTCTCGGTTCTTGGCGTAGTCCTCGATGATGGGGCGAAGGATCTGGGCAGAGTCGGTTCCTTTCACCGAGGGAGCGTAGAGCTTGCTCAAACGCTCGCCATGGAAGCCGCCTCCAAGGTAGAGATTGTATTTTCCGGGTGCGCGGCCAACGAAACCAATCTCCGCGATGTAGGGACGGGCGCATCCATTCGGGCAACCGGTCATTCGGATCGTGATCTCATCGTGCCGGAGGCCCGCGTCTTCGAGAACTTCCTCGATCTCACCGATCAGGCTCGGGAGATAGCGCTGGGATTCTGCGAGAGCCAATCCACAGGTCGGAAGGGAAACACAGGCCATCGAGTTCAATCGCATCGCGGAGCGCTCGTGCAGATCGATCAGCTTGTATTCCTCCATCAGCGCGGTGATCTCCTTTTTCTTCTCCGGAGAAATGTTGGAGATGATCAGGTTCTGGTTCGCCGTGAGACGGAAATCTCCCTCGTGGACCTTGGCGATCTCGCGAAGTCCGGTCAGCATCGGGAAATCGTCGGTGTCATAGACGCGACCGTTTTCAATGAAGAGGGTGAAATGCCAGTTTCCATCGTGGTCTTCGATCCAGCCGTAGCGGTCTCCGTTGTCCTCGAACTTGAACTCGCGGGGTTCTCCGAGTTTGAAACCGCAGAGCTTCTCCACCTCTTCACGAAAGGCATCGATTCCCATCCGCTCGATGGTGTATTTGAGGCGAGCATTGGTGCGGACGTCGCGATTGCCGTGGTCGCGCTGCACGCGGACAACGGCTTCGCCCACCGTGACCGCCTGCTCCGGGGTGCAGAATCCGAGGAGATCGGCGAGTCGGGGAAAGGTCTCCTCGTTGCCATGGGTCATTCCCATACCCCCACCGACGGTCACGTTGTAACCGACGATCTTGTCATCACCTTCGAGAATGGCGATGTAGCCGAGATCGTGCGCATAGATGTCGACGTCGTTGCTTGGGGGAACGGCGATGACGGTTTTGAATTTCCGGGGCAGGTAGTGCTTTCCGTAGATCGGCTCCTCCAGATCCGCAATGTCGTCGATCTTGGGAGGGTCGTAGGTCACCTTCACTTTCTCTCCGCTTCCGTCGTCGATCCAAATCTCGTGATAGGCCGAAGTCCGGGGGCTGAGGTGATCGGAGATCTCCGTAGCGAGTTCGAGCACCTGTCCGTGAACCTTGGACTGCTTGGGATTCGGGTTGCACATCACGTTCCGATTCACGTCACCGCAGGCGGCGAGCGTATCGAAAAGGGATTCATTGATCTCGGCAATCGTCTTTTTCAGATTGCTCTTGATGACCCCGTGAAATTGAAAAGCCTGGCGCGTTGTCAGCTTGAGCGCTCCGTTGGCGTGCTCGAGAGCGATGCGATCCATCTCGAGCCACTGCTGAGGCGACGAAACTCCCCCCGGCACCCGCACGCGGATCATGAAGGAGTAGGCCGGCTCGAGCTTTTTCTTGCGTCGTTCCTTCCGAATATCCCGGTCATCCTGCTGGTAGATCCCGTGGAACTTCGTGAGCTGCTGGTCGTCCTTCGAGAGCGAACCGGTCGCAGAGTTGGCGAGACCTTCGAGGATGGTCCCCCGGAGGTATTGACTGGCATCCTTGATGCCTTCATTCGCGGATTTGCCCAACGTACTCATGGAAAATAGGAAAAAGGAGTAAAAGATTTTAAAGTTGCGTAGTTTACTAATGTATTGTATCAGCGGGTTCGCAAGAAGTTTTTACGATGCGTCTCCCCCTAAAGACGGAATATGCCTGCCAGGTTCTGGCGCAACTCGCCCTTACCTACGACAAAGATGGCGTTCGGCAAGTCGAGGATCTCGCTTCGGCGGAGGATCTTTCGGCCAATTATTCGGTCCAGATCCTTACGACACTGAGACAGGCTGGGCTGGTCAACAGCCGGCGGGGAAAGAACGGGGGCTACCAGTTGGCGCGGCATCCTGATGAGATCTCGCTGGCCGAGATCGCGATCGCAATGGAGGGCGAGACCCTCGTCCAGAGCAGTCCCGGCAACGAAGGCATGTCTGCCGCCCCTGTGCACGCCGCCTGGCTGCGGGTTAACGAGGCCATGCTCGAATCGTGTCGCGAGATCAGCCTTACCGAACTGATCGCCAGTCCTGCTGAAGACACCGGCGCCCAGGACTGGGTGATTTGAAAGCAGGACTTCGCTAGTCCTTCTGCGTGTAGTCGAACACGAAGACCTTCTCGAGGCTTGGCTTGAGAATTTCCACGAACGCCTTGTGGTCGGGGTGGGGGATGTAGACTTCGAGCCCTGCCTTGTCCTTGAAGGAGACGAGGAAGCAATGGGTGAAGTCGTCGTTCAGTCCTTCAACGCTCTCGGAGACACCCCACTCGATATCGACAATGGTTTCGATCTTCTCTTCGAGGAGAAGAAATTCGTCCACGATCCGCTGGATCTCCTTATCTGTCGCGGTTTCCTTGAACTGGAAGTAGACCGCGTGGCGGAAGAGCGGGGCCTCGTGATCGTCAGCCTGAACGGTCGCCGAGAGGAGCAGGAGTGAAAAAGCAAATGCGATGGTGTGAAAAAATTTCATGGGGAAACCTTTTGCGCATCGGCAGGATCTGTCGATCATAAAATCAGACATGAGCCATTGGGAAACGTTTCAAAAATCCGTCATTCGCTATCCAGAGCTGGGCTTTGCCCTCGATTCCAGCCGGATGGACGCGCCAGCCGGGTGGCCGGAAGAACTTCGTGAGAAAATCGATCGGGCGTTTCGCGATCGTGCGGCGATCGAGGCCGGGGAAATCATGAATCCCGACGAGGGGCGTGCTGTCGGGCATTACTGGCTTCGAAATCCGGACCTCGCCCCGGCGGAGGAAGGGGAATGGATCCGAAAAGTCCGGGCCCAGGTCGAAGAGTTTTCCCGCCAGGTTCTGAAGGGGGAAATCAAGCCTCCCAACGAGCGAACCTTTCGACATGTCCTTCTCGTCGGGATCGGGGGATCGGCCCTGGGGCCCCAGCTTGTTGCCAAGGCGCTTCTGCCTCCTCATCCCGCCGTCGATATCCATTTTCTCGACAACACCGATCCTGGTGGCATGGACGATGTCTTCGAGACACTTGGCGATGGCTTGGCGGAAACCCTGGTCGTCGTCATCTCGAAATCCGGGGGAACCGCGGAAACCCGCAACGGCATGCTCGAAACGGAAGCCGCGTTCAAGGCTCGCAATCTCGATTTTTCCAAACATGCCGTCGCGGTTACGGGCGAGGGCAGCAAGCTCGACAACTATGCCGATAGCCAGGGATGGATCACGAGAATACCGATGTCTGATTGGATCGGAGGTCGAACCTCGGTGATGAGTGCCGTGGGACTTCTTCCGGCAGCGCTCCTCGGGCTGAATATCGATCGCTTTCTTTCCGGTGCGGCAGCGATGGATGAAAAGACCCGCGTCGATGATGTCTCGGTCAATGCCGCGATGCAGCTCGCCCTGATGTGGTATCACGCCGGGAATGGGAAAGGGGAGAAAGACATGGTCATCCTGCCCTACTGCGACCGACTCGACCTGATGAGCAAATATCTCCAGCAACTCGTCATGGAATCGATCGGCAAAGAGCATGATCTAGACGGGAATGTCGTAAACCAAGGGATTGCCGTCTACGGCAACAAGGGATCCACCGATCAGCATGCCTATGTCCAGCAACTCCGCGACGGCCTGAAGAATTTCTTCGTGACCTTCATCGAGGTCCGATCGACGCGGACCGCGGAGTCCATTGTCGTCGACGATACGGGTGCGACTTCAGAGGATTACCTCCAGGGATTTCTCCGGGGAACCCGCGGTGCTCTCTATGAAAGTGGCCGACCCTCGTTGACGATTTCTCTGAACGAACTGAATGCCTTCTCTCTCGGAATGTTGATCGGACTCTACGAACGAGCCGTTTCTTTCTACGCCAGCCTCGTGAACATCAACGCCTATCATCAGTCTGGTGTCGAAGCCGGGAAAAAGGCAGCAGGGGTCTTCCTGGATCTGTTGGAGCGAGTCCGCACCCACCTCGTTCAGACGGGGGGAGCCGGAGTCGATGCCGAGACCATGGCTGCCAACCTGGGCGAAAGCGATATCGAGGCGGTCTATCACTGTCTCAACCACCTCGCCGCCAATGGACGCGCCACCCGCAGGGAAGGTTCGGGGCCCGCAGAAGATATCTTTTCCTGCTAGGGAAACCCGTGATCTCAGCCCGCCTCGACGGGAGGGCGAACGGGCACATCGTGCTGCTTGAGATAAGCCTTCACATCCGAGACGGTGAACTCGCCGAAGTGAAAGATGCTTGCGGCGAGAACGGCATCCGCCTTTCCTCGATCGAGTACATCGACCATGTGATCGAGAGTTCCCGCTCCACCACTGGCAATTACCGGAATCTCCACGGCATCGCTGATGGCTGCGGTGAGCTCGAGATCGTAGCCTGCCTTGGTGCCATCGGCATCCATGCTGGTCAGCAAAATCTCTCCGGCGCCCCGCTCAAAGATTTCGCGGGCCCATTCGATGGCATCGAGGCCGGTGGGAGTCCTCCCGCCGTGGGTGAAAACCTCCCAGCCATCATCGGGCGAATCTCCCCGCCGCTTGGCGTCGATCGCGACGACGATGCACTGCGCCCCGAAGGCCTTCGATCCATCGGAGACGACTTGCGGATTGGAAACCGCGGCGGTGTTGACCCCTACTTTGTCTGCTCCCGCCAGGAGCATCCTCCGCATATCGTCGACCGTGCGAATTCCCCCTCCCACGGTGACCGGCATGAAGCATCGCTCCGCTGTCTTGCGGACCACGTCGACCATCGTATTCCGCTCGTCGGAGGAGGCGGTAATATCGAGAAAGACCAGTTCGTCGGCGCCCTGGCGATTGTATTCTACTGCACAATCCACCGGGTCACCGGCATCTCTCAGATTGACGAAGTTGGTTCCTTTGACAACACGTCCGTCCGTGACATCGAGACAAGGGATGATTCGCTTGGTCAGCATGCCGAATCATAGCAGCAGTCTGGCACTTTGCGTCTCTTTGAATACTTTTTTTGTGAGAGAAAGCCCCCGTCTTTCCACGAGTTGGACCTCGAAAAGCGGTATTCCGGAAAAAAATTGGAAAAAAATTACAAAAGTTCTGGTAATTAGGAATGATTAATGGTTAACTTTTCTTAGGTAAATTTCCCGCGATCCTATGGAAGCTGTTTCTCTCGACTCGTCCCCGTCCACCTCACTCTTTTTTGATGATTCTTTTGCGGTCATCCCGAGAAACTGCGACACAGCGGTGGTTTATTGGAATCTCACGAGTGAGCGACAGCCCTTTCATTCCAAGAGTCGCCTCTGCCTGCAGGTAAACGGAAAAGAGTCTGATGCGGAGGAGTTGATCATCCTCCACCGGGAGTCCGGCCACTTCATCGTGCCTCTTCTCGCAGAGGATCGCGAGTATTCGATCGCGCTGGGCTGGTCGGATGTGAATGGATTCCGCCCCATTTTCGAGCAGGCCGTCAAGCTCCCAGACTATCCCAAGTCTTCCATCGGCGCGATGAGCAGCTCACTCAGCTTCCGCGGGGCTCATTTCTGGCCCAAGGGCTATGGTTCTTCGGTGAACTAAGGCCTCCCCGGAGGATTCCCATCGTGGCGAAACATCACGATTCCAAAGGCTCCCCAGACCCGGCGGGCAACGAGCCGGCCCCCGATCCCTCTCTTTCCGCCTTTCTGCAGTATCTTCGGGTCGAGAAGAATTCCTCGGAGAGGACCTTGGCGAACTATTCTCATGCCATCCTGAAATTCCGGGATTCATTCTCCGAGTTCCCAGGATGGTTTACCGTCGGTGCCGACGACTTTCGAGACTACCTCTACGAATGCATGAAGAGCCAGTGGGCTCGTTCCACGATCCGGCTGCACTTTGCGGCGCTGCGAAGCTTCTACAAGTATCTCACGAGACGTGAGGGACTTTCGGTCAATCCGCTCCTCGAAGTCCAACTACCCAAGGTGGAGAAAAAACTACCGGTGGTTCTCAGCCAGGAGCAGGTCATCACCTTGCTCGAGATGCCTTTTCGTGTCGAGCAGCCGAAGCAGGCTGCTACCTGGACGGCCTATCGGGATGCCGCCATTCTCGAACTCTTCTATAGCTCCGGAGTTCGGCTTGCGGAACTGGCGGCGATCGATGTCGAGGACTTTGATCTCCATCAGGAGTGCATTCGCGTGGTGGGAAAAGGAAAGAAGGAGAGGGTCTGTCCGGTCGGGACTACCGCTGCCGAGGCGGTTCATAGCTACCGGAACCAGGCGAAGGTAATCCAGGGACCGCTCTTCATCAGCAAGCTGAGACGCCGGATGACGACTCGTGCGATCTCGGACATTTTCACGAAGTATCACGCGCTCTCGGATATTCCTGTCGATGTCAGCCCCCACAAGTTGCGTCATAGCTTTGCCACCCATCTGCTCGATCATGGAGCGGATCTCCGGAGTGTGCAGACGCTGCTTGGGCACTCGAGTCTCTCGACGACCCAGATCTACACCCATGTCTCGATCGAGCGAATGAAGACGGTCTACGAGAAGACTCATCCACGGGCTTGATCCGAGACCTTCGTGCCCCCACCCTGCGGAGAGATCATGGAAACGGCAGGCGAATCCCAGAAAACACCAGAGGAGGACCCTGGCGATTCAACTGAGTTCGTCGAGAGAAAGCACTTCACCGAGCGAATCTATCGGCAGTTCGGCTACTCGGTTTTTGGTCTCTCTTTTCTTGCCATTCCGATCGGAGTCATCACAGCGTACGGAGCGTGGGGATTTCTCGCCACCTTCGGATTGCTGGGGCGCGTTTTGCGAGGAGAGGGGGGAGTCGACCATCGCTGGCTTTCCCTGATCGAGATTTCGCTCGGAGGTCTCCTTTTCGGGATCGTGCTGCATTTCCTGAAGTGGGAACGGTTTCGAACTCCCGCGCACGTGATTGTCGCGTCCTCGGAGAACGATGGAAAATTGCGTGCCAAGGATAGTCTTCTCACCGCCATAGCCGATGCCCTGGCTCTTGCTCTCGCCGCTCCGGTCGGTCGCTATGGCCCTGCGGTCTACCTGGGAGCGAGCATTGGGTCCCTGATTGCCCAGCTGTTGCGACTCAATCGAACGAGCATCCGGATCCTCCTTGGGTGTGGAGTCGCGGCCGCAATCTCCTCCGCTTTCAATGCTCCGATCGCAGGGGTAATTTTTGCTCACGAGGTCATCATCGGGCACTTCCGGCTCCGAGCTTTTGCTCCGATCACCTTGTCGTCGGTAGCGGCGGTGGCGATCACCCGGAGCCATCACATCGAGTATGTTGGTTTGAAACTCTGGAGCGTGCCGCACCCGATCTCGCTGAACGATTATCCCATCTACCTGCTCATTGGGGTCGGGGCAGCTCTCCTTTCCATGGCCTACATGTCTGGAATCGTGAACGCGATCCGGGTGGCCGAACGGGCAAGGATCCCGAAGATCATTCAGCCGATGCTGGGAGGATTGATCGCTGGAGGGATCGCCTTCGCTTTCCCGGAAATCCTGGGCCTGGGAGACAGTGTCTTTCTCTCCGTGCTCGAGCAGGATCCGGAACGGCCTGCCTATGGGATCGCCGCTTTGTTGCTTCTCTGTGGTGCCAAGCTTGTCGCCAGCGTAAGCTGCCTCGGGCTACGCTACCCAGGGGGAGCCTTCACCCCGGCTCTTTTCATTGGAGGCATGTTTGGTGCCGCGGTAGGTCTGCTGACGCCTTCGATCGATTTCCAGATCAGCGTTCTTGTTGGAATGGGGGCCCTGGTGAGTTCGGTTATCGGGGCGCCGCTCGCAGTGATCCTGATCGTGTTCGAGTTGACGGAGAACTACCAAGCGGCCACGGCCGTGATGGTCGCGGTGGTGGCTTCAAACGCGATCGTGACCCGATATTTCGCGCGATCCCTGTTTCATCGACAGATTCGATTCTGGGGGATCGAGATCAATCGCCTCCCCGAACAACGAATTCTCGCGAAACGGACGGTTTCCGAAGTTACGAGGCGAGAGGTGTTCTCGTTACCCCTGGATCGAACCTTCGGCGAAGTGCGCAACGATCTTGAGAAGCACTACCGGAAAGACGCATACGTGGTCGATGCTACCAGCAACTTGGTCGGCATCCTGCCTTTTCGGGTCTGGTCTGCAACAGCCGACGAGGAGAAAATCGAGGATTGGATCGAGGATGTCGATTTTGTGCTCACCCAGGAAGACAGTCTCTGGAGTGCTCTCGAGCGAGTCGAGGAAACCGATGGTCTCGTCTCCGTTCCTGTGGTGGATTCCGAAGAAGGTGGCGAGTTGGTCGGCGAAGTGTTTGCCTCCGATTTCGCGAGGGAGTACCGCAACGCGGTTCGCCAGGTTCGTCGGGAAGAGGCGAGCGAGGTCGGGTGAGCACGCGAATCACTCGCTCGAATCGCCTTCCAGCTCGTTGGCTGGGATAAAGCGCAGCGCGGCCGAGTTGATGCAATAGCGCAGCCCGGTCGGTTCGGGCCCATCGGGAAAGACATGTCCGAGATGGGTGTCTGCTGTCTTGGAGCGAACCTCGACCCGCCGCATTCCGTAGGAAGTGTCTTCTACCTCGACGATCTCGTCCGGATTGATGGGTTCGAAAAAGCTGGGCCAGCCGGTTCCGCTGTCGAATTTGGCAGCAGAAGAGAACAAGGGTTCGCCGGAGACGATATCGACGTAGATCCCTTCCTCCTTGTGATCCCAGTAGTCGTTGTCGAACGGGGGCTCGGTTCCGCCTTCACATGCAACGGAATATTGGCGGCTCGTCAGTTTTTCGCGGAGTTCTTCGAGAGAGTCAGACATGGCAGGATTGAGGCTAAATTTCAGGTCTCAGGGATACGTCTCTCGACAGGAGGATGCAAAGGCATCGGGCATAATTCCTCAAAGAAATCGGTTTCCAATCCATCGAGATTCACTTATGAGTCTCATTATTATGAATTTTATCAAATTGGCGGCCATTCTCCTCGTTTTTTGCGTTTCCTCGTTGGGAGCCGAGGAAGAATTCTATGATCTTGAGAGAATCAAGCTGACTAGCGGGAAGGTGTATCATGGGATTCAGATTCTCGAGGGGGACAAGCACGGATTGCTTTTTCGACACAAGGCCGGGATCGCCAAGATCCCCTTTGAATTTCTATCGATGAATCTGCGCATGCTCTACGAACCGGTGGAAGACGTGCCCGGGGGAGAAGTAGGAGCAGTTGAAGAAGAAGCGGACGAAAGCAAAGCGCCTGCCGAATCGGAATTTATGGCAACGACGCCGACGGCACCCGTCACTTGGGTGATCCGGACCCGGGTATCGCAGAATCACAGTCCCTGTGTTTCGGGGAGCGATCGCTTCGGAGTGCCCTCCCTGGGTTACCTTCCCGAGTATCGAGCGCCATGGAAACCACATTGGGGGCGGTATCCTCTGGCGCTATCCCTCGCGAATCCCAGGTTTCGCGCTCTCGCGGTAGAGGATTTCCTTTCCGTGGTGTATCCGGCCGCCTATCCATGCGCTCCTCGCGCCTATTCCGTCCCTCTTCGGACATACTACGCGTTTTACTAGGACTCAGGGGCTTGTGATCGCTGGAATCGGCATTCCGGCCCTGATCGAAATTAAAAACGCAGGATTGGCTCGCTGCCGCATTTACGCTATACTTCCGGAATCATGATGGGAACAGAGGACTGGGAAGAACGCCGCGCGACGAATTACACACCGACGATTGCATTGGGAATCGCAGGGTTTCTGCTGCTGGTAGTGGGAGCGTTTACCTATCGCGAGCATGTGAAGAATACCTTGGAAAAGGAGTATGCCGAAAAGGAGCGGGACCTGATGCTTCGTCACGGATACGTGCCTTATCCAGCTGGACAGTCTTTCGGATACAATGGCGCGCCCGGAGCCCAGCCGCCGGGACAAACACCCAATCCACAGAATACCCAGGCGCAGATTGGTTTCCAGGGGGCGAATACTCCGTCTGCGGCAAGCAATCCGCAGACACCGACAAATCCGAACAATCTGGCTGCTGCAGCGGCGATTGAGACCTCGCTTCCAGAGCCGCGGGATCCGGAGCTCGATTCGATCCGCGAGTCCCTGGATCAAGTGCGAGAGCAATCTCGTCGCACGGAGCAACAGTATCGCGAGATTACAGGAGATGTGAATCGAAGCTCGCAGGACTCGACTGCGAGCGCGCCGATTCTGTCCGAGGAGGGGATTGGCGATATTTCGGCGGACCTTCCGGAATTTCTCCGAGAGGCAACCAACGACCCTCCCGGGGGCAATCCCAGTGTGCAGGAACGACTCGCTCGCGTCCGGCAACAAGTGCTGCGCGAACCTTCGATCGCCCAGATTACCAACTACAACAACGACTGGGGTATCGTGACTTTCAATGCGGGCGCTGCCCAGAATGTCCAGAAAGATCAGCGGTTTGCGATTCGGCGCGGGGGAGACATCCTCGGTTGGATCAAGGTCGACGAAGTCCAGGCCAACCAATCCATCGGGATCATGGTGACCAAGAACGCGGAGAATGATCTCGCGATCAAGCCCGACGTGGGAGACGACCTGATCAATTTCGAGTTGTTCTGATCGAGAATTTCTCGAAGGTCAGTTCGGAGACACGCAAGAATCGATGCGTGCGGGAAAGGAGCTCAGGAAGCGAGAGCCAGGGTCTGAAGCTCTTCTTTCAGTTTTCCGATGTCGTAGGGTTTCTGCAGGAAGGACACTTCGGAGACTCCCTCGAGCCCATGATCTTCGGGACGCTCGCTGTAGCCGGAGGTAAGCAGGATCCCGAGTTCGGGATTCGAGCGATGGATCTGTCGGGCCAGTTCCCAGCCAGAGACGCCTCCCGGCATCATAACGTCACTGACGACGAGAGAGACCTCGCTGCAAAGCGTTGGCCATCTTTCCAAGGCGTCCTTTCCAGAAGGCGACTCCGTCACTGTGCATCCGATCATTTCGAGGAGCTTACGAACCAGTTTGCGGACGGATTTCTCGTCCTCCACGAGAAGAACGTGAACTCCTTCGAACGCGGCTTTGCCCAGCGAGCGCTTTTCAGAAGGGGAAGGTTTCTTCTCGGACGGATTCTCGGGAGAAGATTGGTGAGGGGATTTCTGGGGAAAAAGCAGCTCGAATTCCGTTCCCAGTCCGACTTCGCTGGAGACGTCGATCCTCCCACCGTGTTTCTGCATGATCGCGGCGACATTGGCGAGACCCAGGCCTGTGCCCTTGGAGTCTTTGGTCGAAAAGAAGGGTTCGAAAATTCGAGAGAGGTTTTTCTCGGGAATCCCAGCCCCATTGTCTTTGACGCGGAGCGAAATGAAGTTTACCGGCGAGTCCGCGCTACCGTCTGAATGGGGGATGAGCCGAGTCGAAATCTTGATCTTCCCCCCTTGGGGCATAGCATCTCGCGCGTTGACGACGAGATTCATGAGGATCTGGGTCACCAGGCCAGAGTCTGCGTCGATCGAACCGAGTTCGTCTCCGAGGTCAAAAGAGACCTCGATGTTCTCTTCGAGCATTCTCGCGATCAGCTTCTTGAATCTGCGAATGATCTGGTTCAGGTCACAGGTCTGAAACTCGATTTCCTGCTCCTTGCCCAGGGAGAGGAGTTGACGGGAAAGCTCAACGGCGCGGCTCGTGGCAGAGGAAATGCGTTCGATCGAGTCTTCCAGTTTCTTGTCTCCAGAGCATTCGGTCTCAATGATTGCGATATGTCCTTGGATCACCGTCAGGAGATTGTTGAAGTCGTGGGCCACTCCTGTTGTCAGTTGCCCCATGTTGGCAAGGCGCTGAGACTGTTGGAGCATTCGTTCGGAACGTATCAGGGCGGTGCGCGTCAACTCGGTTTTCACCTCGTTGAGCAAGAGCGTCGATACGATATGGCAGGTCGTGGAGAAGAAGGGGTCCTCGGGTTTTCGCGGGCACCCGATCACGGCGAGTAGCAACCGACCCTGATCCAGTGCCGAACCCACCTGATAAAAAAACTGCAGACCTTTCTCGCCTGAACCCGAAAACGTAGAAGAGGTGCCGAGTTCCAGAGCTCTTTTCCCAAGGAGTCGGCTTTTGAATCCGGGAAAACGTTGAAAAACGGAAAGGTTTTCTGGCTCACTCGAGTGAATCGTCTCCACTTCGCTAAGGTCACGGGACACAGAGATGATCTCTACCGACTGAATCTCGGTTTGCGCGATCAGGAATCCGATATGCTCCTGGGTGGACTCGTCTGCCGACCATTGCCGAATGATCCCGAGTAGTGAGGAGGGAAGCAGGCTATGGGTTTCCCTTCCGCCTCCGAAGGATGGGGGCGATTCTTCACAGAGGCCGCATTTGCACTCCTCAGACAGGTTTCCGCTGTCGAGAGGGGGCAGGCTCGGAGAAAGTGCTGTGATTGGGTTCTTCAACTGAAAATAATCATAATTATAATCGTTATCAAAATTACATCAAGATTAAATTTCTACCCTCCTTGTCGGAGAGACTCGGGGAGGTGACTGCTTTCTCTAGGTCCACCCACAAAAAGGCCGCTGAGAGATCCCAGCGGCCTGCCCGTTGCCCAGGTGTCGGGCAGGGTTGTTCGAGATGGTCCGATCAGGGATTCGGAATCCCAGGCAGGGTCACACCAGGCGCGATCTCCTCTCCCGATCCCGTCGAGGCCTCTTGTTCTTCTTCGACGAGGAGTTCGGAACGTTTCTTGGTGATCGAATCAACGATATAGCTGCGAACTTTGAAGATATGTCCTTCGAGTTTCTTCTGCGTGGCGAGCTTGTCTTTCCTCTCTTGAAGCCGTTCTTCGAACTGCTCATCCAGTTTCTCCTTCTCCTCATCCGATTCCTCTTCGCCGGGCTCGCGTTTCTCCTGGAACTTTCCCGAGACCTTCAGGCTCAGGGGGAGTTCGTTGAGATCATTCTTTTCCCCGACCTGGATCTCGTAGCGGAATCCATCGAACGTGGTGATCACGAAAGTGGTCTTGTCGGGAGTGTTCTCTTTCTTGGCTTCGCCGGTGAAGACATCCTCGATCTGCGGGTTGGAAAACGCCGTCTTCATCGATGAAACCTTCGTCTGGTCGAGTTCTTCTCCGTCCGCAGTCTTGGCAAACTCGAAGTCCCCGGAAGGCTCCTTGCGGACCAGTTTCCAGTCATCTGCTTTCTCGCCGCTCTTGATTTCGATCGTTTCGAGATTCTCGACCTTGAAGAAGGTTTTGTCGATCCACTCCGATGGGTCCAGTTTGACGTCGTCAAAGGTTCCTCCGACGAGGTAGACAGAATTGCTGCTGCCCGTCTTCACATAACGACCGGCGTCGGTGGTCGCCATTCCTCCGATAGGACTGGGGCGGTTCTCACTGCGCTCGAAAACCTTTCCGAGCCAGAGTGACGCGAGGTCCTTGCCTTCCGAATCTTGAAAGGTCAGGATGGTCGCGGCTTTGTCGGTCTCCTTGGCTTCGTCTGGATGAATCAGATCAAGTCTTCCGTATTGGCTGCGACCGATCGTCACTGGCCGGCCAATGTTGAGATCCCAGACATACTTGAGAAGGGCCACGATGGGAACTTCGTCGGCTGGGTAGCCGTCCCGTTGGGTGACCTCCCAGGATTCTTCTCCTTTGACGAGATCGACTTCCCCTTCTTTGTCTCGGATCACCACTTTGGCGACATCGTTGAGAGGGAAGTCGGAGAAGACTTTTTTCTTGGTGGTGCTCGAGGCAACTTCAGATACACCACTGCCGGTTCCAGAGAAATGCAGGATAGCAGCGATCCCTCCAATGACAGCGAGGGCGATGAGCAGTCGAATCAGTGTTTTGGTTCCCATGGCTTTCTAGGTATCAATCTGTGGGTTGGATTCAAAAGTGCGGGTAGGCTCTAACGTGCCGCGATGCTCTTTCGGCGAATGATCGCGAGGGCGATGCCAAAGATGACGATGAGGATCGGGACGAGCAACGCGTTTCCGAATTTGTAGGTGGCAAGCTTCCGCTTGAATTCACGAGTGACTTCTTTCTGGAGCTCACGTTCGCGTTTCCGAAATTCGACTTCCTGTTGCTGCAGGTTTCGCATCTCTGCCTGTACTTCGGGGGAAAGCAAGGCCTGGTCGATGTTGTCGGGAGTTTGAGCGATAATTTCACCGAGCCGCTTCTGTGCTTCCTGGGCCTTGGCGCTGAAGTCTGCCACTTCTTCCGCATACTTGGACTGCGCTTCCCGATACCACTCGTTCTGTCGAGTGAAGGGGCGACGCACCGTGGTGCGGGAGCGGACCTTGATCAGGTCAGGATCGCCCGAGAGCTGCTCCGCAGCATTCTGCACGAGGGTCAGGTTCTCATTGAGCATCTCGGGGATGACAATGTTGAGTCCCTGGATCTGCTGTCGACGGACGACATTCGCGTCGTAGATGAAATCGGCATCGGCGATGAGAAGCACCCGCCCCGGAGCGGTCGCGTTCTTGAGGCTTGAGTCTTTCTCTTCTTCGGCGGCTTCCTCCTTTTCTTCGGCGGCACCCTCAGCTTCTTCTGCCCCCGCTTCTTCCGCGTTCTCTTCCTCTGCTGCCGAAGGATTCCCTTCGGGAAAGGCGGTGGAGAATTCTCCCGAGAGTCGAGCGACGAGCACCCGTGACTTGCCGTAGGGTTCGAAGTCTTCTCGAATCCGATCGGCGCCGCCTTCCTGGGTCGGGTCGGCATCAAAGGAGCCGACGAGTTGATTCATCTCGGAAGTCTGCACGAGACGATCGACCTGGATGCCTTCGGGCGGATCGATTTCAAAGGCTCCCGGGGTGAGCATGTTGAGTTGGTTCAGCATGCTCGTCATCGGATCGTTGAGACCAGGATCGGAGGGATCGCTCCCCAGTGCCTTCCGATCGAGAGTCAGAAACGTGGGCGAAAAGTTGCCGCGGCGAATGATCTCAGACCCGAAGTCCAGGTCCGCGAGGACTCGGTTGGCGTCATAGGAGACTCCCCAGGCAGGAAGGAGTTTGTCCAGGTTCGAGGAGGGAGCCGGACCGCCTTGGGGAGGCATACCGGGCATCTGGGGCTGTCCCTGGGCCATCGCTCGTGCGTAGAAAAAATTCGGATCGAGAAAGACCATCACATTTCCCCCCTGGAGAAGATACTGGTCGATCGCAAACTGGGCTTCTTCGGTGATGTCGTAGGGATGGACCACGATCAGGGTGGAAGTGTCAGCCGGGATCTCGGTGCTTGTGCTTGGGATCACCTCGGTCTCGTAGTCGCGACCCAGAAGTTCATAGAACATCCAGGGCTGCTGCGGAGGTGCCTGGAAGTTACCGCCGAAGCCGCCACCGATGGACATGCCGCTCATGACCACGATCTTCTTGTCCTTCCCGCCATGCACGGTCGAGACGGCACGGGCGAGGTCATACTCCAGCATCGTCTCCGGACGGGCCGGGACGAAGGGGATCGTTTCCTGCGCATCGAGACACTGGACCGTGATGCCAAAGTAAAGATCATTGTTCGTCTCCCCGGACACTCCCGCCTGGAGACCGTCGATGATCGCGGAATCCTCGGCATCGGTATTGGGCTCGGGATTGAGCTTTTTCACGGTAAGCATCTTGAGATCCTGTTTCACGAACTCGCCGTCTTCGTTGGTGATCTCGACTTCTTTCACTGGCGCTTCGCGGACCAGTTCATTGAGGAGGTCCTCGACGCGACGGGCACGAGCTCGCTCTCCCGGACTCATGACCTGGGCGTCGTCCGTAACGTAGTAGCGGATTTCAACAGGGGTATCGAGTTCGTTGAGGATGTTCTCGGTTCCCTCGGAGAGGGTGTAGGTTTTGTATTCCGTCAGGTCGGCACGCAAGCTCAGGCGGCTCACGAGGACGTTGACGAGGAGGGCGATCAGGAAGACTACGCCCAGTCCAATCAGGGCAGTCGTTTTCCGATTCGCACGACGGGGAGTTGCTTGGTTCGATTCACTCATTTTGTTCACCGGAAGCAGGGTTCAAAGAAAGGGTTTGGTTAGGCTCTTCGGAGGCGGATGGCCACGGAGGTCGCGAAGAGACAGAAGATAATGAAAGTCAGGAAGAAGATGATGTCTCGGAGTCCAAGGACACCCTTGGCGAGCTCGGTGAAATGAGGCATCACACCCAGCCCATTGATCAGTTTCAGGAAGGGCCAGAAGACAAGCCAGCCGCCCTTCATGTTCATGAGGAGATCGCTGATGTTAGGCAGTCCCCCGAGCCAGAGAACGAGGCAGAGCGTCACCGAAACCAGCAACGCAACGAGCTGACTGCGCGTCAGGGCCGAGACGACGGAGGTCACGGCGAGAAAACAGAGGGCGACGAGGAAAGTCGCGACGAAGCCTGCCATGATGACCCCGTTGTCCGGATCGCCAAGATAGTTGATTGTCCAGACGATCGGGAAGGACAGCACCAGCATCGCGAAGAGAACCACCGCCGCAGCGAGGTACTTCCCGAGAATCGCGTGCCAGGGAGCGACTGGCATGGTGAGGAGAAGCTCCATCGTGCCGAGTCGTTGTTCTTCGGACCAGAGACGCATTCCGACAGCCGGGGCAATCAGGACCAGATACCAGGGGAGATACTGGAAGTAGGGAAGGAACAGGTCGGCTTCCCCGCCTTCGAGGACTCCCGTGAAGAAGAACGAAAGAGTGTTCGAAATTCCGAGAAAGACGATGAAGAGGACGTAAGCGATCGGAGAGGTGAAGTAGCTCTTCAGCTCGCGTTTGAAAATCGTTCGCACTTCCCGTGGAAGGACGAACTTCAAGATCGCGACAAAAATTCCCGCGACGACGAGCGTGGGGATCGCGAACTCCAGTAGAAGGGTAATCAGAGCATCCATGATGAAATTCAATCAGTGTGCGTTGAGAAATTTGGGGTGAGGAAACTTCAGTCTTGGTCGTCCGTTTTCGTGATTTCACGAAAAAGCTCGTCGAGCCGGCCTTCTTCGACTCGGAGTTCCGAGATCGTCAGTTTCTTGGTCTGGCAAAGATCGGACACGGCCTTTCCGAGCCCTTTCCCTTTTCCTTTGGCTGGGAGAATCCGCGCCACGATGCCGTCGTCGGTCGACTCCTCGACCGAGACAGACCGGGCTTCGGGAAGTTTTTCCAACTCAGCCTCGATCCCGGATCCGGCGAGACCGGACGCTCTCAGGAGAACTGAACCGGCATTGGAAGAGCGTGCCTTGAGTTCATCTGGCGTACCATCGGCAATCACCTTGCCACGGTCGATGATGATGGCCCGGGTGCAGGCCGCCTCGACCTCTTCGAGGATGTGGGTCGAGAAGATGATCGCCTTTTCTTCACCCATGCGACGGATGAGCTGGCGGACTTCGTGCTTCTGGTTCGGGTCGAGTCCATCGGTCGGCTCGTCGAGAATAAGAACCTCGGGATCGTGAATGATGGACTGGGCGAAGCAGGTTCGGTGACGATATCCCTTGGAAAGCGTGTCCACGCTCTGGTGACGAACTGGTTCGAGAAAGGTCGTTTCGATGGCCTTGTCGACAGCGTCGTCGAGTTCCGAAGCTGGAACACCGCGCATCTCCGCAGAAAACCGGAGAAAGCCTTCGACGGTCATATCCGAGTAGAGCGGAGCGGCCTCGGGCAGATAACCAATCTTGGACTTGGCTTCGAGTTCGTTGTCCTCGATGTCGGCTCCGCCGATCGTGACTCGCCCCTCCGTTGCAGGAAGGAATCCGGTCACCATTCGCATTGTTGTGGATTTACCGGCACCGTTGGGCCCGAGGAATCCAAGGACTTCGCCTTTGTTCACCGTGAACGAGACACCGTCCACGGCCACCTTCGCACCGAAGTGCTTTTGTAGATTTTCGACTTCTATCATGAATTGAAACCGATGGGTTCGAATGGAGGAGCGACTTCATATCGCTCTTTTGTTTAAAAAAATGCGAAAAAAAATACCGGGCTTTTTCAGCCGGTTTTCGCGCGGGGGTAGGTGTATTTGCTCGCGTCTCGGGGAATCGCAAGGGAAATCTCCAAAGGCTTGGGGTTGAGGTTCTCCGGGAGCAGGAGTAAGTCCTTCTCCCATGAAGCTGATCAGTTGGAATGTGAACGGGATCCGAGCGGTTCTGAAGAAGGGGTTTCTCGATTTTCTCGGAGAGCACCAGCCCGATGTTCTCCTCCTCCAGGAGGTCAAGGCAGAGCGCGATCAGGTGGACGTCGATTTCAAATCGGGCGGCTGGGACATCAGCTGGAATGCAGCGGAAAAGAAAGGGTATTCCGGCGTCGCCGCTTTCACCCGGCTTCCGATTTTGTCCGAAACTCTCGGGATCGGAATCGAGGAGCACGACCAGGAAGGGCGGGTGCTGACTCTCGAATACGAAGAGTTCTTCGTCGTCAATGTCTACACCCCCAACTCGCAGAACGAACTTCGTCGACTGGCCTACCGGCAGAAGTGGAATGCGGATTTCCTGGCCTACGTCAAAGGGTTGGAGGAAACCAAGCCGGTCATCTTTGCGGGAGATCTCAATGTGGCGCACCAGGAGATCGACCTGGCCCGCCCCAAGCAGAATCGGAAGAGCGCCGGATTCTCCGACGAAGAGCGCGCCGGTTTCGATGACATCCTCGCCGCCGGTTTCGTGGATACGTTTCGGCATTTTCACCCCGACGAACCCGATCATTACAGTTGGTGGAGCTACCGAGGAGGCGCGAGATCCAAGAACGTGGGGTGGCGACTGGACTATTTTTGTGTCTCGGCCTCATTGATGGAGCGGGTCGAGTCCGCTCAGATCCTCTCCGATGTGATGGGATCGGATCATTGTCCCGTGGAACTCGTACTGTCCTGAGGATTCAGGGAAAAGGCGATCCGAAACTTTTGGGTGAAATGTGTGTTTCGAACGGACATCCAAGAGTCCAGCCTACAGGGGATTTCTCTCTAACCACTCTCGAAACTGTTCCAACGCCCGGCCCCGGTGGCTCATCCCATTCTTGATCTCTTCGGAGAGTTCGCCAAAAGACTGCTCGTAGCCTTCAGGAATGAAAAGGGGGTCATATCCGAATCCCCCTTCGCCTGTCATCTCGTCGGCAATGCGCCCTTCGACCGTGCCGTCGAACTGAGCGACCACTTCCTCTCCCCGTGCCACCGTGACGACGCATCGAAACCGAGCGGTGCGAGGCCGGTCCACCTTCTCCGGATGGGAGAGTTCTTCGAGAAGTTTCTCGCGATTCGAAGCATCGGTCGCGCCTTCTCCAGAGTAGCGCGAGGAGTAGATTCCGGGCGCCCCGTCGAGGGCATCGACCTCGAGACCGGAGTCGTCGGCGAGAATCCATGCCTCGGGGCGTTCCTGGCTTGCGGCGAGTGCCTTGACCGCTGAATTCTCGGCAAAGGTTTCCCCATCCTCGACCGGTGGCTCCATCCCGGGGATGGCGGTGAGATCGCTGATCTCCTCGAAAAGATCCCCGAGGATGGCGCGGATTTCTCCAGTCTTGTGAGCGTTGTGGGTCGCGACGAGAAGGGTGGTGAACATGGAGGCAACTTCCCTTCGGCCGAATCAAGTTTCAAGAGGAGAAGGGAGTGGTCTGTGATAGACTGGGACGATGGCAGGATCGAAGACAGAATTGCTGGCCCCGGCGGGCAATTGGGAGTGCGCGCGGGCCGCGGTCGCCAACGGTGCCGACGCGATCTATTTCGGGATGCCGCAGTTCAACGCCAGGATCCGGGCCGACAATTTCACGCCTGCGGATCTCCCGGATCTGATGTCATTTCTCCACGAGCATGGGGTGCGGGGATTTGTCGCCTTCAACACCCTGATCTTCCCCGGCGAACTGGAGGCCGCCGCGGATCAACTGCACCGACTGAGCAAGGCCGGGGTCGACGCGATCATCGTCCAGGACCTGGGCCTCGCGACGATGGCGCGGGCGATGGTTCCCGATCTCGATGTGCACGCCTCGACGCAGATGACGATCACCTCGCCCGAAGCGCTGGCATTCGCCGACGGGCTCTTCGATCTGGACCGCGCCGTGACTGCCCGCGAGAACTCGATGAGGGAGATCCATCTCTTTCATGCCAAGGAGCCCGATGCAGTCGAACTGGAAACCTTTGTCCACGGGGCTCTCTGTGTCGCCTACTCCGGGCAGTGTCTCACCAGCGAGTCGCTCGGTCAGCGCAGTGCCAACCGGGGGGAGTGCGCCCAGGCCTGCCGGATGCCGTACGAGCTCGTGGTCGACGGTGAGAATCTCGATCTCGGGGACAAAAAGTATCTCCTCTCTCCCCAGGATCTCGCCGGGATCGACCAGATCCCCGAGCTGATCCGGCTCGGCGTCGTGAGTTTCAAGATCGAGGGACGTCTCAAGACCCCGGAGTATGTCGCGGCGGTGACTCGCGCTTATCGACAGGCGATCGATCGGGCTGAGGAAGGAGCCGATGAGGTCTCTTCGGAGAAGGACCGCTACGAACTGGAAATGGCTTTCTCCCGCGGGCTCTCGACCGGTTGGCTCGAGGGCATCGACAACAAGAAACTCGTGCATGCCCGATTCGGGAAGAAGCGTGGAGCCTTTGCGGGGAAGATTACCCAGGTCGGAAAAGACTGGGTCCAGTTCGAAGGGGAAACCGAGGTGAAGAAAGGCGACGGGGTCGTCTTCGACACCGGGGGGAATACCGAATACGAGCAGGGTGGTCGAGTCTACGAGATCGAAAACAGCCGGTTGTTTTTCCAGCGCGATAAGATCGATTTTTCGAGGCTTTCTCCTGGAGACCGTATCTGGAAGACAGACGACCCCGCGCTGAATGCGGAACTGAAGAAGTCCTGGAAACGGGAAACGCTGCCGTCGCGGAAGATCGGCGTCCGTTGGCGGGTCAGCGGTTCGGCTGGCCAATCGCTTCGGATCGAAGATGAGGAAAGCGGCCTGGCCGTCACTTCTTCCGAGCCCCTCCAGGTAGCGGAGAAGCGACCTCTCGAGGAAGCCATTCTACAGAAGCAGCTCAGTCGTCTCGGCAGCACAGTCTACGAGCTGATTGGGCTGGAGGTCGAACTGGACGGCGAAGTGATGTGTCCGATGAGCGAGCTCAATCGGATGCGCCGTGCCCTCGTTGAGAAATTGGATCAACGTCGGGGGGACGCGTTTTCGCAGCGCCGCATTACCGGGGTGACCGTGCAGGACGTCCTTCCGTCCGTTCCGGCCTCTTCCATCCAGGAGCCCGAGTTGCGCGTTCTTTGTCGAACGGAGGAGCAGGTCGACGCGGCGATCCAATCGGGAGTGACCCACCTCTACGTCGATCTCGAGGATGTGCGACGGTATCGCGATCTCGTAAACCGGGTGCGATCCGAAAACTCCGAGGCTTCGTTGTTCCTCGCGACTCCCCGAATTCAAAAAGCGGGCGAGACAGGCTTGTTTCGTGTCGTCGAGAAAGCGAAGCCGGATGGAGTGCTCGTGCGAAACCTGGGAGGGATTCATCACTTTCGGGAGTCGACAGAGACTCGAAAGATCGGAGATTTCTCCCTCAATATCGCCAATCCGATTTCGGCCTCCCGCCTCATCGAGCAGGGATTGGAAAACCTGACGATCTCGTATGATCTCAATATCGGCCAGGTCCTCGAGTTGCTGGCGATGGCGCCTCCGGACTGGTTCGAAATCACCCTGCATCAGCACATGCCCATGTTTCATATGGAGCATTGTGTCTTCTGCACCTTCTTGTCCGAGGGGACCGACTTCACCAACTGCGGACGACCCTGTGACGAGCACGAGGTGCAGCTTCGGGATCGTGTCGGGCAGCTCCACCCGCTCACCGCCGACGTGGGATGTCGCAATACCCTTTTCAACGGGCGGGCGCAGAGTGGTGCGCGATTCTATTCTCACCTGCGAAAGGCCGGGCTTTCGAGGTTTCGGGTCGAGTTGTTGAAAGAGAATGCCGGGGAAACACGGCAAACTATCGAGGCTTACCAGGCCCTGCTCGAGGAGGAAAAAGGCGGTGAGGAACTCTGGTCCCAACTCCAGGTCGACTCGCGTCTCGGGGTGGTCGAGGGAACGCTGGAGGAGCGTTAGGTTCTCTTTCTCCTCATATTAGTCTTAATCTTAATCTCTCTCCTGCCGCTCAGAGAGATGAGGATTAAGACTAAGATGAGGATTAAGAGAAAAGGCTCTTCGCTAAATCGTGTGGGTAGCAGGTAGGGGCTTGAGGTCGCCAGCG
>JARGNI010000049.1 GCA_029213195.1 Verrucomicrobiales bacterium
CCGGGGCGATGCGCGGTGACGGAGTGGCGGGGTTGAAAAAGCAAATCCTTAGCAGCAAGTCGATCCAAGTGTGGTGTCTCGACATGCTCATTGCCATAGCAACTGAGAGTCGGCCACCCTTGGTCATCTGTCAGGATAAAGAGAATGTTTGGCTTCTCTTTTCCATCCACCATGGAAATAGCGAAGGCCAGGAGAAAGACAGCAAAACAGATACGTGCCATAGGACGGGGAATTACCTTCCTTCTGTATCTCAGCGGGAGGCTCAATCGTCAATCCTGGGAATTTTTAGTAGTGAAAGTCAGAGATCAATCAATACTCTCGTAGATTGATGCAAGTGCTCCAGACGATTGCAAGCAGGTTCCCAGCAGAATCAGTCTTCCCAAATTCCCTGTAGACTTGAGCAAAGAGCTAGAATTTGACATGCAAACCGACCGCACCGGACACGGTAGCATCAAGACCCTCGGTGGAACCAAAAACAGATGCATGGATGCTAGCTGTGTCATTCAAGCGATGTACCAACTCGCCACCTGCCCGACCCCACGTTTCCGTTTGGTCTTGTTGATTTAGATTGAATGCCACGCCACCTGATGTACCCTCCAAGCCTCCTGCAGAGTCTGAGCGAGTCACGCTTTCCAGAATCATCCGAAGCTCTGTTTTATCAGTAAGTTCACAGTCGATATCAACACCCGCCCGAACTTCGTGATCCCGGGTGTGCTGGTTTGTAAAAGCGGCTGGAGCTGCACCACCTACTTCAGTGTAGGCGTCAGCTTTCGATTCAATGAAGGTGTAAGCGACTCGCGGCGTGATCGAAAGCTTTTCGGTGCTGAAAGCATCCTTCCAATCGACTCTGAAACGAACGGCGTAGGAAACGGCGTCCGTCTCGCCAATAGAAGGAGGCCCTCCAGCGGCATAACCCCGCACGGTGTCCACATCGTATTCTCCGTAGTAGAGGAGAGGAGAAATAATGATCTTTTCCGTGAAACGATAGTTAGCTTCTGCGACAAAGAACTTACCATCGATCTCATTTCCTCCTCCGAATATAGCGTCTTGATCTGAAGATGTGTACCCGACTCCCAAACCTAGGCGAAGCCTATCGTCTTGGAGACCGCGGCTCACACCCACTTCCGAAACCGTTTGAGACGCATTGAACTCATCAAAGTGGGCAAGGTCGTTCGTCGCCCACGCGTGCCAGCCATCTTCATCCAGCGCCGAGTCAATCAAAAGGCGATGGTGTGCACCATTGATGGTTGTTGTCGCCAGCTTTGGTGTGACAGCATTCACATCAAAAGACTCATTGAGTGAGGCCATATCAATGGGAGGTAGAATCAGCACCAGAATGTCATCGAAAGCAATGTCGCCCGTAAAGCTACTACCACTGGTATAATCAAACTGGAATTTGAACTGGCTATTACCGTCGTAATCGGAAAGATCGATATCTACTTTCTCCCAGTCTCTCTGGTCGGTGAGACGTTGTCCTCCAAATGTTTTCACCGTGGTGTAGGTCGCTCCATTGTCGCCTGAGAGTTTGATATTCAGAGTTCCGATCGTATCCCCGTAGCGGTGCAGATACAATTGAAGGCTTGCTCCGTTCGCGGAACTCAAATCGATCGTCGGTGAAGAGGTTATGAATGATGTATTGGGGTAACCATCGGCTGAAGTCTCGGAGTAAAGGTAATTGCCGCTATCATCTTTCTTAGTGTTATCAAAGTCAGGCCCTGTGAGGCCGGAGGATGTCGTACCTTTCTCAATTTGCCAGGTTGCAATTCCACCGCCTCCATCGCTCTCGATCGTCCAGCCAGAGGTTCCCAAAAAACTTGACCAACCGCCCTCGGAATAACTCTCGAAATCCTCTGAGAAGAAGTTTTGTGCGGTGGAGAGTGATAATCCCAATGAAGTGCAAGCTCCTACCAACAGGAGCAATTTTATCGGTTGTCCCAAAGTCATTTGCGGTTCCTTACGAACTAGTTGCATGGAAGGTGCCAAATGCCTGAGGATTGGCAACAAAAAAAATATCGGTTCTTCTCGGATTTTCGTGGGCGCGGATTTGTGGCAAGGTGATGGATGCGGGAAGATTTGAAGGCCCATTACGGGCAGTTGTTGGGACTGGAGTCGCCTTGGGAGGTTGCATCAGAGGTTTTAGGGGTCAGGAGAAAAATTATTGACAATTAGCTTCATCCGTTTCTTCGTCATTCATGTCGCGAGCCCCGCGAATACGATACGAAGGCGCCATCTACCACGTGATGGCGCGGGGGAACCGGAAACGGCGCGGCTGCACTCTGGGTTTCATTTTCCATCTCCGCTTCCGAGGGGGCGTCATGGGCGCAGAACAAATCAGGAGTCAGGGCTCGATGTTGCGATCTGCTAGCCAGGAGGTTCGAGATCTCGAAAAATTACCCGAAGGCAGAATCCCACGAGAGATTCGAAGTCGGATCAGTGAATTCAAGAATTGATTCGAAGATCGATACCTGACCCCACCCCGCCATCTCCGTCCTTGCTGGTGCCAGGCATTCTGACGATTGGATCCAGGAATTTGGAAAACCGCGGGACTTGTTCTTTCAGGGAGGATACCGAGCTTCGTGCGATCCGGCGCGACGATCGAATTGACGGAGACTTTCTCCAACCCAGGGTTATCTTCAGCCATGGAGTCTGAAGAGCCGAAGAGCCGCGGTGAACGGAGATTTCTCAAGAAACGTCGCTGGCGTTTCGTTGTGCTTCTCCTCGTGATCGCCCTTGCTTCGCTGGCATTCCAGTTTGTCATCGAGGCTCCGATCCACATTCCCGATTCCTTCTTAGCGCTTCCTTTTCTTTCCCTGTGGCAACCGCTGTTCGGCCTGCCTCTCATCGCCTTCTCCGTCTGGTGGGTCCTCGACAAGAGAGTGTCCCTTTTCGTGCTGATCATTCCCTTTGTTCTGATCGCGTATTGCGGGCGTCTCCTCGTCGGAAGCCCGCCAGAGAGGACGGATGAAGAGCACGAAGCGTTTATGGAGTTCCTGACAGAGGAAGAACGAGAGCGCTTCAGCGAGAGGAGGAATCGGCCTCGTTACAAGCGCAACTTTTTCCCTCCTTTCGAGAAGTAGCGGCTCCGCTGGTCCCTACCTCGGCAACGAAAAAGAAACCATCTTTCTCCACAAGAAATCTTGTGTTCGGGTCCGACTTGCCGCCAGTCTCCTACCAACCTCAGAATCCATGACTGGAAGAAAGAAGAAGACTCTCATAATTGTGGCTTCCGCCCTGGTGCTCCTCGTTCTAGCCAGCCTTCTCACTGGCGGTCTGACCTATGGATCTCAGCAATGGTTCGGAGGCGGGAGGACCGTTCCCTTGGAGGATGGAACCGAAGTGAGCCTGTGGCTCAATCCCACCCAGAAGAGGTGGAATGTACCCTTCCTGGCGGGCTATTTCTCCAGTAAACCTCCGTATACCCTCCAAGTTTTTGTCGCTGAACCCGATCCGTCCTGGAAAGTGTTCCGGATCACCGAAGCGATTGTGGAGTATCAGGATGGAAGAAGCGAACAACGAACAGGCATAGCGCAGTGGCAGGATGCGAGCCGGGAGCTGTCGCTTTTTCGAGGACCTTTGGCGAAGCTGGTCACGACTCACGAGGACTGCAAGGTTACCTTGAAGGGGACCATTGTGACTGTGGATGGTGAAGCCACGTATTTCTCCTTGTCTCACGAGTTTGAAGCGAGACCGCGAGGTTGGGGGATCCGTCCCACCTGGTGAGTTCTGGGACAGCAGGGATAGCGGGTCGCACCTTTTCTGACGCGAGGCGGCCCGCGGTGACAGATCAGTGGGGTTGAGCTCTAGCGAAGCGCGGATACACAGCCGCAGGTGGCTTTGCGGCGGAGTGAATGCGACATCAAAAAGCGAAACCCTGGGCGTTAGTCAGGAATTCCGGGCAGTCAGTTGGCCGTTTACCCCCCGGGGGGGCGAGAGAAGGGAGCGGCGGCTTCGCGCGCCTCCTTTTCCATCTCCGCTTCCCAATAGCCATCTCGGACGCATTGGAGAATGTATTCCCGTAGAAAAGCCTCGACGCCTCCGAGTCTCTCGAACTGGGCGACGTGAGTGAGCTCGTGAACCAACAACGAGGGATTGGTGGCCTGGGATGCCTCGAGGTAGATCCCGTAGTTGACCGCCATTCCGGTCGGGCCTTCTGCGAACATGCGGAAGAGCCGAGTGACCCATGAACCCGGAGTCGGGATTCGAGGGACGGGGAGGATGCGGACTTCCTCAGGTTTCTTGACCCCGACATCGGTCGCCCACATCGTTTCCCACTCACTGAGGGGGCGGCCTTCATTCAGGATCGTCGCTTCCTGACGCTCCGCCCACTTCGTTCCGAAGGGAACGAGGAGTTTTACGATCAGGTCTGTCCAGAATGACTTCATGGGGGAAGGAACAACGGTCGCAATGTAGCCACTCGTCAGGAGAGGTCCAGTCCCTCTCTTGTGCCGTTTCCCGTTCGCTTCGTCAGGGAGTTTTCAGGGCCACCGGTCGGAGATAGGTCCCGAGCAGCTCGCGTTTCCACCAGTTTCCCGTCTCGGCTTTCTCTTCGGGGGTCGTGAATTCGTAGTCGTAAAGCTGGAGACGGAGGAATCGGGGTGGCGCGTCCGGGAAGGGGGAATGCTTGATGAGAGAGCGGACTTCGGGATCATTCTCCAGCAACTGCATGATGAGAGATTCGATCCAGGGCGCGTTGGATCGATCCTTCTGGAAGTTCGCGCGCAGGGCTGCAAACCAGAATTGCCAGGCGACACGGGGCTGGTGGGGGGCCACGAAGCGAGGGCGATCTCCCAATTCGTCGACCTTCCATTCGAAGTCATAGGCCAGCCAGTTCTCTCCGTCATTGCTCCCCTCGAGGATGATCTCCGGTCGCGAGGTCGTCATCGTGCGAAACAATCCGTATCCAGAGGCGATTCGAAAGGGCTGAAAGAATCCCGCAAACTGATCGAGCCATTCCGGGTTCGGATTCTCCGAGATCATCGGTTTCGGTGCCTGGTGAAGATCCCGGAGGATGGTGTGGAGTTGGAGCAACCCGAGGATACTGAAGGAAACAATCGAGATCCCCAGTTGCAGCCGAAAGGTGTGACGGGGAGCGGGGTTGGGGATTCCGATGGGAGAAAACTGGAGCCCGGTGCGGATCCACTTGGGCCACAGCGAATCCGGGACGAGGGGAATGCAAAGCAGGATCGTGAGCCAGTTGAAGTAGGTGTAGTTCCCGGTCGCCATGATGGTGATCATGAGAAACGAAAAACCGATCGCGGCGGTGACTCTTCCCCAGCGACCCAGGAGGATGGCAAAGGGGAGCAGGATCTCGACGAAATACATCAACCAGATCGAAACGGCGTGAACCCACTCCGGCGCATGGTGCATGTGCCACGCCGTCCAAGTCGGCAGGGGCTGGGTCATGTAGTGAAAATCGAGCGCGGTGCGGTCCGGCCACCACTCGGGCTGGAGCTCGCTGGCCCAGGCCAGCTTGACCCAGCCGGAGAAGAACATGAGCTTCGCGATGAGGAGCCAGAAAAAGACGAGGGCGATCTTTTGGATCAGGTTGAGCGGTTCGGGATTCCGCCACGGGCTTCGCATTCTCCACGAGGTGAGAAAGAGAGCGAGAAATCCTGCCTCGAGGAGAAGGATGTCCCACTGAAAGCTCATGAATACTCCTCCCGTCTGGACCAGGGAAAGATAGATCACCCAGAGGGCGGGGAGCGAGATTCCGGTGAACCGCCCGAAGAGGACGAGGAGCGAAAAAACGATGCCGCAGAGGCAGACGAAGTGGAGGGCGAAGTCGGAGGCTCCCGTGAGCCAGAAGAGGTTGGGGAGTGCGAAAAAAGGGCTCTCGCCCCGGTTTTCGAGTGCTTCCCGGACGTTCTCGAGAAAGAGATTGGCCGGGGTGAGGCCATCGGAACCGACGAGGAGGGCGACCTGGCTGGCCCAGGACAGGATCGCGATGAGATAGATGAGTCCCAACCCTCGGAGGAAAAAAGACCGGGCGATTCGATGACGATCGAGATCGAGACGAAAAAACTCAAGCCATCCGGGAATAGACACGCCGATTTATAGCGGGAGACGGGCTTTGCTGAAACGAGAAAAGTGAGTTATTCTACAAAGTTCACTCATGGCATCTCCCTACGACTGGCATCCGGCTTCGACAGGCCGATCCGTATTCAAGGTCGAGACCCGCAACCTTGGTTGGTGGGTCCTTCTTGCGATCCTCCTGTCTGTGATCGTCCATGTCGTGCTTTACATCATTCTCGGTGGAATCGAGCGCAGCGGTCTCCGACCGGGCGAGGATGGGGTCGTCTGGAGAAATACCAAGGAGCAGTTGACGATCGACCAGGACAAGCTCAATGAGCTGCTCGAGGAGCCTTTCATTCCGGAAGAGACCGACATCGAGCCGGAAAAGTTGAGCGATCTCGACATAGTCGACACATCGCTGGATGAGTTCGATCTCATGGAGCAGATGAAGGAGGAGACCATTCGCATGGCTCCGCTGGACACGCCCAAGATTTTCTCGGGAGAGGCCCCCAAGGCTCCCGGGGAAGCCTTGGCAGCTGCCTCGATCGGGGCGCTCGATCTTTCTGTCGCTGAGATTCTTTCCAAGGATCTCAACGATATGCGCAACAAGCTGATCGATTCGTCGGCCAACGTCTCCGCAAGCCAGCCCATCCTGGAGCTGAACGAAACCGATGATCTCGGGAACACGGTCGATACGGACGAGTTTTTCAAGGAAGCCGCCGCCAAGGCGTTTGGAACCAAGGCCGATGAATTTGTCCAGGGGTACACCAGCCTCGATGCAATGATCGGTCGCACTGGCGGCCTGCCTACGGGAACGGAGAAGATCGCGCTGCCCACCGACATTCTCTTCGAGTTCAACGAGCACGTCCTCAAGGAGGAGGCTCGCCTCAGCATGATGAAGCTGGCCTTTGTCGTGCAGACCAATCCGGACGCCACCTTCATCATCGAAGGCCACACCGATGGCATCGGGGGCGACGAGTTCAACCGCGAGCTCAGTCTCAAGCGGGCCACGGCGGTGAAACAATGGCTTATCGAGCGCCTCCGCATCGATACGGGCAACATCCAGGTCGTGGGTCTCGGCAAGTCCCGTCCCATCGTACCGACGGCGGGAACGAAGGAAGAGCAGGCCTTGAATCGACGTGTCGAGATCGTCGTGAAGAAATCCTGAATCCATCCGTGATTCGCTGATCGCAGCCCGGTTCCGTTTCGTAGCCCCTTTTCCCATGACCCAACCCTCTTCTGTCAAAGACCTGACCCTGTTGGGTCACAGCGAGAATCGACTCCCCAGCACTCCCGAGGAGGCTACCCTGGAGGTGTTTCCGAATCGCAGTGCCGACCGGAACTACTGGATCGAGCTCGATTATCCCGAGTTCAGTTCCCTGTGCCCCGTGACCGGTCAGCCCGATACTGCTCATCTCACGATCAAATACATCCCGGGAGACAAGTGTGTCGAAACCAAGTCGCTGAAGTTCTATCTCGCGTCGTTTCGGAACACTCCTTCCTTCAACGAGGAGATCGTGAATCGGATCCTCGACGACCTCTCGGGTGCCTGCGTTCCTCGCAAGATGATCGTGCGTGGTAAATTTTCTCCGCGGGGAGGGATCCAGCTGACGGCGACCGCATCGTATCCCGATGCCGGACTGGAGGAACTGGGATGAAAGTCGTCGTCCTCGTCAGTGGCGGGATGGATTCCGTGACCGCGCTGTATCGTGCGGCACAGGAACATGACGTGGTGGCCGGTCTGAGTTTCGACTACGGGTCGAAGCACAATCACCGCGAGATTCCCTTTGGGAAAATGCACTGTGATTTGCTCGGGGTTCCACATCGATTGGTTCCGCTTCCCTTCATGAATGAGCTTTTCGAAAGTGATCTACTCCAGAGCGGGGGAGCGATCCCGGAAGGCCATTACGAGGCGGAGAACATGAAGCAGACGGTGGTTCCGTTTCGGAATGGCATTCTCCTTTCGATTGCGGCCGGTTTTGCCGAGAGCGTGGGCGCGGAAGGGCTGGTCATCGCGGCGCATTCGGGGGATCACGCGATCTATCCGGATTGTCGGGAAGAATTCATGAAGCCCATGGCCGAGGCCATCACTGCGGGAACGTATGCCGACCTCGAAGTCCTGCGTCCTTTCATCCATCTTCGGAAAGAAGGCATTGCTGCACTGGGCGCCTCTCTCGGGATCGACTTTTCCCTGACTTGGTCCTGTTACAAGGGTGGGGAGATCCACTGCGGGAAATGCGGGACCTGTGTCGAGCGCAAGGAAGCATTCGAGAAAGCTGGGCTCGAGGATCCGACGGAATACGAGGGGGAACCCGAGCAAGGGTAGGCAATGGAGAGAACTCTCTTGCCAACCGGGTGATTTTCTCGTTGGTTCCCCCTGTGACTGTTTCAGATGCCATTTCGACTCTCCCCGAACGATCACTGGATGCAGGGGCTTCCCTGATTACGGAGGGGGAAGAACTTCGAAAGATCTACTTTCTCAAGAGTGGACGAGTCGAGGTCAAACGCGACGGGATCCGGATCTCGCGGATCAAGACGCCAGGCAGTGTCCTTGGTGAAATTTCGGTGCTCCTGCAGTCGAACGCCACGGCGGATGTGATTGCGACTGAGGATTCGGTCTTTTATGTTGCCGACGATCCGGAGGAATTTCTCAAGACCTATCCCGAGGTCAATCTGCATGTCTCGCATCTCCTCGCTTCTCGGCTCACCGCCGCGACCCAATACCTTGTCGATGTCCGGGAGCAGCTCCGAGACTGTTCCGATCATGTTGGAATGGTGGATGGGGTCCTCGACAGCATTCTCCACCGCGATCTGAAAAAACGCGTTTCGTGAGGTTCGGAGACAGCTCTTGGGCTACGAGGTGGTGACCTCGGAGAGCAGCAGTTGTTCGCAACCCTCCATGCCGCACCAGGTCAACTTCCCATCCTGGAGCTCGATCTCGACGGTTGCGGGTTTTTCGCCGGTTTGCTTTCCCCCGTTCAGCACGACGGTTTCTCCGATCCGATCGAACCAGGATCCTTCCGGGTAGTAGGGGGCGTTGTGGACGTGTCCGGAAAGAACAGCGGTAGGGCTGTAGCGATCGATCCACTCGACGAGGGTCTTGTCGCCGAGGTCTCGTTTTCCGTTCCAGCTGACTTTCGAGCCCTGGGGAGGCGCATGATGCACCCAGAAGACTGGGCGGGGGTCCTCAGGGTGTTCCTGCTCTTCGAGCCATTGAGCGGCGCGGTCCCTTTCCGCTTCGGATTCCCACCAGGGAAGAGAGAGAATCCGAACCGATTCGTTGGCGAAGCTGTTGTGATCGACCGTAACTCCTGGAATATCGATGTCGGCAAGCCATTCGGAAGAACGGCTGCCATCAAATTCCTCGACCAGATCGTGATTTCCCGAGCAGACGACGAGGGGAGCCTGTGCAGCGATTCTCCGGAAATACTGCTCGACGACCGCTGCCTGCGTGTCGGGATCGACCGTCGAGCCCAATTCCATAAGGTCTCCGGCGATGATCATGAGGTCAAAGTCTCCCGCATTTCGTACCAGCCAGTCATATTGCTTCAGACTGTAGTGGATGTCGGAAACGACAAGAATTCTCATGAGGAGCAAGGGTAGGGAGCAATCCCCAGAAAAGCAATGAAGGACTGATCAAGGGTTACGTTTCGCTCCCGACTTTTTGACGCGAAGAATCGATTTGGTGATGCGACTTGGGCTGCTATTTGCTTGATGTAGGATCGAATCCGAATTAACAAGAGAACATGAGCGATCCCAATACCCCTCCGCCTATGGATGACTCAAACTCCGAGGAGAAACCACCCGCTGCCGATTCTTCTCCGGCTCCCGAGACAAAGCCAACGAACCCGGAGCCAGCGCCAAGCGACCCCGCTGCGGCGCAGGATTCGAGTCCTGATCCCACCCCAAGTGAGGCTGATCCCAGCGAGTCCGAATCCAGCGAAACTCCTCCTGCGAGTGAACCGAGTCCAGTAGGAATGGGTGGAGTCGCCCTGGGCCAGGGAGACTTGGCCGAGACAGATGAGCGGACGATGGCGCTGCTCGCGCACATCCTCGGTGCGGTGACCTCCATCGTCGGGCCACTCATCATCTGGTTGATCAAGAAGGACGAGAGTCCCTTTGTGAACGACCAGGGCAAGGAAGCGCTCAATTTTCAAATCACCGTCCTGATCGGATATGTCGCGACGGGGATCGTCGCGGTCCTGCCCGTGATCGGGTGCATCGCAGGGATTCTCTATCCTGCCGTGATGGTCGTCAGTCTCGTGTTTGCAATCCTGGGAGGTATGGAGGCGAACAAGGGTGTTGCCTATCGTTATCCGTTCGCTGCTCGATTCGTGAGCTGATTTCTCGCTCTCTTTCCTCCTTCTTCGTCCGCACCACATGTCCATCAAGAAGGGCCTTCTCGCCCTGAATCCGCCGCAGCGCGAAGCTGCGGAGCAGATCTACGGTCCCGTGCTCATTCTCGCCGGCGCGGGAACCGGGAAGACCCGTGTCGTGACCACCCGGATCGCGGGGATGCTCTACAATGAGATTCCAGCGAGTCAAATCCTCGCGGTGACGTTCACCAACAAGGCCGCCAACGAGATGCGGGAGCGTGTCGGATCGATGGTGGATTCTGGAATGGCGGATGACGTGACGGTTTGTACTTTTCACAGTCTTTGCGTCCGCATTCTCCGCACCTGTATCGAGCGACTGGGATACAAGAAGACGTTCAGCATCTACACGCAGAGCGACCAACTCGGACTGCTGCGACGCATCATTGTTCGGAAATTGGGAAAGGATGAAAACCTGGAACCCAAGCTCGCGAACATGATGATCAGCCAGGCCAAGAATACGGGGCAGCCGATCAGTGATCGCGAGGATTCCCTGATCTCGGAGGTGTATCGCACCTACCAGAAGGAGCTGAAGCAGCTCAATGCCGTCGACTTCGATGATCTCATGATCCTCGCGGTGCGGGGTCTCGAAGAAAACCCCGACATTCGAAAAGATTGGCAGCGGCGGTTTCGTTTCATCATGGTCGACGAGTTCCAGGATACCAATCACCTGCAGATGGATTTGCTCCGGCTGCTGGTTGGCGAGGAGCGGAATGTCTGTGTGGTCGGCGACGACGACCAGAGTATCTACGGATGGCGGGGGGCCGAAATCACCAACATCCTGGACTTCGAGCGATTCTTTCCCAACCCGAAAGTGATCAAGCTGGAGGAGAACTACCGTTCCACCAATCGCGTCCTCCGTCTCGCCAACAGTCTCATCAAGCACAACCTCGACCGGCGGGAGAAGACCCTCTGGAGTGGGCTCGGCGAGGGCGAGAAAACCCGGATCGTCTCCATGCCGGATGCGGAGAAGGAAGCCGAGTGGGTCATCGCGGAAATCCTCGAGTGTCATCGCATCGATCGGCGCAGTTACGACGATGTCGCAATTCTCTTTCGGATGAACACGCAGTCTCGGCTGATGGAAGAGAAGCTGCGCGAGAACGACATTCCCTACAAGCTGATCGGTGGGCAGTCTTTCTACGAGCGACGGGAGATCAAGGATCTCCTCGCCTATCTGAATCTCTTTCTCAATCACGACGACGATGTCAGTCTCCTGCGAGTCATCGCGACGCCTCCTCGAGGGATCGGGCAGGGGACGATTGCGCTGGCGACCCAGTTCAGCATCGATCACAAGATCAGCGTGTTCGAAGCGCTCAACGATTTCGAGTTCCTCGCGAGCCTGACGACGAGGGCACAGAATGCGATCGAAGAATTTGTTTCCTTCATCCATCGCTACAGCGACTCGGCCCATACCGACAGCGCCAATTACGCGGCGATGACGGAGGAGTTGATGAAAGAGATCAACTACTCCGACTACCTCAAGAAAAACTGCAAGACCCAGGAAGAGATCGACAACCGTCGCAAGAACGTCGGGGAACTGATCGATGGGATGCATCACCACTACGAGAAGTCGAAACGCGGGCTGCGTGGATTTCTCGACAGCGTGGCCCTGATGCAGGACAAGGAGGACAAAGAGGACGACAAGGGGCAGGGAGTTTCCCTGATCACCATGCACGCGGCAAAGGGGTTGGAGTTCCCGGTCTGCTTCATCGTCGGGGTGGAAGAAGGAGTGCTTCCTCACTCTCGCTCCATCGAAGAGGGGAGCCGAGATGAAGAGCGGAGATTGTTCTACGTCGGAATCACCCGTGCGAAGGCGGAGCTCACCATCACCTGGTGTCGCAGTCGAAAGCGATATGGTGAGAAGCACCTCTGCGAGCAGAGCAGCTTCTTCAAGGAACTCGACAAGGAAGAGTATGAGGAGACCGATCACGAGACGCTGGAGTCGACCCCGGTCGAGGAAGATTTCGCGACGGATTACTTCGAGCAGATGAAGTCGATGCTCTCGTCCTAGCAGGAGGCATCGATTCCGTCGGTTTCCGTCCTTGCGAAACCCGTTGGCCTGTCGGAATTTCTCGCGTGTCGGAAGTCAAATACAAGCTCGGAAACGAAACGCTCATCAAGGTCCTCGATGGAGCTTCGAACAAGTTGCGCTCCTTGCTCAAGAAGCAGGGGCGCCTGGATCACGGGGCCCTCCGAGTCGCCGTGATCGGGGGCGGGTGCTCCGGGCTGCAATACAAGATGGATCTCGTCGATGGTCCCGCGAATCGCGACATCATGGTCGAGTCCAACGAAGTCCGCGTTGTCATTGATCCCAAGAGCGCCCTCTTTGTGACCGGTTCCGAACTCGATTTCAGCGAGGACCTGCAGCAGGGAGGATTCAAAGTCACCAATCCGAATGCGGTGGTGACCTGCTCCTGTGGAGAGAGTTTTGCCGCGTAGGCCTCAGTCCTCGATCTTTACCACGGGGACGGGGTTGGGCACTTTCCCCGGCTCCCGCAATCCTTCGCCGGGTTTTCCCTGGTCCCCCAGATCCTTTCGTATCTCTTTCGCCAGATCGGAGAGCCGCAGGACAACCTCCGGATTCTCGGAGGCGGCATTGGATTTGCAGGACGGGTCATCGATGAGGTGGAACAGCAGAGGATGACTGGAATTCTCTCGCTTGAAATGAGGGTGACGGACGAAATTCTCGAGGGGGAGGAAGAGTTTCCAGGGACCGGAACGAACAGCCTGCAACTGATCGAGGTAGTAGTAGGCAAACCAGGGGTAAGGGGTTTTTGAATTGTCGTCTCCCCGGATCAAGGGGGAGATATCGAACCCATCGACTTCGGGGGGCTCGCCACCTCCAGCCATTGCGACGAAGGTGGGAAGCAGATCCATCGTCGTGGTGAGTTCTTCGCAGACCGTTCCTGCCGGAACCGTGCCAGGCTGCCAGAGGATGGTCGGGACACGAAAGGCTCCTTCCGAGGTGGTGTAACCTCGACCATGAAGCGGGGCGTTCGATCCGCGAGAGACATCCCCGGGTTCCGGCCGAATCGGGGCCCCGTTGTCGGAGGTCCAGATCACGAGCGTGTCTTTCTCCAAACCGAGTTCTCGGATCTTGTCTAGAATCTGGCCGGTGGAGTGGTCGAGTTCTTCGATGGAATCGCCCCAGGGGCCGTTCTCGCTTTTTCCTCGAAAGGCTTCGCTTGCGAAAGGACTCGATGTGCTCCCCGGCATCGCGTGAGGAAGGTAGAGAAAGAAGGGGGTGTCTTTTTGCTCTTCGATCCAGTCGAGTGCGCGTTCGGTGTAGCGAAGGGTGAGTCCATTCCGATCCACCGGCGCCTCGATGGCTTTTTCATTTTCCATCAAGGGCAGTGGGGGCCATTGGGAGCCGTCCCGGTCCCAGATCCTCTCCGTCATGTCATCGGAATAAGGGACTCCGAAGAAGAAATCGAATCCCTGCCGCGTCGGGAGAAAGGGCTCCTGATCACCAAGGTGCCACTTCCCAATGATCCCCGTTGCGTATCCCCTGGCCTTGAGGGCCTCTGCGATCGTGATCTCGTCGGGGTGGAGGCCGTAGGGGGAAACCGGTCGCAGGACATGATGGTCGCGAGGATTGAGATGCATCCCGACTCGCTGGGAATAGCAACCGGTGATGAGACTGGAACGGGAAGGTGTGCACACGCCGGCGGTGACACAGAAGTGAGTGAATTTTCTTCCTTCTTCGGCCATCCGATTGAGATGGGGAGTGCGATGCACTTTCGATCCAAAAGGCTCGATGTCTCCATAGCCGAGATTGTCGCAGAAGATGACGATGAAGTTCGGGGGCCGCTCTTCGTCGGCACAAAGCGTGGAGGCGAGAAAGAAGAGGGAGGAGAGGATGATGAATTTCATGATCAGAGGGCCATTCCGAAGCGTTTCAGGATCAGGGTCATGAGAAGATAGAGAACCATCGTCACGACGCAGCAGATGGCCAGGGTCGGCCAGAACGTGAGCCCCTTGCGCAGGAGCCAGGGAAAGAGGAGAAACATCGGCAGGCTCGGCAGGACGAACCAGAAAACCCCGGCCGAGTGTGCTGCCAGCTTTTCCGCCTGGGCTTCCGGATCCTCTCGAAGAGCCCCCCAGATCCAGATGAAGGTGATGATGGAGACGAGCGGGAGAGAAGCGATCATGCTTCCCAGCAGAGGTTTGCTGCGGGTGACCACGATCTCGTTGACGAGGTAGATCAACCCTGCAGAGAGGAGGAGCTTGATGACAGTAAGCATGACTTGGCTATTTTAGAACAAGTCATCCTGTTGAGTCACTCCTTAATCGAATTCGATCGCCTGGGGGGGCGCAAGGCGGACCCGCTGGGCGGGGAGGTCGGCATCCTCTTCATCGACCATGACAGGTCTCGCAACGGGAATGCCATTGCCATCGACCGGAACGGCTCGTGCAGGTTCGTCTTCGGATGCTCCTTCACCGGCGCCTTCTTCGCCTTCTCCCTCGCCGGATTCTTCGGCGACGACCATGGCGACACGAGCTCGAATAACCGGGGCAATGGAATTGTAGGGGTCATCCGAACCGATGATGGTCGGGGCAATCGGAAGAATCGGGTCTGCATTGGCCTCGACGACAAAGCCGGCGCGCAGCGGGCCGTCCTTGGGCTGCTTGGTAAGATCGCGAAGTCGGGATCCGGGTTTGCCATGGATATGGCAGATCATTTCCAGATCGGTACCAGGACGCAGGTATTCGTTGTAGGTGCATCGCACCTGGGAACTGATTCCGTTTCCTTTGTCGATGGTGCGGTAGCAATTGTTGGAGGCGAGCTCTCCTGACTCGATGCAAATCTCGACCTGCTCCGCATCGGGAGGGGGGAGAAAAGCACGAGGCTCGAACTTCTCGGCGGCCTCATTCATGACCTGGGTCCAGACAGGGAGAACCGTGTCGGAACTGAAGGCGCCGGGGTAGATCGTCTTGTTCTGATCGAAGCCAGCCCAGACCACGCAGGTGACTTTGGAGGTGTATCCGACAAACCAGTTGTCGGTGAAATTGTATTCGGTCCCCGTTTTTCCTGCGACCGGGTAGTCCCCGAGGCCATAGCGTTCGTGGGCCTTGGCTCCCGTGCCACCGAGATCCTTGTCGAAGGTGTCTTCGAGGATGCTGCTGATCTGGTAGGCAGAGTAGGGATCGATGACCGGGTTCGACTGGAGCGTCACCTCGGGCGAGTAGATCAGGTTTCCGGTGGAGTCCTTGATGTTCTCGATGATGTGAGTGCGCTCGGGACGCCTACCGCCATTCGGGAAAATGGTGTAGGCGAGGGCGAGGGATTCCGGCGAAGACGGGTTCCGTCCGAGGAAGGTGGCGTTGAATTTCTGGAGGTCTCCAGAGAAACTCATGCCCGCGGCCTCAGCCAGATCCACAACCGCCGTGGTGCCGACCTTCTGGCCGATTCGAACCGTGGCGGCATTCTTCGACTTGGCGAGAGAACTCCGGGCCGTGAGACGGTTCTCGTAGACGTTGTCGAAGGTTTCGACGCCCCATTCCCCGAGAATCCCGGTGGTGCCTCCGATCATCACTTTGCGAGCATCCATGGGGGTGTCGTCGAGAAGGGTGCCGGGGAAGAAACCTTTCTCGAATGCCGTCGCATAGACAAAGGGCGTAAACGCAGTTCCCGTGGGGCGGCTTCCCTGGCTGATTCGATCGAACATGCTGTCGTTGAAGTCGCGCCCCCCTACCTGCGCAAGGACGGAGCCGGTCGCGTTGTCGATCACGAGGACGGCTCCCTGGAGATATTCGGGAGCTGCAAACTTCTGGTCGGGAAGTGCCGATTCTCGGAACGCTTTCTTCTTCTCCTTGTAGTCGGCGCGGGTGGGGTGCTCGAAATCTGGATGCTGCTCGATTTTGTCGAGTTGAGCTTTCAGGGTGTTTTCCGCCACGCCCTGGATGTCGCCATCGATAGTCGTGTGGATCGTGAATCCTCCTTTGGAAACCGTTTCATATCCGAGCAGATCGATGACCTCCTGCCGCACTTTCTCATACACGTAGGCGGATTTACCGGTGATGTTTCCTTTGGGAATGGTGCGGATTTCGGATTTCTGCGAGCGCTCCATCGTATCCTTGTCGATGTAGCCTTCCTCGGCCATGCGGGCGAGCACGTGGTTTCTCCAACGAAGCGAAGTCTCGGGGAAAGAGCGGGGAGAGCGGTGATAGGGGTTCGGGATGGCCGCAGCGAGAGTCGCGCCTTCCACGACCGTGAGACGGCTCGGGTCCTTTCCGAAATACCCTTCTGCAGCCGAGGCGATTCCGTAATAGCCGCTTCCGTAGTAGATTCGATTCACATACAGCTCGAGGATCTTCTGCTTACTCGCCAGCGCTTGCTCGATCCGCTGGGCGAGGAAGATCTCGGTGATTTTTCGGCTGATCGTCCGATCCTTCAGCTCAAAGGTCTGCCGGGAAAGCTGCTGGGTGATCGTCGAGGCACCCTGGTTCATCTGCTTCGAGCGAATCGCGTTGATCGCCGCTCGCATGATACCGACGTAGTCGGCGCCATTGTGTTCGTAGAAGCGACTGTCCTCCGCCGCGAGTAGGGCATTGATGAAATTGTCGGACACTTCCTCGAGCTGGACCGGGCGTCGATTCTGGACGAAAATCCGTCCCAGCTCCTTGCCGTTGCGATCGAGGATCCGGCTCGCCACCTCGACTTTTTCCAACTCGGACAGGTCGAAGGAATAGGCAAGATCGTAGCGAGGCTTGCAATAGAAGAAGGCTCCGGCGGCGCCAATGATGGCGACGATGAGAAAGAGGATGAAGGTGAAGCCAAAAAACTTCAGCCAGAAGACTCGCCGACGTCGACGCTTCAGCTTCGCCTGCGCTTCCTCACTGAGCGGAGGTATATCGACGACCGGCTTTGGTTCAGCCGGATCGATACTGCCGATCGCTTCAAAATCGCTATCGTCGAAATCGTTGGACACGGAATTTTTGTCAAAGGGGTTGGGGAGGGCTAGGATCTCCGGGCATGGCAAACCCCCGAAAATCTTCGCATTCAGGCAAAGATACGCCTCTTTTGGATCTCGTCTTTCAAAGAATTGAGAAAAGTGAGGAGAAATCCATACCCTTTTCCGCCTTCATGGAACTGGCTCTGTATCATCCCAAGTGGGGGTACTACTCACGACCTGATTCGAGGGTGGTCGGTCGAGAGGGCGATTTCTTCACGAGTGTCTCGGTAGGAGAGACCTACGGATTTCTTCTCAGTGAGAAAATCCGGGCCGAAAGAAAGCAGGGTTTCTCTTCCCAGGGTCCGTTTCGCATCGTTGAACAGGGGGCTCATGATGGCCAGCTCGCGGTGGATATTGTCACGGCGCTTTTGCGGCTCGATCCATCCGAATTGGGCGAGTGGGAATACTGTATCGTCGAGCCGAGAGCGACGGTGCGGGAGCAGCTGCGAAAGCGTTTCGAAAAGGAAGAAGTCCTGCGTGCCGAAGAAGCCGAGATCCGAGTCGTCTCTTCTCTCCCCGAAGCTTCCCATCCGCAGGGGATCTTTCTCTGCAACGAATTGCTCGATGCGTTTCCCTTCGATCGTGTCGCTCGCGAGGACGGACAATGGGGGGAAAAACAGGTCGGTATCGAGGACGGAGAGCTCGCCTGGGTGACTCGTCCGCTTCGCCCCGAGCTCGTTCCCTTCGTGGAGGCGCTCCCACGGGATTTACCAGATGACTATGCCACCGAAATCTGCCCTGCGGTCTCCTCCTGGATCGAGGAGGTCGCGCAGGTCTTCGAGTCGGGGACTTGGTGGCTCATCGACTACGGTTTCAAGGCCGATGACTACTATGCCTCTCATCGCTCGACGGGAACCTTCCGTTGCTACCGGGATCATCAGGCCTCGGAAGAACCTTTCGAGGCGGTCGGAGAAACGGATATCACCGCTCATGTCGATTTCTCCCTGGTACGTCGCGCGGCGGAAAAAGTCGGATTGAACTGGTCTGGCCTGACTGACCAGCATCATTTTCTTACCGAGGCGGCGCGTCCCTGGCTACTTTCGATGGAAGGGCAGGTGCCCGATGAAGTGGTTTCAAAACGACTGCGGCAGTTTCAAACCCTGACTCATCCCGGCATGATGGGGAAGCAGTTCAAGATTGCGAGCCTGCGTCGTCCCTGACTTTTTCCCGTAGAGAGGGAATCAGCTCGGGATCGTCGTCGAGCGCATCGAAGAAGGAGGGGAACTGTGGAGTCCAGCCCGTCGACTTCAGAGCTGAGTTGTCGACGATCTTGTTCGTCCACGCTCGTTTGCGTTTCGTGTTGGGAGGAGATTCCGGAGGGATGGGCACTTCAAAATAGGCAGCGAGTCGCTCGTAGCATTCGCGCTGGGTCATCGGGGTGTCGTCAACCGCGTTGAAGATTCGACCCTGAAAGTCGTCTCCGGATGTTCCGATGAGATGCTGAATCGCGGCGACGATATCGGTTCGATGAATCTGATTGAGAAACCGACTCGTTTCTCCGGCTTCGATCTCGGCTTTCCCCTCGAGGATGCGCTGGAGATAAATGGACCGCCCCGGACCGTAAATCCCGGCAAGTCTGAGAGCGATGCCCCCGGAATCTGCGACCTTTCTTTCCGCCTCGACGAGAATCTGGCTGGTTTCCCGATCCGGTTCGGTGGGAGACTCCTCCGTGACGACGGACCCATCGGTTTGCCCGTAGACGCTGGTGCTGCTCGTGAAAAGGATGCGCTTGTCGGGGAAGACGTTTTGAAGGTGATCGATCCCATCCAGAAAAACAGCTCGATAGGCCTCCGCGCCCCCTCGGCTCGAACTGGCGCAGTGGACGATGGCGTCGGGTAAAGCGGGGAGATCGGCAGCCAGTTTTTCAAGAGAGGAAAGACTGCTCACATCGGCTTCGAAAACGGGATACGGGTTTTGCTCATCCCCGCTGCGATTTGCCACGGAGACAGTCCGTTCTCCAGCGGAGAGGCGTTGTGCGAGCTCTGACCCGACGTAGCCGTGACCAATGATGAGGATGTGCTGCTCCATAATCTTCGTTTCTTCATGCTACGCCCGAAGTGGCGAAAAGCGATCCTTGGGAAATCAACGCACTTCGAAAACGCGGTGTCCTCCACAGGCCCACCGGGTGAATGGGTGAGCCTCGTTCCGTGGGCCACAGGGATGCCCTCCGGCCCACGGAGAGAAGGCAGGCAGAGTCCAGGTTTCACGGTTTCCCTCTGGAACTTTCTCTCGGGTAAAGATCGGAAGCTTCAGCGAGGTCCCGGCCCCGTCTCCGAAACGAATCGACGGGTGGATGTGTCCATGGACTTCGATCGTGGCGAGGGAAGGCAGGTCGCGGGGTTGATGGCCATGATGAAAAAAGTAGTGCCCTTCGCGATGCGTGTCGACGAAGGGGAAATGTCGTCGCACCGAGCCTCGGTCATGATTCCCGGCGATGAGGATCATCTCGGGACCGAGTTCCTGAACCGATTCCAGCCACTGGATCGCTTCTTTCGGAGCGGCGGCACTGTCGACGATGTCACCTACCAGGATCAGCTTGTGGGGAGCCCATCTCGCAATCGCTCCCGCGAGGCGGTCGCGGATGCTCTGCATCCCCCAGAGCGGCCACAGTCCCCCGTCCCGGCGCCGACTGACCTCGTAGCCAAAATGCAGATCCGAAACGGCCATCCACTTCTCTTTTTCGTGAAAAATGACGAGACGCCCATCGAGGAGGACGTCGGGGGCGACTCGCGCGAAGCCGAATTCCGACTCGGGAGAATCGGAACCTTCGGTTGATTTTTCGTGGGGGTCGATCATTCTTGCGTCTTGTCCCTCTACCAAATTTTACGGGAAATTCTATGTCAGACGAAAACGAATCAACGCAAGCCGAAGATCTGGGTGAGCTCCTGCGTGTCCGCCGTGAGAAACTCGACAGTCTTCGCGAGATGGGAGTCGATCCGTTTGGAGGACTCTACGAAACGACCGATTCACCGGGTGAACTGCGCGAAAATTTCGTCGAAGAGAAACCGGTGCGCATCGCGGGTCGGATCACGGCGTTGCGTGACATGGGGAAAAGCAACTTTCTCGATATCTCCGACATCAACGGCCGGATCCAGGTTTTCGTGAACCAGAAGCAGATCGGCGAAGAGCAGTGGGCCGCCTACAAGCAGCTCGATATCGGCGATTGGATTGGTGTTTCGGGAGAAACCTTCACCACGAAAGTCGGGGAGCCATCGGTGAAAGCGAACGAAGTCACCGTGCTTTCCAAATCGCTGCGTCCCATGCCCGACAAGTGGCACGGAGTCGTCGATCCGCAGATCAAGTATCGTCAGCGCTATCTCGATCTCATTGCCAATGAGCGTTCTCGCGAGGTCTTCAAGACCCGTTGTCGCATGGTGGCCGAGATGAGGCGTTACCTGCAGGAAAAGGGGTTTCTCGAAGTCGAGACGCCCATGCTCCAGGACGTCCCTGGAGGCGCCGCGGCCCAGCCTTTCGAGACACGCCACAATGCCCTGGGGATGGACATGTATCTTCGGATCGCTCCCGAGCTCTATCTCAAGCGTCTCCTCGTCGGAGGATTCGACAAGGTGTTCGAGTTGAATCGCAGCTTCCGAAACGAGGGCATAAGCCGTCGGCACAATCCGGAGTTCACGATGCTGGAAGCCTACTGGGCCTATGCCGACTTCGAGCAGATGGCGGACATGGTCGAGGACATGATTTGTCATCTCGCCGAGACCTATTGCGGCGGTCTCGAGATCGAGCACAAGGATCTCGAAGGAAATGTGACGAAGACGATCAACCTCAGTCGTCCCTGGCGTCGGGCCCCTTACAAGGAACTGGTCGCCGAGGCCGCCGGGGCGGATTGGTGGGATCTCGATGAAGCCGGTCGTCGTGCTCGTTGCAAGGAGCTCGGTGTCGAGATTTCTCCCGAAATGGAGGACTATGAAATCTCTCAGCAGGTTTTCGAAAAACTCGTCGAGGAGAAGTCGATCGATCCCATCTTTGTCACCCACGTTTCCAAGGAACTGGTCCCGCTTGCGAAGCAGAACACAAGCGATGACTCGGTCGTCGACGTCTACGAACTCATCATCAATGGAGCGGAAATTTCTCCCGGGTATTCCGAGCTCAATGATCCCGACATCCAGAGAAAACGCCTCGAGGAGCAGGCCGGGGAAGAGATTCAGAAAATCGATGAGGACTTTCTCCTCGCCCTCGAATACGGCATGCCTCCTGCCGGAGGAATCGGCATCGGGATCGATCGTCTCGTCATGATGCTGACGGGTGCCGAGTCCATCCGAGACGTCGTTCTCTTTCCCCAGTTGAAAAGAAAAGAGGCGTAGCCGCAAAGTCCGTCTTCCGGGAGCTCAGGGTCCAGAAGGTCTACGCCTGGAGGGACCGCGCCTGGAGGGACCGCGTCCCCGCGGTCCGCCGTTCTCGGTTTGACTCAGGAAGCAGGACTCTCCTTCTCCTCCAAGGCGTGCAGCAGGGCATCTGCCGCATCGACGGCGTGGTTGGCCTTGTCCTGCAGCGAGCAGTTGAGACTGAGATTGGCCGTGACCGCCTCGAAAAGGTGGACGGCGAAGTATTCTCTCTTCGTCATCTCGGAGGGTGTCGAAGCAGCGTGGAAGGGATTGTCGGGTGCGGGGTCCGGAGCATTGTTCATGGGAAGGAAGACGATTCCTCCGAATCGGCGGCCTGTCCATTGGCGCAGTCGGGCGTGTTTGAGAGGGAGAAAGGATGGTCAAACCGAAAAGGATAGGTTTCAATTCTCCCCATGTCGACGCATCGCCTCTGCGCCTTTCTTCTCTTTCTCTCCCCGATGGCAATCTCGGGAGCCGATCATTTCCTGACGATCGGGGGAGGCTATTCTCCTGCGGGAAACCAGGTTTCCATTGAGAAGAACATCCAGTTCTATCAGCGAGTCATCGATGGGGTGGGGATTTCTTCCGCTCCGCATGACCTCTATTTTTCCGATGGCAAGGCACCGGGTCGGGATGTCCAGTTCGAGCCGGCAGAGAGCAATGTTCCCGACGCCAACCGCCTTCTCGCGAAGCTCTTTGGCAGCGAGAAATATCTCGATCTCCAGTATCGGGATCACGAGGTGGAGAAGGTGACGGGCATGACGAGTCCCGAGGCGATCGAATCCTGGTTCAAGAAAACCGGAGCGAAGCTCGAGAAAGGAGACCGACTGATCCTCTACGCGACGGCTCACGGCGGGAGAAGCCAGGACAAGAAGAACCTGCACAATACGAAGCTGTATCTCTGGAACACGCGTCCCATCGATGTCTCTCGGGTTGCCGAGTTGATCGAGGGTCTTCCTGACGGGGTGCAGGTCACCCTGATCATGGCCCAGTGCTATTCGGGGGGATTCGCGCACACGATTTTTCCGAGCGGCGATCCCAAGAAGGGAGACCAGGAGCGGGTCGTCGCTGGATTCTTCTCCACGACGCACGATCGCATGGCGGCGGGATGCACTCCAGATATCGACGAGGAGAACTACGATGAGTTCAGCAGTCATTTCTGGGCTGCGCTTCTCGGCCAGAGTCGGACCGGGAAGCCAATCGAGTCCGCCGACTACGATGGAGACGGTTCCGTCAGCTTTGCCGAGGCGCATGCCTACACCGTTCTCGTCTCGGAGACGATCGATATTCCCCAGAAAACCAGCGATGCCTTTCTGAGGAAGCGGAGTCAGTTCAAGGACAAGGAACATCCCAAGCTGCTCTCGAAGGAGATCCCGTTTTCCGAAATCGAAAAGCTTGCGAATTCGTTGGAAACCACCGTTCTCTCTCGGCTCTCGGAGTCGCTGGATCTCGAGGGAGAGAAGCGATATGGGACCGCGCGAAAGCGAGCCGAGGAGATTGCGAAGAAGCGAAAGCAACTTGCCGAGGAAGAGAAAAAGGAGAAACGAAACTACGATTCTGCGCGGTCGGCCCTTCGCCAGGCGGTGACCGCGCGCTGGCCAGAGGTCGCCAACCTGCTCAAGCCCGAATCGATTCGGTTGATTACGGAAAACGGTGATGAGTTGGTCTCTGTTGTAGAAAGTCATCCCCGTCATGCCGCCTGGATCAAATCAGGCGAAAAGCGAAAACAACTCGTCGATGAGCGGTTCCGGCTGGACAAGGACTGGGCCAAGCTACAGCGCTTCCTGGTCGCTTGTGATTCCATTCTTCTCGAGGAAAACCTGAAGCGATTGGATCGACCGGAAAGTTGGAAGCGCTACGAGGAAGTGATCGCGGCAGAGGGGGAGTTCCTCGGCTCGTCGGAATCCTGACACATCGCTCAAAGCGCCTTGACGACGACACGGGTCGTGACTGCTTTCCCGCTGACTTCATCGATCGCGGTGACTTCGTGTTCGCCGGGTTTGAGGAGGAGCCAGTGATGGTCGCCTTCGGATTCGATGGAGAGACTGGAGGATTCCCACAGGATTTTCTCTGCCCCGCTCCCGGCGATTTCCAGGGGGAACTTGCTTCCGTTTCCGGGTAGATCGGGATCGAGAAAGGCGACGGTCCCGGAAACCGGGCTGATGATTCGGAAATTCGGACGAGTTTCCATCGGGGTGAGGGGGCGGAGTTCGGCGATCGAAGCCAGGGAATGCTCGGCATTCTGCCACCAGTGATGATATTCCCTGGTGAGCAGGGTTTTCTTCTCGGGCGTATACTCCTCTTCGGAGGCTGGCAGAGGTTGTTGTCCCGAGAGAAACCACTCCCTCGTCAAACGGGAGACCGGGAGATCGAGGTGAGCGGGAGGGGTTTTTCCTGAAAGGCGATCGACCGCGATACGGCGAGCCTTCTCCGGCGGATCAAACCACCGAGGTTCTCGATCACGATACAGTTCCGTCATGACCCGGTGAAAGATCGGGGCGGCACCGATCGCACCCGAGATCTGGTTCAGGGGGCGATTGTCGAAGCGCCCGACCCAGACCCCGACCGTGAAGTCCGGGGTGTAGCCCACCGTCCAATTGTCGCGAAAATCTGTTGAGGTCCCCGTTTTTGCCGCGACCCGGAAAGGGAGGCGGAGTGGCGAGTGAAGCCCGAAAGCCTCGACCCGAGCCTGGTTGTCGGAAAGGACATCGGCGATGAGCCAGGCCTGGTCCGGGTCGAACAGGGTGGAGTCCTCGACCTGACCCTGTTGAGTCGCGGTCGTGGTGGCGAGTCGGTAGGGGACCGCTCTCCCGAGTCGGGCAAGAGTGGAGTACGCCTGGGTCAACTCGAGGAGACGAACCGGGGCGTTCCCGAGGGTCAGTCCGAGACCGAACTCGTCGGAACCCTCCGAGAGACTGGTCATTCCGAACTGGCTCGTCAGGGTTTGGTGGAGAATGTCAGGCCCGCCGATCGAGTCGAGCAACTTGACGGCGGGAACATTGTAGGAGCAGGCCAGTGCCCGGCGGAGAGAGACGGGGCCATGAAAGCGGCGGTCGAAATTGACCGGTTGGTAGGTTCCGGTCGAGGTCACGTATTCGATCGGGGTATCGGCGATGACATGAGACGGGTGGTGTCCGCGTTCAAAGGCGAGGAGATAGGTGAAGGGTTTCAGGGTCGATCCCGCCGAGCGGGGCTCCCAGGCGCCGTTGATTTGACCTCCCTGGGATCGGAAGAATGAGCGAGATCCGGTGAGGGCGAGGACGTTCCCGGTTTCATTCTCCAGGACAACGACGGCGGCCTGGAGATCATCGGTCTCCCGGGATTGATGAGCGAGACGAGAAAGCTCAGCGGATACGGCGCTCTCGACAAAGGTTTGCAGGGAAAGGTCGAGGGTGGTCGCGACTTCTGATCCGGAGTCGCGTGCCTCGGTGATAATGTCAGGATGAATCTGCTCGACCAGTTCTACGAAGTGAGGGGCATGGAAGACCTGGGAGGAACCGGGGAGCAGTCGGAGCGGCTCGATAAGAGCGGTAGTGAACTCGGCTTCCGTGATCCAGCCCTCGCTCTTCATTCTCTCGAGGACCCAGTGCTGTCGTTTGCGGGCTCCGTCGAGATTCCTCCAGGGATTCAGGCGAGAGGGCTTGTTGGGGAGCCCGGCGAGGAGGGCTGCTTCGGCAAGGGATAGGTCTCGCAGGGGTTTCCCGAAGTAGCCTTCGGCGGCGGCTCGGGCTCCCGTGAACTGGTTTCCGTAGGGAAGACGATTTAGGTAGGCCGTCAGGATGGTTTCCTTGTCCGCCCACATCTCGAGTTTTCGGGCGGTGAGAGCTTCCCAGATCTTGGTGCGAAGGGTTCGCCGGCGAGGCTCCGAGTATATCTTGATCGTTTGCTGGGTCACGGTGGAGGCACCAGATACGAAACGTCGATGAAGCAGGGCATCCCGGCTCGCTCGAGCCACCCCGAGCAGATCGATTCCGTTGTGCTGATAGAATCGAGAGTCTTCCGCCGCGAGGGTGGCCTGGATCAGGAGGGGGGAGAATTCCTCGAAGCGGGCCGGTTCGGCGGCTCGCAGATCGTTGTCGAGGAATCGACGGATGGGAGTGCCTTCCTGATCGACAAAGAGCAGGCCCTGGGGGGCGCCGTCTGCTATGCTTTCAGGAAGGGAGAAGAAGAGAGGGGCGATATAGAAAACGGCGCCATATCCCACGAAGAGGATACCGAGAAAGATCAGGAGGCGCCTTTTCATCTCAGGGATTCACCAGGAACGAGGATTCTATTATCGGAGCGCCACTTCGCCTGCCCCGAGAGCTTTGGCGGCAGCACGGATTCGTCCCGTTCCGCTGAGGCCGAATCGTTGCGGCTCATACATCGCCTCGATTTTCGCAGGGGGGGATGTGACCTCACCCGGAGCGACGACGCGAGCCAGATACTGGAGGCTGTAGTCACCCGCCCGGTAGACCTGATCGGCAAAAAACAGGACCCGATCTTTCCGGATTTCACGGTAGTGCGTGTAGAGCGTTCGCCGTTTCTTCGTGGTATTGACCTTCTGGGTGGCCTGCGACTTGAAGGTGGGGTTCACTGCTTCGAAGATGGCGGGCAGGGCATCGTCGATCGCGAGGTAGTTCTCTCGGTCGTTGGGGATGTTGAGATCCAGCGTCACGAGGATGAGATCGCCGACTTCGAGGTCTTCGGCTGCCGAGATCGATCCATCCGAGTCGACTTTTTCGTAGGTGCGCTGGATTGCAAATCCGTTGTTCTCCGGTTCGATCGGCATCAGCTCGGGACGGGTTTCGACTCGGATCGTCGTGTAGACGGTGCCGCTCCCGCGAGGAGCAATCGAGAGAGCGTCGACGCCGATGTTCTCTTCAAAGGAAAAGGATTGAGTCTGGCTATCGGGAGTCGCGGTGAGCTCGATCGCTTGGCTTTGCCCGTCGAAGGTCACTTCCACCTGGTTTGCCGCCATCGAGCCAGCAGTGGCCTCACTGTAGTTCGCGAGGGCGATCAGCGGCCAGGCATTCGAGTAGGTGCTGCCCCAGCCATTCCTCGGTTGGCGCAGGGACATGAGTTCGTCGAGAAGGGTGTCGACTCGATCGCTTCCCGGATCGTGACGGAGTTGGGCGAGGAGCCGGGTCGCGGCAAGATAAGGCCGTTTGTACCAGGTCACCTCGGCGACGGGGACGGCTTCGGCCGGAGCGAGAAGGGCTTCGATTCGATCCGGGGAAGAAGCACCGCCTTCGATCATCGCGAGAGCGAGGAGGGAACGAGCTTCGAGAGAGAGCTGCTGGCGCTTCTGATAGAGCACTTCGTGGTAGCTGTTTTCGCTGACGCCGGCAAGAGCGAGCGCATAGGTGGAGAGACAGCGTTGCGAGAGTTCGTAGGTGTTTCCGAGATCGGCAGTATTCCGCAGATTCTTGGCGAGGTATTTCCAGAGGGCGTCCGCCGAGTCTTCCGGCACATCGAGCCCCTGTTGCTGCGCCAGGGCAATGGCGACCCCGGCGTAGGCGCTTCCCCAGAGAACCGATTCGCTGGCTCCGGGCCAGTAGCCCAAACCGCCGTCGGAGGTCTGCATGGAAAAGAGGCGATCGATCGCCTTGCCGGTCACCGAGGCGACATGCTCAGGTGACTGATCCAGCGGTGGCATCACTTTTCGAAGTTGTTGCGTGCTGAGCCAGGGGATCAATGATGAGGTCGTCTGCTCGACGCATCCGTAGGGATACTTCAGGAGATAGTCGAGACCATCGGCGGCCTCGATGAGTCGTGAGTTGGAAAAAGAAACTTCGACCTTCCCGGTTCCGGTCCGAAGCCTCGGCTCCACTTTCTCGAGGACGCTCTCGAGGCTCTCTCCATTCTTCAGGGTGAAGCTATGAGACTCCCGAAGCAGGGGCAGGGGGTAGCCCACCTGGATAGTCGATTCGGTGGCATCGCGAAGTCGTTCCTCGGTGAGCGAGTTGACACGCCAGGTCCACTTGGCCTCTCCGACCGAAGTCATGGCGATGGGAAACGAGAGAGTTTCGGTGGCTTGGGGCTCAAGAAGGGCGCGGACGGTTCTTTCGGTTTCACGAGAGTCCGCAGAGAGACTCGTGGAAAGGTTTTCTCCAATCCGGGAAACGAAAACGGCATGATCATCGAGCGTGACCGTGACCTCGACCTCCTGCACCTGTTCGGTGTTGTTGTGGAGAACGGCCGAGACATCGACTTGATCAGTCAGGTTGGTGAAAACGGGGAGCGCAGGCTCGATGATGAGCGGCTTGTTGATGATCACGGGGGCTTCGCCATGTCCAAAGCGATTCCCTTCGGAGACAACTGCCATCAATCGGAAGGTCGTCAGATTGTCAGGGGCGGTAAATGTCGCGGTGACCTTGCCCTCCGCATCGGTTCTCAAGGTCGGTTCCCAGAATGCGAGTGCCTTGAAGTCCTTGCGGATGCGATCTGGATCCAGTCCCTGGCCGTGTCCACCGCCTCCGATGACGTATCCCTTGTTCCCGAAATCCTGCTCCAGGGGATTCTCGGGTAAAAGCTCACTGATGCTCTGGCCGGTGCGGACGGAGAGAGGAAACACTTCGTGAAACACTTCGTGAGGATCCGGAGTTTGATGGCCGGTCAGGCTGAGGACTCCCTCGTCGACGGCGAAGAACGTCACCGAGGCATTGGCGACGGCCTCTCCGCCGAGGGTCTGCACCAAGGTGGTCACTTCGACTTCTTCTCCCGGTTGGTAGTAGGCCTCGGGACCTGAGTCGATCGTCACCTCTAGATGGGAGGCGGGATCGTCGACCTCGATCTGGGTATAGCCGAGGCGATAGTCCGCGGAGGTGTGAATGTGAGGGCTTTCTGCAGATCCTCGAACGAGGAAGGCCGACGCAAAAATATTCGGGGCGTCGCCTTGCTGGATCGGAATTTCGACGACGGTTTCATATTCCGTGATCTCGATAGGTCGGCTCGCACGGACTCCGCCTCTCTCCGTGGTGAGGATGCCTTTGCCGAATACCGGGGATCGGACGAGGACTTTCGCGACATCACCAACCTTGTAGCTGGACTTGTCGGGGATCATGTCGATGCGGATAACGTCGTACCAGGACCAACTGGGTTCTTCGGCTCCGATGACAGTGAATCGGGTGCGCGTCAGGACAGGGCGATTTTGCGCATCTCTCGCCGTGAGCGTGATGAGATAGTCGCCCGCCTCAGCAAAAGAAAGGGACTGAGGAAATGCACGAGTCAGGCCGGTTTCGGCATCCACCACGGTAACGAGCTCGATAGTTTCTTCCTGGACCGTTTCGAGCCGGTGATCGTTGCGGTAGGTCATGCGACCATTCGCGCCCATGACTTTCACGGTATTGTAGATTTTGCGTTCGACGAGGATCGTGGTCTCGACGGGAGTAGTGTAGGCGGTCCCATCTGCGGAAACTGCGGCAAGAGAGAAGGTCGGACTGTCGCCAGCTCGGTGAACTCCATCGGGGCTGTTGAGCCCGAGGTAAAAATCGGAGCTGTGAACGGTGAAGGACGCACTGCGGGAAATCGTTTGTTGATTCGCATCCGTGACTTGCGTGGTCAGGCTGACACGACGAGGGCCGGGAGCGACTTTCTGTTCGGGGAGGTCGACCACGACTTCTCCATTACCTTTCGACGAGAGAGGCTCGGTGCCATCTGCGCTGAAGCTCTCCCGGTCGACCGTGAGGTTGCCGAAGTCGAAGTCATCGAAACCGCGGGGGCGGGGGTATTCCCGGTAGGCGTAGATGTTCCACTGCATCTCGGCCTTGGACAGGGCCTTGCCCATGTAGTATTTCGCGGAAATTCCGATGGGGATGGGTTCTCCGAAATCGTAGGATTGTTCGTGATCGATTCCGATCTCGAAGGTGTTGACCCGGTAGTCTTCCACCTGGAACGAGTGGTTGGTGATCAGTCTCCAATCGGGATGGTCTTCGAGGTCTCGGGGATTGAAGTCGAGTTCGACCGTGTGCCACCCCATCCCTGACGAGGGCAGGGTGAGGCTCTCGTCGAGTTCTCCTGTTTCGTCGATCTGAGCTTCTTCTTCGAAAATCTTTCGACGCCGGCTGTCATAGACTCGGAGTGTCGCTTCCCCGGCTCCTGGTCCGAGAAGTTTTTCTTCGTCGACGAATCGAGAGATCGCTTTCAGTTTCACCTCATCCCCGGGACGATAGACATTGCGGTCGGAAAAGATCATCGTCCGCCGTTCCCCGACGGCGAGGTCGTTGTATCGCTGGTTGATCGAGAAACTCCAGAGCCCGAGGGAGTTCATCCGCTGGTAGAAAGGCTTCACATGACGGTCCTGTCCGAACTGCACATCGAGGTAAAAAGAGGATGCGCCTTCCGGATCATCCGCGTAAAAATCGGCGTCGAAACTGACGAGTCCCTGGGCATCTGTGGTCGCTTCGGCGAGAACTCGGGCATCGGAGTTGGCGAGGGCGATTTTTGTCTGGGCGAGCGGGGTCCCATTCCGAATCGAGAAGGCATAGATCAGCGTTTCATCGGAATTCTGCTTCCAAGCGAGACCGATATCAGTCAGCTGGATGAGGGACTGGGCGCCGACTTCCCGCTTCTCCCGGGTGGCTGATTTTCCTTCGGAACAGAGATAGAAAGCTCCCGTGGTCGTGTTCTCACTCAGCTCATCCCAGTCGAGCGATACGGTCTCTGTCCTGTCGATCTTTGCTTCAGGCTCATGGAAGTGGTCGTAGATCGTTTTCCCGGGGATGGAGGAAAAGGCGAGGGCCTGCTCTTCTCCCCACCCTTCGTATTTCTCGCCGTATTCGTGAAGAGCCAGAATCAGTTGGTCACCTTCGAGTCGTTTCACCCGGGTGCGGAGCCCGGTGAGGTTCCCCATGCGGACATCGAAACGACGATGCCCCGTGGCATTCTGGGTGGTGGAAAATGCCGGGTAGGTCACGAATCCTTCGTTGGGCTCGAAGGATACGGTCTTCGTGATCGTCTGGCTTAGCTGGGTCAGGTCGTGCGCGATGATCCCTTCGCGCAGGGTGACCTGGTAGGGGGTGCCATAGTCGAATGATCCGGTGAGGGAAATGCGATATCGATCGCTCTCGATCTTGAGGTCCGAGGGGGCAGGGGTAATCTGGACGTGTTCGGCTACTTTGGCCGAGTCGAATCCGGGGGCGAGTCCGGCCTTGTTGTGAGAAAGGTTGATCACGAGAGGATTGTCATAAGGAGCCCGCGCGCTGATTTCGTTGATCACGAAAGCCCGGAGAGACGCGAGGTAGTCCAGTCGGCTCTCGGTGATGGTATGAGTCCCAGTGGTGTTGGAAAGTCCCTGGCGAGCGTGAAGATACCAGGTGCCGCCCAGGGGGAGGGAGTTGGCCGGGCCCAGGAGGACGAAATGACCGGGATCCGCGTCGGTCTCGCTGGTTCCGAGGTAGCTCTTGATCTCTTCCTGGGAAGGCCGTTTTGCTGTGACGGCGACAACGCGGCGATGTGGTTTATCGTAGAATTGGAGGAACTGCGCCGCGGTCGCTGGAGCGACGGGTTCGCTGAAGCGGAGCAGGATCGCGGTGTTGGCCGTAAAGGGACGATCCGAGGAGAAACTCGAGGGATACTGGCGATAGGTCAGAGCGGAAGTGGCTTCTTCCTCCTGCGAGTGAACGGGAGCAGGGAGAAAGGGGATCGTGATGGCGAGTGCCAGCAGGCAGAAGACGGGGAGACGTAGGGGGATCATAGACAAAACTGGGTTCCGAGTTTTTGACGAATCATACGGTCCAGATATGACTCATCTTTCAGACGAAAATGCGATTCCCGAACGAGACTTGCTTTGTCGTTGGCGGAAATCGCGCTTCCTCTTCTAGGACGATGGAGGAGCTGTCGTTCTTAGTGGCGGATCGGGGAAACGAAATCCAGGAACGCGTTTCCTCAATGCAGAGGTCAGGATGCGGTCTCGATTCTCACGAAGGGAGGAATCGGACACCCCATGGCGTCTGCGATCGCTCGAATGAGCTCGGCTTCCCGACTGGCGACGTAGCCGTCGGCGAGGACGCTGCAGCTGGCCGCGTCGAGGAAGTGTTTTTTCACGATGGGAGAAGCAAAGGCGATTCGATCGAGCGCCTCATCGACCTGGGCGAGACCACACTGCTCGGGAGGGAGGAAGGGGATAGACGCCGAAGTGAAATTGGCGAGTCGTTCCGTTGCTTCTCGAAAAGCGGCTTCCTGGGCCGAGGTGTCATCGGGGTGACTCATCGCCGCCAGCGTTGTCAGTAGCACGCCGGTCTCCTTTCGGATCCGATGAAAGTCCTTGTAGCGAATTCGATCGGGGCGGCGCTGCTCGAAGAACGCGTCGAGGTGCCGATTGATGACTTTGAGCAGGGAGAACTCGAAGAGATCGACTTGACGATCACTTTCGATGAGATGCTGGGTGAGCGATTTGAACTGCGCGTATTCCTTCCTCGAGAGATGGCGGAGAGTGGGCAGGGCGAGGTCGATCAGACCAAACTTGATGCGAGAATGGGCGTCCTGCAATTCGTGAGAGAGGGCTGAAACGGTTTCGATGATGTCTTCGCCCGCTATACTTCCGAGGTGCTGGAGCTCTTCCCTTCGCAGGGTCTCATCCTGCGCGAGGAGGAGGGAAAACACGATGGCCTGGGCGCCGAATTGGGACCGGCAGAGTTCGATCCAGGGTTCAGGGAGCGAGGCATAGAGATCGCGTCCCAACTGCACTTGCTCGGGGTGGACCATGCTCATGCTTTCCACTGCCTGGCTCTGGGTGAGTGGGAGATCCTCCTTGTCGGAGAGCATGGAAACGGGGGAGCCAGAGGAAAGACCCGACAACTGCGAGGTGTTTTGATCCGTTGCCGGAGAAATCGGAATGAGCCGTTCGTTCTTGAGTTCCCCATCCCAGTGGGGGAGGAGTCGGCGGATCCGCTTTTCGAGGGGTGGATGGGTCGCGAATGCCATGGATCGAAAGGCATTGCCAAAAAAGAGATGGCTGGCATCCCGCGCCATGGGGTGCTCGACACGGGAACCTTCCGCGAGCCCGCCGATCTTCATCAATGCTCCGGCCAAACCGTCCGGATTTCTTGTAAACTGAACCGCGGAGGCGTCGGCAAGAAATTCCCGTTGCCTTGAGACGGAAGCCTTGATGAGATTTCCGAAAAAGTTCCCGACATAGCCGATCGCGAGAAGTCCGAGTCCGGCCACGAGCATCACCATCGCAGCTCCCGCTCCTTCTCGACGGCTCGAATGCATGCCTCCACGGACGCCGAAACGCATGATCAATTCTCCCATCAGCGCGAGAAAGAGAATCCCGAAGAGGATGGACATGAGGCGAATGTTCAGCCGCATGTCTCCGTTGAGAATGTGCGAGAATTCGTGCGCCATGACCCCCTGGAGCTCATCTCTCGTCAGCAGGGTCATGCATCCCCGGGTCACCCCGATGACGGCATCGCTCGTTGTCTTGCCTGCGGCAAAGGCATTGATCGATTCTTCGGAATCGAGCAGGAAGACGGTGGGGACCGGGACACCTGAGGCGATCGCCATTTCCTCGACTACGTTCAGCAATCGGCGTTCGTGATAGTCCGTCGTGTTGAGATCCAGCTCTCTTCCACCCAATTCCCGGGCGACGACGGCGCCCCCGCCGGAGAGTTGGGCGGCCTTGAAAGCGCTCGCGATGAAGACGACTCCTGCGGTTCCGATCGCGACGTAGAGAAAGGTTTCCGGTCTCCAGAGAGGTTGGGGGCCGGGTTGGTCATCGAGAAAGAAGAGAATCCCGGTCGCCAGCGCGTAGGTGGCGACGATGATCCCAAGGACGGCGAGTACGAAATAAAAGATGAGGACGCCGGTCTTCTTCCGGGCCTGCTCCTGGTGCTCGAAGAAATCCATTCTGTCTCGTTCGTCCCTGCCTCGAATGGCTCGTGCCGGGGGCGGTTCAGAACTTCACTTCGACCGCATCCCGCTCGGAGTCATCGGATACTTCGAAGAGGGTAGCGGGGACAAATTGGAACATCCCCGCGATGAAGTTGGACGGAAAGGTCTCCAGCTTGTTGTTGAAGTGCATCACGGAGTCATTGTAGGCCTGGCGGGCAAAAGCGACCTTGGACTCGGTGGAAGTGAGCTCCTCCTGCAACTGTAGCATGTTCTGGTTGCTGCGGAGATCAGGGTAGGCCTCGGAAAGGGCAAAAAACTTCCCCAGAACACCACCAAGCCCGGCTTCTGCAGCGGCAAGTTGGGAGAGATCGGCTCCTCCCTGTTCGGGCGAGGCTGAGGACCTTGCCGATTCTGCAGCATTTCGAGCCTGGATTACGGCTTCCAGCGTCTCTTTCTCGTGAGCCATATAAGACTTGGCCGTCTCAACCAGGTTGGGAATCAGGTCGTGACGGCGCTTCAGCTGTACGTCGATCTGGGCGAAGGCGTTCCGGTATTTGTTTCGCTGGCGAACGAGGCCGTTGTAGAGACCGATCACGAGAAAGATCGGAATCGCGATGAGAACAACGACGACAAGGATGATGAGGATAAGGTAGCTCATAATAGTTGGTGGCTCCGATGAAGATAGAGTGACTCCGTTCAGAAATCGAACAGAACATCGTCAGTCCAGACCCTCTTTGCGATTACAAAAAATGCGTCGGTTTCTCCTTCGAGCCCGCCCATTTTTTTGAATCTAAAGAAGAAAAGGCTCGTCCAATCGGTTGTTTTTTGTTAATTTTGGTTAATATTATAAAATTATTAACCGTTTTGCTGCGTCTGAGTCATGAACCCGATTCTTTTTGATTTCCCGAGTTTGGGGAGCATTCAATCTGCCCTCGACCAGCCGGTCTTTCCTGGAAAGCTTGTCATCTGGCTCCTTTTCATGCTTTCGATCGTGAGTTGGGTCATGATCCTTTCCAAGGCGCTCCAGCTTTGGAAGATTCGAAAAGCCGATCGGGATTTCGGGATTCGACTTCGTCAGGCGAATACGACCCTTGAATTGTTTGAAGCCGGATGGCGAGATGAGTTTTCCCTGCAGTTCCTCATCTATCTCGCCGGGGCCCGGGAGACTGCCTTTCAGCTCCTTGGGTCCCGGAATCCGGTCCGTGAGATGCATCGCAAGATCCAGGAAGCAGGAAAGCTGTCCGATCAACAGGGCAGTTTCCTCGAAGGAGCCTTCAATGCTGGCTTGCGGCAGGCCACGATGAAATTGAGATCCGGTGTGGCCGGTCTCCGTTTTGTCGTCGCCTTCGCGTCCTTGCTCGGGATCATCGGCTGCGTGTGGACGCTGATGAGTGGATTTGATGCCCAGCAGTCCGATCAGCCTCTCGGCCCCGTCGTCGGGACGGCCCTCGGCTTTCTTGCTATCGCCCTTCTTGTCGTCACTCCCGCGATCTTGGCAAGGCTTGCGTTTTCGATTCATCTCGAAAAGCGAACTTACGAGCTGGAGAAATTCCGCGACGATATCGCCCGTCTCTTCGAAAGAAAATTTGCCCTCATCGAAGTGGCTGCCGTCGCATCCCGCGATGCCGACCACGTCGATCCGGAGCCTCGGGACGAGGATCGGGAGCCCGAAAACCAGGTTGAATTCCCTCCTTCGGAAGCTCCGGATGGGAAGAAAAAGCGCTATCACTCGGTTCGTGATCGGCTGCTTCGTCCTCCGGGCGAACCAAGAGGAGGAGATGAGTTTTCCTCGCTGAATCCCATTGCCCGGCAGACCCGTGCCGCGGAATCCCCCAGTTGACGAACCGAGTCCCTTCCCCTGATTCCCATGAAACTCAGCTTCCAGACCTTTTGCCTGATCTTTGTCGTGACGATCCTTCACCTCGTCGCGATCACCTTGTTCGCTCCGCTCACCAAATCCGCGTCCGATTACTTCGCTACTCTCGATGTCGAGACCATGCTCGAAAATGGGAGAGAAGATCTCGCGGCTTTGCGGAACGAGGAAATGCAGCTGCCGGAGACGTCAATCGCGAACGAGGAAGAATGGGTTTCCGAGGAAATCGATTTGCGGGAGCCTGCTTCGGTGAAACCTGCGGCGGAAGTTGGGGAAACAGCCGAAGAAAAAGTAGCCGCGGCCCTTCTGAGGAAAGAAGAAGAAATCCTCGAGGAGAATTCTGCGACCGTGGAAGCTGAAACTCCTGCTGTAGCGATCTCGGAACCGGCTCGGGGAGCGATTGCCGACGTGCGTATTCTCTCGGAGAGAGTTGGTCGTCCTGAGTTGCTTGTTCCTTCAGGAGATCCTCAGGAGGAAGCCAATCCATCAAAGACACCGGATCCCGTGACCCGGGCAGAGCCTGCTCATTCGGGAGCCATCTCCAAGACTGCGCCGAGTGCTCCTCGGCTTCAGATTCGCGAGATCCGGCCGCTCTGATTGCGTCTTCGCCAGGATCGGGGCGAAATTGGAAGGTGGATCTGTTTGCCGTGGGCAAAGGCTGCTCGTATGGTTTCGCGGTAATCCTCCATGAACGTTCCGAATCAGCTCACCGTCGCCCGACTGTTTCTTTCCTTTGTCTTTGTGGCTCTTCTTTCCCTGGAGGATCTTCCTTATTCGAAGACTGCCGCCTTGGTCGTATTCGTAATCGCTTCGATCACCGACTTTCTTGATGGTTATCTGGCCCGGAAGCACGGATTGATCACCAACTTCGGGAAGTTGATGGACCCACTCGCGGACAAGGTGCTCATGTGTGCGGGCTTTGTCCTCCTGACCCGCCTGGAATTGATTCCGGCCTGGATTGTTGTTGTCATCCTCGCCCGGGAGTTTCTGGTGACGGGGCTCCGTCTTCTCGCTTCCGCGGAAGGAGTCGTTCTCGCTGCGGAAAGTCTCGGGAAGTACAAGACGATTTTCCAGATTGTCACGGTCATCTACTTTTTGCTCTACCTCGCCGCCGGGGAAGCGCTTCTTCGCTTTCTCGAGCCCGTCTTCAATGCCTTCTATTTCGGGCCGGATCACCTTGGCCTGTTGCTCATCTGGATCAGCCTGATTCTGACGGTCTGGTCCGGTTGGAGTTACGTCTGGAAGAATCGGAAGCTGCTCGGGGATATGTAGGTCACGGGTCACGGGTCACGGGTCACGGGTCACGGGTCACGGGTCACGGGTCAC
>JARGNI010000099.1 GCA_029213195.1 Verrucomicrobiales bacterium
TGACTCATCCGCCCCGCCTTTGCTAGAACCCACTCAGAACAGCGAAGCGCCAAAAAATGGATCGAACTGACTCCGCTGCCCGAGAAACGCTCATCCCTCGATGCCGCCGTCCTCGATGGGAGGATCTACGTGATCGGTGGGTGGAAACTCTCCGGCAGTCCCGATGATGCGGAATGGGGAAAGGACTATTGGGTAGCCGATCTCACCAGGGAAACGATTCAGTGGGAGAATCTCCCAGCGCCCCCCTTCCGTGCTCGGGCCATGGCCGTGGCCGCGACCGATCGCTTCATCTATGCGATTGGTGGAATGGATGAGGAGGATTCCACTTCGGCGAAGGTTCATATCTATGACCCCAAGAGCAGGAAATGGTCGACAGGGCCGGAGATCCCATCCGGGGGACGGTTGAAAGCCTTTGGTGCCTCGGCTTTTGGAATCGGCGACACGGTCTGGGCCAGTGGCTTCGACGGGCGAGTCCATTCATTGACCGATGGAGCCGAGGAGTGGACCGATACCGGATACGATCTCGCGGACCCCCGCTTCTTTCATCGGCTCCTTCCAGGAACCAAGGACAACCTCCTCTTTGTGGGTGGAGCTGGAAAAGACGAACACATGAAATCGATCGAGTCGGTCGAACTGACCACCCTCGAAGCACGGCCGGCGGCCGAGACCGCGTCTTCAGTCCCTGAGACGAGCGGAGCGACCGAGGGAGAAAAGGAGTGGCCCGGATTTCGGGGTTCCGGTGGCAGCGTTTCGAATGCGCAGGATCTTCCGCTCGAATGGTCCGAGGAGCGCCATCTCGCCTGGAGGCACGAGCTGGAAGGCTATGGACAGTCGAGTCCCGTTGTCTGGGGAGAACGGGTTTTCGTGACCTCGGTCGAAGGCGACAACAAGGAAACCGTGCGCATCGACTGTCTCGACCTGGAGACCGGCAAACCGCTCTGGAAGAAAACCTTCGAGGCCTCTCAGCCTGCTGCGAAAAGCAACTACATCTCCATGGGAGCTCCCACCCCTGTCGTAGACGGCGAAAGGATCTATGCCTTCTTCGAAACCGGTGACGTCGTCGCCCTGAATCATGAGGGAGAGGTCGCTTGGCAAAGGTCTCTGACAAAAGAAATTGGCAAGTTTGCCGGAAATCACGGGGTCGGATCCTCGACCGCGTTGGCATCCTCCGGACTGATTCTTCTCATCGATCATGACGGACCGTCCTACCTTCTTTGCCTCGATCTCGAGACCGGAGAGAACGTCTGGAAAGTCGATCGCGAGAAGCGGGTTTCCTGGAGTTCTCCCATCGTCGTGGGAGAAGGAAAGAACGAGGAGGTACTGATCAGTTCCAATGGGGTGGCGGAATCCTATCGAACCGACAACGGCAAACGAAACTGGATCTACGAAGGGATCGAAGGAAACACCGTCGCCTCCCCGAGCGCTGCGGCCGATCGAGTCATCATCGGGAGTTCCGGGCGCGGAGAAACCATCGCACTGAAGAGAGACGGAGCAGGCAAGCTTGACGAAAAGACGGTGGCCTGGACTGCGGAGAAATCTGCCTCGAGTTTCGGTTCTCCCCTCGTGCACCGGGGGTCCGTCTATTTCGTGAATCGTGCCGGCGTCGCCTTCTGCAACCGTCTCGACGACGGCTCCCTGAATTGGTCCCTCCGTCTCCCGGCCTCCTGTTGGGCATCCCCGGTTGCCGCCGGTGACCGGATCTTTTTCTTCTCGACCAACGGAACAACAACGGTCCTCGAAGCCAACTCCGAAAAGCCGGTGCAACTGGCCGTATCCGAACTCCCGACCGAAGATCGAGTCTACGGGGTTGCCTTCGTCGACGGCAACATCCTGATTCGCACAGAGTCTCGGATCGTCTGCCTGCGGAAAGACTCTTGAGCGTTCCGAAACCCCAACGGATACTCCTGACAAACAGACCGCTGGACAGCAGAATCGGAAACAGGCCACCGAAGTTGCGGCGAGAGAGCCTCCCTACTCCAACTGCAATTTCGCGAGCGACCCGTAGAGTCCTCTGTCCCGCGACAGTAATTCCTCGTGGGTGCCTCGCTCCAGGATCGAGCCGCCGGAGATGACGAGAATCTGATCGCACCGACGAATCGTGCTGAGGCGGTGGGCGATGATGATGCTGGTGCGGCCCTCCATCAACTTGTCGAGAGCCTCCTGAACGAGGCGCTCGCTCTCGGCGTCGAGGCTGCTGGTCGCTTCGTCGAGCACGAGGATCGCCGGGTCCGCAAGAATGGCCCGGGCGATCGCGATTCGCTGCCGTTGTCCTCCGGAAAGCTGCGTGCCACGGTCGCCGACGAGGGTCCCGTAACCTTCGGTCAGATCCTCGATGAAAGCGTGGGCATTTGCTTGCTTCGCGGCCTCGACGATTTCTTCGTCCGTCGCATCGGGTTTGCCATAGGCGATGTTCTCCTGTATGCTTCCGCCAAAGAGAAGCACTTCCTGCGGGACGAGTGCCAGGTTGCGTCGGAGAGTCGTCAGGGGGAGTTCGCGAATCGGTTTCCCATCGATCAAGATTTCGCCCGAGGTCGGATCGTAGAAGCGAAAAAGCAGCGAGACCGTCGTCGACTTGCCTGACCCGCTGGGGCCGACGAGGGCGATCCGCTGACCTGCCGAAGCTTTCAGATCCACATCGCGAAGAACGATGGCCTCCGGTCGGGTCGAGTAGGCAAAGCTGACGTTTCTCATCTCGATCTCGCCGACGAAGCGTTCGATGGCTTCCTCGCTCGAGTCATCTGGCTCGATCTCGTCGCGGAGGATCTCGCGAATTCGCTCGGTCGCGCCAAGCGAGCGCTGCAGTTGCGCAATGAGCTCGGGAAAGGCGAGGAAGGAAGCCGCAATCATCGCAGTGAGGCCAGCAAACTGGGTCAGCTCCTCGTTGCCGATGTCACCGTTGTTCAGCATTCGCATCGCGAACCAGGTCACGAGGATCATGGCGACGCTGAAGGCGAAAATGATGAAGGCAATGAAGGAGGCGCGGGGCACAGCGGCCCGGATCACGGTGCTCAGGTATTCGCCGAGATTCTTGCTGTATCGAGCAAGCTCGAAAGCTTCGTTTCGAAATGCCTTCACACTGACGATGCTCTGGAGACTTTCATCGACGACGACCTGCGAGGCGGCGAGATTGTCCTGGGCCTTTTTCGTGAGCTTGCGGATGCGAGCTCCGAAGACCGCGATGAGCACGATGACCACCGGGATGGTCGCAATCATGAACAACGAAAGTTTCACTGACATTTGCAGAATCAGGACGAGGCAGAGAAGCAGCATCACCGAATGACGGATCAGCATCGGGATCGTCCCGACCAGTGTCTCCCGCATCGCCTCGACGTCATTCGCAAGTCGTGAGGCGAGCTCCCCGACACGCCGCTCGTTTAACGTCGCCATGGGGAAGCGGATGATTCGACTGAAAGTATCGAGGCGGAGTGCCGACAGGGCACGTTCGGAAGCTTTGGCGAAGAGCAAGATCCGCCAGAAAGCGATGAAGGCCTGGATCGAAACAACGGCTACGAGAAACCAGGCTTTGTCATTCAACTCGGCCATCCACTCGGCTCCGGAGGCGCCACCAATCCCCTTTCCAACCAAGGCCGTGAGCTCCTTGATAAACAGAATCGTCAAGCCACCCGTCAGCGCCAGCGCGAAGAGTGCCGGGATGAAGACGCCGTAGTGAGGGCGCAGGTAGGTCAGGAAAAAGCCGGCATCTTTCCACGCCGTGCGGTCCCAGATTTTTTTGCTTTCTGGTTCGTTGTTGGGCTCCATTGAATAGGGTCGAGTGAAGGACTTAACAGGGTTCAGTCGAGATAAGCAACTCGTGTTGACCTGATCCCGGAGGTGGGACACTTCAAAACTGAGGTCCTGCCGGTGTTGACGTGCCCCCTGGAACTGAACAGCTGAGACTCTAGATTCTCGCTGTGTTATGGTATTGCACGAACTCGAAAGGAGTCATTTCCCCAAGTGATCCGTGCGGTCTGTTCATGTTATAATCTTTTCGCCATTCATCAAGCTTCTCCTGCGCGTCCTCCAGATCGAAGAACAGATTCAGGTTCAGACATTCATCCCGAAGCCGACCATTGAAGCTCTCAATATAGTGGTTCTCGACCGGCTTGCCCGGTCGAATAAACTCGAGCTGGACCTGGTTCCGGTAAGCCCAGGTATCCATGAGAAGTGGCCCCGGTTTTCGGAGCCAAAGGCGAGATGAAAGATTGAGGCTGTCG
>JARGNI010000050.1 GCA_029213195.1 Verrucomicrobiales bacterium
AAAGATGGTCGGGACGACTGGATTCGAACCAGCGACCCCCACAACCCCATTGTGGTGCGCTACCAGACTGCGCCACGTCCCGTTCAACCATCGACAACGCCCTCGCGTTGCGGGGGGTAAGGTGAACGAAGTTGTTCCGAAATCAAGCAGCTATTTTCGTTCTGTGAGCGGGGCTCGAAAAACCGCGTTGGGACCAGAAATCGTCGATCTGGGATCACAAGTCTTTCGACTCAATCTGATTTTGTGTCATGCTGCCTGCCTTATGAGTGAGGAGAGAATTCCCGTAGCAGTTGTCGGAGCGAGTGGCTATACCGGACAGGAGCTTCTCCGTCTTCTGGTGATGCACCCTCGTGTGGACCTCGTTGCCGTGACTTCGCGACAGGAAGAGGGCCGGAAACTGGCTGAGGTGTTTCCTCGCCTGCGCAGAGCCAAAGGTGCCGATTCTCTCGCCTTCATGCATCCGGATGTCGAGGCGATTGTCGCGACAGGAGCGAAGGTTGCCTTTCTCGCTTTGCCTCATGGGCTGGCATCGGAATACGCCGTTCCATTGCTGGAGCGAGGGCTGAAAGTGATCGATCTAAGTGCCGACTTTCGGCTGCGGGATCCGGAGGTTTTTGAGGAATTTTACGGATCCGCGCATCCCGCTCCCGACTTGCTGGGATCGGCTGTCTATGGGTTGCCGGAATTCTATCGGGAGGAAATCACGAGGGCGAACCTCATTGCTTCACCCGGATGTTATCCCACCAGTATTCTCGTTCCCCTGGTTCCGTTGTTGGAGCAGAAACTGATCGACCCGGCGTCCATCGTCGTCTCGAGCCTGTCCGGGGTGAGTGGTGCTGGCAAGAAAGCGGATGTTTCGCTCCTGTTTACCGAGGTCAACGAGAGCATCCGTGCCTACGGCGCACCAAAACATCGACATCTCAGCGAGATCGAACAGGAACTCACGGTTGCTGCGGGCGACCGGGTGAAGATCAGCTTTGTTCCGCATCTCATGCCGATCACTGCAGGAATCGCGACGACGATCTTTGCGTCGATTGAGGGAGCTACTGCAGAGGTTTCCGAGAAGGTTTCGGAAACCTATGCAGAACGCTACCGTGAATCGACTTTCGTTCGGGTTCTCGGCGAAGGAAAGTTTGCCGACACCAAGCACGTCGTCGGAACCAATTTCGTCGATGTGGGATGGGTCGTTGACGAAAGGACAGGGCGACTCATCTTGTCCAGCGCCGAGGATAACCTTGGAAAAGGAGCTGGGAGCCAGGCAATTCAGAGTTTTAATCTCGTTTGTGGATTGCCAGAGGAGTGCGGCTTGCTTCACTTTTAACGACACCATGGCCAAGAAGATCAAAACGATTGCAGGGGGCATCTGCGTACCGAAAGGATTTCAGTGCGCAGCCGTTTCATGTGGAATCAAGAATCCTAAGGCGGATCGACTTGACCTCGCCCTGATTTATTCGACGGAACCCACGGTGGGCACCGGGGTCTTCACGCAAAACGAAGTCTGCGCGGCACCTGTCCGACTCAGTTCCAGCTACCTCAAATCCTCTGAGCCCAGGGCAATCATTGTGAACAGCGGAAACGCCAATGCCTGTACTGGGCACCAGGGGATGTTGGATGCACGGACGATGGCGAGTCTTACCAGCAAAGGTCTCGGGCTCAAGCAGCGCGAAGTCCAGATTTGTTCCACCGGGATCATTGGGGTTCCGCTTCCGATCGATCGGATCGAAGCGAAGATGCCGGAGCTGATCGAATCTCTCGGAAGCGATGGCGATCTTGCGGCTCGGGCGATCATGACGAGTGATACCCGCCCCAAGAGTATTTCGGTAACGGTCAAGATTGGGGACACCAAGGTAAGGATCGGAGCGATCGCCAAAGGGGCTGGAATGATCAATCCCCATATGGCGACGATGTTGTGCTTTGTCACTACAGATGCGGCCGTCAGCAAAGCCGAGATCGTCGCAGCGACTCGAGAAGCCGTGGACCAATCCTTCAATCGGATCTCTGTGGATGGTGACATGAGCACCAATGACTCCGTCATCGTGATGGCGAATGGGGCCGCGGGGAACAAGACGATTACGAGGGGCGGAGCGGGGAGCGCAGAATTTCGGGAGGCGCTTTCTTCCGTCATGCTGGAACTGGCGAAGAAGATCGTCGCCGACGGCGAACGAGTGACCAAGCTGGTCAAAGTATGCGTGCGGGGAGCCGCCTCGAAGATGGATGCGGAGCGTGTCGCGCGAGCTGTGGGTGGATCCCAGCTCGTGAAGTGTTCCTGGAACGGGAATGATCCCAATTGGGGGCGCGTCATCCATGCCGTCGGCTACTCCGGCGCGCGAGTGAAAGAGGAACTGGTCGATATCTATTTCTCGGGAGTGCTCGCCGCTCAGAACGGGATGGCAGCCAAGACGGAGATTTCCAAGCTTTCCGCTGCGGTGAGGAAATCCGAATTCTCTGTCGGGATCGACCTGCACCTTGGAAAAGGAGAGTATTCTCTCTACACCTCGGACCTTTCCCCGGAGTATGTCGACTTCAATCGAGAAGAGTACGCGCTGAATCGAAAGCGCTAGTCTCGTTTCGGCGCAAAGGAGCGTTACCGCTCATGGGCGTCGTCTTGCGGGGAATCTTCCCTTGCCGAAAGCAAGATCTCAACGATCTTTGCGGCTTCCCAAATTTCTATGGAAACTCCATTCCAGCAACACATCGAAAAGGCGGCTGTGCTCCTCGAGGCGCTTCCTTATTTGCAGGAATTTCGCGGTCAAACCTTCCTCATCAAGGTCGGTGGGAGCGCGATGGACGATGCGGACTTGGTCCGCCGACTTCTTCGCGATGTCGTGTTCATGGAGGTGGCAGGTATCAATCCAGTCATCGTGCACGGGGGCGGAAAGGCGATCTCGGCAGCGATGAAGTCTGCCGGGCTGGAAGCCACGTTTGTGGGTGGTCAGCGGATCACCACGGACGAAGCGATGACGATCGTGGAGCGGACTCTGAGTCGGGAAATCAATCCCGGTCTCGTCGAAGGAATCGAATCCTTTGGCGGAAAAGCGATCGGGGTTCCCGGAAATGAAGCGCTCATTGGAGAGCGGTTGACTTCCTGGTCCCAGGAGGAAGGGCGGCATGTTGAACTCGGACGGGTCGGTCGGGTCGTGGGCTTTGATCTTTCCCGGATCCGGGCTGCCCTGACTTCGGAGATCGTTCCCGTAGTTTCCCCGATTGCTTCGGAACGCGAGACCAAGCTGAGTCTCAATGTCAATGCAGACCTTGCCGCGAGTGCTCTCGCAGCGGAACTCAAAGCGACCAAGCTCGTCTATCTGAGTGATGTGTTAGGGTTGATGGAAGATCCCGCGGATCCCTCGACCCTGATTCCCTCGTTGCATGCGGACGAAGTCGAGCCGTTGATCGAAAGGGGCGTGATCTCGGGAGGAATGATTCCCAAGGTGAGATCCTCCGTCGATGCTCTTCGCTCTGGTGTCGGAAAAGTTCACATGATCGATGGGCGAATTTCTCATTCCCTTCTTCTCGAGATCTTCACGGAAAAGGGAATCGGGACGGAAATTGTGAAGGAGGAGTCATGAATTCGGATTCTCATACCGCTGACTGGACGGCTCAGTATGTCCTGCAGAACTACGGTCGTTTTCCGATCGCTTTCGAGCGAGGAGAAGGTGGCTATCTCTACGACGAGTCGGGAAGGAAGTATCTCGATTTCGGAACGGGCATCGCAGTTTGCTCCCTGGGGCACTGTCCCGAAGTGATGCAGAAGGCCCTGACTGAGCAGGGAGGAAAACTGATCCACTGCTCGAATCTCTACCAGATTCGCGAGCAGGCGGAGTTGGCCAGGTTTGTGGTCGAGGAGATGCTCCAGCGGCCTGGAAAAGTCTTTTTCTGCAACAGCGGGGCGGAGGCAAATGACGCCCTCATCAAGCTTGCACGAAAGCGGGCCTTTGACCGACTTGGGCTCGCGTCGGGAAAGAACGAGATCATCACCTGTCAGCGTTCCTTTCACGGACGGACTTTGGGGGGGATCGCAGCGACGGGCCAGGAAAAGGTCAAGATTGGTTTTGATCCGCTCCTTCCCGGATTTCTCCATGTTCCCCTGAACGATATCGAGGCCCTGGAGGAAGCGGTGAGCGATAAAACGGCGGGAATTCTCTTCGAACCCTTGCAGGGAGAAGGGGGGATTCATCCCGTTGCTCCCGAATACTTTCAGAAAGCCGACGAACTGCGGAAGAAGCATGATCTGCTGCTAATGTTCGATGAAGTCCAATGCGGTTCAGGCAGGACGGGGGACTGGTGCGGTTGGAGAACGATCCTTCGCGACAGCGGGGTCGAGGTGGAACCCGATGCCGTGAGCTGGGCAAAAGGCTTTGGCGGAGGATTCCCCATCGGGTCGATCTGGATCAGCGATGAGCATGCCGGCGCTCTCGGGCCCGGGACTCACGGGTCGACTTTTGGCGGGACTCCGCTAGCCTCCGCGGTGGCCCTGGCAGTTTTGGAAGAAGTGCAAAAAGTTGGGGCACTGGAAAACGTGAAGCGCCAGGAAGCAAGAATCCGTGAAACAGTCGGGACCTGGAATTCCCCTTTGATCTCCTCGCTCCGTGGCGTGGGATTGATGCTTGGGTTTGTCCTCGACTCGGAAGCCTTTTCCGCGATTCCGGGATTTGAGGAGAGCGGGCAGACCCCGGCGCTCTTTATTGTAAACAGGGTGATGGAGGCAGGAATGCTGACCGTACCTGCCGGGAGCGACGTCGTGCGCTGGTTGCCTCGACTGGATGTGCCGGACGCTGAGGTAGACGAGGCATTGAGCTGCTTTGCCACCGTTTTGAAAACATTGGAAAATGAAATGGAAGGATCGGAATGATGAAACACTTGCTGGGAATCGAGCCATTGAACAAGAGCGAGATCGAGTTGCTCATTGAGAACGCAGTGCGTCTGAAAGCGGACCGGAAATGCGAATTCTCGGGCCCGCTCGAAGGAGAGACCTGGGCGATGATTTTCGCCAAGTCGTCTACCCGGACTCGTGTCAGTTTCGAGGTCGGCTTAAATGAGCTGGGGGCGCAGAAGATGTTTCTGACGGCAGCCGACGTTCAGCTGGGAAGAGGCGAACCGATCAAGGATACCGCCCGTGTCCTCGGGCGCATGGTCCATGGAGCGATCATCCGGACCTTTGATCAGCAGGATGTTGTCGATTTTGCCGAGTTTGGAGGCATTCCGACGATCAATGCCCTGACCGATGAAGAGCATCCCTGCCAGATCTTGGCAGATCTTCTCACCATGACCGAGTTGATCGGAGGCTGGGAAGGCAAGAAGGTCGCTTTCATCGGAGATGGCGATTGCAACATGGGCCGCTCCTGGGCCTGGGCGGCGAAGCGACTCGGCTTCTCTCTCTCCATTGCGGCACCTCCTGAGTTTCAACCCGACGACGAGTTCATGGGGCGTCTCGGAGAAGCTCCCGTGGAGGTGACCGAGTCGGTGAGTGACGCTGCGTCGGATGCCGATGTGCTCTACACGGATACCTGGGTGAGCATGGGTAAGGAAGCAGAGGCGGAGGAGCGTCTGCGAATCCTGGCACCTTTCCAGATCAACGAATCCCTCGTCGAGTTGGCGAATCCGGGAGCTATCGTGCAACACTGTCTCCCCGCATATCGCGACAAGGAAATTTCGGAGTCTCTACTCGAATCCCGTCAGGCAGAGATTTTCCAACAAGCCGAGAATCGTCTCCATGCCCAGAAGGCGGTCCTTGTTGCCCTGTCCCAGAATCGATAGCAGGATTCCGAGATTGCAGGCGGATACGAGACGCGTGCAATTTCTTCCGCCATGGGAATGAAAGAGCGCAGTGAGCTATGTGAAAGCCCGGAAGAGGAGCTGTGGAATACGCTCACGCACGGGTTTGGAGCTTTGCTCAGTCTCGGGGCGCTCGCCTGGATGACCCTGAAAGCGATTCCCCTCGGGGCGATGGCGGTCACGGGAGTCGTCGTTTTCGGAGTGAGCCTCGTCCTGCTCTACACGGCATCGACGTGGTATCATTTTGTGAGAGCCGACCCCTGGAAGCGAGCCTTACAGTTGGTGGATCATACCCTGATCTATGTTCTCATTGCGGGGAGCTACACTCCGTGGCTGCTGATGAATTTGCGAGGAGTACTCGGTTGGACCCTGTTGGTTCTGATCTGGGCGCTCGCTGTCGTCGGGGTGATCCTGAAATTGGTCTATTTCCCTCGCTTTCAGCGTTTCGGACTTTTCCTCTATATCGCGATGGGGTGGTTCGTCGTCGTCGCGATCAAGCCGATGTTCGAGTCGGTGAGTGGCAGCGGGATGACCTGGCTGTTTGTCGGAGGGGTCTGTTACACCGTCGGAGTGATCTTTTTCGCCGCCGAGAAACTGAAGTTCGGCCATTTTGTCTGGCATCTCTTCGTGCTCGCCGGCAGCGTTTCTCACATCGTTGCCGTATTCGTTGGGGTGCTGGTATCACCCTGATGGGCGCTCCGAGAAGCGCCTTTCTGCGAGATCAGTAGTCGAGAATGGGATCCGGCTGAACGGCAGGTTCGGGATACTCGTAAGTCTTCCCTTCGAAGTTTCGGATGACCACCCGCTCGTCGTTCTTCTGGAGAACGTAGTCCGGGTTGATAGGAACTTTGCCCCCACCGCCCGGTGCATCGATGACATACTGGGGCACTGCATAACCCGTGGTGTGGCCGCGGAGACCTTCGATGATCTCGATACCTTTGGCAACGGGTGCCTGGAGATGGGAAGAGCCCTGGATCAAGTCGAGCTGGTAGAGATAGTAAGGTCGCACCCGACACATGAGGAGCTTGTGGACGAGGGTCTTCATCGTGTCGAGATCGTCGTTCACTCCACGAAGGAAGACGGCCTGGTTCCCGAGAGGAATTCCATTATTGGCAAGTCGTTCGAGCCCTTCCTTGACCTCCAGGGTCAGTTCTCGTGGATGATTCACGTGAACGCTCATGAAGAGAGGGTGATACTTCTGGAGCATCTCGCAGAGTTCCGGGGTGATCCGCTGAGGCAGGAAAATGGGGACACGGGATCCGATGCGAAGAAACTCGATGTGCTTGATCTCACGAAGTCGGCTCAGGATCTTTTCGAGTTTCGAATCGGAAAAGAGCAGGGGGTCGCCACCCGAGAGCAGCACATCGCGAATCTCGGTGTGTTCTTCGAGGTAGCGGAAGGCCGCCTCGTAGTCGGTTTCCAGATCTTGTTCGCCAGCACCGCTGACAACCCGGCTTCGGGTGCAGTAGCGACAGTAGGCCGCACAGCGATCGGTGACGAGAAAGAGAACGCGGTCAGGGTAACGATGAACCAGACCGGGGACGGGCATGGAGGAATCTTCGCCGCAAGGGTCGGACATCTCGTAGGGAGAGATGAAGGTTTCTTCCACTCTTGGGATAATCTGACGGCGAATCGGGCACTCGGGATCTTCCCGATCGATCAGGTTGAAAAAGTGCGGCGTGATCGCCATCGCGAGCTTGGTCCCGGAGAGGATGACCCCATTGCGTTCCTCCTCACTCAGGACGAGGTGTTTTTCGAGACCCGCCAGGGAAGTGATTCGATTCTTCAACTGCCAGGTGGGATTGTTCCAGTCCTCTTCCGAGACGCCTTCATCCGCCCAGTATCCCGGAGCGAACGAGGAGAAGGACTTTTCGAGGTCATTTTGGCGGTCGTGGTGCATGGGAAAGGAAGAAATGGCGTTCGAAATGGACGAGGTTCAACCCTGAATCTTACGAGTGGAATGGGAATTTGAGATGAGTCGTTGCCGTAGCTCGGAAGATAAAGAGGTAGGAAGCGTAGTCAAAGAGCTTGGGTTTTTTTACAATTCGTATAATTATTTACCAGCCAGATCCACTTTCGACTGCTACAAATCGGAGAATGTTTTGTAGTGATTGAAAAATCCATGTGATGAGACCATGGAGAGGCTTCCCTGAGACAAATTGAATTTCAAGCACTTGCAGCCCGGGCCATTGTCGCCAAGGATGGGCCCCAACCCTTTGAAACAAGAACACTGTGACACCGTATCTCACCATTCTGAAAAACTTCTCTAAACCTCATTGGTTCGACATCATTCAATTGATCAAGTGCTCCGGGGGGCTGTCGGTAGGCGAGCTTTCCGAGGAGCTGGGCATGAGCTACATGGGGATCAAGAAACACTGCCTGGCGATGCAGAAGCTTGGATATCTCGACACCTGGCGCAGACCCAAGGACGTCGGACGTCCCGAAAAAACGTATCGGATCACCAAGAAGCTGGATCCTCTTTTTCCAAAGATCAGCGATGAAGTCAGTCTTTCCATTCTCGAGGCTGCGACCCAACTCGATCCCAATGCGGCCGAGAAGCTGCTCTTCTATTTCTTTCGAGACCAGACCGAGAGCCTTGCCAAATTGATCACGGCCGACTCGGTCCAGGAGCGAGCGGAAAAGCTGGCGGCCGAACGCAGCAAGCGTGGGTATTTTTCCTTCTGCTACTATTCGGAAGAGGAGGGGCTATACCTCGAAGAATTTCATAATCCGCTTCGTTCTCTCTTCGAGAAATATGAGACCCTGGAACGCATGGAAGTCCAGATGTTCGAGAAATTGCTGGGCGCTCATGTCGAACGCACGCAGAGCGAGGTGTCCGGGCTGACGCGATACCGGTTTGACTTATCTCCCCGATAGTGTCCCATCCTGTCATGAGCCGATACGCCGATGAGAATGTTCTCGTGATCTCGAGAGAGTTGTTTGACCAGTTGGGAGCCTTTGAGGGGATTTCTCTGGAGGTGGAAACCTACCTCCCGTCGATCCTCGACCCCTCCAATAATCATTTTCTCGCGCGTGACGATGCCGAGGAAGATCCGTCATTCAAACAAATCATCCCCTACGCTATTTTTCGTTGTGGTGATCGCTACCTCCACTACCGGCGTGGGGGCTCCTCCGGAGAGAAAAGGCTCGCTTCGAAAGGGTCGATTGGAATTGGTGGTCATATCAACGATGAAGACTATGCCGCGAGTTCACTCGACAAGGATACCTACACCACGGGAGTGGAGAGAGAGATCGACGAGGAATTGCATATTTCCGGAGAACATACCCAACAGATCGTGGGTTTGATCAATGATGACTCGAACGAAGTTGGCCAGGTCCACCTCGGGGTCGTGCATCTGTTCGAACTGGAAAATACCGAAGTCGAATCGGCCGAGGACTCCATCGTCGATGTGGAGTTCCTGACCTTGACTGAACTGATTGCCCGACGAGAGCAGTTGGAGTCCTGGTCTCAGATCTGTGTGGACGGTTTGTCCACTCTGGAGGGGCGGGCTTGAAAGAGGGCCAGGATTCCTGCGCCCAGTCCTAGACCGTAAAACACTCCCCAGGAGAGTCGGGCAACCGTCCGAATTGTCTGAGGTTGCCAATCCGGCTGCATAGGCCGAGGGCCTCTTCCCTGTAGCGCGTAGTAGAGAAAATCACCGGCATAGTAGCCGAGTGTGTGAAAAAGGAATACTAGGCCGACCGCGGGGAGAAAAGCAATTTCGAGTCGACATCCTTTGCTCAGAATTGCAACCAGCGCGAAGATTCCGAGGAAGGACCCGAGCACCTCTCCGAAGGTCGTGGGAAGGGAAAACCAGAAGACACTCCAGAGAACGGCGTAGGCGAGAAAGCCGACCGCGAATGCGACGCTGAACCTGAAGGGGTGCCTTCGTTCCCTGGGAATTCCGGGCAGGAGAGCGATTCCGCCAAAGCCGAGGAAGACGATGGCGCAGGCCGCATAAAGAGCGGGTTCGCTAGGAAACCATCTTCCTCCGAATGCCCAGCAACAGAATGACGCGACCGCAACGAGAGCGAAGAGCAGTAATGCGAAGGCGACTTGTAATTTCATAGTGAGTTAACGGATGTCGATAGCTGTGTGGATGTGTGTATAAACATTATGTTTGCAGGGAAATTTTTACAGAGTACAGTGGCGCTCCCCCTGATAAAAAATAGTTATGGCTAAAAGATACGATCAAAAGACAAAGGATGAGGTGGTTGCCTTCATTCAGAAATACAACGAAGACAACGGTCGTGGCGGACAGTCGGCAGCCGTCAAGAAGTGGAAGCTCAATCCCATCACGGTGAAAGCATGGTTGGAAAAAGCGGGAGTCGCAACTCCCGGAAAGACTGCGAAGAAGAAAAAATCGGCTGGAGCGAAGACTCGTTCCAAGAAGTCGGTAGCAGTTTCTTCCAACGGTTCGGTGAGTTCGACCCTGAAACGCATGGTCGCCATCCGTGAACAGATCGAATCCCTTCAAAGCGAGTACGATGCTTTGAAGTCGAATCTGTAGAGCATTTCCCAGCAAAGGAACTTTGGAAAGCCATGGTGGGGTCGTCCCCGTCGTGGCTTTCTGCTTTTTGTGGGGAGAGGTTCTCCAGCCCTTCCCCTGGTTTGAGACATCCTGATCATCACGGAGCTGCTACCAACGATCGCTTGCGAAAAAGGATGAAGTAGTTCTCAGTGGCGACACATGAGGATAGGTTTGCTAAATGGAGGGGGCGATTGCCCTGGACTGAATGCGGTGACTCACGGTGTTGTGGGGGCTGCCACGAAACTGGGCTGGGAAGTGCTCGGTTTCAAAGAGGGCTTTGAAGGCTTGCTGCCTCCCGGGAATTTCAAATTGCTCAAGTTGGAGAAGACCGAGGGAATCCTGAAGCTTGGAGGAACGATATTGGGCACCACGAATCGTGGTCATTTTTCGTCCAAGGTAGGTGCCGGAGGGATCCGGAGTATTCCATCCGAGTTGATGGAGGATGCCATGACCACTTTGAAGGAAGAAGGGGTCGACGCTCTGATTTGCGTGGGCGGGGATGGAACCCTGACCACGGCTCTCCAGTTCCAGAAGGAAGGATTTCCGATCGTCGGAGTTCCGAAAACGATCGACAACGATCTTGGTGCGACGGCCATGACGTTCGGCTTCGATTCGGCGACCCAGGTTGTGGTCGATGCACTGGACCGGCTTCACACGACTGCGGAAAGTCACCAGCGAATCATGATTCTCGAGGTGATGGGCCGTCATGCCGGTTGGATTGCGCTGTATGGCGGAATGGGAGGAGGGGCCAGTGCGATCCTGATCCCAGAAGTTCCGTTTCACTACGAGAAGATCGCGGAAGCGCTGATGCGGAGAGAGGAAGCCGGTTTCCGAAGCTCTCTCGTCGTCGTCGCGGAGGGGGCAAGCCCGGCTGGAGAAGGGAAAATGTATGAGGAAGCTGGCACCGAGGGAGAAAGTCGGTTGGGAGGGATTGGCGAGGCTGTCACCTCACGACTTGGCGAACTGACTGGAAAAGAGACTCGTTGTACGACCTTGGGGCACCTTCAGCGAGGGGGCAGTCCGACTTCTCTGGATCGAATCCTCGGGACTCGGTTTGGCGTAAAAGCTGTAAAACTGATAGAAGAAAAGCGGTTTGGACGTATGGTCAGCTACCAGCAATATCATGTCGGATCCGTTCCTATCGAGGATGCGGTTCGGAAGTTGAACTTGGTGGATCCGCAGGGAGAAATTGTCGAAGCTGCCAAGTCGGTTGGTATCTGTTTTGGAGACGCCTAGGCGCTCCCTTTCTCGCCCGCGGAGTGCGAAGAATTTAGAACTATGGATGCATTGGTAGAACTGCTGCAACAGGAGGCTCGTCTCACCACCAGCGAGATCGCGGATCGGTTGGGTCGAAGCGAGGCTGAGGTGAAAGAGATGATGGGGAAACTGGAGACGGACGGGACCGTTCTCGGGTATCACGCAGTCATCGACAACGAGACCCTGGAAGAAACCCCGGTTTCGGCACTGATCGAGGTCAAGCTTACCCCGGAGCGCGACGGTGGTTTCGACAAGATGGCTCGGCGCATCGCCAAGTTCAGCCAGGTCACGAACTGCTATCTCATGAGTGGCGGCTACGATCTCGCCGTCATCGTCGAAGGTCCCGACCTGCGGGATGTGGCTCGTTTTGTCAGTGAGAAGTTGAGCACTCTTGATGGCGTGATTTCCACGGCAACCCATTTTCAGCTGAAGGTCTACAAGCAGAATGGATTCCTCGCGAAAGATTCTCGGGAAGATGAACGTCTTCCTGTCACTCCTTGAAGCGAATCGCCATGAAACCTTTGGAAGATCGAATCGCCGATCAGGTGAAGCAGATTCCCCGTTCGGGAATTCGTGACTTTTTCGAGTTGGTGCAGGGAAGGGATGATGTCATCTCGCTCGGAGTGGGGGAACCAGATTTTTCCGCTCCCTGGCATATTCGCGAGGCGGCCATCTACTCCCTGGAGAAGGGACACACCAGTTACACCTCCAATCTGGGACTGCTCTCGTTGCGTGAGTCCATCTCGCGCTACGTGACCGGGCAGTTCGGGGTGACCTACGATCCCGCCAACGAAGTTCTCGTGACCGTAGGGGTCTCGGAGGCCCTCGACCTGGTGTGTCGTGCTTTGTTGAATCCAGGAGATGAAGTCATCTATCACGAACCCTGTTACGTGAGTTACAGTCCCAGTATCGCGTTGGCCTATGGGGTGGCTGTTCCGGTCGAGACCCGCGTCGAGGATGAGTTCGTGCTCAAGGCAGAAGATGTCGCAGCAAAGATCACGGATCGGACCCGAGTGATTCTCCTGAATTTTCCGACCAATCCGACAGGGGCTGTCGAGCCGGTCGAGGAGTTGCAGAAGATTGCCGATCTTGCGATCGAGCATGATCTCATCGTCGTCAGTGACGAGATCTATTGCGAACTGCTCTATGACGAGGAGACAGGGATGGAACTGGGCGAACATGTATCGATCGCTAGCCTGCCCGGGATGAAAGAGCGTACCATCCTGCTCCATGGGTTTTCGAAAGCCTTCGCGATGACCGGTTTCCGGTTGGGCTATGCCTGTGCTCCCCAGATCCTGACCGAAGCGATGATGAAGATTCATCAGTATTCCATGCTCTGTGCTCCCATCATGAGCCAGAATGCGGCGATCGAGGCTCTGGAGAATGGAGCCGAGGAAGTGGAGCGGATGCGTCGAGCCTACGCCCGTCGTCGCAACCTGGTCTTGAAGCGATTCCGCGAAATGGGGATTCCCTGCTTTTCTCCAGGGGGTGCTTTCTATGCCTTTCCGGACATCCGGAAATTCGGGCTGAGCAGCAAGGATTTTGCCTTCCGTCTCCTTGAGGAGGAAGACGTCGCCGTTGTCCCGGGGGATGCCTTCGGAATGGCCGGAGAAGGCTGTGTCAGGGCCTGCTATGCGACTTCGTATGAGCAACTGGAGATCGCGATGGATCGTATCGAGGCCTTTGTTTCGCGCCTTGAATCCTGAATCGAGTTTTTGAAGTTATGAGTCAGATCAAAAAAGCTGTCATTCTTGCCGCAGGGCGGGGGACCCGGATGAAGAACATCACCGATGAGATTCCCAAGCCGATGATCCCGGTCCGTGGCACTCCTATTCTCGAATCGATTGTGCGAGGACTGGTCGCCAACGGGGTGAAGAGAGTACTGATCGTGGTGGGCTACCGAAAAGAGGTCATCACCGATTATTTTGGGAGCGGAGAAAAATTCGACTGCGAGGTGGAGTATGTCGAGCAAGTTGTGCAGGACGGAACGGGCAAAGTTGTGGAGTTGGCGAAAGACTTCGCAGGCCAGGATCCTTTTATCCTGAGTTATGGCGATATTCTCGTTCCAGCGGAGGCTTACGCGCCTCTTGTGGAGTTCAACGACGTCGATGGCAAACTTTCCGTAAAGATCGACGAAGATGTTCGAAAGGGCGGTGCGGTCTTCGTGGAGGACGGTCGCGTAACCAACTTGATCGAGAAACCAGGGCCCGACCAGCCGACCAGTCCCTACTACAATGCGGGAATCTATTCCTTTGCTCCCTGCATCTTCGAATACACGGCGCGCTTGGAACTTTCTCCGCGTGGCGAGTATGAGCTCACGGATGCCATTGCGGCTCAGGTCCACGATGGTCTGCGGATAGCGGCGGTCGAGCTGGAAGGTGACTGGGCCGATGTCCGGGATCCCGAAGTTCTCCAGGAACTGAACGAGGAGTAAGTTCTCTTCCCGCTGCCGAATGATCTCGGCAGGGAAAATCCGAGAGAGGTTGATCTCATCTCGTACTTCCAGCGTTTGCGTTGGTCAGTCCGGCGGGTGGGCTGCGAGTTGCAGAAGTGCCATGACCGAAACGGCGTCGGTGATGGCCCCGCTTTGGACCATTCCGATGGCCTCGGCAAGGGGGAGGCGCCGGACTTGGAGTTCCTCGCTCTCCTCTGGCTGTGCTTCTTTTTGCGTGAGATCTCGCGCGACGAAGATGCTGGCTCTCTCGTCACTGACTGAGTTCGAGAGGGAAATGTCTTCGAAGAGGACCTCGATTCTCTTCGCGTGCAGTCCCGTCTCTTCCTCCAGTTCGCGGGCTGCCGTTTCCGCAGGGGATTCCCCCGGGGGGCAGCCGCCTTCGGGAATTTCCCACTCGTAGGTATCGAGGGGATAGCGGTATTGGCCAACGAGCCAGGTGTAGCCTTCGTCGTCGATGGGAACGACTCCGACGGCATGGTTTTTGAAATGCACCACTCCGTAGATCCCGGGATTGCCGCTTGGATGGGTCACCTGGCTTTCGCTCACACGGATCCAGGGGTTGTCGTAAACCACCTCGGTTTGGTGGGTCGTCCAGGGATTCGATTCCGGGTTCGATTTCATGAAGGGAGAACAGAGCGGTAACAAAATGGGAACAATTGCCTCCCACGATAAATCCTGTCAGCAAGCAAAGGAGACTTCCTGACGAACATCAAAAAGCTATACATCATGTTACTGGAAAAAAGAAGAAATAGGAGCGGGGGATTCTCCCTGCTGGAACTGATGACCGTGGTTTCGATCATGGCCGTCCTTGCGACGATCTCGTTCCCCGGAATCAAGATTGCCCTGATGAATGCGCAGATGACACGGTCGCTGGCCGATATCCGGAGCATCGGTCTCGGGTTGCGGAGTTGGGCCACCGACAACGAGGGGGTCTTTCCCGCTGGGGAAACCTTTCTCGGGGAGGAGATTGCGTCTTCCAATGATGCCTTTCGACTCCTCGTGCCCGACTACGTGGACAGCGAAAAGATCTTTTCGGTGAGTCGATCAGCGAGGGGGAGCAAGGCCGACAATCGGATCGAGTCTGCTGCCGAAATCCTCGAACCTGGGGAGAACCACTTTGCCTATGTGGCGGGACTCTTCGATACGAGCCGGTCCAATTGGCCCCTCGTCGCAGATGGAACCAACGGGACGGGAACCTATGTGAGAGAGGTCGGACAGAAAGGTGGCTGCTGGGAGGGGCGCAAAGCACTCGTCGCCTTTGTTGGAGGGAGTGCCGAAGTCATTCGTCTCCAGGGCGACGACTCCGAAAGATACATTCCCCGGGAAGGATATCCTGAGGAGAACGCTCTCGATGTCAGCTATATGGGCGATACCGTGGAGCTCCTCGAAGCCGATGATTCCTGAGCATGGAGATAGATCGCCATCTCATGGATCATTCGATTCCTCCCTTTCTTGCCCCTGATGGATTTGGTAGGATTCGTCCATGAAGAAGGGTCTCTGGCTGAGTCAGCGTCATGTGCGCTGGATGATCGTGCTCCTGGCACTTCTGCCGCTTCTTCCCACCGCGATGCTGGTCCAGGTGATGAGGCAGAGTGCCCTCGGTGATCGCGAAGCTGCTGCCACCGAACTATCCTCCATGTATCGTCAGCAACTGATTCAACTGTCGGAGCGGTATTCTGCGATGCACAAGGAATCAGATCCCGAGGCTCTCGTGGACTATCTGCGACAGGTTTTCGGGGAGGAGATCGAACTGATCTCCTTTGCTCCCGAACTTGCCGAGGAGTCCGCGTTTCTCGGAGAAGAAGCAGCGATCCATACCATAGGCGAGGGTGGTCTTGCTGGCTGGACGGTTGCGATCGACTCGATTCCCCGCTTTCAGCCTCACGTGATCGAGCAAAAGGAGGAAGCGCTATGGCATGCGGTCTTCATTTGTATGGGCGTGGTCGTCGTCGGTGGCATCGTCTGGTTTGCGGTGCACCGACAACTGCGCGTCGACGAGTTGCGTGGTGATCTTCTCGCAACCGTTTCGCATGAACTGAAGACTCCGATTTCCGCATCGGGTCTTCTCATCGATACCCTGGCTTCGGGAAATCTGGATGAAACGGAGACGGCGGACTATCTCGCCTTGGTTTCTCGCGAGAATGATCGTCTTGCTGAACTCGCTGACCAGTTTCTGACTTTCAGTCGCCTCGAGCGCGGGCAGGTGCGTAACCGTCCCGTTTCCTGCCGACTGGCGAACCTCATCGAGGAGCAGGTTCTCCTGATGGAGCCGCGTTTTTCCGCCGCAGGTGGGCAACTGACTTGGAGTTGTGATCCAGCGATCGAGGTTGCGACTGATCCCCAGGCGGCCAAAGTGGTTCTCTCCAATTTATTCACCAATGTCCTGAAATATGGCGGGAGTCCTCCCCGAGGAGAAGTCTCCGTTTCCACAGACGGAGGTATGGCCCGGGTGCAGGTGCGTGACGATGGACCGGGAGTCGAGAGGAGGGAGCGAAGAGCCATTTTCCGGAAGTACTATCGGAGCGATGCAGAACTCACGGAAACCCGGAGCGGGATGGGACTGGGCCTAACGATTTGTCGACAATTCGCCCAGTTGGTGAAAGGGGGACTCAAGCTCATCGACGGCCAGGCAAGAGGGTCGTGTTTCGAGTTTTCTTTGCCCCTGTCGGAAGGAGGTCTTGAATGAGTTCGCCCTACCGTATCCTCGTGGTCGAAGACGACCCAGCTCTGCTGCGAGGCATCTCCGATAATTTCCGGCACCATGGATTTCTCGTCGATGTAGCCGAGGATGGAGAGGTGGCCATTGATCGTGCCATTCAAGGATCCCCCGATCTTGTGGTCCTGGATGTGATGCTTCCAAAGGTGAACGGGTACGAAGTCTGTCGATATCTTCGCCAGGAGGGATTCCAGGCTCCGATCCTGTTCCTCACCGCAAAAGCGGAAGAACCGGACGTTCTGCTCGGTCTGGGCCTCGGAGGAGACGACTACGTGGTGAAGCCTTTTCGGATCCGGGAGCTCATTGCGAGGATCGAAGCGATCCTGCGACGCTCGGTTTCCAACGAGTCGACTTCGTTCGAAAACCCTGCAATCGGGTCCTTCTCCTTCGATCGCGATGCTCGGAAACTTCGTCGGGAAGATGGGGAAACCGTGCCGCTGTCTCCCAAGGAGTATGACCTTCTCGATTTCTTTCTGCAGAATCGCGGGAAGGCTCTCAGCCGGGAGCAGATCATGCGGGAAGTCTGGGGTCTCCATTCCCAAGTGACCTTTCGGAGCATCGACCGATTCGTCACTCAGCTTCGAAAGATTATCGAAAATTCTCCGGGTGAACACATCGAAACCATTCGAGAGTATGGATATCGCTTGAGAGTGGGGCAAAAGTGAATGATTCCCCGTCGTGGATTTCCACTTGCGGCATGCCTCTTTTACCCCTTAATTGCCGCCCCTCGGAAAATCGAGAGAAAACTACTATGGGTAAGCAGCACAATAAGGTAGAAAAGCGACGCCGCCGTCTGAGCTATATGAAGCGCAAGAAAGAGGCGGTGAAGGCGCAGATTGCCCTGGGCAAGAGCTCGAAGAAGAAGGCGAAGGCACCTGCCAAGGTCGAGAAGGAAGCTCCTGCCGACGAGGAGGTAGTTGAAGCAACGGAGGCCGCAGAAGCTCCCAAGAAGAAGACCGCCAAGAAGAAGGCTGCAGCCAAGAAAAAGGCAGCCACCAAGAAGACAGCCAAGAAAAAGGCAGCGACCAAGAAAGCGGCTCCCAAGGCTGACGAAGAAAAAGAAGATTAACCCGGCAGTCGGGATTCCAGAGGAAATCTGGAACCTGATCTGGTTGAGAAATGGCGGCCTCAGTGAGTCAATCACGGCCGTCATTTTTGTTGGTGGATGGTAACAACATCATCCACGCCTGGCCGGACCTTTTGGAACTCCACCAGAGGAAAAGGGGCACGGCTCATTCCGAGTTGATTCGTCGGATGGGGGACTACCAGAGCTTTACCGGGAAGAGAATCGTCATTGTTTTCGACGGGCGTGGTGCGGTGACCTCTGATGAACGTTCCGCAGAGGGCATCCAGATCTTCTATTCCAGTTCCTCCCACACGGCAGATGACATCATCGAACGGCTCGCTCTGAAGTATCTTCCGGAGTTCGATATCGAAGTGGCTACCGATGACCGGGCCGAGCAGGACATCGTGATCGGTGCCGGTGGATCTGCCCTATCTTCCTTCCAGCTACGGGATGAATGGGAAAGGGCGGAACAGGATCGCGAGCGTTGGCTGTCCCGGCACCGGTCTCGCTGAACTCCGATTCTTGATTTCTTTATGATTCAGAACCCATTGCTTTCCCTCCTCGCTACCTATCGCGATCGATTTCCGGACGAACGCGATCGGGTGGATCAGTTCACGGATTTCGTTCGCCGCAATCCGGATTGTTTCGAACGAACACTGGAGGAGGGACATATTACGGGGTCTGGTTGGATCGTGGATTCAAGCGGCACTCGGACCCTTCTCACGCACCATCGCAAACTTGATCTCTGGTTGCAGCCCGGGGGGCACGCGGACGGGGAGAACGATGTTCTTTCCGTCGCGATGAAGGAGTGCCTCGAAGAGACGGCCCTATCGGGGCTCGAACCTGTTTCGGAAGAGATCTTTGATCTCGATATCCACGGTATCCCGGCAAGAAAAACCGAGCCAGCTCACTTTCATTACGACGTGCGGTTTCTCTTTCAAAACCGGGGCGACGAAGACTACGTCGTCACGGAAGAATCCCACGATCTGGCCTGGGTCGAAATGGATCGACTCGAAGACTACACGACCGAATGGTCGATGCGGAGGATGAGAGACAAGGTCGCAGGCTGGCTTGCGACCCTGTAGGACCAGGAAGACGGCCTCTCTATTTTCTCACGGCGTAGAGAACGTCATCCGTCCGGATGTAGAGCGTCCCATTGGCGGGCACGATGGAGGCGCGAATGTTGACGCTCTGGCTCTCGCCAAAGGTCGTCGAGTGCAGCAATTCTCCTCCTTCCATTCCGGCACTGATGACGAAGATCTCTCCGAGGTGGCTCATGACATAGATCTTTCCGTCCACTCCGGTAGGGGAGGCTTCGAGTTTGACCTTTCCGTCGATTGCTTTGCTCCAGAGAACCTTTCCACTCGTCGGATGGATACAGGAGAGGAACTTGTTTCGACCGTTGAGAACGTAGAAGTATCCGTCGTAGAAGAGAGGTGTTGGCACGTCTGCCGTGACTTCCTTTCCTTCGCTCGTCCAGAGCAGGGAGGTGTCGGGGACGTTTCCATTCTTTCCGGCTTCGATCGCATAGATCGGGGCTCCCTTCGGTGCACAGACGAGGAGCGTGCCCTGCCCGTAGACGGGAGAAGGAACAAGGCGCCAGTGCCCGATTTTCTCAGGGTTGTAGGTTCCCCAACGCCAGAGTTCTTCGCCGGTTTCGAGGTCGTGCCCAGTGAGGCAATCACCACCGGAAATCACGAGCTCGGGGCGACCATTGTGAAGAATGGGAATCGGGGTGGAAAAGGCTTCGAGCGATTCCTTCACGGCATCGGAGGGACGAATGTGGGTCCACTTTGTCTTGCCTGTCTTCGGATCCATCGCGAGGAGATAGGATTCGATTCCGCTCTCCTTGGCTCCGCGACCGTTGACGGGTTCGTCTCTCTGCAACACCTGCAAGTAGAGCGTTCCTTCATGGAGTTGAGGAGAACTTGAGAAGGTCCACTGGAATGCGAACTCGCCGTAGTCGTCTTCGATGTTGCGATGCCAGAGTTGATTGCCTGCAAAGTCGTAGGCGGCGAGATCCCCTGCACCACTGAAGAAAAAGACGGTCTCGCCATCAGTGACGGGCGAGCTCCCGGAAAAGGTGCTCCGTTCATCGTGACGCATTCCTTCGCCGAACTTCTTGGACCAGCGAATCTCTCCGGTCTTCGCATCGATGCAGATCCCCACGATTCCCTTCTTGGACTCGTCGATCGAGGTCAGGAATACGGAGTCCTCCCAGACGATGGGAGTCGAGGCTCCTTCGCCTGGAAGCTTGCTCTGCCAGGCGACGCCATCGGTCTTGGAAAAGACGGCAGGATAGTTCTTTTCCTGGGACGACCCGTTGAAATACGGCCCACGCCAGTTCGGCCAGTTTTCTCCAAGGAGAGGGCTGGCGAGAAAAAGAAGGGCGAGGCAGGTGGAGATCGAGGATGCTTTCATGGCAGGGAGAAAATGACTCTGCAAATTTGGAAGACTGAAGTCGACTGTCAAGAGCATGGAATGGCGTGGACAAGGATCTGCATTTCCACCATCAATAAGCCATGAAACATCTGCTACTGGCGAGACATGCCAAGTCGAGTTGGGATTTGAGTGGTCTTTCCGATCATGATCGTCCGCTGAATGAGAGAGGGGAGCGCGATGTCCCACGGATGGGGCAGGCTTTGGCCCAAAGGGGCGTCAAGCCTGACCTGATTGTCAGCAGCACGGCCAACCGGGCCCTCACCACTGCCGAAGGATTGGCGGGGGAATTCGGAATGGAGGGGGAGCGCTTGCGATCTTTTTCCGATCTCTACCTTGCGGCTCCGTCTTTGATTCTCCGGGTCATTCAGGGACTCGACGAATCGGAAGATTGTGTTCTTCTGGTCGGGCACAATCCAGGGATGCATGAGGCGGCCAGTCTCCTCGATACGGCTTCGTCCGTTTCCTCCTTTCCGACACTCGCCGTCGCCCGATTCGAGATCGATGTCGAGTTCTGGGGAGAAGTGGAGTGGGGGGCTGGATTTCTGGTCGAGTTATTGACCCCCAAGACGTTGGAAGAGTAGACTATTCGTATCAGTCGAGTCCCCGTTGGACTCGACTGTCTTTCGCCGCATGCTGGATGGAGAGCCGCTTCTCCGTAGTGGATCCATTCAAGGAGGAGATGATGTTCTGTTAGGGTTTCTGTGGAATTCGAAGATTGACTGACCTGTCGGATTTATGTAGTTTCGGACCATCCTCCTGGCAGAAATGCGGATTACGAAGTGGCGGTCGAGAGATCAATCGATCGGGCTCTTGGTGCGTTTAATGCAAATTGGGAGGATTGTGGAGGGAGAGCAAACATACACTGCGACGGGTCCGATCTTGCCGGCTTCGCTGGGAAGATCGAAGACGGGGCGGAAGACTCTATCCGCTCTCTACGTCGAGGATGATCCTGCGTGGGTGAGGATTGTGGAAGAACAGCTCAACCCCAACGGGGGCAAACTCTTCCAGTTGACTTCGGTGACTTCGATCAAGGAAGCAAAAGCGGCGCTGAGGAAGGAAGGGCCGGATTTCGAGTTCGACGTCATTCTTCTCGATCTCAATCTTCCTGATTCAAGAGACTCGGAGAGTTTTGACCAGATCCAGCTCCATGCCGGTGATATTCCCATTGTCATCTTGAGTGGAGAAGGAGATCCCAATGTGGCGATCGGTCTGGTCGAGAAAGGTGCCCAGGACTATCTCCTCAAGGATTTTGCTCACACGCCGGAAGTATTGGCTCGGTCCCTCTTTTCGGCGGTGGAGCGGGATCGCATACTCAAAGAGCGGAACGAGTTGCAGTCGCAATTGATCCAGGCGGAGAAACTGGAATCTCTAGGCAGGATTGCGGCCGGCGTGGCTCACGAAGTGAAAAACCCTCTCGCGATCATCCAGATGGGAGTCGCCTTCCTGAAGTCCGAAATCGAATCCGGGGACACCGAAACTCTCAAAAAGGTTTGTGATTCGGTCCAGGCCGCCTCGAATCGAGCCGTGGGAATCATTGGAGGAATGGTGGACTTTGCCCGCGACGACTCCGTCCAACTGGCACCCTCTGATTTGCGGGAAGTCGTGACTCGTTCGCTCGAGTTCCTGAATTATGAGATTCAAAGTGCGAAAGTCGACGTGGTTTCCGAGTTGCCGCAGGATTTGTCCCGGGTGCTTCTCGATAACTCGAAGATGCAACAGGTCGTCATGAACCTGGTGCGGAATTCGATTCAGGCGATGCAGGAAGGGGGTGGGAGCGAGTTGCGAATCTGTATCCGTTCCGAGCGACACGAGACCGCACGAAATTCGGCTGGGTTGAAGCGCTGGGTGGAAAAACGCGGTGCCGGGGAGGTCGTGACTCTCGAAATTCGAGATCATGGGCCCGGGATCCCGGAAGACCGACTGGCTCAGGTCTTCGAGCCTTTTTTTACCACGAAACCAAAAGGCAAGGGTGCCGGTCTCGGTCTATCCGTGGTTTTTCATATTGTGGAGCTGCACGGAGCCCTGATTCGAGTGGCCAATGCAGCGAATCCCGTCGGTTTGATCACGAGAATTCACTTTTTTGTTCCAGTCTGATATCCTCTCCCTATGAAAGCATCCCAAATACTGATCATCGACGATGACAAAGGTTTTGCTTCGATGACGAAGCTTTTCCTCGAGAGCAAGGGGGAATTCGAGGTGGCCTGCGAATCCGATAGCCGACAGGCCTTGCAGAGCGCGAGGGAGCAGAAGCCTGATTTGATTCTTCTCGACATCGTGATGCCGCATCTCGATGGCGGTGACGTGCACGCGATGCTTTCAGCAGATTCGATGCTGGGGAGAGTCCCCGTGATCTTTCTCACCTCCATGGTATCCCAGGAGGACAATTCCGAGGATCCCTATGTTCGGAGTGGAGGGAATGTCATGCTACCCAAGACAACACCTCCCGATCAGTTGATGACCTGCATCCAGCAGAAAATCTCTGGTCAGATCTAGACCTGGGTCTTCAGGCCTCCTTCGGTTTTCAAATAGATTTTTACGTGGACTCCGGTCTTCGGGTCGTTTCGGTTGGTGATCGAAATCTCTCCCTTGTGGAGTTCGATGATCTTGCGGACGATGGTCAGTCCCAGTCCTGTGCCGGTCCCGGTCGACCGGGTCGAAAAGAAAGGGTCAAAAATGGATTCCAGGTGTCGGTGGTCGATTCCCGAGCCGTTGTCTCGGATGCTCAGCACGGAAACGACCTCTCCCTTTCGCATTCGATTGCCGGATCGTCCACCCGGATGGACCAGGTCATTCTCGAGGGTGGTCTCGGAGGTTTCCAGGGTGATCTTCCGGTCGGTGTCAGGAGATCCCTGGAGAGATTGCAGGGCATTGTCGACCAACGAATCTACAACCTGTCGGAACTCGGCGATCGCGAGGAGAGTTTTTCGAGTCCCTGCTTCGGCTTTGATTTTCAGCTGTACATTGGCACCACGGCATTTTTGATCCAATCCTTTGCCCAGTTCGGAGATCCAGCCACTCAGATCGACCGGTTGAAGTTGAAGCTGTTGCTGATTCGCGGCCTGCATGAGACTGCGTATGATCACATCGGCTGACTCGACGGACTCTTCGAGGGTATCGATGATGAGATTGGCCGTTTCCTGCGACTCCTCGGGCAATTGCTCGAGGATCCCTCGGAGTCCCCCAACCGACATTTGGATCCGGCCGAGAGGATTGCGGATCTCGTGGGCCACTCCGGCTGCGAGAAAACCCACCGACTCGATACGAGCCGCGCTCATGAGTGCTTTCTGGGCCTCCTTGAGTTCGCGATGGGCTTTTCGAAGCCGGAGGTGGGTTTCGAGCCGGGCGACGAGTACGGAAAGATTGAGTGGCTTGGTGACATAGTCGTTGGCACCGAGCGACAAAGCTCGCAGGACGTCGACGGTGCGGTCCTTCGCCGTCGTAATGATTACAGGCAGCTCAATCGGGCTTCTGCGTTTGCGAATGCGTTCGAGGACTTCGTATCCATCGATCCCCGGCATCATGATATCGAGGAGGACGGCATCGTACGTGTCCTCGAGGGATTGCCCATCCAGGGCGAGGGCACTCAGAGCGGCTTCGCCATCCGTGACCGTTTCGATGCGGAAGCCGACTTCCTCCAATTTCGTTCGAGACACGAGGAGGTTGACCTCTGAATCATCGACAACAAGGATTGTTCCCTCCATTCCTCAGTGTGAGGATGAGGAAGCCGGAAGTCAATCCCAAGCGGTAAGGACTGAACCTCGGGACCTACAGTTTTTCGTAGGTGCCTTCGTCCCTTTTTTCGAGGACGGTGAAGCCGGCGTTCTTGGCATCGGACACCGAGAGGGGTTTCGCGATTTTGGGAGAGGTGACCCCGCGGGAGATCAGCTTCTTGACGGGGCTTTTGCAAAGTGGGCAAGTCTCCATCGGAGGCCGAGTCACGGGTCTCCGGATTTCAAGACCCTTCTTGCAAATACGACAACCCTGCTCGGGATCGGCGCTGATGTACTCGTAGAGTGGCATGGGAAAATATCCCCGCGAACAGATTCCTTTGCAAACTCGAATCCGCGGGAAGCACTGGGTACAAAAAAACGGAACCGTTCGAGGTTCCGTTTCCAAGTCTGGGCGACCAGAGAGGGTAAGGGCTACCAGCTGGACTTGGTCACCCCGGGGATCATCCCGTGAGAGGCCAATTCGCGGAAGGTAATCCGGGACATCTTGAAACGGCGGAGGTATCCGCGGCGTCGACCGGTCACTTCGCAGCGATTGACGACACGAGTCGGGCTGGCGTCACGAGGAAGCATCGTCAGACCTTCATAGTCTTTCTCTGCTTTCAGCTTTGCACGGAGGTTCGCGTACTTCTTAACCGTACGTGCTTTGCGCTTGTTTCTGGAAATCCAACTCTTCTTCGCCATAGGGCGGGTAATCTATCCGTTCTGAGGAGAATTCAAGCGGAAACTGAGGGTTCCGGCTGGTATTTTGGACGTATTTGATGTGAAATGCCCGGAATGACCTCTCGAATCTCGATCTTTTTCGTCCTTTGTTTCTTCTTCTCGTCCCTGGGGCTGGCCCAGGAAACGGTGTCTCAAGCACCGACGGAGGAGGAAATCGCCGAAGATTGGCTCGAGAATTATTACAAAGATCCTTCTCCCGATCGGTTTGTGAAGGAGGTCAAGGCATGGGCGGAAGACGGCACCCTGGACAATCCAGACGCACGACCCGCCCTGATCGCTTTTCTCAGCCAGGTCATCCGGGCGAATCGGGATCGTCTTGCCGAATGGGATCAGGCTTTGCGAGGGCTGGAGCCCAGTCACAAGCAGGTCATCAATACTGCGATGCTGTTTTCACGAACCACGGAGGCCGATGAAATCCTGCGGGAACAGTTTGGCGAGCGATACGACAAGCAGAAGACGGAAACCGAGAAAATTCTCGAGATGCCCCTCGATGCCGAGCCGACCCTCCACATGCTTTGGGGGTTCTACTACGCAACTGGATCGGCCAATGCGATTCGACGCCTTGTCCTCTGTTTTCGCTTTGTCGATGCTCCCTACGATCCAGGTGGGGTGGCCATTCCGAATGGATACATGCCCTACTACAAGATGCTGCCCCTGTTTGCCTACGAGTCTCTCGTCGCCAATGCGGAGCGTCATCCTCGTGTGGTCGAGATACTCAAGACTCTTCACGAGAAAGACGAGTCCCTTCTCCCGCTTGAGAAGGAAGGGGTCTACGATGTTCTCTCGGAAATTCTGCCCGAGCAATTTCCTCCGGTGAAGAGGGAAGGGGCGACGGCGAAGAATCCTTCCGGAGCTCCCGAAGAATAAAGTGGGAATCAGCGAACGACGCGAGCACCGCCGCCGCTGACGACCTTTTCGACTTCGGCGAGAGAGGCCATCGTGGTGTCTCCCGGAGTCGTCATGGCGAGAGCGCCGTGTGCCGCCCCATAGTTGATCGCTTTGGCGGGATCGTTGTGAGCGAGGAAGCCGTAGGCGAATCCCGACGCGAAACTGTCACCTCCCCCGACCCGGTCGAGAATTTCCAACTCGGGATAAGGAGTGGCTTCGAAAAATTTTCCATCGTGCCAGCAGATCGCTCCCCAATCGTTGACCGTCGCGGTGTGGACCTCGCGGAGCGTAGTGGCGGTGGCTTTGAAATTGGGGAACTCTTTCACGGCGGTTTCGATCATCTTCTTGAAGTTGGAGACGTCGATTCCCCGGATATTTTCGTCGACTCCTTCCACCTCGAAGCCGAGGGAGGCGGTGAAGTCCTCCTCGTTGCCGATCATGACATCGACGTATTGAGCAATTTCTCGATTCACTTCCTGGGCCTTGGCCTGACCGCCAATCGCTTTCCAAAGGGACGGGCGATAGTTCAGGTCGTAGCTGACGATCGTGCCGTGTTTCTGGGCGGCCTTGCAGGCTTCGATGGTGAACTCGGCGGCAGTTTCGCTGAGCGCGGCAAAGATGCCACCGGTGTGAAACCAGCGAGCACCATGATTTCCGAAAATGTCATCCCAGTCGACATCCCCGGGTTTCAGCTGGCTGGCGGCGGTGTTGGCACGATCGGGGCAGCCGACGGCGCCCCGGATTCCGAATCCGCGCTCCGTGAAGTTGAGTCCATTGCGAACTTCCCGTCCGATCCCATCATAGTCTCGCCAGACCAGGAACTGCGTATCGACACCTCCCTGGAGCATGAAGTCCTCGATGAGACGACCGACCGGATTGTCGGCAAAGGCGGTTACGCAAGCGGTGCGCAGTCCAAAGCAACGACGGAGTCCGCGAGTGACGTTGTATTCTCCGCCACCCTCCCAGGCGGCAAAATTCCGAGCCGTGTGGATGCGGCCTTCTCCGGGATCGAGCCGGAGCATGACTTCGCCGAGTGAGATACAATCGAAAGCGACTTCGGAAGCGGGTTTGATGGTGAGTGCCATGAGCTTGAATACGGTGGTGTGACGTTAGGAAAAGGAATTGGCCTGGATGTAGTCCGAATCTCCGTTGAGATAGTTGATCATGTTGTGGGTCGCCCGGAGAGCCTGTCGCTCGACGCTTTCGTAGGTTCGCGAGGCGATGTGGCTCGTGATGATGCAGTTGGGCGCGGAAAAGAGCGGATGATCTGCAGCGGGAGGTTCTTCATCGAGGACATCGGCGCCATAGCCTCCGATCTTCCCGCTGGCGAGCGCGGCGGCGACATCAGCGGTCTCGACGAGCTCACCGCGGGCACAGTTCAGGACAATCACGTCTTCCCTCATTTCCGCGATCTTCTCCGCGTTGATCATGCCGCGGGTGTTCTCATCGAGGAAGCAGTGCAGGCTGACGACGTCGGCTCCGAGCAGCACTTCGTCCATCGTTGCACATCGGGTGACGTCGTGGGCTTTCGCAAACTCTTCATCGAAGTAGGGATCGAAAGCGATCACCGACATTCCGAATGCCTTCGCGCGGGTGGCGACCTCTTTCCCGATTCTTCCAAGACCGAGAATACCCATGGTCTTTCCGAGGATCTCGTGTCCGACAGGCTTTTTCCAACCTGCCTGCCACATTCCGTTCGTGACATCGTTGGCGTTGGCCTGGATTTTCTTGGACAGTCCCAGGAGGAGTCCGAAAGTGTGCTCGGCGACGGTGGTGTGATTGACCCCTGGGGTATTCAGGACAGGGAGCCGATTTTCGGTCGCGTGAGCGACATCGATCTTGTCGAGTCCAATTCCGTATTTGCTGATGACCTTGAGCCGGGGCAGGGACTTGTCGATGACGGCAGCGGTGATGGCGTCGTCGCCACAGAGAAAGGCGTCGAACTCACCCGCTAGATCGAGCATCTCTTCTTCCGGAAGTGGCCCACGGGCTCTCACGATTTCGAATCCCTGGGACTCCAGCAACTCGTGATGAGGCCCGGGAGTGTCTTGATAACTCGTGGTGGTGAGCAAAATTCGGGTTGTCATAGGCAGGGGCAACGGTTAGCGAAATGTAGAAAGAGGGCAAACTCCAAATTGCGCACTCTTCCGAAGTTTTACGCAGATGGACTCAAAACCAGGAGAAGAGATCCAACGAGAGTTTGGCCCGCAACCTCTTGATCGATGGATGAACGAGTTCTCACTCTCGAATCGAGATCTCGTCACCACCAGCACCGAGCAACTGACCCACAAGCAGGTTCAGAAAGCGAGGAAAGGAAGACGAATCTCATCGAATCTGCAGAACAAGATCAAGAATGCCCTCGAACAAGCCCTTCGGGATTCCGCTCGTGAACGGACATTTTCGATGGCAGAGCTCTTCAACTACGAGCCCTAGGATCGGCGCCCACCCTGAACGACCATGCAATTTTCCCGGAAAGCCGACTACGCCATCCGAGCCGTTACGCTCCTCGGGTCTCTTGGGCCCGATCGTTCGATGCAGGCGCAGGAGTTGGCGGAAGCGGGAAAGATCCCGATTAAGTTTCTCGAGCAAATCCTACTCGTCCTGAAACGAGCCGGGATCCTGCGAAGCAAGCGCGGGGTAGGGGGCGGCTATCGTCTCAATCGAGAGAGCCGGCTGATCTCGGTCGCCGAGGTTATCGAGGCGGTCGATGGGGAGCTCGTTCAGCTGATCGATCCAGAGGACTACCCTCGATTCGACGGGGCCGACGGGATCTCCTTCTGTCTGACCGAGGCAGAGAATGCGATCAACGACAAGCTCCGCGATACCAGCATCGAAGACCTCATTCGTTACGATGAAGGGGATCGCATGGCTGGAGCCGGGATCTAGAATCTCCAGGACGCCGAGTCGGAGTCGGGATCACCCGAATACGCCCTTTCTCTGATGCGACAGCGGCCTTGCTTCGCGTGTATCCTTGCCAGTGATGAGAGTTTTTCTAAGCGCCTGTATCCTCTTCGCCTTCCTGTTGCGGGGAAACGCGGAGGAAGAGGTCAGCTTCTCCCGAGACATCCGCCCCCTTCTCAGCGATCGCTGTTTCAAGTGTCACGGTTTCGACGAGGAAACCAAGGAAGCCGACCTGGGACTCCATTCTTTTGCCGAGTCGACGAGAGATCTCGGTGGCTACCAGGCGATCGTGCCCGGGAATGCCGATGCCAGTGAGGTCGTTGCCCGGATCCTATCCGACGATCCTGACGATGTGATGCCTCCTCCGAAGGCCAACAAGCCGAGATTCTCACCGGACGAGATCGAGTTGATGCGACGCTGGATCAACCAGGGAGCCAAGTATGAGAAACACTGGGCTTTCGAAAAGCCCGTCAAGCCGGAGGTGCCGGTCGGAAAAGCCGACCATCCGGTGGATCGATTTCTCGATCGGGCGATCCAGGAGAGAAATCTCGAGGTCAACGGGGAAGCCGATCCCTACACCTTGATCCGACGTCTCTCCTTTGATCTGAGGGGACTTCCGCCTACCCCGGAGGAGATTCATGGTTTTGTCACCGCGCATCAGCAGAATGCGAAAGAAGCCTGGGAGAACCTGGTCGACGAGTTTCTCGCCTCACCCTCCTATGGCGAGCGCTGGGCTCGGGACTGGCTCGATCTGGCTCGCTATGCCGATACGAATGGCTATGAGAAAGATCGTCCCCGCTCGATCTGGCCCTATCGGGACTGGGTTGTCCGGGCGCTCAACGAGGACATGCCCTATGATCAATTCACGATCGAGCAGCTTGCCGGAGACATGCTGGAAAATCCGACGATGGACCAACTCATCGCCACCGGGTTTCATCGCAACACGATGCTCAACGAGGAGGGCGGAATCGATCCTCTCGAGTTCCGATATCATGCCATGGTCGACCGCGTCGCCACGACGGGTTCGGTCTGGATGGGGCTGACGACCGGCTGTGCCCAATGTCACACCCACAAGTTCGATCCCATCACTCACACGGATTACTTCTCCCTCATGGCGCTGCTCAACAATGCCGATGAGCTGGAAATCGCGGTCCCCGATGAAGCCATCGCTGCGCGTCGGAAACCGATCCAGGCACAGATCGCAGAGCTCGAGAAAGCGGCGAGGGACTCTATCGATCCCGCCAAGTTTGCCCGTTGGATCAGAGAGGAAGAAGCGAGGTCGGCAAACTGGATTCCGCTCGATCCCAAGGCGATGAAAACCAATCTGCCCCTCTTGCAACGGCAGGATGACAAGTCGATTTTCGCGAGTGGGGATTTCACGAAACGGGACGTGTTTGACCTGGTCTTCGATCTCGGAGAGGTCGGCTCCGACGGAAAGATCACGGCGATCCGTATCGAGGCGCTTCCCGACGAGCGACTTCCGGCAGGAGGACCCGGGACCGCCTACTACGAGGGTCGCAAGGGCGACTTCTTTCTCAGCGAGGTTTCCGCGACGGCTGGGGGCAAGCTCCTCGAGTTTCGCGATGCCACGGTCAGTTTTGGAAAAATTGCAATCGGATCAGGGAAGGCAGAAGGACCCAACGTGTATGACGGGGAAGGCTCCACGGGATGGTCGACCGCGACCCAGGAAGGAAAACGAAACGAGCTCGTTATCAATTTGAAGACTCCGGTCTCGGCTTCGGGAAAACTGGAAATGGAATTGCTCTTCGAGCGGCACTTTGTCGCTGCGTTGGGACGGTTCCGAGTTTCAGTGACGACGGATGCCGGCGAAGTGAAGGCTTCGGGATTTCTGTTTCCTGATTTTCGGAAAGCGAATCGGGAAGAGAAGGAGCAGGCCTATCTGCGAACTGCCGAAGACTTCGCCGACTTTCAGAAAAAGGTTTCCGATCTGGAGAAGAAGCTTCCTTCCTTTCCGACGACGCTCGTGTTTCGGGAGCGTCCCGTGGAGAATCCGCGACCGACTTTTCTGCATCATCGGGGTGAGTATCTCAGCGCTCGAGAGCAGGTCGTGCCGGCGACCCCGGCGGTCTTCGATCCCATCGCGGCGGAGCAACCCCGGAATCGTCTCGGCCTGGCGCACTGGCTCGTGAGCGAGAAAAATCCCCTCGGGGCCCGAGTCGCGGTGAACCGAGCCTGGCGGGCCTTTTTCGGAACCGGGATCGTGAAGACCTCCGGCGACTTCGGCTACCAGTCCGAATTGCCGACTCATCCCGAGTTGCTCGATTGGCTTGCCGTGAGTTTTGTCGAGAACGGATGGTCGCTGAAGGCGCTCCACCGGCAGATCGTTTCCAGTGCCGCTTATCGACGGGACAGTGCCATCTCCTCGCTGCAACTGGAGCAGGATCCCGACAATCGGTTTCTTGCCCGAGGTCCCCGATTCCGGCTCACGGGGGAAATGATCCGGGATGCGGCCTTGCAGTCCTCGGGTCTGCTTTCCACGAAGCTGGGCGGTCCGGGGGTGTTTCCACCCCAGCCTGCCAGCGTGACCGAGATTGCCTATGGCCGGACTTCGTGGAAGGTCTCGAATGGGGAAGATCGATATCGCCGTAGCCTCTACACTTTCGCCAAACGCACTGCTCCCTTCGCCTCCTACCTCACCTTTGATGGGCCGACCGGCGAAAGCTGCCTGCCGCGGCGGGACCGCAGCAATACCCCGCTGCAGGCATTGACTCTTCTCAATGATCCCATGTTCGGAGAAGCCGCGGCAGCCTTGGGCAATCGGCTGGGGGGAGACTCAACAGGGTTGAGCGACGGACCTGACCCTGTTGATGCAGCGGATCGGATTACGGAACTCTTCCTGCGGATTCTTTCCCGGCCTCCGACGAATGAAGAGAAACAGCGGATCAAGAATTACTACGAACAGCAGATGGCTCGAATCGCCTCTGGCGAGCTGGATCCGGCGACGATTCTTGGTGACCAGGAAAAGCACCCCAACCCGGAAAAGGCCGCCTGGAAAATGGTCGCCCGGGTTCTCATGAACCTGAACGAAGCCATCACGAGAGGATGAATGTCATGAACGAATTTTTGAGAACACGCACCCGCCGCCATTTTTTCCAGGATTGTGGATTCGGACTGGGCAAGATCGGTCTTTCCGCAGCCCTCGCGGGAGGATTTTCGCGGTTGCAGGCCGGAGTCGGAAATCCCCTGGCTCCTCGGGATACCCATTTCCCACCGAAGGCCAAGCGCGTCATTTTCCTCTTTATGGCCGGCGGCCCCAGTCAGCTGGAACTCTTCGAAAATAAGCCAAAGCTCCAGGAATTGAGCGGAAAGCCTATCCCGCCCTCGGTGATCGATGGCCAGCGCTATGCTTTCATTCAGCCCGATGCGGCCGTCCTTGCTCCCTGTTTTCCCTTTGCGAAGTATGGCGAATGTGGTGCCGAGCTTTCCGATCGGCTCCCTCACCTTGGATCGATTGCCGACGAGATTGCGATCGTGAAATCGATGCACACGGATCAGTTCAATCATGCTCCAGCCCAGATTTTCCAGAATACGGGGCATGCCCTGCCGGGGCGACCTGCCATCGGGTCGTGGTTGAGCTACGGAATTGGAAGTGCCGCCGATGATTTGCCCTCGTTCGTGGTTCTCAAGAGTGGAGGAAGTCTCAGTGGGGGGGCGGCAATGTGGAGCTCTGGCTTTCTTCCAGGCAGTCATGCCGGCGTCCCGTTTCGCGAATCGGGAGATCCTATTCTCCATGTCTCCAATCCTGCCGGCTACGATGATCGGGCCCAGCGTGAATCCCTCGACTTGATCCGAGCGATGAATGAGAGAGAGCTGGGAACGGTGGGCGATCCCGAGATCCAGACTCGAATCGATGCTTACGAGATGGCTTGGCGAATGCAGTCGGCGGCGCCGGAGCTGATGGATTTTTCAGAGGAATCCCAGGCGACCCTCGATCTCTACGGAGCGAAACCGGGAGATGGAAAGGCTTCCTACGCAAACAACTGTCTCCTCGCCCGTCGTCTCATCGAGCGCGGATCCCGGTTTGTGCAACTCTATCATTCGGGTTGGGATCACCATTCCCAGGTCGAGAAAGGGGTCACCTCGCAGGCGAGAACGGTGGACCAGGCCTCGGCAGCACTCGTCAAGGATCTCAAGTCACGAGGATTGCTCGAAGACACGCTCGTGATCTGGGGGGGAGAGTTCGGGCGCACTCCGATGGTCGAAGCCAGCGCCGCTCTCGGGCGGAGTCTCGGACGCGATCATCATCCGCAGGCCTTCACGATGTGGATGGCGGGCGGGGGCATTCGTCCCGGAATCACGATCGGGGAAACAGACGAGTTGGGATTCAATGTCGTCGAGGATGGGGTTCATATCCACGATCTGCATGCCACGATCCTGCATCTCCTGGGGCTCAATCACGAGAGACTGACCTTTCGCTACCAGGGCCGGGACTTCCGTCTCACCGATGTCCACGGCCATGTCGTGAAGAAGCTGCTCGCCTGAATCGATCTTCTCCGACCTCGACGCAAGGGGTTGACAAACGCCCAGGATTCGGTCGGTATGTCCGTCCGCATCGATTCCCGGGGGAGGAGATGCTTTCCTCGACATGATCGCAGAAGAAATAGCCACCGAGTTTGACGTGCCCGGGCGTCTTGCCGCCCTCCAGCCCATCGGGACGGGTAACGTCAACGATACCTATCGGGTGATCCTGCGTACGACTTTCTCCGAGGAGCAATACATCCTGCAACGAATCAACCGGGTCGTCTTCAAGGATCCAGTCGCGGTCATGGCGAATATGAAAGCGGTGACCGATCATGCTCACGCTCGGATTCGGGATGAAGCCGACGAGGCCGATCGAATCTGGCAGCTTCCGAGGGTGATCTCGGCGAAAAACGGGGATGACTTCGTGGTCGATTCGGAGGGGGAATATTGGCGCGCGCTCTCGCTCATCGCCAGCACGACGAATTACGACCGCGTCTCCGAACCTGCTCACGCCGCCGAAGCCGGAGCCGTCCTCGGGCATTTCCAGAGGATTATTTCCGATTTCCCGATCGAGGAATTGGCCGATACCCTGCCCGGGTTTCACATCACCCCCGGTTACCTGGCGCAGTATGATTCGTGTTTGAGCGGGAAGATTGCGAAGAAATGCCTCGAGTCGTCCTCCGAGGCCCGAAGACTCCACCGCTTTGTCGATTTGAGAAGAGATTTTGCCGATGTCCTCGAGTCAGCCTGCGAGCGGGGGGAGTTGTGTCATCGACCCATTCACGGGGATCCCAAGATCACGAATGTGATGATCGATACCCTCACCGGAAAAGGCACCTGTATCGTCGATCTCGATACCGTGAAACCGGGTCTGATCCACTATGATTTCGGGGATGCCGTTCGGAGTTCCTGCAATCCCGGCGGCGAGGAAACCTCGGATCTCAGCGAGGTATTCCTCGATCTCGATCTCTTCGAAGCTCTCGTCAAAGGCTACCTCGACGAAGCACGCGCATTTCTCAGCGAGAACGATCGGAAGTACCTCTTCGACTCGATTCGGCTGATCACCTTCGAACTCGGTTTGCGCTTTTTTGCGGACTATCTCGCGGGGGATGTCTATTTCAAAACGACCTACGAAACACAGAATTTGAACCGGGCACGGGTTCAGTTTGCCCTCTGTGAGAGCATCGAGAAGCAGGAAGAAAAGATGCGCGAGATTCTCGCGCGGTATTGCCAAGGCTGAGAGCTACGCAGCGACCTTCTCGCGAAGAGAGCTTCTTCGCTTTACGAAAAATATTCGCGGTTCCACTTGGCCCCATAGTGAAGGCCGATCACGCTGAAGATCATGCTCAGGAAAATCGCGACTGCGATTCCGAAAAAGTCTCCGATCCACCAGCCAATCCAACCAGCGAGACTGGAAATGATCGCGATGAAGAAAAATCCCATACTTCTCCTTTCAATTAAATTATGGAAATTATAGCAAGGGTGTTAGCGAAGAGGAAGAAAAACTTTTTCCGTGGAGATCGCAAGAGCACCGGCAAGGTTTCCTGTCCTCGGTCTATTTTTCCTGGCGCGACTGTTCTGAGTGGGCAGGTGGCTGCGGCTAGGTTGTGAAGCCGAAACTACGGAGGAACAGAAGATCGTTCATTTCGACGAGAGAGCGTTGACCAGACTGATTCCCTGAATCCTGCAGGGAAGAGGGCGCCCCATCCGGCAAAAGAAGCAGGGCTGCGAGGGAATGGGAGTTGGCAAGCCTAGCCCCGGATGAGGATCCCTTTTTTCCCTTCACTCACTGCCACCGAATCGAAAAGAACCCGGAAGGCGTGCAGGTTTTCCGAGGAGAACGGAGAAGAGGAAAAGAAGGCGGCTCCCCTGAGCATGCCTTCGGCTGTCGCATGGTAGGCGAGCAGGGTATTGGTCGGCTCCTCGAGAACTTCATAGGTAGTGAAGTAACGACTTCGCTCCAAGTGGTTTCGCTCCCAGGATGCTCTTTCCTCCGTCTCTGCGAGAAGGGCATCACAAAAGAGTTCGGTGTAATCTGAAAGCACGCTGGAAGTGTTCTGCTGCTCTGCCGATTCGGGAAACGAAGCGAGCACATTCCGAGGCATGCGATCCCCATTTTCCAGCGAGACAGAGGCGGTGAGCCAGGAGTCGGCGCGGAGACAGTCTGCAAGGGCTTCCATGAAATCCCGAATGGGGTCCATCGGGGAATGAACCCGCTGCGCCGAAAGGTGGCTCGGAACGGGGGACGAATAGGCAAGGGTGTCGAACAAAAAAGAATTGTTCATCGTAGAATGGTCGAGAGGGCAGGTAACAAATTGAGTTGGCAGGGAAGCAAAAAATGTGCCCTGCTCCTTTCTTACCCTTTTTGAAAGAATAGTTACTTCCGCGATCGTGTTAAAACGTAAAATTCTCTCCGAAGCAAGCAGGTGGATTTCCCATCGGATGGTTCTTGGCGATGAGTCGGTCGAATTGCTTTGGGATCTTGATATGTGCTTGCTGAGGTGGGAAGACGTGACGGGGCGGGCTTGACATGAGACCGAGGCTTGGCTCAAATAGCATAAGAAGATTCGGGACCGCTATCCTTTGCTCTGGATTTTCCTTTTCGCCGTCAGATAAGGCTCTGTCGACGTGGGGGGGGGCGGTGTCTTCGATCATTTCCATGGAAACACCGGCCGAAAGAGAGCGTTGCCCGAATTGCGGGATGGTGATCCCTGAACCTGCCCCCGGAGGATTGTGTCCCAAGTGTCTCCTGAGTTCCGATGATACCCCTACGGTAGCAAGTCAGGATGGGGATAGCGCCTCTTCCTGTCCGATGGGGGTCACCCTTCCTGCAGAGTCTTCTTTGGCGGGGGCTCCACCGGAACGGATCGGTCCCTACCGGATCCTCGAACCCATCGGGGAAGGGGGAATGGGACAGGTTTACGTGGCGGAGCGAAGAGAGCCGTTGAAGCAAAAGGTCGCGATCAAGATCATCAAGCCGGGGATGGACAGCCGTGAGGTGCTGGCCCGATTTGATGCCGAACGGCAGGCATTGGCCTTGATGGATCATCACAATGTCTCACGAGTGATCGATGCCGGGATGATGGAAAATGGCCGTCCTTATTTCGTGATGGAATTGGTTCGCGGCCATCCCATCACTGAATTTTGCGATCGCAACCATCTAGCCATCGAGGATCGACTGGAGCTTTTTTACCAGGTCTGCCAGGGGATTCAACACGCCCATCAGAAAGGGGTGATTCACAGGGATATCAAGCCTTCCAATGTGATCGTGACGGTGAACAACAACGAGCCGATTCCCAAGATCATCGATTTCGGCATTGCCAAAGCGATGGGGGCCGAACTCACGAACAAGACCTACTTTACCGGTCCTACCGGGTTTTGAGTGGCAAAGGCGTGAGAGGCCACGTTATCCTTGGGG
>JARGNI010000051.1 GCA_029213195.1 Verrucomicrobiales bacterium
GATAACGTGGCCTCTCACGCCTTTGCCACTCAAAACCCGGTAGGACCATTTTTTTAGCTCTTTGGCTACTCGTAGATCTTCTTTGTGGATGCGGATTTCTGGCATTCCGTATTTTAACTTACCCTAACGTTAGTACAAGCCATTTATTGAATTTTCGAACGCACCCTAGATCAGAAGGAGCCCCCAATAGGCCCGAATATGATCGACCCGACTTGATTCAATCGAACCGCTCGGCAGCTACCTAAAGCTTGATCGAGATCAGGTAGACCATCGGCACCGCCTTGCCGTCCTTGCTTGGCTTCAGGTTGGCGACGACCTGGACCTTCCTGTCGAGGTAGGGAGGCACCTGCTCCGCTACATCGATCACGTAACAGGTTCGCTTCTCGCCTTCGCGGGAGAATATCAGGCTTCCGTTCTCGCTCTTTGAGAAGACACCTGAAGTCTTGAGGCGGCTTCTGCATCGTGCCGTCTTCCATTCCCTTCTTGTACGCCTGCGTGAAAGAGACCCCGCTTTCGATGAGCCGCGTCAGGTTCTGCGTGACCGCGCGAGGAGAACCGCGCCCGCTTTCATCCCACCTCCGGTTCTACTTGAAGTGCCGGGCCATCTTGTAGAAGGCGGTATCGCCGTAGGAAAGGAGCTCTTCCAAGGTCGGTGTGGCGATCGCGGCCCCCTCTTCCGGAACCTCTAGGTTCAGGGTCCAGAAGATACTGTTCGCGAAAGACTGGAAAAAGTGAGGATTCGCCCAGGTGTGATAGAAATGCGCCGAAGTCATCGCCACCGAGCGACCGCCATCCTTCCTGTCAAATGACCAATAAACCGCCTGGTCGCGCCAGTTCTGCTGGTTGTCCATATCACTTCGATGACTCGGAGCATGAGCCGTGTGGAGAAAGGTGACCTGATCGGAACCCGGATTCCTGCCTTTCGCGTCGGTAAAGAAGTTGAAGTAGTATTCGTCCTGCAACCGAAAGGTCTCCGGGACTCCATTCGAGATCGGGTGGGTCTTGTCGACTTTCAGATCGAGCACGGGAAACTTCCAGGTCCAGGAACTCTTCGGACTCTTCGCTCGATCGACCCAATAGTAGACCGCACCAATCCAGTCCATCATCATCCCGGAGTTCTCCGCATGAAGCTGCCCCATCCCCGCGGACGGAGCATCCGTCGCCCAGTGGATGACAATGAGTCCGGTCTTGTTCTTCTTCAGAACACCATCGAGATGCTTGGTGTATTTGGTGGGATCCTGTTTGTTGGCCAGGGCATGCTTCCCGCCCCCATCGCTGGAGATGATGATGAGGTCGGCGTTCTCTACGAGCGACAAGTCTTTGGGATAATTGATAGTCGTTTCGATGTCGAACTGCTCGGCGTATTTCGACTTCTCCAGCTTGTCTTGGATGAGTTGTCCGACTTCGTTGTTGTTGTGCGAGTCTTTTCCGTGGGTCGACGCGCCTCGAATGATCAGGATTTCCTTCTTCTCCGCCCAGGCAGTGTCCATGCAGCAGCCAGCCAGTGCGAAGATCAGGGATAACCTTGTTAGGAATTTCATTTCGTAATATGGTTCAGATTTGTGCAGGCGAGCTTTCAATTCATTCGCGAGATTCGCGAATCTTACGAGGTTGCCATTTTCCCTTTAAGATTGCTTCGAGCCAATTCGTGATTCCTCTATTTCGCTGCCGCTTTCTTCTTGGGCTTCGGCTTCGGTTTGCGAACCAGGTTGGTGAAGACCGGCTTTTCCGGGCGTTCATCCATCGGGTCGAAAAAGCGCATGTTCTCGCCAACGCGATTGTAGTCGCCGATGTCGGCGCGGGCTTCTTCGGCGAGCTCCAGAAGTTGCGCGACCACTTCGGGATGTTCCGCGGCGACACTCTTGGTCTCTCCGGGATCGGCCTCAAGGTCGACCAGGAACGGCTCTTCAAATCCGGCCCAGTCTTCTGCGGCGATGTGGGGGTTTCTGGAGAAATGCCCCAACCATGGAGGATTGGCTGGGCGAGGCAGATGCAGTTTCCACTTCCCCTGTCGAACGGCTTGCAGGGTGTTGATGAAGTAATAGCGAAAGTATCGATCTTCATCCGCCTCTTCAAAGTCGCCTTGGAAGAGATGGCGGATATCGATTCCGTCGAGAACGCGGTCCGTGGGAGCTTCGGCTCCTGCCATCGCCGCAAAGGTCGGCAGGATGTCGATGGTCCCAGCAATCTTGTCGCAGGTCGTTCCCGCTGGCACACGATCGGGTGCCCAGAGAATCGTCGGAACTCGGACACCGCCTTCCCAGGTCGAGACCTTGCCGCTGCGCAGTGGGCCTGCCGAACCTCCATGGTCGGCCGGACGATGACCGTCCACCTTGCCTTTGTTTTTGATCAACCAGGGACCGTTGTCACTGGTGAAAAGGAAGTAGGTGTTCTCGACAAGGTCGTGCTTTTTCAAGGCGTCGATAATGCGGCCGCAGTTGAAATCGATTTCCTCGACACAGTCCCCGTAGAGCCCACGCGGCGACTTGCCTTTGAAATCGGGTGACGCATCGAGACGGGTATGGACCATGGAGTATGGGATGTAGGCAAAGAAAGGTTGCTCGTGATGCTTCTCGATGAACTGAATGACCTCATCGGTATGGTTCTTTGTCAGCATCGACATGTCCGCCTTTTCCTTGATCCGGGTCTCATTGCGATAGATATCGACGTAGCTGTCATTGCTCGAAGGGGTTCCGTAGAAATAGTCGAACCCCTGGTGATTCGGCATCAATTTCGGGATGAAGTTTTTCTGACTATGCCGGGCCAGGTCCCATTTACCAAAGCATCCAGTCGCATAGCCTTTTGTTTTCAAGACCTCGGCAACCGTGATTTCCTTGTCATGCAGTATCGGATGAACCTCTTTGACGTTGCCCGGCTCGGCCACTCGCAGCGGATGTGATCCAGTCATCAAGGCCGCTCGCGAAGGACCGCAAATGTGCTGCGCGTAAAAGTGAGTGAAGCGCATCCCTTCCTTCGCGAGAGCATCCAGTCGGGGTGTTTTGATATCCGGCGAACCGAAGCAGCCGATGTCGGCGTAACCGAGATCGTCGACGAACACGACGACGAAGTTGGGTGGACGGGTTTCTTCGGTTTGACCACGAGACGGGAACAGCAAAACAGCGGCCCCCAAACAGAGTAACGGGAAGATTTTCATGTTTTCGGATTTCTTATTGAGAAGTCATTCGCGTCATTCGAGTAAATTCTTTTCCATTCGCGTCAAAAAAAGCAGGTCATTCAACGCGAATGGTAAAGAATGGCCGCGAATGGCGCGAATCAAACAAAGTAGGCTTACTTATACCGCCGATACGGTTCCTTGCTTTTCGCCAAAGCTTCCGGGTCGTTGCGGAGAGAGGAGAAGACACCTTCAGGGTGATCGTCAGGAAGCGAGGCGAGCCACTCATCGACCTCGGCCTTGATTTTCGCCACGACTTCGGGTTTCTCAGCCGCGAGGTCGGTCTTTTCCAGGGGATCTTCGACGAGATAATAAAGTTCCACCCGATCCTGTTTCGGGTTTGCGAGATACTTGTAGCCCCCGGAGATGGCGGTGAGTGATGCCCAGTGTTCGCTGTTGGGAGCGCCGGCATTGTAACGGGAGAAGAACGGTTTTTCACGGGTCGATGCCGGTTTTCCGAGAAGCACTTCCGAATAGTCGAGGCCATCGGAGACATAGCCCTCCGGCAGCTCTGCACCGGCCAGGCTGCAGAACGTGGGAAGCAAATCCACCGCGGTAATGAAGCTCTGATCGTCGACCGCACCCGCCTCGACTTTGCCGGGCCAGCGGACGAGAAACGGGACATTGATCCCGCCTTCATGAAGCGATCCCTTGTAGCCCTTGCGGCCGCCGGTGGTTCCCTTGGCGGCTCCAATGCCGAAGCCCATCCCCGTGGCCGGATCGTAAGTCATCTTGGGAATCTCGATCTCAGTTCGACTCCGGGCCGGGCCATTGTCCGAGCTGAAGATTACGAGGGTATCTTTGGCCAGATCGTTCTCGTCAAGAAAGTCGAGCAACTGCCCTACCCGCTCATCGGCGTATGCCAACGTCGCCGCATAGATATTCTCCCCGTCGTTCGTCAGATGAGGAAACATCTGGCGATACTTGGGCAGGACGTGGAAAGGCGTGTGTGGCTCGTGCAGCCAGAGATTGATGAAGAAGGGTTTCTCCTCCTCCACCGCTTTTCTGATGAAGGCAATCGATCGAACGACATCCTTGTCGTACGGCATCTGCTCGCCGGAGCAGTTGAAAGCGCCGTAGTCGTCGTAGCCGTATTCCATCACTGAGGGGCTGTCCGGAATCATCTCGTTGGAGAGATGCCACTTCCCGTAGTGGGCGGTCCGGTATCCGGCTCCCTGGAGAATACGAGGCAAGCTAGGTGCATTGGTGTCGAGCCAATCGGGCATGTTTCGTTTCTCATTGCTATCGGCCCAGGCAAAATGACCATCGATGAGATATCGGGAAGAAAAATGGCCGGTCATCACAGCCGTGCGGCTCGGGGAGCACACCGGGCTGGCCACCGTGAAGCGAGTGAACTCTGCGCCTTCTTTGGCAAGGCGATCAATGTTCGGCGTTTTCACAAACGGATGATCATGGCAACTGAGATCTTCCCAACCCCAATCGTCGGCGAAGATGAAGATGATGTTCGGGCGCTCGGCTGCATTGGAAAAACTCCCGCAAAGCAGGATCAAAGCGACAAGGCAGGATTTCAGGGCGTTATAAAACATGGTTTGGATTGTCTCTTTTTCAGTTTGAAGCTGATCACGATCGTCTGTTTTTCTGCGGTATCAAAAAAGTTCTGCTCAACCGAGTCTTCCGAGACTCCGGTAATCAGCAGAAAAAACCATATTATAAATCCACTTCGAGATTCGATTCGCTCACCGGATTCGTGGGCGAAAAACTGAGGTCTGCAATCAATCTGACGAATCAACAGGGTCTGGTCGATGATTCAACAGGGTTGCCCCCTCCTGCCCAGGGCCATGCGCGGTGACAACCGACCAGAGGGCACCGGTGGCGAAGCCGGAGTAGAACGGAGGCAAATAGTCTGCTCCAACGGTCGCGGGACAGGAGCGAACCGTCAAAGCGCCGGGGTTGAAAAGGCGATTTCCTGGCCGTAACAATTACTTCCCTTGATTCCCTGAATGAAACGCCCCCGAACCACTGACCGTCGCCGCTTCTTGCAGGGCGCGCTTGCGTTGCCTATGCTGACCTCGCTTTCGCATGCTGCCGAACCGAAAACGGCCCCAAAACGCCTGGTTACCGCTGGCACCCAGCTCGGTTGGTACAAACCGGACTTTTTCGCGGACAAACCCGGTGCCCGACTCATCCAGCCCTTCGACCAGGCTGGCGTGGGTGACAAGCTCACCACGATTTCCGGTTTGGACCACAAAGGACCAACTGGCAACGGCCACGAACTGGTCTACACCCTGTTCACCGGGCAGGTTCTGAAGAGCATTTCGCTCGACCAGCTGGTGGCGCCCAAGTTGGGAGCGGACGCACGTTATGAATCTCTCCAGCTCTGCGCTGGTGAGCAGCGTTTCAACGCACCGATGTCGCTGAACCAATATGGAATCCCCCTTCCGCCGATTTTGCGGCCCAGCGTCATGTTTGCCAAGGTCTTCGGGGGCAAGGCCACCGACATGGAACGGCAACAGTATTTGCTGGAATCCGGCCGCAGCCTTTTGGATGAGGTGACGGGTGATGCAAAGTCGCTCAGCGGTCGCGTAGGGGCAGAAGATCGCGAGAAGCTGGAGGAATATTTCAACAGCGTGCGTGACGTGGAGCAAAAACTGGCCCGCCGCCGGGATTGGCTCGACAAGCCATTTCCAGATCCCGACTCAGCGTTCTCGCTGCCGGAGGAAGAGACGATTGCGCACTCGATGATGATTCAGAACGAGGATCTGATGTGGGATTTGATGGCGCTGGCGATCAAGAATGACGCCTGCCGCGTATTTTCCCTCACCATTCCGCTCGCCGATGGAGCGTTGATGCTGGGAGACAAGCTGATGTCCGCTGGCTATCACAACTTGTCCCACCACGGGAACAAGAAACAGAAGGTCGACGACCTCGTCGCGATCGAGGCGGCGCACATGGGCGGCGCGGCAAGGTTTATGAAGGCGCTCAACGAGACCCGGGACGTGGACGGTTCGAACATGCTCGACAACACTACTTTGCTGATCGGCAGCGCGATGGCGGATGCCTCGAAACACCGCCGGGTGGATTTTCCGCTGTTCGTGGGCGGCGGCGGATTCCGTCACCAGCGCCATCTTTCCTGCGGAGAAAAAGAGGAGCACAAAAACGAAATGGCGTGTGACCTCTATGTCACCGTTCTGCAAAGGTTAGGGTTCGAGATGGAATCCTTCGCGACGAGTCAATCGAATCTCAACGGAGCGCTGCTTTGAAGCCAGTCGACGTCTGCGCGATTCTGTGCCCTTTGTGGCTTTGTGCCGTGGTGCGAGCTAAAACTCCCGAACAGGTTGCCACTTTTGCCCGGGAGTTCTGCATCGAGTGTCACAGCGCGGAAGTGCAGAAGGGAGATTTCCGCATCGACATGCTGCCGTGGAAGCTCAGCGATACCCATGCGCGAGAGCAGTGGGACCTGGTCTATGACTACGTGGCCGATGGGGACATGCCGACGAAAAAGGCCAGCGAACAGCCGAGCGCAGAGACGCGAGCTGCGTTTCTCGATGCGTTGAGCGTTGGTTTTTCCAAGGCCGACCAATCCGCCAAGGTGGGCGGCACTCCGGTGCGGCGCTTGAATCGAATCGAGTATCTCAACACGGTGCGCGATCTCTTTGGATTCCGGAGGATCGATCTGCCGCTGTCGTTCCCGGACGATGCGACCCATGAGGAGTTCGATACGATGTCTGCGGGGCTCTTTTTGTCGCCTGCAGTGATGGAGGCGTACCATGAAACCGCAACGGATATCGCGGACCGTTTCGTTCCGCTGCCGAATCCGCCGACCTACCAATCGCACCTCACTGCCAAGACGATTGGCGGTGACGAGACTCGACGTTGGTTTGGACCGAATCAGGAATTTCTCAAGTTCACCGGGTTCAATCATTCCGGCTGGGTCGGGGCGCTCTGGGATAGCCAGTTCGTGGCACCTGCTTCGGGGGTCTACCGGGTTCAACTACTGGCGAACGCTCAGGCGGAACTGGGGGCGGATGGGAAGCCGCTGCGCTTGAGTTTTTACGCCTTCGATCCCACGGAGGAGCAACTGCCGAAGCGCTACCGGGTGGACCGTGCGACTCTCGTAGCGGAGGTCGAGATTCCGTCTGGCGATCCAGGCTGGGTGAAGTGTGAGCTTCCACTCGAGGCGGGCGAGACGTTCCACGTTTATTGCGCCAACCGGCTTCCGAACGATGCCTACAGCGTATCGGACCAAAATCGGAGCGAGGTGAACCGTGAGTTGGCACGGCTGAAAAAGCGCGAAGAGCCGACGGTGGAGCTTCGCGAAATGAAGCTGAATGGCCCCGTTGCCGTATTGCCCCGCATCACCCGATTTTTCGAAACCTGGCCGCCGAAACTCGACCGCGCAGAGTTGGAATCGAAGCTTCTTCCAGTTGCGAGCCGTGCTTTTCGGCGCCCCCTGACCGATGGAGAATCCGATAAACTTATCGCTGCCGTTTTGCAGCATGGCGCGCAAGTTGAGAATCCGGAGTTCGCCTGGCATTACGCGATTCGGCGGATTCTCTGCTCGCCAGAATTCCTCTATCGCGAGGCGGAGGATGCCGACCAGCTCAGCGACTTCGCCCTGGCCTCCCGGCTTTCCTATTTTTTGTGGAGCACGATGCCTGACCAGGAACTGCTCGATCTCGCCGCCGCAGGGAAGCTGAGTGAACCCGGAACTTTGGCCGCGCAGACCCGTCGTCTCCTTGCTGACCCGCGGGCGAACCAGTTTGTGAAGCATTTCAGCGGCCAATGGTTGGGAAACCGAACCGTGAAAGCCATCAACGTCTGTGATAACCGCTATCAATGGGATGACAACGTGCGCTACGGATTTGTCCGCTCGACGGAAATGTTTTTTGAGGCGGTTCTTCGCGAGAACCTGCCGATCAGCTCGTTCATCGATTCCGATTTCACCTACGCCAACACCGCGATGCAGATCGTCTGGGGGATGAAACCCACGAAAGACAAAAGCCTCGGAGCCGTGGCGTCGCGTCAGCGCCAAAGTCTGGTTTGGCCAGAGCCGGAGCGCGTCAGCTGGGCGGAATCGACCAGCGTCCTTCCGGAACATGTTCGCGGCCGTGGTGGCGTGCTAGGGCTCCCCGGCGTCCTGACCGTTACGGGCGACGGGGTGGAGTCGTCCCCGATTTTGCGCGGCGTTTGGGTTTTGGAAAATCTGTTTGGCCAACACCCCCCTCCCCCGCCGAAAGATGTTCCCGCGCTCGACATCGACACCAGCGAGGCGACAAATGTGCGTGAAGTGCTGAAAGCGCACACTCAACTGGAGACCTGCGCCAAGTGTCACCGCGACATCGATCCACTCGGACTCGCGATGGAAAACTACGATGCCATTGGTGGTTGGAGAACCAGCTACCCCGGCAAGGAGAAGATCGACCCGAATGCAGTGATGCCGGATGGCACAGCCTTGAGTGGGGTGCATTCGATCAAGCAGCACCTCCTCAAAAATCGTGAAACCTTTACGCGCTGCCTCGCCACGAAACTGCTCGAATACGGCGCGGGACGAAAGCTGTCAGTCGGAGATCAACGCGTGGTTGATGGGCTTGTGGAGAGGGAACCGGAGGCAGGTTATCGATTTCAAGACCTCATCGAGGAGGCTGTGCTGAGTGAGGTATTTCGGGCGAAGTGATGATTTCGCGTTTCACGACAATCGAAGCGCACGACTTTTTGACCGGCGTCGGAAACCAGGGATAGAATTTTACCCAAACAGTCCTTCGATCGGCCCGGTGGAATCTCCAAAGGAATCCGCCTGAATACCCGACCCCTGGAGCAGGGTGAGCCAGAGGTTACACAGTGGGGTTCTGGAATTCTTCATCACCAAATGCTGCCCCTGCCTGATGCCTGAGCCGCCTCCGGCAACGAGAGTGGGGCAATTGATCAGCGTATGCATGGAGTTGATGTTACTACCGAAAGTGATCGTTGAGTTGTCGAAAATTGTCGTTCCGTCTGGTTCGGTCGAGGCTTTCAGTTTGTCGAAAAATTCAGCCAGCATGATGCTGTGCTGTCGATCCCGCTTTTGGGAAATCGTTTTGCGCTCGCCACCGCGCTCGGAGTAGTGGCTCGTCAGGTGCGCGGTCTCGCTGGCTCCCAAACTCTGTAGCAGGGTATCGGCCGGCATCCGGTAGGTAATCACCCGGGTGGCATCGACTTGCAGTGCAGCGGCCATCAAATCATACATCACGCGGATTTCCTCAATCCCGTTCAGCGAATCTCCCGGTTCCTTCACGGGCTTGTCGGGTTGGATTCGGGGAACCCCCAGCCAACCTTCTTCTTTGGTGATCCGTCTCTCGATGTCGCGAATGGACTCGAGGTACTCATCCAACTTTTCGTGATCGGATTGATTGGTTCTGCGGCGAACGGCACGGGCATCAGCGAGCACGGTATCAAGCACACTTCGTTCTTCCGCCATCCGCGCTTTTTGCTCTTCCAGTGGTGAGTTGTCGTTGGAAAACAGTTTATGAAAGGTGGCGTTGGCCGATTCGTAGGCCGGCATCGGTTTGCCACTATGATCCCAGGCCAGCGAAAGTCCGGGGCCATGACCTGACCCGGCTCCTTCGAGTTTCTTCCCGGATAGTTGCAGTGAGGAGAAGCGAGTCTTCAATCCGAATTGCGCGGCAGCTACCTGATCCACCGACACTGTGTTATGGAAACTCTTCCCCGGCACACCGTATTGATTGGCTCCCGTCAGCCAGAAGGTACTCCCGGAATGACCACCTCGGGAATACTGGTGGTAGAGATTCTGAATGACGGAGAAATCACCTTTGTGGCGAGCGAGCGGCTTCAATCCTTCTGGCAATGTGTAGTCAGTGCCTACGGAATTCACATCCGGAAACCAAGTGCTCTGGGTCACGCCGAAGCCCATGCCGAGAAAGACCATGCGTTTGGCTGGCTCGGAAGCAACAGCCGCTGCAGCTGTCGGCCCGGACATAAAAGACTCAAGGAAGGGCAACGGTATCAGCGCCCGGCTACTGGCAAGGAATTGGCGGCGATTGAAAGAATTTTTGCTCATGAGTATTTACCTATTTGCTCTGAAAGGTTTCCGTCTGAATGAGGGCGTGGATAAATTGATCCAGGGCGTATTCGCTGGGTTTCGACTTTTCGATGAGTTCTTCAGCCAGCTCATGATCTGTAAAACCATAAGGGCGCCCCAGACCGTAGGCGATGATCGCCTCGGCAAAGTTTCGCGCAAAGTCATCGACATGGTCAGCCACGATATCGCGAAGTCCGCCGAAATCCTCAAATTTCGCGCCGGTGGCGAACTCTCCGCTCGGATCGATGGGGAAGGCTTCGGTCTTCGTTCTCTTTCCGACGCGCGCACTAATCACTTCTTCAACACGCCACAACCCCGCAGCATCGAAGTTCTCCATGCCGTATCCGATCGGATCAATCTTGCGATGACAATTGGTACACTGCGCCGCTTCCTGATGGGCTTTGACTTTGTCTCTGGCGGGCTGAAAAACGTTTTCGATGCGATCCAGCTGGGGAACGTTCGGGGGTGCCGGTGGCGGCGGGTCATTCAAGATGTGGCGCAGCACCCACACGCCTCGTTCGACCGGGGATGAACGGGTTCCATCCGAGCCCATTGCCAATACAGCGGCTGTGCTGAGCAGGCCGCCGCGTGGCGAGTTCGAAGGGAGAGATACCTTCGTGAATTCGTGGCCTTCCACCGGATCCATCCCATAGTAATCGGCCATGATGTCATTGGTCAAAACGTAGTCGGATTTGAGCAAATGCTTGAGCGGTCGTTTCTCATTGAGATTATGGCGGATCATCTGATAGATTTCTTCGCGCGAATTTTCCATCACCGCGTTGTCGATCTCCGGGTAAAGCAGGGTGTTGAAAGGAAACATTCCGAGCCGTTCCATCCCGAGCCATTGGTAGGCGAAGTCGCTGACAAATCGGTCGGCACGCTGATCGGATAGAAGACGGGAGGTTTGCCTCCTGAGTTCTTCCGGATCGGAAAGTTTCCCCTCGTTTGCGACAGATCGCAGCTTCGTATCGGGTGGCGCGCTCCAAAGAAAGTAGGAGAGTCGCACCGCAAGCTCTGGGTCCGTGAGGCGTTCATTCCCTGTGGATTCGACCATGTAAAGAAAGCTGGGTGAAGCCAGCACGATCGACAAGGGTTGCAGAAGGGATTCGTGCAGCCCCTGACCTTTGCCGCGATTCGCCTCAAATCGTTGGACCAGTTTATCGAGATAATCATCAGTGGGCTCAACCGTCCGGAAAGCGCGGGTAGCAAACCGTTTGATCACTTCGCGAGCGTAGCTTCTTTCATCCTGGTCTTCCGATCGTGGGAAAAATATATCAGTAGCTTCCGCAGTCGGACCGTTCGGACGACCAGATCTCTCCATCTCGATCCAGTCGACCCAGATGCCGGGTGGAGTATGCAGCATCCCCTTGGCTCGATAGATGGCGCCGTCATTTTTCGAGCCTTTTGGATGACTCCGATTTCGGATAAAGAAGGCGGTCGGTTCACCGACCACAGCTGTGGCCGGAAATTCAATGATTTCCGGTTCTTCGACGGATGCCTTCACCTTGCGCCAGCCGAGAACTCGAACCGTTTTCTCGACGGGGTTGGAGGCGATAAACTCGATATAGTGAAAGCGAGAAGGAACATCGGGATAAGCCGCGGCCCGCACACGGATGGTATATTTCTCCTGAGGTTTAGGTTCGATTCTGGGTGTCCCCAATTTGAAAGCGCCCTGCCCCAGAATCGCCCACATGAGGGTTCCATGCTCAACTTCGGGACGTTGAACATAACTTTCAAGAACAGGAATCATCCGGCCTGCCGTCTTTCCCGCCAGTCGTGCACGGAGAGCCGATTTGAATCCGTGTTCTTCGAACGATGCATTCGGATCTGAATTGAATCGTTTGGAACGTTCCGCTTCGTCCCGATAGGTATCAAGACGGTTCTGATACGCTTCCCTACTGAGTCCACCGCGCTCCGCCTCCAGTCGAACGGTCTGTTCCGGAATCGCGTCATCTTGTCCTAGAGCCTGCTCCAGGGACTCGCGGGCAATAACAACATACTGTTCGAACTGACTGCTGGAAAAGTAGAGGGATGCGCCCGCGGTATCAAAGCCACTGCCAGCCCGGTCATCGGGAAGCCCATCGACAACCGGTCGCACTCCGAGGAGAACTTCCATGGTATTGGCATACTCCCGCTGATTGAGCCTGCGCATTTTGATTTCGCCGCCGGTGTCCGCATGAATTCTTCGGGCAATGACCAGTGTTTCGGACAGATCGGCGAGGAACTCCGTCTTTTCCTCGGCACTCAATTGCGGCTTCTTGGGAGGCGGCATATCACCGGCGTTGATCGCATTCAGCACCTCCTGCCAACGCTCCGCGGCCTGGACATCGGAACCAAGATCAAACGAGAGGTCTTCGAGATCAACTTGCCCCTTCGTCGTGTCCTAATCATGGCAGTCAAGGCAATAGCGAGCGACGATTTCTTTGTGACGATCAGGCATTTCTGCCGAGGGTTCGGCAGAAATGCCCGTGAGGCCAGCGGCGATCAGCGCTACACCCAACAGACTGCTCTGCAGAAAATTCCCTCGACTCAAAGACATCCAACAAACTCCGATAGTCATCAGAAAACACAATATCTCAAATCCATCTCGGGATTCAAAATCTCTACGGATTCGTGGAAAAAAGGCCGGACTTCGCAGCTACCATCTCATTGCAGCGATGCCTTACCCCACATGACCCAGTCGCCGCCCCAGCCATTTCCCCCTTCGGAAATGACCAGCTTGAGCATCTGGGTGCTGGTGACATCGACTTCGATGTCTTTTGGCGGGGTCTTACCGCGGAAGATGCTGGATTCAAAGACTTTCTTGCCATCGGCATGGACTTCGAAGACGGCCGAAGCCTGGTAGCAGGGAATCAGGGTGGCTGAGAACGTCGAAAACTTCCCATTCAGAAAATAGGTCACTTCGCTCACTCCCTGAGAATGAACCTGCAGGCCGTTTTTGACGTCGATGCCGACAATGGAGTCATCGACTTTTACCGAATTTCCGTCGGGGTCGTGTCTTCCATTTACGAAATCAGCCTGCTCGAAGGAAAGCATCACTTTGCCATCGGTTTTCTCGGCTTCACCCAGTTGAAACGGACGCTTCGAAAGGAATTCCGCTTTTGAGATCATTTCCCAGGTCAACTTCTTGAACGACGGCTCCGGTTTGCCCCGACTGGTCGCGAGTGTGATCATCGGACGCGGTAGAGCAATCCAGCTCAGCAGGCTAGCTTTTGTTTTCTTCTCTTTCAGTTCAAAGGGATCAATTTCGATCTTCTGGGAATGCTCGTCTCCCTTGAGTGGGAATACTCCGCGGTAGTCACCAACCTCAACGGTGAGATGGTTGGATTCATCGCTTTGAACCTCCAGCACCAGTTTGCCATATTCAGGCATTGGCACGCGCTGGTGATTGAGTTTCCAGGATGTCCATCGTCGGTCGGTAACAATCCATTCCTTCTCCCAATCGGAATCGAAAGGCTCGATCACCGAGCTCGTTGTACTGTTCTTTTTGATTCCAGCCTTCGCGAGATCCTCAGTGGAGAGCATGATCAGGCGAGTCGTCACAGTGAAAGTGTCACTTGCCAGCGTCAGCGCCCGGGCCGCTCCGGAATCCTTCAGTTCATAGTGAACATTGGCAAACACCCACAAGGGTTCATCGATGTCGAAGAGATCGAGACTCGCACTGAATTTCTCTCCCTCCTGCTTTGGCTTGGCATATTGCCAGTATCGGGTCCGGTTGGTGGCGTACTCCGATTGCTTCGCATCGCGGGTGTAGAAGATATCGACGTAAGCGGTTGGCATGGAGGAATCCGGTTGGACCAAAATCTTCGGGCGACCGTCCTCTGTGTTCAGATCGACTTGGAGGTCAGGCTGCCCAGGAAAGGAATGACCATCTTTCAATTTCGAGTCCAACCAGAGCTCTCTTGCGGCCATGGATTGCGCATCGTTCTTGTGGTTCAGATGAATGGCGCGCGAGATCCGCACCTCGTCGCTCGGGATGTGATTGATCATCCAGGCCACATCTTCCACTTTTCCGTGAAAGTCATTCGAAGGGGCCATGAATAGCATGGGGCCTTTGATTAGCTCCGCGAAGGCATTCGGACTGGCGGTATGGCTTTTCAATTCGCCGTCCAAGTCGAGGGGTGGCGCCCACCACGGCACAGCCGCTTTGACACGATCGTCCATCGCCGCCGTCATCAGCGTGATCACACCGCCCATGGAAAAGCCATCCACGCCCAATCGGCTTCCATCTACTTCCGGCTGCTCCTCCAGAAAGGTCAGCGCGCGGCGCGCAGCCAGGGCTCGTAGAAAATAACCACTGTTGCGCGCCGAGGGAACGGGGTCGTAACGCTTGTCGTCACTCGGCTCAATCCCGCGAGATTCCTTCACCTGTCGTCCTTCTACCGCAGCCCAATCCGTCTGCGCCGTCTCAGGGAGTTCGTATACCTTGAGGTAGCGCTCATCTGCACGCCAGCTCAGCGAAATCGTAGCATAACCGCGCTTCGCATTGTCGATGCAGAACTGCGAGTTGGCCATGCCGCCTCCGCCATGAATCTGGACAATCCCAGGAAGGTCTTTGGCACCTTTGGGAAAACCGTAGAGCGCGCCCATCCACGACTTCTGCCCCTTGAAGATTCCAATCCGGTAGCGAACCGCACGAATCACGACTCCGTCTTCTTCCCACTCCTTGATGATCTCGATATCGAGCGGTTCTGCTTTCGGGTCAAAGCCCGCCCAGGCTTCTTCCACCGTTTGGGGTGACTTCCCGTCTTTGAGTGGCGGCAGAGACTCTGCCTGACCTATCAAGGGCAGAGTGAACGATGCTACTGCCGTAGCAAGAATGGATCGGAGTTTCTGTGTCATTTCCGTATGATCAGTGTGCTCTGCTGCGGCGCTCCAGGTCGTTGTCCAAATGGATTCGGATCAGTCTCTAGCGCTTCCTGCGAAACCCCTCATGGGTGACGAGAGCTTCGATAAAGGCGGGCACGGCATAGTCCTGCTCTTTGGCTGTCGCGACCACTTCCTCGATCATCCCCTGATCGGTGAAACCAATTTTTCTGCCCAGAGCAAACTCGGCGAGGTGCTCGGTGAATCCGTGGGCAAAGTCGTCCAGGTAGTTACTGCTGATGATTTCACGCAGTTGGTAGTAGTCCTTGAACTCCGCCCCCCCGTAAATCTTGCCCGATGGGTCGATCGTCCGTTTCTCCTCGGCGATCCCTTTGCGATCATCGCTGGTTCTCCAGACCCCAATGGCATTGAAATTTTCCAAACCAAACCCAATCGGATCGATCTTGCGGTGACACTGAGCGCACTGCGCTTCCTCCTGGTGCATGAATACGAGTTCCCGGGTGCTCAACTTCAGTTCTTCGAGACGACTAAGCTGGGGAATATTGGGTGGGGCCGGAGGCGGTGGATTGTTCATCAGTTTCCGCAACACCCAGGCACCCCTCTCCACCGGACTGGTGTCTTCACCATTGCTCCCCTTGGCATTGATCGCAGCCATCCCTAACAAGCCACCCCGTGGCGAGCCAGCCGCTACTTTGACGGGGCGAAAATGATCCCCGTCCACGCCGGGAATCGCATAAAGATCGGCAAGAAGGGCATTGATCACGATGGTATTGGAGTCGAGGAGGTTTCCGAGACTCCCGTTGGTCTCAAGCCAGTGAGCAAAGGTCTCGTAGATTTCCTGCCGGGAAGCTTTCTTCACTCCAAGGGTAAAGTCCCGATGCTTTTCCGTATTGAACTGGAAAAAATCGAGCCGATCGAGTCTCAACCATTGTTCCAGAAATGGCACCACGAAACGATCCCGCTCCGGGCTCTGCAACAAGCGCTGCGTGTGAGCCTTCAAACTCGCTGGCTCCTTCAGTCTCCCGCTTGCAGCTGCTTCGAGCAGTCTTTCGTCGGGAGGACCACCCGTCAGGAAATAGGAGAGGCGACTCGCCAATTCGATATCGGTGATCTCCTCGGACGGGCTAGGTTTCTCTGCGAGATAGAGGAAGCCGGGTGATGCGAGGACGATGGCAAGAGTTTCCGACAACGCCGCTCTTGGCGCTGCTCCTTTTTCTCGGAACTCCTCAAAGAGTACTACTAACTGATCAATAAACTCCGTAGATGGAGCTCGCCCTCGCCTCGCGACGGTAGCGAATTCTTCGATGATCTTTCTTACCTCCGCCTCGTCCTTCTCGAGACGAGCGACCCATTGCTGGAGTCGATCGAGACTCTTGCGCTCGTCATCGGAAATATAGGGCCCGGTCATCTCCACCGATTCCACCCAGATCGCCGGTCCTTTCGGCACGCCTGTGGATTGGAGGGACTCTCGATTGAGACTCTTCACTCTACCTTCACTGCTTCCTCTTTCGCGGAGAGTGAACCCCAGAGAATCACTTGGCCTCTTGATGACATCAACCTCGATCGTTCCCGGGTCTTCAAATGTCCCGTTCACTTGGAAAGTGCCATAGGTGAAACGCCCCTGAAAAGAATCGAGATCGAGAAAGCACCGAGAGGAATCGGCGGCAGGGAGTGGAAAGTCCTCTAAATCTCTCCGCGAGGAGGGAAGCAATTGCTCTCCTACCCTCGCGACCTTGAACTTGATCTGATAGTGACCCGGAAGCCAGTGTCCGGGGACATGAAAGTGGTTGTTTAAGACCGCATGCCCATCCGTCGTCAAATACACCCCCTGATCTCGATGGGGATAAGTTGAATAAGAAAGAAGCGGCGGCATGAGCCATTCCCACTGACTTCGATGGTGAAGAGCATCACTGGCATCGGTGAAGCCAAACTCCAACGGTGAAGGCGCGCCGGTAATCTTCTTCCAACTCCGGTAGAACTCCCATTGATTCTTGCCGCGATTCTCTGCGTGGATTGCGTTTCGAATTGCAGCGTTTTGAGGAAGACTTGCCTGAAGGTCCACCTGCTTCTTCCAGCGATTGAATCGATTCTGAATGCTCACCTGCTGAGCGAGCCCTTTCTCCACCGCCGGATTCTTGGCCTTTTCAAAGTCGATTCGGAGTGTCTGCATCTGGCGATTGGATGTCGCCACTTTGATCGATTCGCTCAGTGCCGTCACCCCCACCTTTCGGTAGTTCTCGATCTGGTCGGAGGAAATGTAGAGCGACGAGCCCGCAGTATCGAAAGACTCCTCTTTCTTATCGGAAGGAAGAATGTTGGCATCGATCTCGATCCCCAGCAGATCATGGATCGTGTTTTCGTATTCCCGGCGACTCAATCGACGCATCGTAGCGACTCCTCCCGAATCGCTGAGGATATTGCGCGCAACTACCAGGGTCTCCGACAGGCTGGCGAGGAAATCCGCCTTCTCTTTCTCACCTGGTTGAGGTTTGTCCTCCGGCGGCATCTCCTTGGAATTGATCACGTTCAAGACCTTTTGCCACGACTCCGCATCCTTGATCGTCTTGATTTTGAACGGAAGCACTTCCAAATCGACACGCCCCTTTTGCGTAAGGGTGTCGTGACACTCCAGGCAGTTCTGCTCCAGGAATGCAAATTGCTTCTCCGGCAAGATCGCCTCCGGTTCTGCTCGTAGCGAAACTATCAGCAATCCTGGGACTGCAAACCAGCAGGCAAGCGTCTTCATTTTTCTCTTCACGCCTGGAGTTGCTTCACGACACCTGCGCTGTCGCCATGGCGTTCGACTGGCAGTCCCACGCCGTGTAGAAGAGTCAGCCACACATCACACAGCGGGGTATCTTTCGGAAGGACAATGTTCTCTCCCAACCGGATCGAGGCGCCACCCCCGGCGAGAAGGGTCGTGCAGTTGTCGAGATAGTGGATCGCCCGGAGATTGGAGCCGAAAGCGAGACTCGTATGATCGAAGAGACTGGATCCATCCGCCTCCTTCACTGCCTTGAGCTTGTCCATCAGCCCCGCCAGAAGCTCGCTGTGCGCCTGGTCGCGTCGCTTCGAAACCTCCATACGAGGACCCGGCACGTAGTGACTCATGTCGTGAGGTTGCACCGAGGTCCCCAGGCTGTTGAGCACGGAAGCGATCGGCTGCCGGTAGGTCAGCACCCGCGTACTGTCGGTCTGGAGCGCCGCCACCATGAGGTCATACATCAGGCGAATTTCTTCAATTCCCTCGACGTTCGCTTGCGGCTCGCTGATGGGGGACTTCGGCCGAGGGCGGTCCATCCACGACTCGTCTTTTCCGAGGCGGGTTTCGATATCACGGATCCCGTCGAAATACTCGTCCAACTTCTCAACATCCGTCTTCGTGAGTCCACGTTGCAGATCCTTTGCATCGGTCAGGATGGTATCGAGAATACTGCGCTCCTGGGCAAGCAGTGCCTTGCGCTGGTCGAGCGGAGTGGAAGGGGCCGAGAAGAGCCTGTGAAACAAATCGACAGGATCATCGGTCCCTGCCACCGGCTTACCGCCCTTGTCCCACGCCAGGGAAAGACCAGGGCCATGCCCCGGCCCTGCGATGCCCTTGTCCGAGCCATTGAGTTGCAGCGACGAAAAACGCGTGTGTGGGCCCCATTCTGCAGCAGCAACCTGATCGACCGAAATTGTGTTGTGAAAACTACTCCCCGGAGCTCCAAACCGGTTGGCTCCTGTGAGCCAGAATGTGCTTCCCCAATGTGCTTCCGCCGAGTCTTTGTTGGTCGTATTCTGGACAATCGAAAAGTCATTCCGATGCCGATCCAAGGCCTTCAGGCCCTCTGGAAAGGTGTAGCCACTACCTACCTGCTCCTGGCTCGGCAGCCAGGTCTCCTGGGTGACCCCGTATCCGATCCCTAGGAACATCATCCGCTTGGGAGGAGTCGCAGGAGTCGCAGCTGCCACGAACGGACGAAATCCGAATGATTCGAGAATCGGGAGCGCAATAGTCGCCGTGCTGCTTCGTAGAAAATTTCGTCGCTGTATAGCCATATGAATCGATTTCTATATCTGAACAAGCTGGGCGAGTTTCGTTCGATCAATGAAACACCGGTAACACAGTTTCCCTTTCAATCTTGAAAGAAAGGATCCTCGCCAAAGAGAAGAAACTCCATATTTCAGATCCACTTGAAAATTCGCGAACCGGCACGGAATCACGGAGGAAAGCCGATGGCTTCTCGCTCCGCGCTCTCCGCCCCCACTTTACAAAAAGCGATCAATCGATCGGCTCCGGTGCCCACTCCGGAATCCCCTTCTCCGCGAGTTGTTTCTCGTAGCGAAGCGACAGCGGCTGCTCGTCCGCTTTGACTCGGGGCAATCCCTCATTGACCAGAAACGGCAGGGTCGAGTCCCACCACTCCTGGTAGGCCTTTCGGAGTTCAGCGACTACTTCGGGATTCTCGGCAGAGACCTCCTTGGTCTCCGAAGGATCGGTTTCGATGTGGTAAAGTTCGACGTTGTTGACCAACCTCCATTCCTCGGTACGGACGGCGCACTTTTCGTAGATGGCTTCGTCACGCTTCCCAGCACTCCAACGCCCACAGTGGAAAAACAACTTCCGATCGGCCCATTCAGCTTCTGAGTCCTCTAACAACGGCAGCAACGAACGCCCGTCCAATTCCTGCATCGTGTCGGGAAGTTCGACTCCAGCCAACTCACAGAAGGTCGGATAGAAATCGAGATGCGCGGTAAGTCCATCGATATCGATGCCTTCGGCAAGGCGGCCAGGCCATTGCCAGAAGCAGGGAACATGAGAGCCACCTTCGTTCGGAGAGTTCTTCCCTCCTTTGAGGTTGGCGTTGAAATGCCTGATCTTCTCCCCGTTGAGCCGACCACTAAGATGGGTCCCTCCATTGTCGGTCATGAAGATGACGATGGTGTTCTCGAGTGCCTCCCACTCCGCAAGCTTTGCCAGGAGCCGACCGAAGTTGTCATCGATATTCTCGACCATCCCATAGCGACCGGCTGTACTCTTGTCATAGCCAAGCTCGACAAATCTCTTCGTGTAGGACCCCGGCGCGACGAGCGGCGCATGAGGAGCGTTCAGAGAAATGTAGGCGAAGTAGGGATTCTCGGATTCGTTCTCCTTTCGAATCCAGGCCAGGGCCGACTCGAAAAAGAGATCGGTGCAGTAACCCTTCGTCTTCACAATCGTGTCGTTGTGAAGCAGGACATTGTCGAAATAGACATTCTCCTTGTTGGGAGGGAAATCGCCAAGTCCGACCTGACCAATCCCTCCGGCACCGTGCATGAGCACCTCATCGAACCCGCGATTCTGTGGCAGGTATTCCTCTTCGTCCCCGAGATGCCATTTCCCAAAGAGCCCCGTCGCATACCCAGCCGTCTTCAGGGCCTGCGGCAACGTAAAGACATCGGGTGCCATTCGCTCGCGCTGCATGATGGTGTGAGTCACGCCTACCTTAAAGGGCGGACGTCCACTCATGAGCGCTGCTCGAGTCGGGGCACAGGTCGGGCTGACCTGGAAATCGGTGAATCGAATCGCTTTCTCGTAAAACTGGTCGATGTGCGGCGTCTTTACGACTTCGTTCCCCATGCAGGAAAGATCCCCCATCCCCTGGTCATCGGTAATGACGAGAACAATGTTAGGGCGACTACCCGTGAGAGAATCAGCACTCGCTATCAGGGTGAAATTGGCGACGGCCAGAACCGCACCGCAGAGAAGTTTTTTCATGATTGGTTTCATACGCGGAATCTATTTCCCGATTTCCACAGCCAGCTCCTGGTAAGCCGTGTTTTCATTGGCGGAGGTGACAGGCGATACGCTCCAGAGAACCCAACGATAGGTTCCCAGGTTCTTACCCTCTCCTGCACGGAGCGAAGCGGCGGTGTATTTCGACGATACCTGCCTGGTGGTATCGATGGTGCCGAGCTCGGTGTAGTTCGCGGTTTTCCAACCGGGATCCTTCTCGCTGTCGCTTCCGAAAATCCTGAGTCGCTGTGCACCGCGTTTCCCAGCTTGATCGTGTGACCAACTCGAAACGGCCCGGATCGGCTTCACCTCTCCGAGATCCATCTTGTAGGCGCCATCCGAGACTCCATTGCCGAATACAGGGCCAAATCCCGGGCTGACTTTTCCGTCCGTGAGAATCTGGATCGGATCGTTTTTTGTTTTGTGATTGGTCGTGACCATCCCGGACGCTTTCTTCAGGGGGATCAGTTTCTTGAACGCGTCCGGAGCCGTTGCCGTTTCAATCACGACCCCTTCGCTCGATACCATCTGACCTGGTGACTTCGCAGGAGTGGACCTGGCGGAAGGATGTGCTGCCACCGAGTCATCGGAGACAATCATGACCCCTCGCATCACCCTCCAATGCCCCGGAAAGGTGCAAAGAAAGGGATACTCTCCCAGCTCCTCCGGCGTCGTAAACTTCGCTTCGAACTTCTCCCCATGAGGAATCTGTGGCGTAGAAAAGAGAATCATTTCTGACTCGGGCACAAAGTGCTTCGCCATCCCATCCGGTTGAGCAGCCATCGCGTCGGCCAATTCCCCAACGGCTGTCCCCTTTCCTTTCTCGACGATCACGAGATTGTGAAGCATGTGATCCGGGTTTTCGAAAATGAACTGGTACTCCCTACCTGGTTTCACGGTGAAACTCTTCACATTGAAGGCAAGCTGGGAAGGCACCGCTTTGATGTAGATTCGGGTTTCCGTCACCGTGGCGTAAAGATCTTCCCAGCGCTTGGCCCAGGATTGATGCTCCGTATCATCCGCTGCGAAGGTCACTCCTTCCGGCTTCTCCCCGATCAGGTTGGCGAGATAGAGATTGGCCGCTCCTGGCTTGGGTTTTCCATGAGTCTCGGAAAAATACTCGATCTTGTTGATGCCCGGTTCCAGGGTCACGCTGATCTGGCCGTCCTTGGAATGCTGACTTCCCGTGGCGCGAAGAAGTGGGATTCCGTTAGCATCCACATTCATGTAGGGATTGCCTCGGTATCCGAGGATCGCCGATTGCTCCCGATCACTCTTCAGGTAGATGGCACCGCCGATCTCCCGCGAACCACCGATCCAATGGGTGAGGCTGGTCTCCGGCGCAACCTTGAGCAAGGGGAACTCCGGGCTGAGCGGTGGCGAATCGTACAAGGCCGCAAGTTGCTTCATCTTGTCGATCGGAGAACCATCGGGAGCTTCCACGGCCTGAATGAAGTCAGCCCAGAACGGATCCTGTCCCTGTAGATAGCTGGCCGCAGAAATCACGCTGACCTGCATCCGTTCATCACCAAAGTCGACCAACCTGGTCGCGATCTCCCTGGCCTCCATGCCCAGGGTCGGAGCCCAGGCTCGCAAGGACTTTGCGGCGGCTCGTCGGACGGAGAGATTCTCGGAAGTAACCAACTGGAGAAACAGGTCCTTCTCCGAGAAATCTTTGAGTCGCTCGAAGAGCCAGAGCAGTTCCAGACCCAACTCCTCATTCGTTGCGGCGTCGGCTACCTTCGTCCTGGCGAGGGCGAGCACCTCCTCATCGGAGTGTTTCTCCATCTCGTAGCGAACCAGTTCCCTGGCCGTAACCTGCGGATGGCTTAGGAGAGAAAACAATTCTTCGAGCCCGGCACCTGCGATCTCGGGAGCCGTTGCGAGAGGAGCGCCTTTCTTCGTCAGGCGCCAGATTCTTCCATTCGTGTAATCACGGTTCTCGTCGCGTATGGAATGCTGCGCGTGTCCGATGATGGGGTAGTAGAAATCCGAAATGTAGAGGGCCCCATCGAGCCCAAACTTCAGATCCGCAGGCCGGAAGGACTTGTTCGACGAAGTCAGCAAGGGAAGCGAGGTCGCCGCTTTGACCAAGGTGCCTTCCCGGTATTCCAAGGGAGTATACAAGACCGTGTTCTTACCCAGCAGATGACCGGTGACCAATCCGCCTTCCCAATCCTCCGGGAAATGGGAACCACTGACAAAGGCAAGCGTGCAGCCCTTGTCATCACGAAACGGCATTCCCATATCGGACGAACTGGAGGTACCGACGGGAGTGGCTACATTGTAGTAGTCACAATCGATGATCTGGCCACCGCCAAACATCTGCAGCGCTTCGCCCCAACGATTGAACGAAATCTTCCAGGGATTCGGATGGGTGGTCTGTCGCTCGATGCTGAGCTTTCGGGTCGTAGGGTCGAGATGAAGAGTCGCCGCATTCTTGGTTCGCACGGGCCCGTAGGGGGTCTCAAACTGCCCACGATGAAAAAGCGCTTCATTGAAAATGATGTCGCCTTGCGGTGAGCGCGCAAGATATCCCCCGTGATGGGTATCCGTGTCATCCGCTCCCCGAATCAACTCCTCGGTCACATCGGCGATGTCGTCCCCATCGGTATCGCGCAGCCAGACCAGTTTTCGTGCCACGGATACGACGATGCCATCACGATAGATGACAAAGCCATCAGGAAGTTTCAGACCATCGGCAAAGACGGTTTCCTTGTCGGCCTTGCCATCACCATCCGTGTCTTCGTAAATGAGAATCTTGTCATCGGAAAGTTCGCCAGGGAGCGGGACCGGATAGCTCTCGAAGGTGCACACCCAGAGACGTCCCTTCGCATCGAACTGCATCTGGAGCGGGTTGATGAGATGAGGAAATTCTTCGCTCGAGGCAAAGAGGTTCACTTCGAATCCATCGGCCACCGTGAAATCCTTGAGATCTTCCGCCGGCGTCTTGATCACCCCCAATCCTCGCCGAGGTGGCTTGGGAGGAGGATCCGCCTTCACGGTGGATAGCTTCGGGATCGGATAGACCTGGTCCAAGTTTTGTGCCTGCTTCCAGATCACCTCGTCCAGTTCATTGGCCAACCTGAGATGATGAGGAATCTCGACGTCATACTCGTAGGGGCGTGCGCGAAGACCATAGTAGTGAATCCCATTGGCCGGTTTGTAGGCCATCGCCACCTCGTAGGCCTTGCGGGAAACCAACTCTCGCAGGGCCTCCAGTCCGGGGGCGTCCGTATCGATGCGGATCTCTTTGCCATGAAGTCTCTTGGCGAGAAGCTGGCCAATCTCGGCATTCCCCTTTTCGTTCAGGTGAAGTCCGTTATCGGTGAGCGGTTCCTCGTGTTGGGCGAAAATTTCCTGGCTGGGACCGAAGAGATCGATGAAGCGAACGCCCTGCTCGTCCGCAATGTTCTGCATCGCCTCGCTGTAGAGCTTGATCGACTGGTTTCGTGAATCAGGATCCGGAAAAACGCCGGCGTCGGATTCCTCGACCGCGGTCGGAGAAACGAGGACGAGTTCACTTCCGGGATGGCGCTCCCGAATCATTTTCAAGTAGGTGCCCAGATCTCTCTCGAAATCAGGCAGGCCTCCCGCCCCCGCAAAGGACTCATTCATCCCGAAGCACATCACGACGCGCTCGCAAGGGAGTTGGCTCGAGATGTAACCAAGATGATCTCCAAATTTCGCGGGACGAATCCGGAACCCGACTTCATCACCTGTATGCGCAAGGGAACGAAAGCGCAGTTGCTTTCCGGGTTCGGCAACCTGGAGAAGGGCTTCAAAGGTTCCGTCTTCCTGGAGCCGTTCCACGAAGCTGTTGCCATAGAAGAGTGTCAGGCCCTCCGATTCCACTTTGACATCGGAAGGAGCGGCAGGCTTCGGCACTTCGGGCTGACTCCGAGCAGGCTTCTTCGGTTTCGCCTTTGCCTTCGGTTTCCCGGCAGCAGCAAAGGTGAATGGCTTGATCTCGGTATTCGCATCCGGGACATCGACTCCCGCGGCCCAGAACACTCCATTGACCATCACTCGCATCGACTGGGGGACGGCGAAATCTCCGACATGGCCCAAAGAGGTGGAAAAGGTTTGGCCGCCCCACTTGTTCTCCCAGGTCCAGGCAACGGTATCGGTCATCGTCTTCTCGAGTTCGTGGGTGCCGAACTGATTCGTCACCTTTCCCGTTCGCTTCGAATTCCCCGTGCCGACGAGGAGCGGCTGAATACCTGGTTCGGTTTTCGTTAGATAGAGAGTTCCTGGCGACTCCCAACTCTCCGAATCGACGCCGGTCAGGATGGGGTGCTTCGCCCCTCCGTCGGCGAGCTTGATTTGCGTCTTCCCGGCGAGATGAATCAGATACGGGGTGCCGAGAGCATCCTTTCCGAAATCGTCATTCCACTTCGCCCGTGGATCCTCTTTGGGGTAATTGAAAGCATGCGTGCTCGTCCGGAAACCGACGACCGGTTTTCCAGACTCGAGGTATCTTGTGATGTTGGCGAGCTGCTCGTCATCCAGTTTCAAAAATCGGGTGAAGAAAACAGCCACATCCGCTTCCGCGAGCGCCTCGAGCCCAGGCAGTCCTCGTTTGTCTTTCTCCGGGTCCCAGTCAGGATTGATCACGGTAGTGCGAAACCCGAGCCGCTCCAACTCCGTCGCAAACAGAGGCATCGTTCTCTGCGGGGAGTAATGATGCGTGCCGACCACGATCACCGCATGCGGTTTCTCGGCGCTGAAACCAAAGCTCCCAAGCAACAGCAGCGGAGCGAACAAGAGGAGAGCGAATTTGGAACTCATGAATTTTGGATACTGATCTGAAAGATACCGGCCACTGCCAATTACTGGGAAACCTTCTTTTCGTCGACAAACTTGAGATAGGCAATAATGGAAGCAATCTGCTCGGGGCTGAGTCCGGCACCGAGATCCGGCATGACGGACCTTCCTTCGACATAGCCCGCGTTCTTGATATTCTTGATGGGGAAGGTCTGCGAAGCACCTCCCATTGAGAGCAAAGTGATGACCCCGCGCACCTCGCTTTTCTTGAAACCCTCAAAGGTCTTGCCGTCCTTGGTTTCGATCTGATAGGAGCGAAATACATTCTCGATCGCTGCGTTCGGATGAAGGATCGCGGTGATCGCACCGTCGAGATCGCGAGCCGCAAACCCATCGAGGGGCGGCGCAAAGCCTACTCCTTCTCCTCCGATCGCGTGACAGGTCAGGCAGAGGGATTGAGTGAGAAGCTTGCCATTTTCTGGCTTCGCCATCGGCATGGCCTTTGTGATCGCGGCACCCTTCTCAGCCAAAGCCGCTTCATCGATTTTCGAGACATGACGATCGATGACCTTACTCCACTTCGATTCCTCGATGACCGGCAAACTGGTCTTCGCCTTTGCCATTTCAAAAAGGAATTCCTGAAACGCTCCCTGGTAGGAACCATCGAGTGCGAGATATTGCCCTTTCGGGCCTTTCACCTGGTTGGTCGGAGCAGGAGAATCACTCCATTTTCTCAGCCAGCCCAGATTCTCCGAAGAGATCTCGCCTTCCATCTCACGAAAATACCGGAGGACCTCGTAGCGAACCGTCCACGACGTTTCGTCTTCGAGAGCTCGGAGAATGGGAGAGGCCTCGGCCTGACTCACATTCAAAGAAGTCAGCGAACGGACAACCTCCCGCCGCAGGTTGGGCTCGGGATCCTGCAACAACGCGCCCCAGACTTTCTCATCGAAGTGACCGAGATGCTCCAAGGCGCGAAGAAGCGCGATCCGATCTTCGGGCGAGGAATCCGGCATCTGGATTCGTTCGATGAGATTCGGAACAATCGAAGAATCCCGTCGTTCGGCAATCTGGTTCAACGCCGCCTGCACTCCCCAAGAACTCTCCGAAACAAGCGCCTGAGGCAGATCCTTGGTCGCAACCGCAGTGAAGTTGGTCGGATCCCGGCGTTCCTGGCTCTTCGCCCGAACTCGCCAGATCCGGCCATGGCTCTTGTCGCGAGCGGGATGGTCACGCGCAACTTCGTTGTGGGAAATGATTCGGTTGTACCAGTCCGCAATGTAGAGACATCCGTCCGGTCCAAAGGAGACGGCAACGGGTCGGAACATCGGGTCCTCACAAGTCAATAAATCGGCCTCCTTCGTAAACTTCCAGACTCCGCTCTCATCCACCGTTCCGCTGACCGCGTTGATCTTTCCGAGAATGGGATTGGCTACAAAGAAACGTCCCTGCCACGGTTTCGGAAAGGAACCGCTTTGGTCCTCACAGATTGCAATTCCAGAGAACCCGGTCCCTCCAAGACTGAGATCCTGAGCCGTCGGCGGATGCAGTGGCGCGTCGGGATGGATGAGGCTCGAGACGAAGCTCGGATAGGAGCTGTCCTGTTCGAAAGGCACGAGGCTGTATCCCCAGTCGTTGGCCTCATGGATGAAAACGCGACCGAGGCGATCTTCGGCCCACGCCCAGATGTTGTTCATCCCCACGCCGAGAATACGAAGATCGGTTCCGTCAGGAGCGACTGAGGCAATCAAGGTCTTGTTGAAAGGATGACTCTTCCCGGCAGCATCCATGATCGTTCCGCCGTTGAGAACGCCCTGGGAGAATCCGATTTGCCCGGCTGGGAGTCGGACCAGTTGGTGTGGCAAGGTGTGGGTGTCCTGGACGCCAAATCCACGCAAGAGTGTGGTTCGCTCGTCGGCGACACCATCTCCATCCGTATCGGCCAGCTTGAGAATCTCCGGCCCCTGCGCCACGATCGCTCCACCGCCCCAGGGAAGGACTCCCATCGGCATCACCATTCCCTCCGCAAAGACGCGAGCGGTCTGCGGTTTCGCAAGATGGGGCTGATCGATGACCATGATGCGGTCAGGTCCCGGTTTCGTCCAAATGTCAGGATCGCGATCTCTCGGGTAGGCGGTCGAGGTCTGGGTCCAAAGCCGGCCGGCATCGTCAAAGGCGAGGCTGACTGGCTTCGGGACACCAGTTTCCTCGCTGGCAACCAACTCGACTTCGAAGCCCTCGGGAACTCGAAACGCGGCAAGCTGAGCTTGGGGAGATTGCGGCTCGGCATTCGCAGCGTTGCCTTCCTTGATCGCTTTTTTCGGTGCGGCCGAGGCAGGCGCAACAGGAGCCTTCGAAACCAATGTCGTGGCCTTGGCCCCTGGTGGAGTCAGCGCCACATAGTCGAGACCGAACATATGCTTGGGAAGCGCCTTGGGATTGGAACCCGCCATCCGGACTCCCAACTTATGCTGGCCCTGGTCGAGCTTGAGCTTCTCGGCAAGAAGAATATCTCCAGTCAGCGTTACGTCGGGTGAAAACAGATCCAGCGGCTCCCCCAGCTTCTCCCCATCGAGAGTAAACTGCACAATTCCGTAATCCCGCGCTTTTGTCAGGGCGACTGAAAGCGAGTATTCACCCGCCTCGGCAACCGGAAGTGCAAACACGATTTCGTCACCGGGCCTGGCCTCGCGCCACCAGAACTGCTTGCCGCTACTCCATTTTCCTCCTCCTACTTTCGCCAATTGCTGGACCCGGGGGCTTCCCGCCTTCTTGATCAGCTCGAGGTCTTCGCCCTCAAACTTCATTCCAATCGATTCCACCTTCGGCTTCGCCACCTTCTTCGTATTCGTGACAGGAAGAGCGGGCCTGTCGGTCTGTCGGTGCACAAAGCATCCCTTCTTATTCCCGGTCAGGACATCAACTCGCCCATCGCCATCAAGATCACCGACCGTGATGTCGACACCGACTCCCGAGTCATCGTGAATGCGGTGAGGAACAAACGTAACCCCACCCTCGTCTCCACGTGTCGTGCGAAACCAGTAGAGCACTGCCGGATCCTTCCCTCCGGGGTCCTTCCCGCCATGCGCAAAATACCGTTTCCCGGTAACCAGATCCACAATTCCGTCGCCATCGAAATCGGCGAGATTCATCCCGTGAAGTTGGCTGAACGCAATCCCCACGGGAGATTCCTCGACCGTCGCCCCCATGATGAGGTGCTTCTTGAAGTCGATTCCGCCATCTGCTGCAGGGACCTGCTCGAACCAAGCCAGCCCATAGCCGTGCGCATTGATCGCCGTGATCACATCCTGATCTCCGTCCCCATCAAAATCATAGGCGAACATCTGGCTACCGCCCTTGTCTTCGGAAAAGGCAAAGACATGTTTCTTCCAAAGGCCGCCGCTCGCTGACTGCTCCCACCAACCGCTCTTTTCGAGGAGATCGTTCCTGCCGTCGTCATTCACATCGCCAAAGCCGAGACCATGGGTGAACTTTCCGCCGGTGGATTTCGGAGGACTGATCGCCGAAAACTTCCAAGGCTCCTGAGGTTTGGAGCGATCGGCTGGCGCGACAAACCCGAACTGTCCGTTCATCGAACAAAGAATCTCTTTCTTCCCGTCGCCCGTGACATCGGCCCAGACAGGCGATTCGTTACCGACTCCTTCGAAGACGTTGAATCGCTCCCATCGCTTTTTCTCTCCGCCTTTGCCCGGATTTTTATACCAATAGGTCGCTTCCGCTCTTCGGGGAAACCCTAGCACCAAGACATCTTTCCATCCGTCGCCGTCGATATCGTCGGCATATGAAAAGAAGTTGTTTGAGTAGGCCGCCGTCTTGAAGGGGTTCGGTTTGTCGATCAATCGCCGCTCCTTGAAATCCGGCCCGAGGAAAAGAAACGGCCCGTAGACCACATCGGTATCACCGTCATTGTCCATGTCCGCCAATGCCGCGCTTTCCGAGTGAAACTCGTCCAGGAGCTGAAGGGTTTCGAATTCCCTGGCAGTCGCCGGAGGAGCCTTCCGATCCAACAGGGTTGGTTCGGTGACCTGATCCTGTTGAGTTTCAATATGGGAAACCCGGTAATGCTGGCTCCCTTTGAGCCAGTCGTAGTCTGCATATTGAAAGGCATTCTTTTTTCCGGTCCAAAGGCCGGGTTGACTGGTTGCCTCATCCCACGCATTCCAATCGGCGAGCATGGTTTGAACCAGCGCTGGCTTGTCCTTTGCAAGGTTGGTCGTTTCGCTCGGATCGGCTTTGAGATCGTAGAGCTGCGGGCTCTTCCCTTGAATCATCAGCTTGTATTCTCCGTCGCGAATCACCCCGCTCTTCCTCAGATAGGTCCCAGTCCTCCAATAGAGAGTTTCATGGGGAGCTTCCTCCGACTGCCCCGTCAGATACGGGCGGATATCTTTGCCATCCAGGCCTGCTTTCTTTGGATCACCCCCGGCCATCGCGATAGAGGTGGCACCGATGTCGAGTGATGTCACCGGATGCTCGAGAACAGCGCCCTCTGGAAGTTTCCCCGGCCACTTCGCGATCATGGGAACACGCAGTCCACCTTCGAACGACGTGCCCTTGGCTCCTTTGAAAGGCCGATTGTCGCTCGTGCGGCCCATCCCACCGTGATCACTCAGAAACCAGACAACGGTGTTCTCCTCCAGATCGAGCGCTTCGATTTTTGCGAGGACCTGCCCGATGCCATCATCCATTTCATCCACCATCGCGGCATAGATGGATCGATGTTCGGGCTTCACTCCGGGAATCGGAGTCATGGAATCCGCGGGATACTTTGCAATGGTTTCTTCCGGGGCTTCCAGTTCCAGATGAGGGGCATTGTAGGATAGGAAAAGGAAGAAAGGCTTCTCGTGATTCTTCTCTAAAAAATGGATTCCGGCATCGGTGAGTTCATGGGTGATATACTTCTTCCACTTCACCGGTGTTCGGTTGTGGAGGACCGGAAGCGTATGCTGCATGGCCCGAACTCCGGCAGGCCTTTTCAGGGGAGTGAATTTCCCATGGTAACTCGGATGATCCAGAGGGTAGTAGGTCAGCCCACCGCCGAGAAAACCGAACCAGTCATCAAACCCTTTCGCATTCGGATGCTGTTTGTCGGAGGTGCCCATGTGCCATTTCCCGACACCGCCGGTCACATAGCCCTGCTGCTGCAACAGGCTGGCGATCGTGTCGATCTCGGGCAAGCCCTGAGCCGGATCGAGGGGTTCCGACACGTTCTTGTAGTAGCCAAACGAAGCCTGATGGCGACCGGTCAGAAATCCGGCGCGTGAGGGCCCGCACATGTTTCCCGTCACATAGGCGGAGGTGAATCGCACGCCCTCGTTGGCGAGGTCGTCGATGTGTGGCGTCGGAATGTCTTTGCAGCCATAGACTCCGACATCGGCATAACCCAGGTCGTCTGCCATGATGACGACGATGTTGGGAGGCTTGCTGCCTGAAGTGTCGGAAGGAGCCGCGAAAATGGTCCCGAGGAACCCTATCAGGAATGTCAGGACTCTGGAAAGATGCGCAGGGGTTTTCATGGCTCTTGGGGTTTCGCCGATAGGCAAGCTATCGAGATCAGTAATTCAGCGTCGCTCCTCTTGATGGCTTCTGGCGCTCATTGAGCCACCATTCTTTCGGACCTTCCTCTTCGATCTGCTTCCAGACTTCGAAGAGCTTCTGCTTCAGCTCTTCGGTCTTCTCGGGCATCTCCTCGGAAAGATCGTTCTCTTCCTTCCAGTCTTTTTGAATCTCGTAGAGTTGGAACTCGGTCAGGACATCATTTCCGACAATCTTCCAATCGCCGATCCGCAAGGCGACGCGATCTCCGCCCTGGCTGACGTGGGTCCGCCAGAACAATGGCACTTGCCGCTCGACAGGCTTGCCGTCGAATACGGGCAACAGGCTGACTCCATCGATGGTCCGATTCTCCGGCAACGGAATATCGACGATGTCGAGAATGGTGGTGAAGATGTCCGTGCCGATCACCGGGGTATCGCTGATCGTCCCCGCCTCGATCTGTCCGGGCCAACGCATCACTCCGGGCACTCGAATTCCGCCTTCGTGACTGCTTCGCTTCCCGCCACGAAGACCACCTGTGGTTCCGCCAAAACGCGCAACGGGTCCGTTGTCGGACGAGAAGAACAGCAGGGTATTCTCGGCCGTTCCGGTTTCCTCCAGTGCCTCCATGACCTGGCCGAGGGCGTGATCCAACTGCGTAATGTTCCCCATGTACTTGGCATTCTCGTGCCCGTCGTAGAGCTCCTGGAACTTCGGGTCGGTCGCGATGGGAGAATGCGGCTCATGAATCCAGACCGATAGAGCAAATGGCTTCTCTGGATCGCGAACCTCTTCCAACCAATGCGAAGCCTCCTCCGCTACGATCTGGGCCGAGTAGCCGTCCGTCTCACCGACGGGCTCCCCATTGCGAACGAAGTTGTCCGGCTTCTCGTGACTGGGACTTGCGTTGTTATGCGTATAAAAGACGTAGTCATAGCCATGATCCTTGGGCTGAGGGAACTCGGGCACATTGAATTGCGGGAGCGAGTTGAGATGCCATTTGCCGACATGGCAGGTTTCATAGCCGATTCCTTTGAGCAGCTTTGGGTAAGTAATTTCACTGGCGCGCAAGTGGGCTTCATGATTCCCCGAAAGGTGACGCCATACTCCGTTGCGGTAGGGAGTCCGGCCCGTCAGAATTGCCGAACGCGAGGGTGAACAAACCCCGGCTGCGGAATAACACTGCGTAAACTTGACTCCCTGCGAAGCGAGCTTGTCGAGATTCGTAGTCTTGATCAGTGGGTGCCCGTAGGTTCCTGAATCCCCCCACCCCATATCGTCGGCCAGGAAGACAACGAAGTTCGGACGAAGCGGCTTCTTTTCGTCAGCGAAGGATAGCGAAGCCCAGGCCAAGACGACGAGAGCATAGAGGGCGAGGCGGAATCCGCGAGATGGTTTCGGTTTATTCATCTGTGGAAAGGTTTGTCAGGGTTGATTCGCAGTCCGATTACGATGGTTTCGAGGAGTCGGCTCCCCCTTGTCGCCTCCGCGTTGTATCATCTTCGGGAAATTCGTGTCCCACCATTGATCGTAGGCAGCGGAAAGATCGGAGACCAGCTTGGATTGACTCGATGCGATGTCCTTGCGGCAATTCGGATCGTTCTTGAGATCAAAGAGCGACCAACGGTCTTTCGTGGTGATCCCCCAGTGAAACCCCGCGTTTTCCCCGGTGTAGGTCGCCCGAGTCGCTCCCTTCTCGACGGAACGCAACGTCGTGCACTGGCTGCTGAACTCTCTGCACTCGGGAGCACCACATTCGTGACTGCGCACGAGCAGGTAGTCCCCTTTCTGCACCGAGGCCATCGCATACTTGTGCTCGGCAGCCATACCACTCGGCCATCGTCCGACATGACGGAAAAGCAATCGATCCTCGTGCCAGGTCACGGGCTCCTCGGATTCCAGCAAGGGACGCAGGCTGAAACCCTCCAGATCCGCGTCCAGCGCGTCAGGAATCTCCACTCCCGCGAGGTCGCACAAGGTGGGCACCACATCGAGATGGGCTGTCAGATGATTCACCTCGTGAGGCTCCCACTGCCCCGGCCAGCGCCACAAGGAAATTGCTCGGGATCCGCCCTGCCAGATGGTGCATTTGCAGCCACGCATCCCGGCATTGAATACCTCGAGACCGTAGGTAGCGCCGTTGTCTGTCATCAGGATCACGATGGTGTTCTCGTCGAGATCTCGACCCCTCAGAAACTTCATGAGTCGCCCCACGTTGAAATCGATGTTGGCGACCATTCCGAGATAAGCCGCTTCGTCATCACTTACCCTACCGCGAAACGGGGCAACGAACTCCTCGGGAGCCGCGAGCGGAGAATGGGGAGAATACGTCGCGAGATAGCAGAAGAAAGGCTGATCCCCGCTTTCTTCAATGAAGGTCATGGCATCGTCGAAAAAGAGATCTTCACGATAGCCCTTCCCTTTCTCCCGCTTGCCGTTCCGGATCATCACCGGATCGAAGTGAACACGCGGGCCCCCGGCGTTGGTTGAACACCAATCAAACCCGCGTTGGCCTGGTGCGTAGTCCCCCTTGTTTCCCAGATGCCATTTCCCAATGAAGCCAGTGCGGTATCCCGCCGACTTCAGCAACTGAGGGAGAATGACCGCATCGAGATACAGTTGTTCGCGGGGTTGAAGGGTGTGCGTGACTCCATTTCGGAACTCATGCATCCCGGTCAGGAGAGCAGCGCGAGTCGGTGAGCAAGATGGGCTGACATAGAAATTCTCGAATCTTACACTCTCCTCGTGGAGCTGATTCAGGTGTGGCGTCTTCAGGAGAGGATGCCCATGACGGCCGAGATCTCCATAGCCCTGGTCATCGGTTAGAACCAAAATGATATTGGGAGGTTCCTCCCTTTCACTTCCCTCCAGAGTGCCCGTGAAAACGGCAAGAGCCGTGACCAAAACGACACTGAACAAAGCGTTATTCGTAAAGCTCATGAAATCGAACGATCGGAGTGCGAGCGCCAACGATCCGCACCCAGCCGTCTCTGCCCTTGATTCACTATCACTTTGACCAATCGAAGCGTCCATATTCGAAATCCACACGGAAATTTTGTGAGTTTCCACGATCATGGGGATTCAGGCCGTTAGAATGGAGAATTCTTGTCAGCGGACGGTAAAAAGATATCCTTCGAACCCGCAATCTCGACCCCATGCATCGCCGAAAATTTCTCTCCGCCGCCGTTGGCTCTCTCCCAATCCTAACCCATGCCGCAAGTGGTGATGGCTCCAAGAAAGGATGGGCGGGCGGTTCGGCTGACTTTCACAAACTCTTCCGCGCCAGCTGGTATTACAACTGGACTCCAAATCCGGGATCCTCCCAGTCAGCCGAGTTTGTCCCCATGATCAAGGGAGCCGGGAACATGAAGCAACTCGGCGCGATCCGGAAGCGACAAGGAGTTACTCACCTGCTGGGCTTCAATGAACCGGAACGCGCCAAGCAGGGCAACGTCAAGGTAGACGCAGCAATAAAGCTCTGGCCACAGCTGGAAGCCGTGGCCAAGGAAAAAAGCCTGAGGCTCGGCAGTCCCGCCTGCTCAGGTCAGATCGGCATGAAGTGGTTTCGCGAGTTCATGAAGAAAGCCGAGGACAAAGGACTCCACATGGATTTCATCGCCTTTCACTACTACAGCCTCAACGCATCCGGCTTCGAACGCACCTTGGAAAATCTTGCCGACACCTATGACCTACCCATTTGGGTGACAGAGTTCAATGGTTGGAATGGGGACGAGAGCGACAACCGCAAGTTTCTGAAAGACTCACTTCGCTTCCTCGAGAGAGAAAGATACATCGAGCGGTATGCCTATTTCAATTTCAAGCCCGGCCGTGCCCAAGCCCTGGTCGACACGAAGGGGGATCTGACTCAACTGGGCAAAATGTATCGCGAAGCCGGAAGCTAGGGTGTGTTCGAAAAACTAAATTCTGAGCCAGTCGCAAAGAGAAGCCAAGGT
>JARGNI010000009.1 GCA_029213195.1 Verrucomicrobiales bacterium
ATAATCATTATACACCTCATACAGAGTACAAGTGGTATTTATGAGATGGCTTCTATGGTGCGATGCTGCCGGAGAAACTCGACAATCTCCTCGTCCCCGTCGCCCTATCAAGCACCCACATCGCGATGTCGGTCCTGCGAATGGAGCCCCTCTGGATGACGACCGGGCAAGTGGCCGGACTCGCCGCCGCAGAGAGCAAAGCCAGCGGAATCGCCGTCGCCAATCTTGATCCGGACCCGCTTCCGAAGGCGCTCGAGATCCCGGTGGATCCCTACGCCGCGATCTAGCAGGCCGGGGGGAAACCGCTCCGATCCGCCACGCTCCAGCGCCATCGCCCCGGCAAGGCTGTCCGGCAAGTCGCAGCCCCTGGCACGATGGAATGATCGTTGTCTCGGCTCAGCAACCTTGTCATTCGCGGAAGCAGGGCATCGATCGATTTCTTCCCTTTGTCTCCGGACCTTGGCGCACCTGCGCCCGCCTTTGTCCTTCCTTCACCCCATGGGCCGAGGGCAACCTCGGGAAGACTCAACCCAGGAAAATCTCATGCGCTTGAATCCGCTTCTTGCTTCTCTCGCCGCTGGCGCAGCCCTGATCGCCTTTGTGCTGTCCTCGCTCGCCCAGCCTTCGAACCCGGCCGAAACGCCCTCCTACGAGTCGGTCGCCCCGCACGTGGAGGCAGATTGGAAAGCGGGTTTCGCACGAGCCACGATCACGCCGGAGCGTTTCCTCTGGATGGCCGGCTACGCGGCACGGGACCGCCCGGCGGACGGAAAGCTCACCGATCTCTACGCGAAAGCCATCGCCCTCGAGGACGAGGCGGGCACGAAGATCGTCATCGTGACCATGGACTTGATCGGGGTGAGCAAAGGCATGAGACTGCGCATCGCTGCCGAGGTGGAGAAGCAGTACGGCCTGGGCCCGGAAAACCTCCTCCTCAATGCCTCGCACACCCACACGGGTCCGCAGATCTACCGGAGCCTCGACTTGCCCGACGAAACGGCCCTGGAGAACGCCAGGACCCGCGATGCCTGGGAATTCACTTCCGGCTTGGAGGAGACCGTGGTCCGGATCACCGGCGAAGCCCTCGCCGCGATGGAACCCGCACGCCTGACATGGAACGAGACCCGGTGCGGTTTCTCGATGAATCGTCGACGCAACTACGATCTCCCCGAGGATCATCCCAATGCGAAACGGGGTCCGAATCCGGCAGGACCGGTGGACCAGGCAGTGCCGGCGCTGCGGGTCGAGGCCGAAGATGGTCGTCCCCTTGGCGTGCTCTTCGGCTATGCCTGCCACACCACGTGCCTGGCAGGCTACGAATGGTCGGGGGACTACGCGGGATTCGCCCAGGCCTACCTGGAGGAATTCCGACCCGGATTCACCGCCCAGTTCATGGCGGGATGCGGAGGGGATCAAAACCCCTACCCGCGCCGCTCGGGAGTGGTGCCGGGAATCAGCGATGTGATGCTCACCCGGCAGCACGGGAGGTCCTTGTCCAACGCGGTGGAAATGGCCTTCTCCACGCATCCGCAGCCGGTGACCGCTCCCCTGAAGACCGCCTACGGAGAAGTGACTCTCGATTTCGACAAGGCAGGCCGAGCGCCTCACGACTACCCCGTGCAAGTGGTGCGCTTCGGGAATTCACTGACCCTCGTCGCGCTCGGGAGCGAGGTGGTCGTCGACTACTCGCTGCGCATCAAGCACGAACTGGCAGGCGAGGCCGGAATCTGGGTGGCGGGCTACAGCAACGACTACACCGGTTACGTTCCCAGCGTGCGAATCCAGGAGGAAGGCGGCTACGAGGCCAACACCGGGTACGCCCGCAGCACCGAGGAGCGAATTATGGCCAAGGTGCACGAGCTCTACCAGGCGCTGGAGGAAAACTGACGTGGCGAGAGGACGACCTTTCTCCTGACTATCAACGAACGGGCCACCCTTTAATGCCTGCGCTGCCGTTCACCGCGACGGTCCGCTGTATGATTCTGAATGCCAGATCGACCACGCCCTTCCGAGAGATACCCTCTGCGGTTCAGGGTTTTTCTCCCGTCTCCAGGCCCCAGCGGATCGCATTGGTCAGGAGCTTGCGGAAGTGGGGACGATCGTCATCAAAATCCGCCGGATGCCCCAGGGCCGTGTAGAACACTTTGCTTCTTCCCGCCCTGCGGATCCAGGCGAGGGGTTGATCGTGACCATGCGCCTTTCCCCTCAGGAGAACGGTCGCCTCGGGGTCGAGGAGAGTGTTCAGGTAGAGGTTGTTTTCGCTGCGCCAGTTTGCCGGGAGACCTTCCACGATCGGATGGTCGGGCTCGATGACGGTTACGTCGGTGCCGAAAGGGCGAGGCGTGTAGCCGCGATTTTCGGCTCCGAGAATGTCCGCGACGAACTCCCACCAGCCAAAGTGACCAGGAACGAGGGGGCCGCGGACCGCGAAGCCGTGATTGGCCGTCTTGAGAGCGACCACGGGCTTGCCCGCTTTGACGTGATTCTTGATGATCGTGAGTTGGTCTGCGGGAAGCCCCAACCGTCGGCAGAAGACGACGAGAAGATCGGCGTCCCAGATCGTCTCGATATTCGGGAAACTCGACTCGGACTCCGGAAACTCCGCCTCCAGAACCGTGGTGCGGTAGCCGTGCGCGTCGGCGAGTGCCTCCGCGAAAGGTGGGATCGTGCGGGCGGATTCGTAACTGTTGTCATCCTGTTCGTTGCTGACCAGGAACACGATGTGAGGAGGGTCAGAAACGTCGTCGTCGGCCGCATTCAGGGGCGCGGCGATCGTAGCCGCCGATGCCAGCGCGGCGGTGCATAGGAGGGCGAGATCCGTCGTCAGCGAAGGCAGAGAATTCATAAGGAAATGACGGTGTCAAATTGCTAGTCGGTTCCCCTACCCCGTTTCCCGAACTCTATTTCTTTTTGGTGCCTTTGTTTTTCTTCTTCGCGCCTCCTGCCTGCGGATGTTTGGGGGCTCCACCGCCGTAGGGATGGGCGTCGAAATCAAAACTCTCTCCGTCTACGTGACGTGGATCACCGGCGGCGATGAGTTCGGTAGTGAGTTGGTCGGATAGCGCCTTCAGATGTTCGGCGTAGGCTTTGTCGCCGGCTACGTTGTTCAATTGGTCGGGATCTTTTCTCAGATCGTAGAGTTCGTCAGCAGGGCGTTTGGCGAAGCACCATTCGTACGCCTGGCGGTGGGCGTCATCCTTGTCCTTGTTCTCGATGATATAAGACTTGGTCGGACCATTGTCGGTATCCGCGTACCAAGCTCCGGGAATCGCAGCTTTCTCCCAGTTCGGCGTTCCGTTCGGCCAGCGATCAGTGACGTAGTTGCGAATGTAGAGAAAGTCGTGATTGCGAATCGCCCGTGACGGATAGCCACCCATGTCGGGCGCCTCCTGGCTGGGCACGTGTCGCTCCTTTCCCGTGAGAATAAAGGGCCGCAGTGCAGCGTCGCCCTTGCCCTCGGCAACGGCGGGCAGCAGGCTCTGACCGGTCATCGCTGCGGGAACCTCCAGGCCAGCGGCTTCGAGAAAGGTTGGTGCCAGATCGGTGAGGCTCACAAAGCCGTTGATCACTTGGCCGGCTTTCACTTTCGCCCCCCAGCGCATCGCCAGCGGAACCTGTGATCCTGAATCGTAGAGATTGCTTTTGCAGCGTGGGAAGGGCATGCCGTGGTCGCCGGTCATGACGATGATGGTATTGTCGAGCTCACCGTTGGCTTCGAGCAGCGCCAGCGCCTTGGCGACATCCGAGTCGAAGCGCTGCACTTCGAAATAGTAGTCGGCGACGTCGCCGCGCACCTCCTTGCTGTCGGGAAAAAACGGGAACAGTTTGATCTTCGAAAGATCGATCCCCGATTTTTCACCGGAGTGAAGTTTGTAGCCACGATGGGGATCGCTGGCTCCCAACCAGAAACAAAACGGTGCGCCGTCCGGCCGAGCCTCGAGAAAATCGGCGAAGCCTTTCGGATACACTTTTCCAGCGGGGTGACGCTCAGCAAATTTCCCTTCCAATTTGCCAGGACCAAAGCTCTTGCGCCATGATCCCGTGTGGTAACCGGCATCGCCGAGCAGGTGTGCATAGACTTCCAACTCCTGCCGCAGGGTTCCGTAAAGACTGGCACCCGCACCGAGCCGCCAGTGCCACTGACCAGTCATGATCGAGTTGCGGCATGGCGTGCACGATGGTGACGAAACGTGAGCGTGTAGAAACAGGGCACCCTCCGCGGCGATACGGTCGAAGGTGGGCGTTTTCACCACCGGATCGCCATAGGCTCCGGCATGTGGCCAGCCCCAGTCATCAGCGATGCAAAACAGGATGTTGGGACGGCCTTCAGCGGAGGCAGAGATGGAGAGAAAAGTCGCAACAATGGTCGGGAGCAGAAGGCGGAAGATCATGTCCCATTATCCATGCGGTCCCGTCAGTAACAACTCCATTCACGCGCCAATCGTTCGCAATTGCGTTTTCCGAACCGACCGCGATCGTCGCTCCACACTTCCCTTTCATCTGCCTGAGGCACTTCTCTGCGAGAGGGCGATGGGGACATACCCGACTTCCAAACCGGCCGGAGCTGAGACGATCACGCCGCGATCCAAAGCCACCAGCTGCCCACTGCTGGGCTCAGGCATGAAAGCATTTTCAACCGGCCACTTCGCGTGAATCATTTCGGCCAACTTCTGAAGACGATTCCTTTCCTCGGCAGTCCAGGAAAACGACCGCAGAGACGGTTGGTCAACGAACCGATACCAGGCATAGGTGACCACTGATCCGTCATTCAAAACGACTTCCCTCCGCTTTGAAGCCGGGCCAGGAGTCGTCCAAATCCCATTGCCCGGCGACGTGTAGCTTCCCATCTCCGGAATCACCATGAATTCCTGCTCTCGAAGCTTGGTCTCTGCCGGAACTTCATCCGCCGATACGGCGATTCGGTGTCCACCCACTTGTTTGAAATATTCAGGCAGAGAGGTGAATCCCGATTTTGAATCGGTCCATGACAATCCGAAAGACTGCGCTCCCGGAGTTCCATAGATCGCGGTTTCGACATGCTTGTCGAAACCAGCCAGTGGCACCTTCTCCTTTCCCTGGTGAAAGCGGATTGGGACCGCGGAGAGGGATGGCATCCATGCCTTTTCAGGATCGAAGGATCCCGACGACAGAACCGCGCCTTTCGTGTAGAAGGTGATGTCCTGCATCAAACGGGTCACCCCCTCGCTGTCGGTGGGAAACTGAATTTTTGGAATTCGAGTGTATGTCGTTCCGGAACGGTCCTTTGCCTCAAAGAAAGGAACGGTGTTGACCTCCATCGCCCCACTCCCCATCAATCCAGGTCGAGCATCAAGTCCACGCCCGACAATCGTTCGATATCCCTGGGAAAGCCGACTCCAGGTTTGCGGGATGAAGAAGGCAACCGGCCCTTTGAAATTCTGCGAGTTGAGAAACAAGGTCCAACTTTGATTTCCCGTAGGGACGCTCGGCCCCTCGGTTTGTTTCGTGAATGGCAAGACCATCCACGCGTTCCCCAGCACCTTGCCATTCGCGCCATCTTCAAAAGTCAGGCCGTCGGGTGGCACAAGGAGCCGATTACTCAATTGGGCGATCCCCATTTGCCGAGGTTCCAGCGCAGTTGTTTTCCCGAATCCCCAACCTGGGCTGGAGATTTCATGATTGTAGCCATTTGGGGTCGCGTTCATACGATACTTCGGGTTGACCGATTTGAACTGCGTGCTCACCCAGTAACCCAGCCCTCCTTCAATGGTCTGAAAGACTTCTCGATAGTAGGGGCCACGCTCGGGCCAGTTGTCACGTGCCACAGTTCCCGGTGGGCACAAAGGTTTCTCAAAATCCCGATTATCCGGGATAATCCAGGTCGATGGCAATCCGATCTGAAAGCGGGACAACTTATCGGTCACCAGGGGCCAAATGCTGACATAAAAGCTGGTTCCATAGCCATACTCTCTCGGCGGCGGCTCGACCTGCGCAGAAATATAGCCATGGAATCCTCCCGTCTTCTGCGCAAGAACGGACGCACCCTCTTTCACAAAAAAGTCATCCTGAAACGTGAACCCGATCACCTTTCCGTTCTGCATCCGTAGCCGAAATTCCCTGGCTCCACTTTCGTAATAAGGATTCGAAGAATCCGTTCTAAGCACCCCTGCTCCTGCCCAAGAGAGCCCCCACTCTTTACCGGCCTTGTTTTTCCAGCGAAGGCTCGGTTGACCGCCTTGTTGCCCAACAACGATCCGTCCCTCATGCCAACCGTTTTCAATGGGCTCTCGCCGATAGGCCCCCTCGAGAGATCCGAGATCTTGCCCTCTTGCCGAAAAAGCCGCAAAAAACAACGGGAGCAAAAGCGCCAACCGGGCGGAAGGTTGAATGAGAAACAGCATTGCCCTGTTTTACACTACCCTGCAGAAATTTGAACTGAATTCCCATGTTCCCAGTTCCATGGAGCAGCGGTCAACGATCGCATCCGTGCAAAGTGTTTCGCATTGCGCATTGAATTGAAGACGGGGTAGTTCTTCCTCACGAATTCCGGTGTGTCTTCGCGGAGAGAAAGTCTTTCCTGTTTGTTGCTGCATCCGTTAGGTTCCGAGTTCCATGAAAAACAGGCTCCTTGTCATTCTCATCGCGGGCATATCCGTGCCCCTCCTTCGGGCGGAAACACTTCCCCCTCTCGAAGACGGCCAAGCTCCGCAAACGTATGAAGCACTCTGGGCCGGGTTCGACCCGCAATCCGAACCGCTGGATGTTGAGGTGTTGAAAGAATGGGAGGAAGAGGGCGTCGTTCTGCGGGTGATTCGATATCGCGTCGGCATATTTCGAGGGAAGAAGGCAATGATGGCGGCAGTCTATGGGTTCCCGAAGAACGGGACGGGATTACCCGGGCTTCTGAACATTCACGGCGGAGGGCAGTATGCGGACTACAAAGCGGTCCTGACCAATGCAAAACGCGGGTATGCGACGATCACGATCGCTTGGGCGGGACGAATATCGGCGCCGGATTACCGGGTTTCACCGAACGAAGTGAAGTTGTTCTGGGACGGGAAAACGGATGATCCAAACTACAAGGTGACGACGGACTGGGGTGCCCTCGACGCCTATCACGCGCCGAGCCGAACAGGAGTAGAAGCGTTTGCCTCGATCCCGAAAGGTGATGGCACTCTCGACGGGGTGGCATCGCCGCGGAACAACAGCTGGTTTCTCTGTACCCTAGGGGCTCGCCGGGCATTGACCTTTCTCGAGCAACAACCCGAAGTGGATGGCGATAGGCTGGGAGTCTATGGGCATTCGATGGGAGGAAAACTCACGATCGCCACGGCGGCTGCCGATAAGAGGGTCAAAGCAGCGGCCCCTTCCTGCGGAGGAATCAGCGACCGCTACGATGACAATCCCCTGAAGAAGTTGGTCGAGGATTCTCTGGCGCTCAAGAGTGTCTCCTGTCCGACGATTTTTCTGAACCCGGCGAATGATTTCCATGGCCACATCAATAGCCTGGTCGAAGCCGTCGAGGAACTGGGTGAAAGCAATGAGTGGCGCGTGACCTGTTCGGCGCACCTGAATCACCGGGATCATCCAGAGAACGAAGTCGCGACTCAGCTTTGGTTTGATCAACACCTGAAGGGAACGTTTTCCTGGCCGGCAGCTCCGAAAACAAAGCTGATGTTGAAAACAGCGAATGGCAGTCCGACCTTGGAAATTCAACCCGATATTTCCCGTCCCATACTCGGTGTTGAAGTCTATTACACCCAGCAGGGATTGATTGGCAAAGAGCATCACGTCAACCGAATCAATCAGTTCTGGCACTATGCCAAAGCCACGGAAAAAGGCGGAGCGTGGACAGCAGACCTGCCCGTTTCCAGTGCGGATAAACCGCTCTGGGTCTACGCCAACGTGATCTATGGGCTCGACGAGACTGTCAGCGGCGCAGGCTACTATTATGGCGATTACACCACTGACCGCTTCAATTTGTCCTCACTGATTCAACTGGTTTCGGCGAAGGAGCTTCAAGCAGCTGGAGTCCAGCCGATGCTCACTCCTTCTACGAATATCGAAACCTTCGAAGGTGATTGGAGAAAGGAATGGTTTTCCTATCAAAACGATGGATGGGGCATTCGCACCCACAAGGTCTATCACCCCCTTTGGAAAGCTCCTGAGAGCGCGAGCTTGTCATTTGAGGTTTCTACAGAGGCGCCGAACCGAATGGTCATCGGTCTTGACGATTCTGCGGCAGAGGTTTCGTTGAAGGGAGGATCGGAGTGGCAAACGATATCGCTCAAAGTCTCCGACTTTCTCAACGCAGAAGACGAGTCACGTGAAAATTGGGAGGGACTCATGGAATTGCGCTTCATGCCAACTGAGCGGCTTCGCTCTACGGCGAAGGAGGGAAAACCAAAACTCATGGGAGGTCAATGGAATGGACCTGAGCCGAGATTCCGGAATCTCCGATGGAATTGAGATCGACTCCCCCGATGGCTTGGTCCGTTCTCGAAAACCTGAAATCACCTCAACTGGAATGCCGTCTCCCGCTTCGGCATTCCTGCTAGGAGTTCGCTCTTTCAACCCCCACCGTCCGTCACCGCGCATTGCCCTGGGCACGAGGGGTGCAATGGCGCCGATCTCACGCTTGTTCCCCGATCTTCACGACCAGAATCCGAAACCCATCCCCCTCCGGCACAGCCAGTCTCGGCCACTGCGGAATCTTCTCGGTGACGGGTTCGCTGTACTTGCCCGTGAACGGATCGAACCATCGATAGGTCATCATACGTCCTTGGAACTCCTTCAAGCGTACGTCGATGTGAGAGTTTTCCTTTGGCACATAGAAGAGGAAAAGAGATTCGCCGTCGTGGAGACAAAAACCGGAAGCACTTTTCTTTTCCCCAGCAATCAGTTGGGCGACGTCGTGTTCATGGACGAAATCGTTCATGTGCCGGTAACAGTCGAGCCGGGGACGCTCCGCCGGCGTCAACGCGTTGATATCAGGAACGATCACGTTCCACGCCGCACCCTGCCAGTAATGGGTCGGGTAGGTACCCGCAAAGACGCATTGCCATGCGCGCTCGAGACAGACTTCAGGTGATGTGTAGTTGCCCTCGAAGACGACGTAGGGACTCCGTTCATAGCCACCATGCTCGATGTTGAGGATCGGCTTGCCGGGCATATCGGCGCAGACCTTGCGCATGATGCTGTGAAGTTCCGATCCCCAAAGCTGTACGGAGATAAAATCGACCCGATCCGTAAATCGGCGGCAGTAGGAATAATCGTGCACCGTAATGAGCCGATCGTAGGCATCGAGTTTGCGGAGCCGCTCGATCCGGTCGTGGATGTAGGTCACATCGTTGCGGCCATAACCGAGAGCCTCTTTCGACACGTCCCAGATCAGGTTCGGATAGGCCTGGTAGCGTCTCACGACATAATCGAAGTACCTATTGTCCGCTTCGGATTTCGCCTCCGGCCAGTTGACCTGCTTGTTCCAGACGTAAATCATGAGGTGTGCGGCAATCCCCTTTTGATCGAGATACTCGATGACGCGGTCGAGTCGTTGGAAATACCCCACATTGAGCTGCGAATGATCGGGCTCGTCATTGCTGCCACCAAACGGAAACGCGGTCGGACTCCCGAATTCGTGTTCCGGCTTGAGTCGCTCATCCTTTTTCCAGGTTACGTCATAGGCGAAGACATTCATGACGACCTGGTTGAATCCGTTCTCCGCCATCTGGTCGATGAAGGTCTTCGTTCGCGGGAAGTCACCAGGATTGTCGGCGTCGAGCGCGAAGAGCCAGTCTACTTCGTAGGCAATCGGAAAATAGGCTTCCTCGTTCTCGTATTGGAATTGCCGCTTTGCTTCCGAATTGACCCGAATCCCCCCGCGTCTCCCTTTTCGCGCATTGGCTGCATCCAGGATTCCTGATCTTCCCTTCAAAGCCGCCAGACTGGAATCTGTCCTGTATTTCCACTCCCCGGAGTGAGGTGGCGTAAATCGAATCACAAATTCGTTCTCTCCATTGTAGAATCCGGGGACTTCGATTTTCTTTTCTCCCTTCTGAAAAATTGCGGAGAAAGAAACATCGATTGGTTGTTCTGGAAGGTTCTCGACCGGAAAAGAGATGTCGACAACCTCCCACTGGTGTCCAGAGTGAGAGCTGTCAGGCGAAGAGGCCTCAGCGACCAATGCTTCCTTTCCGCTTTGCGTAACAATCTGCACCGAAGTGATCGTCGTTCCCTCCTGCATCTGGAGTGTCACTTCGTTTTCCGTCTTGAGCAGGTCCACCGGAAGGTCAGCATCGAGCGGAGCAAAGAATTCGGAAAACTCAGCAGCATCGCCGGGGTCGACGGCAATGTCCGTGCCGTTAACCTGCACACCAAAGTTTTCCGTAATTCCTCCGGATCTATGAAGCCCGACAACAAGCCGAGCGTTTGTGACCCGGTCAGGATTCTCTACCACGACCGGAAACTTGACGGGAACGCCCGTCTTTTTCACGGCTGTTTCCTCTGCATACCAGCGATCCAGCCGCAACCTTCCAACCGGAGCAAGCGGCTTTTCAAGAACAAGTTGAATCACCGTTGTTTCGTTCACATCGACAGGAACCGCAGAAGCATCCACGGTGTGATTCGGTTCAAAAACCACCTCCCCTCCCTGATAGTTCAGCCGTTTCTGCAGCACTTCCGTCGCTTCTACTCTTTCCGCCACTCCGGACAGATCCAGAGCGAGTTGGCGCCCGCCCATATTCGTCACCGCCAGGGAGATTCGATTTCGATCGTGAACTGCCGTCACATCGAGCCAGTCGCGCGTAAAAGACACCGGCAAACGACGCCCGTCGAAATCCTGCCAAAGATCGAAAAAGTGCGCCGTCGTAGTGGGGTCGAAGTCCTTTTTCTCCCAACCCTTCGTGACGTCCGGTTTGGGAGCGAACGCCGCATCGCCGCTATTCGGATTCCAGGACATGTGCAGAAAAATGAACGGAACAAACAAGTCGATCTGGTCAGGACGCTGCATCGACTTGTTGAGGTAGGCGCTGTAGGCCATGAGCCTGAACCAGTTGTCCGAGGGGCGCCGACCGTTCTGCAGCGTTCCCGTCTCGGTAACGAGGATGGGCAGCACATTATCCACCTTGTGCATATGCGCGCGGAGCATATCGAGGCAGGCTTCGTAGCGACCAAGCAGGTAGTTCGAGTAGCCGGAGCCACGGCGTTCATGAGCTCCCAGCATGCCAAGATTCTCATAGAAGTGATGCGAGAAGAAGTCAAGGTGACCACGCGTCTCCTCGATGAAGCGGGCCTGGCTCCGGTAGAGTTCGAAATCCTTCACCTGGAGTTGCATATAGGCGGAGGACGGTCCGCCGACTTTGACCCCTGGGGCTTTTGCGTGGATCGCTTCGGCGACACGATTGTGAAAATCGGCGAGCAATCCCCAGCCGTCCTTTCCTGGTGCGAAGTGATGATCCCACTCCGACTTCACGCTGCTTTCGTTCTTTACCTCCCACCAGGTCGAAGTGGACCCGGCATCGGCGACCTGATCTGCCACGTAGGCAGCGGCGAGTTCGGCCGCTTCGTCAAATCGCTCCACCAGGGGAGTCCCGCGACCTTTTAGCGGCACGGACATGAAATCCGGCCAGTCGTTGAAGCATTGCAGAAAGGTTTCCTCCCGCAACTCCGGAATGGCACTTCGAAGCCTCCCGCCCGAGTCCGATCGATCGAAGAAGGTCAGATCAGCGGCGCCCGGTTTGTCCTCGCGTTCTTTCAATGTTTCTGGATTCGGGCCCCACCCCTTCGTCAGCGCAGGATTGAATTTCAGGAATCCTCGGGCCGGGAGAAAACCCTTCTCGTAGGCCCAGCGCTGAAACGACGCGTGGGTGGAGCCCGGCGTTTCATGATAGCGAAACCAGCGATCCCGCTGCAAGTCGCTGGATCCTCCGATGGACAATTCGTGTTCCGTATCGATATCAATCACTACTGGTTCCCGGGGCTGGTCCGATCCAAGATCGACATAGGGAATGCGATCGAAGTTCGGCGAGATGGGAACCTGTGCGTAAAAAACGAGATCATCGATCCGACAAGTCGCCGACTCGTCCTTCATCAGAAACCTGATCTTCATGGGGGCAGGTTTCTCGTCCGACTCGGGGATGGTCGGCATCTGCACCCGATAGAAATCCGTCACCTGCAAGCTCCGTGGCGGCGCCTTGTCAGGAGAGAAGGGAAACACGTGGACTTCCTCTATGAGGTCGAGGTTCTCCCCATGAAATCCAAAATGTCGGAAGAAGGTCGCGACCCGTTCCGAGCCGGCGGGCAGATCGATCTCGGTTCCGTGTTTGATCTCCCGGGTTTCTGCAAAGACAACGACTTCCTTGAGACCGCGCGCCTGCCTTTCACCCACAAATTTTGTTTTGCGATTCTCAATGAAGGAATCGAAGAGAAAGTCATGCATATCCACCTTGATCTCCCCTTCTTTGCTAAGGGAGAGCGAGTCAACGTCGGCAGCGATCGTGCCGGGAAGGAACGGAAGGACGGCTAGGGAGAGGGAGAGGAAAACAGGCTTCATGCGGATACGATCGATCGGCGTTTCGCCGACACGGCTTGCTATCAAATGTCCGGGCACGCCACAAGGTTAACAGGAAAAGAACAGGCAACTCCAATTCCCCCCAACAGGCAGCGCAAAGAGGGGTCAACCGACAACACTTGAATTTCCGCTTCGACCTCTTTGATCTGGAGTCAGCTGGCGCCAATGCGCTTCCCCCTACCACTTTCGCCAGCATGCGTTCCGTAGCAGATTAGTGGAGGGAAATAGATTTCCCCCTGACAAACGCACTCCTTAAAGATAAATACGAGAACTGGCTATCCATGAGAATCTTCGCCCTTGTCCTTCTTGCCGTAACAACCTGTCCCTCCGATGCGAAAGATACTGGGAAAAGCGACTCCATTCACGACTTCACCGCTCGAAACATCGAGGGCAAAGAGGTTGATCTGGCCGACTACAAAGGGAAAACCGTTCTGATTGTAAATGTCGCCTCCGAGTGCGGAGTCACCGATCAGTACGAAGTTCTCCAGGCTCTCTACGATGTCTTGAAAGATCGCAACTTCACGGTCCTCGGATTCCCTACCAATGAATTTGGAGGACAGGAGCCCGGAACCAACGAGGAAATCGCTGCCTTCTGTAAGAAGGAATACAACGTGACATTCCCCATGTTCGCGAAGATCCAAACCAACGGTGACGACCAGATCCCACTTTTTAAATATCTCACCACGGCAGACAATCCGGACCAAAAGGGACCTGTGGGATGGAACTTTGAGAAATTCCTGATCAGCAAAGAAGGAAAACTACTGCGTCGTTTTGGCAGTCAGATCGAACCGGACAGTCCCGAAATGATCGAAGCGCTCAAGGATGCTCTCTCCGAGAAGTAGGGAGATCTTCACTTTACTATACTTTTTCTTTCCAAACGCGCGCACCAGGATGGCAGGATCACCGAGGAGGTTGAGTTCGGATAGGACTTGAACCCTGGCTTGAGTTTTATAGTGTTTTTTCCAATTCGACAGGACGCACGGTTGATCGGGGTTGTCCGAACCGATCACCGTCCAAATCTGTCACTACGATGTCGCAATGAGAAACCTCTTCGTCTCTTCCCTTCTACTCGTTTTGGCGTTGACGAATTCCGCGTCCGCCGATCAGCGCCCGAACATCCTGTTCTGCTTTTCCGATGACTGGGGACGCTACGCGAGCATCTACCGGGATCCGGAGCAACCGGGATTGAACGACGTGATCGACACTCCGACTCTCGATGAGATCGGTCGCAGCGGGGTGGTGTTCAACAACGCCTTTGTCCCGGCACCGTCCTGCAAACCGTGCCGGGCATCCGTGACGACGGGAATGCCGTTCTATCGGTGTGGGAGCGAGGCGTTCCTTCACAACCAGGAGTTCGGAAAAGCGAAGGATCCTTACAAATCACTCCCGGGCTTTTCGGAGATTCTCGTCCGAAACGGATATCACGTCATGCACTGGGGAAAGACGACCTCCAAGCCGGCCAAGCGGACGGATAAGAACCACCTGTTGCCGATCTGTAATTTTTCCCAAGCGGTTTCCGCCGCTGCCGACAAGGAAGCGAGAAAGCAGGAAATTTTTTCGTTCGTGCGATCGAATTTTCGCAATTTCCTCGACAGGCAGCCCGACGACAAACCGTTCTTCTACTGGTTCGGCCCACACAACTCGCACCGCGATTGGACGAGGGGTTCGGGCAAGGAACTCTGGGGCCTCGATCCGGATTCGCTGAAAGGAAAACTCCCCGCCTTTCTTCCGGACGTCCACGACGTGCGCGAAGACGTTGCCGACTACCTCGGCGAGGCCCTGGCGTGGGATGCGATGGTGAACGAACTCTTCGAGGAACTGAAAGCGCGAGGTGAGCTCGACAACACCCTCATCATCGTTTCAGGGGATCACGGCATGCCCGGAATGCCGCGCGGAAAATGCAACCTCCACGATTTCGGTTCCATGGTGTCCCTGCTTGTCAGCTGGCCGGAGCGCGCCAAGGCCGGTCGGAAGATCGACGACTTTGTCAGCCTGATGGACATCGCACCGACAGTCCTTGAAGCTGCGGGGGTCGAGCCACCGGAGCACATGCTGGCAAAGAGTTTCCTGCCTCTCTTGACCTCCAAAAAGAACGGGAACGTCGATCCGGCGCGGGATCATGTCATCATCGGACGGGAGCGCCACGTCGGTCAGTCCCAACCGGACCGCATGCCCTATGCCTCGCGTGCGATTCGGACCGCCGACTACCTCTTGATTCGCAATTTCAAGCCGGACCGCCTGCCGATGGGAGTTGTCTACGACCCGGACGCGAGCCCGGAGGATTTGCTTCAGAATCACTACCTTGCCTACCCGGACATGGACGCCAGTCCGACGAAGGTCTTTCTCATGACGAACCGGGAATCGCACGCCAAGTATTATGACTACGCCTTCACCGCCCGGCCGGAATTCGAACTCTACGATCTGAAACGCGACCCCGACCAGGTCGAGAATGTCGCGTCGAATCCCGAGTACGCAGAGGCCTTGAAGGCGCTGACCGATCGCCTCATGACGACCTTGCGTGAGACCGGTGATCCACGCGTGATCGGCGATGGCAAGACCTTTGATGAAATGCCCTACGTCGATCCGGACTATCCGCCCAAGCAATGGACGAAAAAGGAGCTGAAGTTTTAGTCATCATACGATGAACTGCTTTCGACCTTTTGCTCACATTCACCTACGCGATTCGTGCAGGCATCCAATCCGTTTTCGGCAGCGACCCCGTAGCCTCCGAAGCGGCCGAAGTGGACCAGATCGAGGAACACGGGAAGGGATACACGAAGGTCTAAGATGAAGCGACACACCATCCTGATTTTGCTCATAGCCACTCTGTGGGGCGCCATCGGCGCATCCGCTTCCTCCGCGGAACGCCCCAACATCATTGTCATCCTGACCGACGACCAGGGTTACGGCGATTTGGGCTGCTTCGGGGCCACGGACATTGAAACGCCAAATATCGACAAATTGTGCCGCGAGGGCATGAAGTTCACCAGCTTCTATGTCACGAACCGATGCTCACCGACGCGTCTCGCTTTCCTGACGGGTTCCCTGCCGGAGCGGGCGGGCTGGTCGAAGGTCATCTACCGCCACAGCCTGGTAGGAATCCATCCGGATGAGGTGACGGTGGCGGAGTTGATGAAGGAGGCCGGCTATGCCACGGGCATGGTGGGCAAGTGGCACCTGGGTGAATTTCAAAAGTTCAACCCGGTCCATCACGGCTTTGATTTCTTCTATGGCTTTCTCCAGTGTGGGGGGGCAGGCGGGAAAGACGAGGGCATCGCCGGACTGTTCCGCAATGCAGAGTTCCTCGAGAAATCGGCGGGCAAGACCCATGGCCAGTACTCGCCCAGACTGCGGCAGGCAGGCATCGATTTCATCCGGGAGAACAAGGAAAACCCTTTCTTTCTCTACTACGCCTCGCCACTGCCTCACGTGAAGTGGATCCCGAACGAGAAGTTCAAGGGCAGCTCCCGGCAGGGAACCTACGGGGATGTGATCCAGGAGATCGACTGGCAAGTCGGCGGGCTCATGGATACCCTCGAGGAGCTCGGCCTGACCGAGAACACCCTGGTCGTATTTGCCTCCGACAACGGCCCCCAGCTCAACGTCGAAGGACACGGCAGTTCCGGCCCTCTGCGCGAAGGCAAGTGGACCAACTTCGAGGGTGGCATCCGCTCGCCCACGATCATGCGCTGGCCGGCCGTGATTCCCGCCGGCGCGACCAACGAGGAGATCACCTGCATCATGGATCTCCTCCCGACGTTCTGCGAGTTGGCAGGGGTCGAGGCGCCTGGCGACCGTGTTCTCGATGGGCGGAGTCTCCTGCCCTATCTGCACGGCAAGGAACTGCCTACAGCGATCCATGACACCTTCATCGTGCCGGGCTCCACGATCCGGCACGGGGATTGGAAGCTGCTGGTCAAGGGTCAAACTCCTGGCGGCAGCAAGTCCGATACAGTCGGCAAGACCGATCGGGTGCCCGCAGCAGCTGGTTCCCTATTTCACCTCGAGGAGGATATCGGGGAAACCACCGATGTTTCCCGGCAACACCCCGAACGGGTCGCCGAGTTGATGAAGCGGATGGAAGCCTTCGAGGCAGAGCTGAAGAAAAACACTCGATCCATCGGCAGAATCACCGAGGTCCCGGAGGACGTAAGGAGGAAGCTGGAGAAGAGCGACAAGAAAAAGAAATGAGGAAAACCGGATATTGAATGCTCGATGCAAGCCCTCGGCTGCGGGTCGGATATCGAATCTCCTTTCTCGGAAGTTCAAATACCTGAGAGCTTCTCCACCTGCATAACCGAAAAACCGTTGCACCCATTCTGGAAACCCGGCTAACTACCTCCCGAACTCATCTCCATGAAATTTCTACTGGCCCTCCTCTCGTCTTTCATCGTGTTCTCGTCTTCTGCTGCGGAGAAACCGAATATCATCTACATCCTGGCGGACGATCTCGGGATCAATGATTTCGGATGCTATGGGCAGAAGATCATGAAGACGCCCCGTATCGATGAGATGGCGGCAGAAGGGATGCAGTTCTTCAATCACTACTCCGGAAGCACGGTTTGCGCGCCGACCCGATCCTGCCTCATGACGGGTCAGCACACGGGGCGGACTCGGGTTCGTGGAAACGGCCCATCGCATTTGAAACCGAACGATGTCACGGTCGCGGAGGTGCTCAAAGAAGCCGGATACGCTACGGCATTCGTGGGCAAATGGGGACTGGGTGAAGAGGGCACACCCGGCATACCTACTCGACAGGGATTCGACTTCTTTTTCGGCTACCTCAACCAGTCCCGCGCCCACCGCTTCTACCCGGACTTTGTCTGGCGCAACGATGAGAAGGAATTATATCCTGACAATCCAACCAAGCGGGAGACTTACATTCACGACCGTTTTACCGAAGAGAGCCTGAACTGGATCGAGGAGCAGAGCGAGAGCGATGCCCCCTTCTTTCTCTACCTCGCCTACACCCTTTCCCACGTCGACCTCGATGTCCCGCAAGACTCCATGGCACCCTACCTGGAAACCATCGAAGAAGACGGTCCCTACAAGAACCCCAACTTCCCGAATCGGGGGTATCGGAACCACCCCACCCCACGAGCCTGCTTCGCCGGCATGACCTCTCGATTGGACCGGGACGTCGGCAGGATTCTCGACCTGGTCGACCGTCTCGGGATCTCCGAGAATACGCTGGTGATGTTCTCGAGCGACAACGGCCCGACTTCTGCCGGTGGCGCCGACCCGGAGTTCTTCGACGGAAACGGAAAGTATCGGGGAATCAAACGGGATCTCTACGAGGGCGGGATCCGCGTCCCTCTCCTCGCACGCTGGGCGGGCACCATCGAAGCCGGATCCAAGAGTGATCACGTTTCCACGCACTGGGATCTCATGGCTACGGTGGCCGAGTTGGCTGAGACCACTCCCCCGGCTGAGCACTCCGGCATTTCGTTCGTTCCCACTCTCCTTGGTAGCAAAGAACAGGAAACCCATGACTACCTCTATTGGGAGTTCTATGAGCGGGGCGGAAAACAGGCGATTCGCAAGGGAGATCTCAAGGCCGTTCGACTCAACCGGATCAAGACCGGACCCGAAGGCCCCTGGGAAATCTACGACCTGTCCTCCGATCCCAGCGAAGAAGAGAATCTTGCTGCCCGACGACCTGAACTGCAAGCCGTCTTCCACAAGATCGCCAGGGAAGCCGCGACCGAGAATGAGTTCTTCAGCTGGAACGCACGGGCTCAGAAGAAAAAGAAGAAGTGAGATCCCTGCAGGAACTTTCTACCAATCTATCCGGAAGCCCGCACTCCATCCGGCATCCGAACCCTACGCCGGAGCCACTTCGGTCGGCACCTCCCGGGGTTTTCTCGGGAGAGCGATGGTGATCAACACTGCCGTGAGGACCAACCCAGCACTGGTCCAGAGACATCCCGCCAATCCCGTTTTCAGATACATCACTCCGGAGAGGAGGGTGCCGACGAGTCGTCCGCAAGCATTCGCCATGTAGTAGAATCCGACGTTGAGCGCGACCTTATCGGAGTCGGTGTAGGCAAGAATGAGGTAGGAGTGCACCGATGAGTTCACGGCAAACACGATCCCGAACACGGCCAACCCAACCAGGATCGCGATGGTCGGATGAAAATCGAACTCCACCGCTGCCGCGATCCCTGCGGCAACGAAAGCCAGCGCAATGCCCCAGAGGAGCGCGCCCTTCGCCGCCGATTCGATCTCAGCTCCCACCTTGCGACGAATGAAGGAAGGGGCCGCCGCCTGGACGATCCCGTATCCAATTACCCAGGCTGCCATGAACGCGCCGGTCTCCCAGAAGGTCCACTCGAGTACTTCGGTCAGGAAAATGGGAAGCCCGACGACGAACCAGACATCCCGAGATCCGAAGAGAAAGAATCGGGCCGCCGAGAGGAGGTTGATCTCTCGACTCTTCGCGAAGAGCTTGGAAAATTTGACCTTCTCCCTGGTCTTCCCCATGTCACCTTTCAGCAGGAAGAGAGAGACGATGAGGATCAGGAGGAGCGCTCCCGCCATCGCCCAGAGCGCGACGGCAAACCCGAGCCAGGTGAGGAGAACCGCACCGAGAAAAAACCCGACGCCCTTGAGAGCATTCTTGGACCCGGTCAGGATCGCGACGAACTTGAAGAGGAGGCGTTCCGAGTTCGAGGACTCTTCCTTCGAAGGCACGAGGAGCTTGATCGCACTCTTCGAACTCATCTTCGTCAGGTCTTTCGCAATGCCCGAAAGTGCCTGCGATCCCATGACAAAGGCTACGGAGAGAACCGCTGTCCACCCTGGGTCAAGAAACGACAACATCGTCAGGGCAAAGATCTGGATCGTAAGCCCGGCAAACAAGGTTGCCTTGAGCCCGACTCGCGAGCCGACCCATCCTCCAAGAAGATTCGTCAGAATCCCGCAGAATTCATAGAGCAGGAAGAGAAAGGCAATCTGAACCGGCGAGTAGCCCAACTCGTGAAAGTGCAGGAGCACCAGCATCCGCAAGGCCCCATCCGTGATCGTAAACCCCCAGTAGGCGGTCGTGACGAGAGAATAGTCGCGGACATTCATGACAAAGGTCGCAAAACAGGATCAAGTCTATGCCTCGGGCAGGGAAGTGGCTACTTTCTCTACCAGGTCCATCATGCGATTGGCGTAGCCCCACTCATTGTCATACCAGACCAGCAACTTCACCTGCGTTCCGTCGACGACCATGGTGGAAAGTCCATCGACGATGCCAGAGCGGGGATCGTTCAGGTAGTCGGTTGAGACGAGAGGACGATCCTCGTAACCGAGGATACCAGCCAGGTTTCCCTCGGACGCCTCTCGCAATTTCGCATTGATCTCCTCGACACTCGTTTCTCGCTTCACTTCGAAGACGCAATCGGTCAGGGAGGCATTGAGCAACGGAACCCGCACCGCGACTCCATTCAGTTTCCCTTTGAGATCCGGATAAATCATCGTGATCGCCTTTGCCGATCCGGTCGTCGTCGGGATGAGAGAATTGAGCGCCGAACGCGCACGACGGAAATCCTTGTGAGGCGCATCGACGATGACTTGGGTGTTGGTGACATCGTGAATCGTGGTCATGAGACCGTGCTCAATCCCGAATTCTTCGTGAATGACTTTCACAACAGGAGCAATGCAATTTGTCGTGCAGGAGGCCGCGGTGACGAGATCGTGCACGTTTGGATCGTAGAGATCGTCATTGCAGCCCATGACGATGTTCAACGCACCCTCTTTGACCGGAGCAGCAACCACCACCTTGCGGGCACCACCATCGAAGTGCGGTTGGATGGACCCCGGAGTTCGGAACGCACCCGAGCTCTCCACGACGATATCGACTCCCATTCCCGCCCAGTCGATGGCACCGGGATCGGCATGCTCGCTGTAGGTGATGCGCTTCCCTTCCACCGTGAAGTGATCCTCACCTCCCTCGATCTCTCGATCCCATCGTCCATGGACGGTATCGAATTCGAGCAGGTGCGCGGCCAGTGCCGCTCCGCCTTTCAGTTCATTTACATGGACGATTTCAAACTCGTCGCTGTCCCAGGCGGCTCGAAAACCGAGTCGCCCCATCCTGCCAAATCCGTTGATTCCAATTCGAATGCTCATGGTCTTGTTCTCAGTAAAATTCGTGGAAATCAGGAAGCGCATTCCTGCGGAGTGCAGGAGTCCTCGGCACAAGGCTCCGGGAGGCAAAGATCGGGACGGCCCTGGCAGCAGTCTTCCATCAGGAACTGCATGAGAACCCGCATCCGTTCTGTCCGAAGTCGATAGATGATCGAACGCCCCTCCCGCTCGGCATCGACCAGCTCAGCGTGATTCAATTCCTTGAGATGAAAGGACAAGGTGTTCTTCGGGATACCGAGCGCTCGGGACAAATCCCCCGCACACATCCCTTCTTTTCCCGCTTTCACGAGAAGACGGAACACCTGCAGGCGGACAGGCTGGGCAAGCGAGTTCAAAACGGTGACGGCATCACTGATTTCCATAGTTCCAGAACCATTGAACTATTAGGAAAAGAATCAACTCGAATCATGGATTTGGGAGGTAACAGTTTCGTCACTCGTCTGCCTCTTCACAAAAAGCCGAGGCTGCGAATCTCTCACCGGAAGCGGCATTCCGGAAGCTAAGTTATCCACGCTCCAGAGCCTCCGTCAGCTCATTCACATCGGAGACGAGCTCATTGGCTCCCGCTTCCAGCATTTACTCATCCGTCCCATAGCCCCACCTCACGCCGACGGTAGCGAGGTCGTTGAGGCGGCCAGCGCGCATATCGAAAGCGGTGTCCCCAATCATGACACCTGCGCCTCGGGGCAGGTCATGAATCTCGGAAAAGTGAGCGATCAACTCTGCCTTGTCGACGAAGCGCCCATCGAGCTCGGCTCCGTAGATCTCCTCAAAGTGATGATCCAGTTGGAAATGAGTCAGGATCTCCCTTGCCATTCCCCTGGGTTTTCCGGTTGCCACGAAGAGCCGGTATCCCTCTTCACAAAATCGCTCGAGGAGTTCGCGCATCCCGGAATAAACATCGGCTTCGAACTTACCTCCCCGGTTGAGCCGCTCGCGGTAGAGCTCGACCGCTCTCTCCGTTCGGATCGGATTCGAATCTCCGAGGAGGATCTCGAAAGTCCCTCGGAGCGGAGGTCCTATGAAAGGAGTCAATTCGTCATGTTCTCGGAGCGGTTCGCCCAATGCCTCCAGGGCATAATCCATGCTCGCAAGGAAGCCAGGTTTCGGGTCGGTGATCGTCCCGTCGAGATCGAAGAGGAGAAAGGGTTTCAAAATGAAGAGAAAGCTGGCCGTGACCTAAGCCCGAGACCTAACCCGGTTTGGTCTCGGATTCAACAGGGTTACCTGCCGCTTCGCTCAGCCAATCATTTTCACTGCTCGATCAACTCGAGCATCGCCTCGGCCATCGCTTCCCCGATCAGCCAATGGGACTCGCCATTGTGCTTCCAGTGATACCCGAAATTCGATGGGGATTTCTCTCTCGGACGATCGAAGTCTCTTGTCTCCACTGCCGCGACCGTTCCCGCGAGATCTGGATACTTCTTCGGGTCGGCGATGGATAGTTGCATATCGGCCAGTTGAGCCCGGATGCCGCCGTCCTTGCCATCCTTGGGCCAACCGATCATTCCAGTATTGGCGATCACAAAGCGAAGCTCGGGCGCATTGAGATCCTTGCGAACATCGTGAATCAGGTTCTCCAGATTCTGCCCATACTCTTCCACCATCTCCTTGCTCCCCCCGTCGTTCCACCCCTGGTGCCAACCGAAGCCGACCAACTCGGGCGTGTATCCTTTGAGGTCTGGGAATTCGTCTTCGAAGTTCGCCAGCACCGTCTTGATAATCTCGATCATCTCCCGATAGTAGGCTCCAGGTTCGCGCTTTCCTTTTCCGAGCTCGGTGTCGCCGGAACTGGGAGGGCGGAAGTCGACGCCAAGGTCCTTCCCACCCCACGCCGTCTTGATGAGGAGAACAGGTTCGGAAACGGCACTGCCGATGACATGCCCGAAGGCGTATTCCGGACCGATCCAGTTTCCCTTTCCAAAGCCCGGAGCGAGAGCGCCCTTCTCAACTCCCTTCTCGTAGGTGAAGTGGATAAAAACGTCATCGCGAACGAGCCATTTCCCCTCGGCATCCACGATGGGCATTTTCCCATTCGGTCCAAATTTCTCCGGCTGCTCCCCGATGAGCCAACGCATCGAGCCGATACCACCCTCGATCTCCTTGCCGCTTCCCTCGGGATCGAAGCCCATTTCCATTTTCCCATGCCCCACCATGTTGGATTGTCCGGCGAGAATGAACACCTTGAGTTCCTTGGCACCCGCCAGAGAAGCGGTGAACAAAGCGGGGACCAGAAGCCATCGAGAGAAGCGGAGGAAGAAATGCATGACCCGATCATGCCTGACCGAGATGATTCGATCAAGCCCAGCCCGCTCACAAAGTACAATCTATGTTCTGGATTCGAGAAAAGCTTTCGCTAGCATCTCGGGATGAAGAAGCCCTGGAGCCTCCTGTTTTTCGCCCTTCTCGCCGCCGGCTGGGGACTTGCCTGCGTCTCTGCCGAGGAGGCCGAATCTTCCACTCGACTCGCGGAGTTGGATGCCTACTGGCAGGAAGTCTCTCGAGCCGTACGCGAAGGCGACTTCGCAGCCTACCGTGCGACCTGTCATCCCGAGGCAGTCCTGGTGTCAGGAAAATCGGAGAAAAGCTATCCCCTCTCCCAGGCCCTGGCGCGTTGGCAGAAGGAATTCGACGCGACCCGGGATGGCACCATGCAAGCCGACGTCGAGTTCCGGTTTTCCCAGCGATTCGGAGATCCGGCGACCGCGCACGAGACTGGGATCTTCCGCTATTCGGCAACCAAGGAAGCGAAGGAAACGACCGTGGAATACATCCACTTCGTGGCCCTGCTGATCAAGAAAGCCGACGGCTGGAAAATCCTGATGGAGCACCAGGCTCGTCCGGCGACTCAAGAGGAGTGGGAGGCTTTGGCGAAAGACTGAATCCCGGTCCAACCAGACCTATCCCATGAACTGCTGAATCGGGCCGGTCTGGTCCAGCTTCTTGCGGGCCATTTCGAGATCGAGATCGCCGTAGTGCTCGATCGGGTTCCCGTGCGCATTGAGCAGGGTGGTATACCAGTTACCGAGAGTCTTGTGTCCTTCGTTCCCAAGAAATGGCAGGCGAATGTAGCGCCCCGCAATATCCAGGTTGCAGTTATCGCCTGACAGGATGACAAAGGGCGACTCGAGACCGATGCCGTGATGGGTTTCCCCGTTCTCCGGGAAGTACATGATCATCGTGTTGTCGAACATCGTACAGTTTCCTTCGGGAACTTTCTTGAGCTCGTTCACCATGGTGCGGATCTGGTTGACGTGACTGATCCGAATCTGTTCCCGCGTCTTCCATGCGGGAACTCCTCCAAAGGCTTCGTCGTGTCCCAGGGGGTGAATTCCGACCCGGTCCGTTTCATTGCCAGGGAGCCCCGTGATCGGTGTACCCAGGTCGTCGATGGTATAGGTGACGACATTGGTCAGACCTGCTTTCAACGCCGCGATGAGAACATCGGTCATCGCCGCCTGCTTCTCCGGGGTGCTTGCGTTGGCTCCGCCGTTGTCATGAACAGGGTCAAGTTCGGGCAGGTACTGGGCGAGCGAGCCGGATAGCTCGATGAGCTTCTTGTTGCGCTCGCGAATCGACTCGATCGACTCGATTTGAATCTCCTGGCGTTTCTTCTCGTGTCCCTCGATTCCGCTGACCTTGAGCCATTCCCGACTCTGCAGAAACGACAGCATGTCGTTGTCCGAATTGACAGCTTCGGGATTCAGGACCGACTTGAACAACTCGCTGCGTGCCGTATCCGGATCCGCATAGCAATAGTTCCGGGTCTGGGGAGCCGGGGCCGAGTAGCCCGAGACGATTCCAGCCCTTCCCTGGGCAAAGGAGAGCTCGACGTGACCGAAGGGAGAAGGAAAGAGCTTCGCCAGCTCGAAATCAATCGTCGTTCGCTTGATCGCGCTGAGGGTGTTCCGATTCGACTTGAAACAGCCCATGACCGAAGAAAACGAGTAGTGCACGTTCTCACTCATCTTCGCCGAGAGCCCTTGGAGAATCGTCATGTTCTCCTTGTGATCGTCAAGACCTCGCAGCCACTTGGGCAACTCGTGTCCATCCAGGTCCACCTCGAGCGGTTGCTTCTCCTTATCGAGGGCTTTTTCCTTCTCGGAGAAATCGAGAAGAGCAGTTTCGAGAGGTCGAATTCCGCTCGACTTCCGGATGAAGATAAAGCGCTTCGGATTCCCCAGGCTCCCCGCGGCAGCAAAGGACTGGTGGAAGGAGGGTGCCAGGGCCATGGCTCCGGCACCCAGTCCGGCGGTTTTCAAAAAGTGTCTTCGGTCGGTCATGGGATCAGTCCTCGATGGGTTTACGATAGATGAAGGAATCGGAAGTGAGCAGGGAAACGATCACGGCATCAAAACTGCCGCCACTCTCCAGGTAAGCCTGCTCCGCGTCCATCAGGGTCTTCGAATCGGACAGGAACTCATTGCGACCCAGGAAATAGCGGAAAGCATGCCGAATGATCGACTGTCGAACGCGGCGTGATTCAGCCAGGCGATCCGCCAGATCGATGGCATTGTCGAGCTCGCCGTCGAGGGATTCGTTCCCGGTTCCTTCGAGGTACCCGGAAGCGTCGACGGGAAGAGTCTTGTAGACGTCGCGGAGATCGAGCAGGTGATTTCGTTTCGGGGCCTCGTCGGGCCTCTTTTCGATGAGATGCTCGGGATACTCGAGATACTCCTCGATGCGATAGCGACCGAAGTCGTCATAGATTTCGAAGGGGTAGCCCAGCGGGTTCATCTTCTCATGGCAGTGCCAGCACGATCGAGTTTCGGTGGCACTGGCAAGGCGATCACGGAGCGTCTTGTGATGGTCCTCAGGAATCTGGGCATCGACGGTGATGGGCACATTGGGGATGGTGTCGGCGAGCAGTTTCTCGCGCACGAACTTTCCACGGTGAACCGGATCGGTCTCGGTATTGAAGGCATGCGCAACAAGCCAGGCCGGATGAGTCAGCATCCCCTTGCGGTTGGGCACCTTGGCCGGCTGCACCGCCGACCAGTGCCAGTTGTCCTTTCGGTAACCCCAGAACTTGGCCACGTTTTCGCCCGGCATGAAATCGGAGCCGTAGCCGCGATAGAGATCGAATGGCGCCGCATCCTTCTGCCCCTTGTCGAGTCGGGCCGTGATGGAGGTGAGAGATTTCTTGAACAAGGTCAGGCCATCTCCCTGGCGATTGCCGGATTCCAGCTTGTCAGGATTGATGCTTCGCATCGGCTCCTTCCGCAGGAACTCGCGATGCTTGGCCAGTTCTTCGTAGTCGAAATTCTGCCAGCCAGTATCCTTGAAGTAGGCATAGATCCGCTTGATTTGATCGGACTTCTCCTGCATGCGCTCGTTGTCCCCATCGTGATAGACGTAGAACTTCTCGGTACTGAGCAACTGCTCGAACACGTTCTGATCCTTTTCGAGAATGTATTCGACGAGACGGTCCGCCTCGTTGACGAGCCGACTGGTGGCATTGGCCAATCGATCTCCCCCGAACCGCTTCTCGTCCTTGAAGATTTCGAGCGCCTTGGGGTATCCGAAAAATTCGCGGAAGAAGCGGAGCTCCCGGATGGGAAGACTGGTGCTGTTGTCGTTGAAATTCTTATCCTCGAGAATGGGATCGATGAGGGTATGCACATCCCGCCGCGCGAGGAGGCGCTCGATCTCACGCCTGTAATCTTCGCGGGTGTTGAGCCTGTCACCCTGCGCTGCTGCGACAAGCTCCTCATCCGGGCTCTGGTCGGTCAGGGCATAGGCAAGGGCATAGCTGGCGTCGCGCGGAGAAAGCATGCGACGGCCGTGTGCATCCGGCTCCCCGGTGCCGAATTCATTGCGATAGGCAAATTCGCTCGAGAGCAGGAAAGTCTGGATCAGTTTCTGCACTGCCTTGCGGCGCCCCAGTTTGTCGACATAGGCCTGAGTCAGCGAAACGTAATCGGATCTCTCTTCCGCGGTAGGAGCACGCTCGAGAATCAGGGTCGAAACCTGGTCGACCAAGGTGGCCAGCAACTCTTCACTCGGAGGCCCGGCGTCGATACGTTCCTGCACGAACTCCTGCTCCCATTCGGAAAGGCAGCGCTCGATGAGGGACGCGTAGCGGTCCCCCTTCTTCCGGTGCTTCCCGATGGACGCATGAATGGCCTCCATCTCCTCTTCCGCCAGCGGTTTGTATTCCAGCGGCTTGATCTTGCGCCGCATCCCTTCCGCAGCCTCGCGGATCTCATCCATGTACTCCCGCAGGATCCCCATGCGGCCCTGGATCTTGCGTTCGTGATCCCCGCGGTAGAACCAGGTCCGCTCGCAAAGCGCACGAAATTCTTCGTCGGCTTTCTGCGCATGCTCCGGCTCGTAGAGATAGCGATAGACGGTCTCGGCGCCTTCCAGGTTCTTCAACATGTTCTGCGCCACATGGATGGGAGCTTTCTTGTATCCGTCCCCTTTTTCCAAGGGCTTCAACTCCACGGGTTCAAAATCCGGGAGAAGCGACTCGTGCTGGTCACCGTGAACCTCCTCGCAGATCCTCTCGATGAAGTTCTCGAGAAACTCGTGTCGCGAAGACAAGGTCTCCATGTGGGACTCTTCGAGGGCCAGGATCTCCGTGACCGCTGGCAAGTATTTTCCTCCTCGCTTGGGGACGTGACGGTCGGTGATGAACTCCGAGACCTTTTGCGCATTCGTCAGCATGCTGGAGAGATGCCCTCCCGTCAGGTCTTCGTTCGCGTAGTAGCGCACACCGACGGTCTTCGGCAGGAGAAAGGGATTGGCCAAGGAAACATCACGAATCTTCTTACTCCCCACCACCTCGAGTCGCTGTTTCCCCCGCCTCACCGTGGCCCGGGTCTCGAGGATGCGCTGGAATTTGGCATTGAAGATATACTCGCTGATGAGCCAGCGGCGGTCGCGGGTAGACCCAGGCAGATCACGATACTCACCGGAAAACAATTTCTCGTGATCGACATAGTTGCCGTATTCGGGCTTCTCGAGTTTTCCTTCGAGGGTCGAAGCCTGGTGTACCTGGAGTTCCGCCGAGACAACGGCGAGGATCGCCGCACGCTCTTCCTCGCTCGGCTGGTCTTCTTTCTTCGGAGGCATGTGCTGGAAGAAGAGCTGTTCCTGCATCCGGTTCAACAAGTCGAGACGCTTCGACGTCTCCATGCCGACCAGCTGGTCGAGGCGAATCTCCCCTTTCTGAACATCCGCGTCGTGACAGGTGTAGCAATAGTTTGCGAGAAGGTGATCAATCTCCTCCGGAACCTGGAACGAGGGAACTTCCCCTTCGACCTTTTCCTCGACGCCGTTCTCGGAAGCGCTCGTAAAAGTGGCAAGCGAGAAAGACATCAGGAACAGAACGATCGCAGCATTCCAGAACGAGGTTCCGGTTTCTGATGATGACTTGAACATGAATCACTAAATGACTTTCGAGAAAAGGAGCCCGTATCTGCAAGCTGCGGCACTCCGACTTCTCGAGCGAAAAGTTTATGCGGAGCGTACGAGTTGCCTAGAGAAAAATCTCCGTAGTCCCGGTGGCAAGCGACACGATGAAGGTATGCTCGTGATGTTGTCACGGCAGAGGGAAAATCATTTACTCCCCACATGATTCGAACCATTTCGCGGCGCCTCAGTTTCAAACTTCTTTCCGTTCTTTCTCTCCTGGGATGGGGAACACGCAGCCGCGCCCAGGTGGCCGGACCGGCCATCCCTGAGGAAAGCACTCGACTCGACCGATGGGATACGACTCACGACCGGGTCTTTCTCGGGGGGCAGTTCTGGGCCAACCCGATGGAAGACTGGCAAATCGAAAACGGCTGGGCACAGTGCCAGGTCAGTTCGGGAAAAAGGAACATTCAATCTCTCACTTACCAAGTCACCAATACCGCACAGCCATTCCAGATGTCCGTGCGGGTCGCCCGACCAGAATCACTGGAAAAAGACCAGGGAGCCGGTTTTCGCATCGGGATTCGCAGCGAACTCAATGAAGTGAAGAGCAACTGCTTTGCCGGTGGTGGAATCGACGCAGGGGTCTCGGCGCAGCAACTCCTTCTCGGAAGAAAGAAGGCTCCGTTGACCGGAACCTTCCAGGAAGAAGCCATTCTCATTCTTGCCGGAGCTCCCATCGACGGAACCGACCAATACCGCCTGATGCTGAGTGCTGTCTCCCGGGAAGGCGAAGATCTTGGGAGGATCGAAACGAAAGTGAAGAAGGAAGCCATCCTCGGCAACATCGCCCTGGTCAGCCAGATCGGAGGCGGCCCGCGGGGGCGCAAAGTGGAGACCGCCTGGCGTTTTACCGACTGGAGAGTGATCGGGGATGCGTTTACCGAATCAGCCGACCAGCGCTTCGGCCCCCTTCTCTGGACGCAATACACCCTGCACGATAGCCGTGGGGACGAAGGATTCGTCCTCAAGTTGAGCGCACTGGTCGGGCCGATGGGGGAGAAGGATCACCGCGAAGTCGATCTACACGTCGAGAAGAATGGTGAATTCGTCTCCCTCGCCACCGCGGAGATCGACGAGGACGCCTCCCTCGCCTTGTTTCGAATCCCCAACTGGGACGCCTCGAAAGACACTCCTTTCCGCGCCGTTTACCGGGAGAAGGGTTCCGACGGAAAAGAGTATCCCGATGAATGGGAAGGAACGATTCGGGCCAATCCCAAAGGCCGCCCGCTTCGCATCGGGGCCATGACCTGCCAGAACGACTACGGCTTCCCCTATGCCCCGGTCGCGGAGAACATCGTCAAGCTCGATCCCGACCTCCTCTACTTTTCCGGCGACCAGATTTACGAAAGCCACGGAGGGTTCGGAATCATCCGCCGTCCTGCCGCTCCCGCGATTCTCAATTATCTCCGCAAGTTCTATCAACATGGCTGGGCGTTCCGTGAAGCGATGCGAAATGCACCCACTGTCTGCATCCCGGATGATCACGATGTCTTCCAGGGGAACTACTGGGGAGAAGGTGGCGCTCCAATGAAAAATCTGGACCAGGGTTCTTCCTCGAAGGGAGGCTACATCCAACCTGTCCGCATGGTGAATGCCGTTCACCGCACCTGCACCGCGCATCATCCAGAGCCCTACGACAGCGAACCGATCGAGCAGGACATGAGCGTCTACTATGGCGAACTCGTCTACGGCGGAGTCGGCTTTGCTATTCTCGGTGACCGCCAGTGGAAGAGCGGACCGGAGCGAGTCGATACCGGAAGAGGCCGTGCCGACCATGTCCTCGATCCGAACATCGATACCGCCGCTCTCGACCAGGAAGGACTGGTGCTTCTCGGTGAAAGGCAGGAACAGTTCCTCGAAGCCTGGGCCGCAGACTGGACGGGACACACGATGAAGGTGCTTCTCAGCCAAACGCCCTTTGTCGGGGCGGTGACTCATCACGGCAAGTATGACGGCTTTCTGAAAGCCGATCTCGATTGCAATGGCTGGCCCCAGACTCCCCGAGATCGAGCCGTAGCCATCCTTCGGAAATCAAAGGCACTCCATATCAACGGTGACCAGCACCTTGCGAATGTCGCTCAGTATGGTGTGGAGAAGCAACGCGATTCCAATTGGTCTTTCTGCACACCCGCCATCTCGGCCGGCTATCCTCGCTGGTGGCGCCCCGACGAATTGGGCCGACCAAAAACGAACCGTCCAGCTCACGGGCTCGACAACACCGGGGAATACGAGGATGGATTTGGAAACTACGTCTATGTCTACGCGGTCGGAAATCCCGAGGTTGGCAAAGCGAAAAACCGTTATGACAAAGCCCACGAGAAAGGAAGCGGGTTCGGTCTCGTCACCGTCGACACCGAGGCCAATACCTACACGCTCGAGGCCTATCGGTTCCTGATCGATGCGACCGATGAGAAACCGGGAAACCAGTTCCCCGGCTGGCCCGTCACGATTCACCTGGAGGAAAACGGCGGGGAGAACCGACTCGGCTGAGCCAGGTCAATCACCCAGTCTTCTCCAGGTTTTTCTCGAGAACCTGCATCGTCTCTCTCTGTCGTTTCTCGACGAACGCGCGAGCCTTGGCAGCCTTGACTTTCGCCGCCTCGGGATCCGTCGCCATCGCGAGAACGGTGGGCACGATCGCCTCCTGGTCCTCGTCCGAGTCGTGATCGAAGAGCCAATCGCCCAAGCCGATATCCTCCCACATGAATCCTTTCGAGGTCTGCTCTGCAAATCGGCACACGATCGCGGGGACTCCGTGGCCGATACACATGATCGGTGAATGCATTTCATTTCCGAAGAGACCGGCACTCCTGACATACACACTGACGGCTTCCCCGGTGAGCCAGTAGTCCGGACGCCAGACCACCTTTTCGAGGATCTCCTCCGGGAGCTTATCGATGATCATCTCCTTGCCGACAGCCATCTGGGTTCGATCCTCGGGACAGACCAGCACCTTGAGATCGGTCTTCGTCACCACCTCGATGATGGCTTCCCGCAGCGGAGCATGATCGTGTTCTTTCAACTTTTCGTTTCGCGCATGCTTCACCTCATCGAAGGCACGCCCCTCCTTGATCAGCCAGTAGGGGGTGTAGCGAAGCCGCGGGATGCAGCAGAGAAACTTTCCCTCCTCGAGCCCGTGAGCGGAAAGAAAGGCCTCGGCCTTTTCGTCATCGCGAAGATCGCAGGCAAACGCGCCATCAGGTCCGAACTCCATGACCGGAGAGTTCGCCCCAAGGCTCTTCGCCAACTCGAGCGACTTGCTGTCCCGGAAGAATACGAATTGTGCTTTCGTCAGGACATCAATGGACTGTTGAATCGCCTCCTCGGTCCGGGCGGTAGTCGCCGATGATTTCTTTCGCGGGAAAGTGATCCCGTAGATCCCATACGGTTTTCCCGTCTCCTTCTCCCAGCGGACAAGATCTTTCTCCGCGACAATCGAGGCCCCGGAACCGTGGAGAAGGAAATCACATTCCTCGAAGGCCGTCGCGAGTTCCTTGCTTCCCTTCTTGGCAATCTTCAGCCCGGGAAACTCCGCAAGAAGCAACTCGTCGACACCGTTGTCGACATTCGACGGCCACAGGGTGACTTCCACCTCGGGAAGATGATCCCTGAGGATGCGGAGCACTCCCGGAGTGTGGGCGATGTCGCCGATGTTGACGGTTTGCCAGGAAGATCGAAGAAGCACCCGCTTCGGAGTTTTTCCCTCCACGGCCCGGGATAAGGCCGTGGCGAGAGCGGATCCCCCAAGAACCGCGAGGGCAGTGCGTCGATTGGTCTTTCGATTCATGAAGGAAAGAGAAAACAGAATCGGAATGTTTCCACTGGAAAGGCCGCCCTCAACCGGCCCCCACCCCTCCTGTCCAAAGAGTGAGGTGTCGACATCATAACGCGTTCACGTTCTTGTGAATGGGTGGGAATCAAGGCGATCCTGCATGGACCGAACGGAGCCGTTTTGAACCCTTCCCTTCCCATCTTCAGGCGATCCCGGACGCTCGCGCTTCTGCTCGTTCTCCTCGGGCAAGCATTTGTCCCAGTCTTCGCGACGCCTGCGAACAAGAAGGCGCTCGCGAAGGTTTTCGGCCCACACCTTCCCGCTCAACGCGATACCTGCGCAACCTGCCATGTCGCAGCCGAGGCGCATGGGGCGGAATCCCTGGAAGACTTTCCTCACAATGCCTTCGGAAAAGCCCTCCATTCCCTCGATGGCCCGATCCGGGATCGCATCGGGATCGCCCTCGACGAGGACAGTGATGGAGACGGGATCACAAACCGCGACGAAATCCTCCTCGGGCTCCCCCCTGGCACTTCGAACCAACAGGGTCAGGTCGTTGACTCAACCCTCTTGCGTGAAAAAAAAGAAGCCTTCGCGTCCTGGCAGAAACGCTACCCCTGGGAGCCTTTCGCTCCTGTGATCCGCCCCACGGTTCCGGTGCCTGAAAACGGAGACTGGGGCACCAACGCGATCGACGCATTCCTCGCCGAAAGTCACCGTGCCCAGGGATTGAAGCCACGCCCCGAATCCCCTCCCGAAGTCTGGCTTCGCCGGGTTTCCCTGAACTTGACCGGACTTCTTCCCAGGACGGAAGAAATCGTCGCCTTTCGAAAGTCTTATTCCGAAGCTCCGCAACAGGCCCGGGAAGAAGTCGTCGATCGACTCCTCACCAGCCCTCAATACGGCGAGCGATGGGCGAGACACTGGATGGATGTCTGGCGCTACTCGGACTGGTCGGGCTACAAGGACGCGGTCCGGGTCAGCCAACCGCACATCTGGCGCTGGCGGGACTGGATCGTCGAATCGTTGAACGAGGACAAGGGATACGACCAGATGATTCTCGAGATGCTCGCAGCAGACGAAGCGATGCCGACGGACGAGAACTCTCTTCGAGCCACCGGCTTTCTCGTCCGAAATCACGACGTGGGAAGTCGCGACGTCTGGCTCGACAACGTGGTCAGCCACACCTCGCAGGCATTTCTCGGGATCACGATGGGATGCGTGAAGTGTCACGATCACATGTATGACCCGATCCCGATGGAGGAATACTACTCGATGCGAGCCATCTTCGAGGGATACCATGTCCGAACCGATCGGGTTCCCGGTCAACTCGACCCCAAGAAGGAAGGACTCGTCCGGGCCTACGCGCGCACTCTCGCACCGAAGACCTATCTCTTCGAACGAGGGGACGAACGGTTTCCTGTGAAAGACAAGCCGATCACCCCTGCCGTGCCCGCGGTCCTCGGCGGAACCTTCGACATCGAAGAAATCCAGCTTCCAAGAGAAGCGTGGCAACCCTGGCGACGGGACTTTGTTCGTCGCGAGATGAAAGAAGAGAAACTCGCGGCCATCGAATCTGCTCGCGAGAGACTGGCCAAGCAGCAGGCGTCCGGCCCCGCAAAGCCAACCTCTCCCGAGGTAAAGCGCGAGGCGGAGCTCGGACTCGCGAAGGTCGAGGCGAAACTCGCCGCTCTCGAGGCGGAGTTCCTCGCGGAAGACAGGGAAGAGGACCTGGGACGGGAATCGGAAGAATGGATCGCGGCCGCTCGCTCAACCCTGACCTTGCAACGCGAAGCCAACTTGATCGAAGCACAGTGGAAGAAACAAAAAGGAGAGAACGCCCTCTCCTCAGGCGAAGCGGCCCTCCAGACCGCCAAGGAAAAGAAAGACAATACCAAGGAGGCGGCGGCAAAGAAGAAGATCGCCGCAGCGAAAAAGGAGATCGGAGACACCGAGAAAGCGATCGCCGCAGCGGAGAAAGCCAAAAAGAAGGAAGTCACCACCAAATTCACCGAGCGCCAGAAAAGCCATCCGAACCGTTCCAATGGGCGTCGCCTCGCCTTTGCCCGCTGGCTCACTGAAAAGCGGAATCCGCTGACCGCTCGAGTCGCCGTCAACCATGTCTGGCTGCGACATTTCGGTCAGGCCCTGGTGCCGACCGTCAATGAATTTGGTGCCAATGGCAGGGAACCTCTTCATCCTGCCCTCGTCGACTGGCTTGCCGCAGAGTTCATGGAGTCCGGGTGGAGTCTTCAAGCGCTTCACCGAAAGATCGTCCTCAGTTCCGCCTACCGCATGAGCGGAACTCCGGAAGCGGAGAACCTCGCTCGCGATCCCGACAATCTCTACTACTGGCGAATGCCTTCGCGTAGGATGGAAGGCGAGATCGTCCGGGACAATCTCCTCTGGGTTTCCGGGAAACTGGACACGACGATGGGGGGACCGGAGATTCCGCAGGGCGAGGCGATGAAGACTCCCCGTCGTTCGCTCTACTTTCGCCACGCGCACGAGAAGCTCGTCGAATTCGTTCAGATCTTCGATGGGCCCAAGGTATCGGAGTGCTACCAGCGAGTCGAAAGCGTGCAACCTCACCAGGCTCTCGCCCTTCACAACAATCCCCTGACGGAAGCCTCGGCTTCCGCCCTCGCCGAAGAACTTGCGGAACAGGCGAAAGGTGACTCGAGACGCTTCATCGACCTCGCCTTCTTCTCCCTCCTCGGTCGGGAGGCAAAGCCGGAAGAGATCGCACTCTGCGAGGAATTCCTGACCGATTCCGAATCCGGTTCGGAAACCGCGAATCCCGAGCGGGCCCGGAAACGCCTTCTTACCGTCCTCTTGAACCACAACGATTTCATCACGATCCGATGAGCGAATCCCCTTTTCCTTCCCGCCGACGATTTCTCGCGGACACCGGCATGGGTGCCACCGGCGTGGCTCTCGCCTCGATTCTTTTTCGGGACGGAGAAGCCGCTGCCTCGCAGGTTTCAACGGGTCCTGATCCACTTGGTCGATCCCACTTTCTCCCCAAGGCCAAGTCGGTCATCTGGATCTTCAATATCGGTGGAGTCTCCCATCTCGAGAGCTTCGACCCCAAGCCGATGCTGAATCGGTATGCCGACAAGTCGATCGACGAAACCCCCTTCGCGGACATCGTCGATCCGAAGCGGGTCAATGAGAACCTCCTCGATCCAAAAAAGGCGGAGCGGGAAGTCTACAAGAAGATCCTGCCGCTCCAGACCGGTTACAAGAAATACGGAGAAAGCGGGATCGAGGTCAGTGACTGGTTCCCCCACATGGGTTCCATGGTCGACGAGATGACAATCGCCCGCGGGATGTGGACGATCGACAACAACCACGGTGCCCAGCTGACCTATCACACGGGTCGCAAGATCACGGAGGGGGCCTTTCCCACCGTCGGAGCCTGGGCTAGCTATGGACTCGGCACGCTGAACTCCGATCTGCCCGACTTTGTCGTTCTTGGCAACCCGAGCGCCGACTGCTGCGGCGCCGCCTACACTCATGGTGGATCCTATCTCGGACCGCAATACGACGGAGTTCGGCTCAAGGTGGATCCGAAGAACCCACTGAGCTTTGTCCAGCCAGCCGATCCGTCCCTGAGCGTCGACGAGCAACGAGAGAACTTCAGTCTTCTCGGACGACTCAACCGCCTCGCCGGAATCGAGTATCCCGACGATCAGAAGCTCCAGGCTCGGATCAAGAGCTACGAACTGGCCTTCCAGATGCAGACCGCCGTCCCCGAAGTGATGGATCTCGAGAAGGAACATCCCGAGATCCGGACGATGTATGGTCTCGATCAAAAAGAGACGAAACCCTTTGGAGAGAAATGTCTCGCCGCTCGTCGACTTGTTGAACGAGGCGTTCGATTCGTCCAACTCTTTCACGGATACACCGGAAACGCCGGGGCCTGGGATTCGCACCGCGACATCCAGAAGAATCACTCGCGGCTCGCCAGGCAGGTCGACCAACCGGTGGCCGCGCTGATTCGCGATCTCAAGCTCCGGGGACTTCTCGACGATACGCTCGTCGTATGGGGAAGTGAGTTCGGACGAACCCCGGGAGCAGAGTTTCGGGACAAGAACGTCAACGGGACGGGTCGCGATCACCACCCACAGGGATTCTCGGTAGTCATGGCAGGAGGAGGAGTCAAGAAAGGACACGTTCATGGAGCTACCGACGAACTTGGTTTCCATGCCGTGGAGGGACGGCACTACGTGACCGATCTCCATGCGACAGTTCTCCACCAGCTCGGGCTCGATCCGAGGAAGCTGGAAGTTCCCGGACGCAAGCGTCTCGACCGGGATTTCGGCGAAGTCATGCACGGTGCGCTCGCGTAGAAACAAGTCTTCTCCCGAGGTCCCCCTCATGCTTCTTCGCCCTGCCACGAATCAGGACCGTGCTGCGATCGAGGATCTCATCTTCTCCATCCTCCGCTCCTATGGACTGGAACCGGCTCCCGACTCGACGGATGCCGACCTGCAGGATATCGAAGGGAATTACCTTGAGAATGAGGGCCGATTCGATGTGCTCGTATCCGACGAAAATCAAATCGTGGGAACGGTCGCGGTTCACCGGACCACCCCGGCTCTCTGTGAACTGCGGAAGATGTATCTCTCCCCTCCCATGAGAGGAATGGGCTGGGGAAGAAAGTTGCTGGATCACGCTCTTTTGTCCGCACGCGCGCTCGGCTATTCCCAGGTCTGGCTGGAAACGGCCGAGTCCCTCCAGGAAGCGCACGCCTTGTACCTCGCCTACGGTTTCACCCCTTTCGAAGGCCCACACTGTTCCGCGCGATGCGACTTTGCCCTCGTGAGAGATCTCTGAAACCAGGGTTGGCCCCAAGATCAGCGATAGGCCTCCGGTCTCTTCGGAACGACGCCGAGTTTCTCGTAGTTGAAGCCACTCTCCAGCGGCTCGTAGTCCCCGACGATCGCGACACTACTCTTGGGTGAAATCTCATTCTCCATTTCCAATCCCCAGTAGACCGCATTGATGACAAGGCGACGCAATCCCGCGCTTTCGAGATCCCGCGCGCTTCCCATGGTAGATTGGAAAACCCGGGCTTGCTCTCCGTTGCTCGTTTCCCACATTTTGCACCACGCCACAGGGAGAGGCTTTTTCTCCACGTTGGGTTCATCGTCCGGTTGCCGCCCCATCAGCGGCTGCCCCCAGACGAGTGGCACGCAACCTTCGGGGAGACTCGTCCCCTCCTTGTAGGTTCGATAGACATCTGACGGTCCCCAGACGTCCTCCACTCCCTGGACAAGGGGATGCTCGGCATGTGCTTCATCGATGGATCCCCGAGTCGAATCGGCATGCCATCGCCCATGATGCCCCATGAAGGCACCGCCAAGAATGTCCCGACCGAAGTTCACTCTCTTTCCCTCTCGCTCGTAGGGCAGTGGCCCGCGAAATCCATGGTTCGCGGTGCGTAAGGCGAGAATGGGTTTCCCGGAGTCGAGATAGTCGACCATTTTTTCCAGCTGTTCGGGAGGGAGTGTGAGGAGCCGATGAAAGAAGATCACGAGATCCGCCGAGGCAAGATGCTCGAGCCCGGGGATCGAGTGTTGCTGGAACGCCTCCTCTTCCCTTTTCTTCGGGTATACGGGCATGGTGGGATCCACCTCACCTTTCTTGTTCACTCCGAAGAGGACCGTGCAGTCGAAGCCATGATGCGTACTCAGGATCCTGGCCATCATCGGCATGGCCTGCTCGCTACGATACTCCTGATCCGCGGCGATCAAAACAATGTGCTTCCCCTTCCCCGGTCCATCCCCACCGGAGTAGGTGAGCCAGAGTTCACTCTCGGGAACGGGATGTTCCGCAGCGAAAGCCAGAAACGGGAAAAGGAAAGAAAAGAGGATGCGAGTCGTCATGGAGTACAGAGAGGAACAGCGAACCATCCCGTCTCAAGGTTGGGGAATTTCATTCACCGTGTAGTAGGCTTTTTTGTGAAGGAGCGGCTTCCCTTCCGCCGACCTCATTGCGGGAAGTCCGAAATCGTGGATGTGTCCCTCGACCATGGAATCGAGAGTGATCCTGACCGACATCCCATCCGGAGAAGGAACCGCCTTCACCACCGTGGGCGAAGTGTGATCCACCTCCGGGCTTCCATACCCCGCCGCATAATTGTGGGTATAAGTCGTGATCTCGAAAACCTCGGGCCGGGCTGCCACGCCGGGATCGACGGGAAGGGTAAAATGAAAGAGAAACCCATCTTCCTGAATATTGATTTCCCGGATTTCGAACGGCGTCTTTCCACTCCAGTCGATTCGCTGGATCGCGAAGGGCTCCTCACCCCGGACCGGCCATTGGCGGTTCGTCGTGAATCCGCCTGCAATGAGCTGCCCCTTCGGAGAAAACTCGACATTCATGATCCCGGTCGCGAGACCTTCACGAAAGGGATAACAGGCCCCCTGCCAGACACCATTCACCTTCTCCGTCGTCGCTCGCAGAATGATACTCAGGGTGTAATCCCCGAGAAAAATCTGATCCTCGAAGGGGCCGAACTTTCCTCCCGTCTGGTTCAGGCGAAAACCGGAAATCGATCGTCCCATCTTGATGTAGGGAAACCGGATCACCGGAGGCACGAGTTCCTTGACTCGCTTCTTCTCGACCTGGAGTCGCGAGGGCGTATTCGGCTCGACGGATGGAGCATCCATCCCCGGAACGAAGGGATACCAATTGTAGCTCGCCGGATGCCCCAGGAATCCACCCGGCTTCAGGTGCTTGAGCGAACAGCTTCCATTCCACGGTCCCTGGCTCTCGATACAGAACATGGCTCCCTCGGCATTCGGCCCGACACCTCCTGGACTCCGCAGCCCACTGCAGATCGGGATCATCTTCCCTTCCGGCGTCACCTTGACGGCCCAACCGCGAAACAGATTATTGGAATGATAGGAACCGCTCAGGCCCAGCGCGACCCAGATATTCCCCTCGGGATCGTGCTTCGAACCAAAGGCAAACTCATGGCCTTCGGCGTAGCCCCAGTTGTTGGTCAGGGTTTCATACTCGTCCGCCACCTCATCTCCATCGAGATCCCTGATTCGGGTCACTTCTCCAAACTGGGTCGCCGTCATCGCCCCATCCTTCCACGAGAGCCCGAAGATCTCGTCCTGACCGCTGGCGAAGAGATGATACTTCGGAGCGGGAGGATTCTCGAAAGCACCTTCGATAAAGTAGATGTCTCCCCTGCGGGTTCCGACAGCGAGCCGACCATCCGGCAGAATCTCAAAACTCCCCGGGCGCATCGGAACTCCCGGTGGAATCGGAATCGTCACGATGGGGTAGTACTCGGCTTCGGCCTGCGCCGTGCCCCAGGCTTCACCCAGATCCTCGGCGGGAAGGAATGGCGCGAAGGACAGGACCGAGAGAAGAATGCAATTTCGAAAGGTTACCATCGGTATTCCAGGATGAGTTTCGTTTGTCCTGCAGGAAGAGTGATCGGGAGTAGTAGCTCGGCAGGTTCCCCGTCCCGCAGCACAGCATCGAACGCAGCTGGTATTCGCAACTCAATGCCGCCAACGGCATACCGGCCCTCGGCAACCCGCTTCACCTCAGAACCCGCAGCGGCACGGAAATAGAACTCCTCCTGCGGCTCAGCGACCTCAAAGGTGAGGACTCTCCGAAACCACCCACGGCCCGCTTCATCGATCCGGTCTTCGAAGAAATCTTCCACCGCGACCTCGCCGTAGCGATAGCGAAACGTGGGCCGACGACGCTCATCGAGAAGGTAGCCGCGGAACTGGTAGCCCTGATCCTGGGGAAAGAGGTAATCAGTCTTCCCCTTGTAAGGCCAGTCGTCATCCATGGATTCGAGACGGGAGAATGGAATGCCCGGTGGGAAAGCGATTTTTTCACTCCCGATCGCGCGGAACGAACCATGATTGACACTCGCAAAGTCTCCCTTCCAGAGAAGCCGAAGCGCCATTTCCTCGGAATCGAAGGCGAGGTTGACCCGCTCCGGATACCCCACCCCGATTCCACGGAATCCGGCCGTTCCCCTGCCCCGGACGATCTCGGCGACATTGCTGACCCGGATCTCGTTGGACTGCCGAGACAGCCCCCTCGGCTTCTTCGCCCGGGGTCCGTCTTCGAGGTAGTTCCAGAGCGCTTCGATCTGCCGAGCCGGATCCCCATCGAGCACCTCCGGTCGGACCGACTGACCACCCGGCCAATAATTGGGCATGATCACCGTGGAGTGGAAACGCTGCGGGTTCCGCATGTAGAGATGAAACCAGTTTTTCTGGATGCGGTCGGTGAGATGGACGATATCGAGCGCTCCCGCCCCACCCGCTTCCTGTCCGTTGTAGTCATGACAGGCGATGCAACTGAATCCCTCGGCCCCGATCATCTCGTAGCCTGCATTTTTTGATTCGAGAATGTCCGAAACCTCGGGCAGCACGACATCCTCGAGGCGATCGACCTTTGCCAACAGATCGATCAGGTCTCCGACATTGGCTTCGCCGTATTGCGGCATCGAAGCGTCGAGATAATGCCTCTGTCGCTGCCCTCGCAGGAGCACATCCCCCATCCACTGAGGAGTCAGCTTGGCTCCGACATGAGAAAGCGGAGGAGGAATCCGCCCCTGGTTTCCGAGCTCGGGTTTCGTGGTCGTGAACCAGGCTTCTCGTTTCGGATCGATCCCGCCGACTCCCGATCGGTCGTGACATCCGATGCAGTTGAGCGAAACCATGGCCCGACCAATCTTCTCGTGATCCTCGAGGAGGGTGGTCTCCACCTGGGGCAGGACGTCCTTGATCCAGGATCGCTGCGCATCAGAAAGCGCAAACCTGGGAGTCTCCGAGCCTGTAGGGTCGAGGCATCCTTTGTCCGCGGAAAGTTCCGCGAACCCAGACCATTTCATCGGAGCCACTCCAACATCATCGTGGCAATTGGCACACCCCAGTCTCCCGAAATGTTCCCGCCCTCTCGCTGCCGATTCGTCATCCAGGGCAAGCTGCTTGAAGGGAGCAACCAGCTCGCGCGACGCCTGGAGAAGTGACGAGGCAATCGGTGCTCGCTTCCCGGATGGATCCTCCATCTCGAACGCAAAGGCCGGCTCTCTCCCAGTATGGAAATAGGTCAGGGAAATTTCCCGCAACCCTTTCTCCATTTCCACCGCCCCTCGAAAGTCTTTGGGACCCCGCCTGTTGCTTGGCTCTTCGACGATGACATCCTGCCCGTCGATTCGCAGGAAGCCTCCATTCATCTTGAGATGAAATGCGTATTCGCCACTCTCCGGAAGATCGATCCATCCGTGATACACGACCGCCGTCTGATGAGCGAGCCTACCCAGGCTCTCGAGGGAAAAGTCATCGACGAGACCGGCACGTTCCGCCGCGACGGAGTCACTCTCCAATCCTTCCCAGACCCGCCCTCGGTAGAGAGTGTAGTTCAGGGATCCGGGAACCTGGGTCTCCCGCAACAGGTAGTGAGCAATCTGCTCGACCTCCCGTCCCGGGAGATTCATATGCGGCATCCGACCGGAAGGGCGAACCTGGAGCGGATTCTTCAGAAACTCGGTGAGGCTCTTCACGCTGTATTTTCTCTCCAGGTCTCCCAGCGGGGAGGACGAGTCGCGAAGCAACTCCTCCCCTTCCTCATCCCGGGGCGAATGACAGGCGACACAGCCCCGCGAGTGAAAGAGCTTCTCCCCTGCTGCTGCGGCGACGGAATCCGGGGCCTGCAGCGAAAATTGGGCGGGCTTCAAGGAAAGAAGAAAATGAACGAGGTCGTTCGTGGTCTGGTTTTTCTCCGCCTCACTCATTCCCTGCATCAGGTCCGGCATCGTCGTTCCCGGCTTGGTCCCGTGTGGATCGGCGAGGAAGGCCTTGAGGTAGTCCGGGTGGACCCGCGAACCGACACCAGAGAGTCGGGGAGCCTGTTTCGACCGCTCCGCAAAGGGGGCTTCCGAAGAGTGGCAGGCCACGCAGTTCAACTCCTCGAGAAGCACGAGACCTTTGATCTCCGGACCGACCTCGCTGCGGTCCAGCCCCGGTATCATTACGCCCTCGGCGATCTCGTCCGCTTGCGCTCGCGAAATACCCGCAAACACACTCAACAAAACAATGAGAAGACCGATCCTGGTCCATTTCGATCGAGCTGGAATCATAAAACGCTTCGCAGACTACGAAGTCCGTTCCGATTTTCCGATCCAATTTTTCCACAATCGAAGGCGCGATCACTGTCACTCTGCGTCTTTACATCGGAAAGCGACTCCTGTTAGATCCGCCACATGTCTCGGATCCTTCGGCTCTTTCTCCTCTTTGTTCTCACGGCCCATCAGTCGGCTTTCTCCGAAAACGAGCCGTCGCTTCCCAATATCGTCATCATTTACGCGGACGATCTCGGCTTTGGCGATCTCTCCTGCTACAACCCGGAATCCGCCTACGAGACTCCACGGCTCGACCGCATGGCGAGCGAGGGCATCCGGTTTACCGATGCTCACAGTCCCTCCACGATCTGCTCCCCCTCCCGCTATGGCCTCTTCTCCGGCCAACAGATCTATCGCTCGACCGGTCGAGGCGGGGGTGCCTTCGAAGGTCCCGGTGGCCCGAGCTATTTGAAACCGGGCACCCTGACCTTGGGAGGAATGCTCCAGGAAAAAGGCTATCGCACCGGAATCTTCGGAAAATGGCACGTCGGCCTGACCTGGTTCGATGAGAACGGAGAGCGGCTGGGAGGTGGCTTTGAGAATTCTCTCCTCATCGACTACGAAAAGAGTATGCCACTCGTCGACGGCCCGAATACCCGGGGATTTGATGAAGCCTTCGTCACCCCCAACTGCCCCACGACCGACCCCCTCTATCTTTACATCGAAAACGGAATGGTCCCGGTCCCCGCGAGCATGCGGCACAAGCGGGACACCCTTCCCAACCCCGGAGGCAAATGGCGCTGGGACAACGACGAAGGATGGAAGGCTCCTGGCTACCAATTCGTCGATGCTGACCTCCTCTTTTACGAGAAGACCGAGGCCTTCATTCGTAAGCATCGCGAGGAGCATTCGGAGTCGCCGTTCTTTGCCGTGTTCTCCACCCAGATCGCTCATGCTCCCGTGCTCCCCTCGCCTTCCGTCGAGGGCAAAACAGCAGGAGGACCGCGGGGCGACTTTGTCTTCGAGTTGGATGTCCTGACCGGGCGGGTCCTCGATCTCCTTGCAGAACTCGAAATCGACGACGAAACCCTCGTATTCTTTCACGCCGACAACGGCGCGGAAACCATGCATGTCGCGTGGATGCGAGAAGACCACGACCACGACCCTTCCGGGGGATGGCGAGGAGTGAAGCGAGATGGCTGGGAAGGCGGCCATCGCGTGCCCCTCATCGTAAGATGGCCCGGAACGATCCCGCCAGGCCAGGTCTCCGACCAGATGACCAACACCACGGACTTCTTCGCGACGATCGCTTCTGTCGTCGGCTACCCTCTCCCGGATAATGCGGCCACCGACAGCTTCGACATGCTTCCCGTTCTTCTCGGAAACCAGGACCCGGCGAAATCAGTTCGACCTCACCTCCTCACCCAGAGCTTCCGCGGAGAGTTTCAGATTCGAAAAGGAGACTGGAAGTATCTCGATCACAAGGGCTCCGGCGGAAACGGATATGACAAGGGAATCCTCGCTCCCTATGCTCTTCCAGAATCCGAGCCCGAAGCCCCGGGCCAACTCTACCATCTCGGCAAGGATCCCGGAGAGACAACGAACCTGTATTTCAAAGAAGAGGAAAAACGGAAAGAACTCCAGGCCCTCCTCGAAGAATTGAAAACCAGTGGAAGAAGCGCACCCCGCAATCGACAACCCCTTGGACCCCTTCCCAAATAGAATCAATACCTTTCCCCACTATGAAAACCCGAAGCCTATCATTCCTACCCATCCTCCTGCTGATCTCTGCGGCTGCCCTCTGCCTGGAAAAGGCATCCAGCGAAGAAGTCAACCCGATCCGCGGTGAAGACCTGATCCGATCTCCTGCCATCGGGGAGGGTCTCTGCGTTCACAACGCCTTCCAGTCCCACATGGTCCTGCAACGGGGCAAGGAGATTTCTATCTGGGGTTGGGCCTCTCCTGGAGAAGAGGTCACCATTTCTTTTGGCAATCATACAGCAACGGCAACGGCGGCCGATGACCGAAGTTGGGAAGTCTCTCTTCCGGCGCTTCCCGCCAGCTCCGAACCCGAGTCGCTCACGGTGAAGGGAAAGGATGAGACTCTGACCTTGGAGAACATTCTCGTCGGTGATGTCTGGATTCTCGGAGGGCAGAGCAACATGGAGTTTCCCCTTGAGAGGGTCGAAAACGGAGATCTCGAGATCGTTTCCGCCAACTATCCCGAGATTCGCATCCTCACCGTTCCTGCACAAAACGGCCCGGAACCAAAGAAGGGGTTTGCCCGACTTCACGAGTGGAGCAGTTGGTCCAGTCGACACTTCCGCAAGGGAGATTGGGACGTCTGCACCCCCGAGGTTGTTCGCGAACTCTCTGCCATCGGCTATGTCTTTGCCCGGCGCCTCCACATGGCGTCGCAGGTTCCTATCGGGGTCATTGACGCTTCCCGAGGTGGGACCACGGTAGAAACCTGGACCCCGATCTCGGTCCTCGAATCGATCGATACCGAAGAGGTCGGAAGCCTGCTCGCAACCTGGAAAGAGAAAGTCGACGCGTGGGATCCGGAAGAAGATCTCGCCAATCGTATCCAGAGACACGAACAGTGGGTCGAGAAAACGAAGAAAGAGGGCAAGGATCCCAGCAGCCGGGAAGTCCCCACCGATCTTCGCCCGGGTCCGGCAATGGACCAGAACCGACCCGGAAACTGCTATGCCAGCATGATCGCTCCACTTGAAGGTCTCGCCGTCAAGGGCGCGATCTTCCACCAGGGGTTCAATAATGCCCTCGGCGGAGGATCCGCAGGAGCCGAGATGTACTACCAGGTCTTCGGGAAAATGATCGAAGCCTGGAGAACAGCCTTCGAAGATCCCGAAATGCCCTTTGGCATCATCTCGCTCTGCACCGCTGGAGATCCCCAGACACGGGAAGACTACCTCGAGAAAATGCTGAACGACGGCATCTACATTCGAGAGGCACAGTACAAGACCTTTCTCGATCTCTACAACGCGGGAGACACCAACATCGGTTTTGCAAGCAGCTTCGATCAACGTCGCTCCTGGTATCACCCCCAGAAGAAACTCCCGGTCGGTGAGAGAATCGCGCGTTGGGCGCTCTCGACCCAATACGGACTCGAGCAGAGCATCGAGTGGAAGCCCCCGATGCTCACCGAGATGATCGTCGAGGAAGGGCGGATCATCCTCAAATTCGACACTACCGTGAAAGCGATCGACGACAAACCAATCTCTGGATTCGCCATCGCAGGAGAAGACCGTCGTTTCCAGCCGGCAGATGCTGACTTCCTTGTCATTGGGACCGATGATCGAAACCGACCGAAAACGGACAAGAAGGCCGTCGTCTTGACAAGCCCTCATGTCTCGAACCCGATCCACTTCCGTCATGCCTGGGGAAGAAACCCGGAAACCAACCTCCAGCGAACCGATCATACCGACATTCCCTTTGCCACCCAGCGTAGTGACGACTGGAAGATGGAGGAAGTCCCCGAGAACTACTCCGCCTTCATCCAGGACAATCCGAGACGATTGAAGAGCATCGCACAGCGTGACCTCCGGCTCGACGATCTCGAACGCAAGATCCAGGAAGCCAAGGCCTTCCTCGAAGAGAACGAAGAGAAATACAGGGAGGACAGGGAGAAAGCAGAGGCGGAGAAAGCCAGGGAACGGGAGAAAGCCGCTGCGGCCCAGCCTTGAGGAAACGCCGCCTGTTCAAGTATTCTCTGCCGTTGACCCAAGCTCCATGTTTGACTAGCATTTGCCCACCATGATTTTTCGCATCCTCTTCTTTCTCTCCGTTTTCGCGACGACCTGGCTCCTTGCAACTCCATCCTCGTATGCCAATCCCAATGTCATCATCGTGATGGCGGACGACCTCGGCATCGGTGATATCTCCCCCACCAATCCGGAGTGCAAGATCAAGACGCCCCATCTCCAGAAGATGGCGGACGAAGGAATCACCTTTCTCGACGCTCACACTCCGAGCTCGGTCTGCACCCCGACCCGCTATGGGCTCCTGACAGGTCGCTACAACTGGCGGTCCCGCCTTGCGAAAGGGGTCCTGAGCGGAACCAGCGAACACCTCATCCCCGCCGATCGCCCCACGCTCGGGCATCTCATGAAGGGAGCCGGATATCACACCGCAATGATCGGGAAGTGGCACCTCGGATGGGACTGGGCCAAGGACGGAAAGAAGATCGACTTTACCAAGCCGGTCAAAAATGGACCGGACATCAATGGCTTCGACTACTACTACGGTCACTGCGGATCCCTCGACATGCCCCCCTACGTGTGGGTCGATACTGGGAAGATCACCGCACAGCCGGAACGCGAAGAAGGAGTTACGAGACAGGAGAGTCCTTATGGCTGGTATCGCAAGGGCCCAATCAGCCCCGACTTCGAGATCGATGAAGTGCTGCCCCACCTCTTCGACAAGTCGGTCGAGTATGTGAACTCCCGCAGCGAGGAAGCAAAGAACGGAACTCCCTTTTTCCTCTATCTTCCCCTTCCCGCTCCGCACACTCCCATCGTCCCTGTTCCACCCTTCAAGGATGCGAGCGGGATCAACCCCTACGCCGATTTCGTGATGCAGATGGATCACCACATGGGAGATCTCATCAAGGCCGTGAAGGACGCAGGTCTCGACGACAACACGCTGATCGTCTTCACCAGTGACAACGGCTGTTCTCCGCAAGGGAACTTCGAAGTGCTTCGCGAGCACGGGCATGATCCGAGTGCCGGGTTCCGCGGTCACAAGGCGGACATTTATGAGGGCGGTCACCGCGTACCGCTCATCGCGCGTTGGCCCACTTCCATCGAAGGGGGTGCCTCCACGAGCGCACTGGCCTGCCTGACCGATCTCTACACCACCCTCGAAGACATCACCGGACAGGAGCGAAAGCCCCTCGGCGGTGAAGATGGCTTCAGCCTCGTTCCCGTTTTTGAAGGGAAGGAAACTTCCGGTCGGGAAACTCTGATCAGCCACTCCATCGGAGGCTCCTTCGCAATTCGTCAGGGTCCGTGGAAACTCTGCCTCTCCGGAGGAAGCGGCGGTTGGAGCGATCCCCGGGAGCCAGAGGCCAAGAAAAAAGGCCTGCCCCCCATGCAACTGTTCCATCTCGACGACGATCCTGCCGAGCAGAAGAACCTCGTAGCCGAGAAACCTGAGAAAGTGAATGAGCTGTTGCGGCTGCTCGACAAGGAAGTGAAAAACGGGCGCTGCACCCCAGGCGAAGCGGTCGAGAACGACCGGGACGTAGAGTTCCTCCCCGCCGGAGTCTCATTTCCCGAAGCCGGCTGACTGGTGAAACGAATTCCGTCTCAGCGAAGTCGAATCCCCTGTGCGCCTGGATACCACGCCGGAAGGGATTCGGCTTCCTCCTCGAAGATCTCGAGAATTTCCGGACTCACATATTTCTTGTGAGCGATGACGTTGTAGACATGCTCGTCGAACCACCCGTCGTAGAGCGTCCAGGTTCCCTTGTTGCCCTTGTCATCACCCCAACTGTTCTCCACGAGCCACTTGGCGGGTTTTCCATCGATGAGGTCGACCCCCATCAGGACCATGGCGTGATTGGAGGCACCGGAAAGAAAACGTGACCGGTCCGCCTTCGAAAAGGGCATCTCCATACCGAACAGTGTTTCGTAGTCGAAGAGATCATTCTCCATGAGCCCGTGCTCCCTCGACTGATCGACTCCCATATTCACCGCGAACCATGGAGGCTCATTGGCGAGAATGGACTTCACCGCAATCTCCTTGAGATCTTCCATCTCGATGTTGACGAAATTCATGTCCGGCTGCCCGACGATATTCCGGGCTCGAGAAAACTCGTAGTGCCTCCCGGTAGGCTGAGCGGGATCGTGATAGAGGGCCACGTACTCGGAAAGGTCGACCCCGACAAAGTCCTCGTAGAAACTCTTGGGAGTATAGGATTTTCGATCGGTCAGGGTTTCGTCCATCGGCCCGGGCATCTCCTGTGATTTGTTCTCCTCTTCCCCGTTCTCTTTTTCTTCGCCCTTCTTCTTGCGTTTGAAACGCCACTCGAATTCCCGCGGCGGCTCGCCCAGGTTCAAAACGAGGAAACGGTAAACTTCGGACATCGCGTCCGACTTCCGCTTCCGTAACTCCGCGACATTTGCTCCTGCTTCACTCGCCTCGAGGATTACTGCGGCACGGGAACGCAGCAAACGGGCAAGCACCACGTTCATCGTCCGAGTATTCTCGCTGCTGTGTGTCTCGGGCATGACCGTGGAAGGAACCGTTCCATACTTCTCGATGAGAGAGGTCACGTAGTTCCACCAGCCTCCGTCGCCCACCATGGCTTCGTTGATGAGTTCCCATTCTCGATCAAGGCGATCGACATCGCGAAGTTCGATGACCTGCTCGAGGTAGAGATTCGATTTCTCCATCTTGTCCCAGAAGAGGAGAAAAGCAGCCGAGAACTCGAATTCCTCCATTCCCATTTCGTGAATCACGCGCGGGCGCATCGCGTTGAACCCGGCGAACATCCAGCAACGACCCGACGCTTTCTGGTTGGTGATCCCCTTGCCCTTGATCCGATGACTGAAGTGCCCATCCTCACCTCGAACGATCTCACGATTGAGTGCCAGCGAATTGATATCCGAGTTCGTAATCGCGTTGAACCGGGCCCTATCCTCTTCATTCAGTTCGAAAGAATCCTGGAGATTCTCAATCCATTCCGGAGTGAGAGCACCTTCGGGTCCTGGTTGGGCGGAGGCATGGCGGGAATTCATGAGATCAAAGAGGAGAATGGAAAAAGCGAAAACGAAGGCGATGCGAATCATGTTCGGCGACGGTAGCAGTGGACAAGTCCGAATGGCAATCTTTTGCGTTCCTGCAGTCGCTTTTCAATCCCGGCGATAATGCTACCTTCGAAACGATGAATCTGGTTCCTCCGATCGTTTCCTGTGCTGCCCTGGGATTTGCTGCTCCAGCCGGCGACGAGACCAATGCCCTCATTTCCCCATGAGACACCTCCTCCTTTTTTCCCTGTTTCTCCTGATCATCTCTCCCCTCGCTCCGGCGAAAGATGCTCCCAAGGTATTTGCCCACTACATGCCTTGGTATTCGACCAAGGAAGTGAGCGGGCATTGGGGATACCACTGGACGATGGACCACTATGATCCCGACTCGATCCGATGGGATGGCCGACGCGAAGCAGCCTCGCATGACTACCCTCTCATCGGACTCTACGATTCGCGAGATCCGGTCGCACTTGAATACCAGGTCCAGCAGATGAAGCTCGCCGGAATCGACGGAGTGATCATCGACTGGTATGGGATCCGGGACTTTCGCGACTATGCGGCCCTGCACGAATCCACCCAAATGCTCCTACCCATCCTGAAACGGGCCAATATGCAGTTTTCGATCTGCTACGAAGACCAGTCGATCAAGCACATGGTATCGAGCGACAACCTACCAGAGGAAGAAGTCCTCGCTCATGGGAAAGAGGTGATGCGCTGGATGGAGGAAAACTGGTTTCAGGATAAGTCCTATTTGAAGATCGATGGACGTCCCGTCCTTCTCGTCTTCGGCCCCCAGCACTTCAGCGCATCCGAGTGGGAGGAACTTCTCGCCGTGTCGGAGACTTCTCCGCTTTTCTACACCCTTCCCCATCTCGCCGAAGCCTCACCGGACAAAGCCGTCTTTGGTTGGCCTCCCGTTGTCGGCGGGAAATCCGTCAACTCCGCCGAGTGGACCAAGAACCTGGTCTCCCTCTACGAACGAGAGACACCGGCCATCGCGGTCGCCTTCCCCGGTTTTCAGGACATCTACCGACAGGCCGGACTTCACGATTCCTACGGATTCATCAGCGACCGAGACGGCGCGACCTTTCGCGAAACCCTCGACCTCGCTTGGAAGAGTGGTTCTCCCGTAGTTCAGGTTACCACCTGGAACGACTATGGCGAAGGGACCGTCGTCGAACCGACCTGGAAGCTCGGCTATCGCTATCTCGAGATGCTTCAGGAGCGGGTCGACACCGAGTTCGAACCGAGAGACCTTCGTCTCCCAGCCCAGCTGTATCGCCTTCGCAAGCAGCAGGGAAACACCCCGGATTTGCAGCAGGTCTCCGATGCCCTCCTATCGGGAGATCTCGCACCCGCTCGTAAGATCCTGACCCAGGCAGAACAAGAAGCTCGGAAAGAGCCGGCATTTTTCTTCGAGGAAGATACGGAAAAGAACTCCCGCTATCGTCTCTTCCGAAATATCCCCTATCGCGAAGGGGAAGCCCGATGCCACCTGGATCTCTATTACCCTTCCGGAGGAAAACCCTACTCCACGGTGGTGTGGTTCCATGGAGGAGGTATTTCCAAGGGCAACAAGTCCATCCCCGTCCCCCTGAGAAACAAAGGGGTCGCCGTGATTTCCGCCAACTATCGGCTCAGCCCCTTCGTCGAGGCACCGGTCTACATCGAGGATGCAGCCGCGGCCGTCGCGTGGACCCTCAAGAATATCGGGAACTATGGAGGGGGCTCTCCCGAGTCCGTTTTTGTCAGCGGACATTCGGCAGGCGGCTATCTCGCAAGCATGATCGGACTTGACCCTCAATGGCTGGAAGCAGAAGGATGCAAGACAGAGGATCTCGCAGGCATCATTCCCTTCAGCGGGCACACCATCACCCATTTCACGGTGAGGAAGGAAATGGGAATCGGCGGGAAGCAGCCCGTGATCGATTCATTTGCCCCCCTGTTTCATGTCCGCAAGGAGGCTCCTCCCCTGCTCCTGATCACCGGCGACCGGGAACTCGAACTCCTCGGTCGCTACGAGGAAAACGCCTACTTCTGGAGGATGATGCAGGAAGTCGGACACCCTGACACAACATTACGAGAACTGGAGGGCTTCGACCATGGCAAGATGCCCGAGCCAGCCTTTCCTCTTCTCCTGCAATTCATGAAGAGCCACTCAAGTCACTGACCTTTCTTTCTTCCCCTTCCATTCATGCGATTCCTGTCTTTCCTACTCTCCGCATCTCTCGGACTCCTCGCGACAACTCGCTCGGAGGAACGCCCCAACATCCTCTGGATTTATGTCGATGACATGAGCGACTGGATGGGTTGCTACGGTCATGATGCCGTCGAAACGCCCCACATCGATTCCCTGGCGCGAGAGGGGATCCGTTTCGAACGGGCCTACATGCCCTCACCAGTGTGTTCCAGCACCCGCTCGGCCCTGATCACCGGCACGATGCAAACGACTCACGGTCTTCACCGCCATCGCACGATGATCAAGAAACCGTTGCCGACCGGCGTCACCCCTCTGCCCACTCTGTTTCTCAAGGCTGGCTATACCACCTTCAACGAGGAAAAGGAAGACTACAATTTCACCTACGATCGCGACGACCTCTTCTCGAAAGACTTCGATCGCCCGAAGATGAGAGGGCACCTCATCGGACGCGATGTCTCCTTTCTCGAACAACTCCATGGGAAGCCTTTCTTCGGCCAGATCCAATTGAAGGGCGGAAAGTTCGGCGGAGAATCCGGTTCCAAGTATCCATCGGAGAGCCGGGTCGACGAGGCAAAGGTGCGCGTGCCACCCTGCTACCCCGACACCCCGGTGATTCGCAACGCCATCGCGAGACACTACGAGCAGGTGGTCGAAACGGACGAGCAGGTCGGGGCCATCCTGAACGGACTCAAGAAACACGACCTCTGGGAGAACACCATCATCCTTTTCTTCACTGATCACGGATCCCCCCTGCCTCGGGGAAAACAGTTTCTCTACGAAGACGGCACCAAGGTCCCCCTGATCGTACGATTCCCGTCATCAATGGAAGCACCTGCCGAGCCCGGAACGGTACGAGACGATCTCGTCAATGGAATCGACATCTCAGCTACGACGCTCGCACTGGCGAACCTTCCCATTCCGGAATCGGTGGAAGGAAGGGATCTCTTTTCCCAGGACCACGAGCCGAGGGAGTTCGTAATCTCGGCCCGGGATCGATGCGGAATCGCCGTCGACCGAATTCGCTCGGTCCGCACGGATCGCTATCGCTACATTCGAAACGATCTGACCGACCGAGCCCTCTATCAATCCCAGTATCGCGACAAGTTTGCAACCCTCGTCGAGCTTCGGGAGAAGTTTTCCGAGGGGCAGCTGACTCCCCTACAGGCCTCCTACCACCGTGCCGAAGATCGCCCCGAAGAAGAGCTCTACGACCTCGAGACCGACCCTGACCAGGTCAACAACCTCGCCAATGACCCAACTTGTCAGGAAGTCCTGACAAGACATCGCCAAATCCTGGACAAATGGATCAACGAGACCGGGGACAAAGGACAGGTCATGGACAGCCAGGAAGAACTCCGCAGAGTCTACGAAGTGGCCAAGGGAAAGGTGGAGTCGCCAGAGTTCGAGTTTCTCAACGAAGCAGGAGAGAAAAAGGACTGACGACTTTCGCCTACTCCGAATCGGGGATGACGGGAGCGAGGTAGATGTCCCGATATTTCACCGAGGTGTGGTCGCCCTGGAGGTAGATGGGCCCGGGCGCCATCGGATTCGTACGGATCGCCCCACCGGTTGGTCCGATCACCGGCTGGTTATCGACGACCTTCACCCCGTTGAGGACAACGGTGACATGTCGATCGACCAGCGTGAGGTCGTAGCTTTGCCACTCGCCCGGAGGACGACCAGCATTGATGGACGGAGCGATGCGGCTGAAGATCGATCCGACCCCGATGATGCCCTGCATGCGGCTGTCACGATCCACAACCTGAGCTTCGTACATTCCGCGAAGATACACCCCGCTATTGCGATCCGCTTCGATGAGGAATTCGATATGAAGCCAAAAGTCTTCGAACTCGGCTTCCGTCCTGAGATTGGCATGATCCCCTGTCGCGCTGAAATCCGTTTTCGGAGTCGCATTGATCAAGAGTCCGTCTTCGACCCGCCATCCATTGATCTTGTCCTCCTCGTGAGGACGCCAACCCGTCAGGTCTTTCCGGTTGAAGAGAGATATGGGATGACCAAAGCGAACCTTCGAGAGATCCGGAGGAGTCGATGGCATCGGCGGGATCGCAATCCCGGTGAAAGCGACCGCCTCTCCTTCCCCTCCTTTTTCGGGAACCCGCCGAAGAACTCCGTCCAACTTTCCTCCGGTGATCCCCACCTCCACGGTTTGCTTGAGAAATTCCTGGCTCCCTTTCGCTCTTCTTTTTTTCTTCAGCGAAAAGCGAACTCGACCGTCTTTCACTTCCTCGATCGCGTAGGGCCCTTCGGGGCCGACGTAGACTCGCATTCGGACCATTGCCCTCCCCCCTTCCTCGTAGATACTCATCCAGGCGGGTTCTTCCGAATCCATCTCCAGCGACCAGTCACCCCTGAGCTCCTCCGGTACAAGTGAAATCGCAACGGACTCTCCTCGCAAAGGGGCGACCAGAGTAGAGAAGAGAAAAATCAGGATGATCTGCTTTGAGGAATTCATGCGTTGAAAATGGAATTCAGTTTCTTGAGATTGGACCGGTAAGCTTCGACGGCATTCATCCCCTGGGGACGTGATGCCTCCATGATGAGCCAGTCGCGATAGCCCGCTTCGACTAGCGAGTCGCGAAATTCCTCGAAGTCGACCTCCCCATCACCGATCAGAGATTTCCGCTCCTTGCAGTGAACCTGGCAAATCCGCTCGGCTCCGAGATCGACGACTTCCTGGTATATGTCGTAACCCATCGCCAGGGAATTGGCAGAGTCGTAATACACCTGAATCGCCTCGGACCCGACTCCTTCGATGATCCTGAGATGTTCCGTTGCGGAGAGATAGGATTCGATGCCGAGAATCACGCCGGCGTCCTCCGCTTTCTTCGCAACGGTCTTCAGCTTCTCAACGACCTTGGCCATCAACTCGGGTTTTCCGTTGATATCCCCTTTTCCGAAAAAGGCGAGGAGGCAAACCTTTGGCGCCTCGGCAGGATTCTCCTTTTGCATGGAAGCCAGGGTATCGATCGCGTCGCTCACCCATCCGATCGCCTCCGGCGTGGTCGCAAGGGGCTCTTGGTTCAACACCCCCATCCCGAGAGAGGCCATGCGGATCCCGGTATCCTCGACCCGCTCGTAATACTGGTCGCGCACTTCGCGATCCCTTAGGTCAAAATCGGACCCAGGAGTACTGAAGCTGACCTGGAGCCCCTCGACCCCGATCTCTTTCCCGACCTCGAAAGCCCCAATATTCTGCTTCATCCCCAGGTTCCAATCGCACACACCAATAGGAAACCGTTGCTCCGTCTCTGCCCGCACCGCAGCAAGATAGGAAACGGCACCAAGGGAACAAAGTTTGAGGGAAGCGCGACGGGATTTCATGACCTGGGCTCGGAGAGAGTCTTTTCTGATTTTCAGAGAATGGTCGATCAACTGGGGAAAGAAAGCAATGCCCTCTCGGCAGCCCTTTTCGTGGATCGAACGATTCCCCTGCATACTGGTGCCAACGATCACAGCCATGTCACAACGATCCCCCCGTCGGCAGTTCCTCCCTTGCCCCAGGTGCGCCTCAGCGCTTCATCGCTCTCCTTCTCAGGATGAACAGGACAAGATAGCTGAGGAATGCAAGCCCGATCGGAATCCCCACGATCCACTCCATCATATCTTCTTTCCCCAAGACCTTCCCCACTCCATAGAGAACGAGCGGGATGAGGTAGGCAAAGAGAAAGAAAGTGAAGGTGAGGCCGAGACGCAAACCCACTTCCTTCCGGGAAGGACGACCCCTCTGACGCCCGGAGTGATCTGGATTGATTACCTTCTGGCACTCTTCATCGACTCTTTGCCAGACGAGACGGCATCCCGACAGACAGAAGAAGACCGCCGCCAGCATCGTGAACGAAAACAGGAGGTAATGCCAATCCGGTGGTTCCGGAGAACGGACACTCTCTCGGAAAAGAAGAAACCTGCGAACTGAGAGAAAGAGGAACAAGATTGCCTCCGGAATCAGGATCGCCGTCGCAATCATGGCAAGCATGCGATAGAGGGTGGGCTTCAGCAGAATCCTCATGCGGAACGAATCTGCCAGAAAGCCGCCGAAAGTCGATCCCTCGATCGGCAAATGACGAGGATCGATCTTCCTGCTCCCACGATCTACTTGGATTCCGAATCGGACTCGATCGCGATCACGCTGACCTTGCGTCAGCGCCGAGCCGTGACCTGTCCCATTCGATTCTTACAAAGCACCCAATCGCCTGCGACGGTGACGTGACACCAGGCATCGCCAGGGCCACCAGAGGTGGCACCGGAAATCTTCGAAAGTTCTCGGTAGTCTTCAGGGGAGTTTGGGAAGCCATCGACCAACACCAGGGAACAATCGCCACCATACGCGAGCAAGCGATCATCGGCGGTGTAGACCAAGGAAGCTCCGTCCCCGAACATTCCGCCCTCCCATTCCATCTCGCCGGTGTCCCAGTCAAGACAATAGAGCCGGCGACCCGCGAAGTAGATCTTTCCACCCGCCACCACGGGACTTCCGACATGGGAGGCGAACAGCTCCTCCCAGACCTTCTCCGCCTTTCCCTTCGCAACACGAACTTTTCGAATGGCACGATGGGTGTGATACGAACTGATCAAAACCTCATTCCCCAGAACCGCAGGGGTCAGGATGTTGTTCGCCCAATCACTCTCCCAGGCATGAGTCGCCAAGGTCTTTCCTTCGTTTCCCTTGTCGACTCGCACCACGATCAAGTCGTAAAGAGCGAGACACGCAACGCAGGGAACTTCATCGATCGTGATGGGAACCGGACCTCCTGTGTGACCGGCGGGACGGTTGTATTCGGAGGTCCACAATTCCTTTCCAGTCTTGGGATCAAAAGCGATCAGGGTTCCTGATTTCGCACCGACTTCCACGATCAACTGGTTTTCCACTATCAGCGGAGACGATGTGTAGCCGTAGTCGCGAAGGCCACCGCCGATCTTCGGGCGCTGTTCCACTGCATACTCGTCGTAAAGATTTTTTTGCCAGATCAGCGTTCCGGAGTTCGAGGGATCCCATGCCCGGAGCGCTCCATCGCAACCGAGGGTAAAAAGCAATCCAGTTGTCGGATCGAACTCTGGAGTCGCCGTCGTCCCTCCATATCTCCTCTGGTCTCCTGCGGCAAACCTCCCGTGCTTCGGAGCCGGATAGGATTGCCCCCACTTCTTTTTTCCAGTGGCGAGATCGAGAGCATGGAGCCACTCCGCAGAATCCTTCCACCCCATAACAAACACCTGGTCTCCCACCACGAGTGGCGAGGTGGAACCCTCACCTGCTTCGAAAGACCAATCCGCTTTGATCGGCAACCACTCTTTCCCTTCCTCGTATCCGGAGTCCCCGGCAATGACGCCGTTTCGGTTCTCTCCCCTCCAGTGCGGCCAGTCTGCCGAGATGGAGGTCCCGAGGAAAGCGAGTGAACACACGACCAGGAAAACACCTCGGGAAACTCGCAACCATCTCATGACACCACCTATCGCACAACGGGAGCAGGAGGAATCCTGCGTCTTCGTGAGATAATGATAGGCCCGTGTGGGCCATACCGAGTGAGAATCCCAAGTAGATTCGGGACATTCGGATCGAGAGCGAAGAACGCCCCTACTTCACCCCGAGTTCCTTTTCCCACCATTCGAGATAGGCTCGATTGGGGCCTTCGGGATCGAGGCCACGACGCCTCATGCGTTTTGCATAGGTATCCCACTTCTCCTCCATGACTTTCTCGAGATCGACCGTCAGGCTCTCGTCGACCGCTCCCTGGTCTCCGGTCTCTTCCATCCAACGATCGAGAGCCTTGCGCAGGCTGTCGAGGGTTTCGGTGTATTCGGGATCGCCCGCGAGGTTCTTCATTTCATTCGGATCCGCCCGCAAGTCATAGAGCTCTTCTTTCGGACGAGTCTCTGCCATGAAGGGGGAAGTCCACTTCCCTTCCTCGTGAAGCACTCGCATGACGGTATCCACCGGATACCCCGCCCGCTTGTAGCCACTGTGCTGCATATAGGGGATATCCGGATGGAAATTGCGGATGTATTTGAAATCTCGCGTCCGAACCGAACGGATACGATCTGGTGCATCACCACAGCGATCCCGTGCCGCGAAGAGCATCTCGTGTCCGGAAAAATCCGGGTCCATAAGATTTGAACCGACGAGACGATCGGGAACATCCACTCCCGCAGCCGCTAGAGTGGTGGGCATCAGGTCGATCAGGGAAACCAGCCGGTCGTCCACTTTCCCCGCCTCGATTTTCCCAGGCCAGCGAGCGATCATCGGGACATGGAGTCCCCCATCGTAGAGCCATTGCTTCCCGCGCACATGAGGCCTGCCATGATCCCCAAAAAAGATCACCAGGGTGTTCTCGGCGAGGCCTTCCTCATCCAGTCGATCCAATAGGATTCCCACCTTCTGATCGAGGATCTCGATACTGGCCAGGTAGTTGGCCCAATCCGCGGTCGTCACCGGATGCTCCGGGTAGTAGGGAGGGATGGGAGCATTCGGGTATTTTTTCTCTGCCTGCACAAACGCCCGATGAGGCTCCTTGAACTGCACCTGGGCAAAGAAGGGCTGGCCATCCTCTCTCTGGGTCCAGTCCTGTCCATCAAAGAATTCGCGAGGGTCATAGATCCAGTTGAAGTGCGACTTGGCGAGACGCTTGTCAGGAGTCTTGCCGCCTCGTCCATTCGTGACGAAGTAGCCGGCCTTCTGCATCTCGGCGGTGACCGTGGTGGCCGAATCCGGAAGCGGTTTCTTATCCCGGGTATCATGATGATGACCTCCGATCGTGGTCTGATAAAGCCCGGTCTGGAATGCCGTTCTCGAGGAAGAGCAAACCGGTGCCGTGGCGAACGCATGGGTGAACCGAGTTCCTTCCGCCGCCAGTCGATCGAGATGGGGAGTATCCACATCGGGATACCCGTAACATCCCAGCTCGGGTCCCAGGTCATCGGAAATGATCCAGAAGACATGGGGGCGATCGTCGGAAAAGGACAACAAAGGGATCAGAAAGAATCCAGAGAGAAAGCCTCGAAGTGATCGAAGAAGCGGAAAAGACATGAAGAGAATCAAATAGGGTTCAGCCCATGAGGCAACCCTGTTTCCTTGTCGAAAGCCATCTTCCACACTTAGACCATCCACCCCAATCCCAGGCCTGAATCCCCAGCTTCTCCCCCCTAACCACCCCTCCTTATTCTTAAAGTTGCGAAATTTAACAATACTGAAACACAAAAATTCCGATTCTTCTGGTAATTGCATATCAATGTGGTGGTATACCTACTAGAGAAAAAGAGATTTCGTGAGTTATGAACCGCTTGCCACTCCTTTCGTACCTATTCCTCGGTTTGTATCTATCCCTTCCGCTGGTAGGGAGTTTGCGGGCCAATGATTCCGGCTTCCCGGAACATTCCGAAGAGAAGGTCCAACTGGGCCAGATGTTGTTCTTCGACAAGATCCTCAGCGGGAACAAGAATATCTCGTGTGCCTCCTGTCATCACCCTCTCACCTCGACGACCGATGGGCTCAGCCTTGGTATTGGCGAGGGAGGCCGTGGCCTCAGCCTCGCGAGGATGCTGGAAGGAACGTCTCCGACGAGCTTCGATATCCGTCGCCGGATCCCTCGCAATGCACCGGCCCTCTTCAACCTCGGACATCGAGAGTTTCGAGTGATGTTCCATGACGGACGGGTTCAAGTCGACTCACGATCTCCGTCTGGATTTTCGTCCCCCGCAGGAGAACAACTCCCGGCAGGTTTGGAGTCGGCCCTCGCCGCGCAGGCGATGTTTCCTCCCACCTCCAATGACGAGATGGCTGGCATTCCTGGAAGCAACCCTGTTGCCGATGCCGCGAAGGCCGGCCAGTTCGCCGGCCAGAATGGAGTCTGGGAACTCCTCGCAGCTCGAGTCCGAGCCATCCCCGAATATGTGGGTCTGTTCCAGAATGCGTTTCCGAGCCAGGTGAAGTCCGCTTCACAGATCACCTTCGTTCAGATCGCCAATGCGATCGCGGCCTTCGAGTCGGAAACCTAGCGCGCCGATCGCTCTCCGTTCGATCGATTCATGGAAGGCGACCAGGATTGCATGAGCAAGGAAGCGCGCGCGGGTCTCGATCTCTTTCTCGGACGGGGCCAATGCGCGACCTGTCACTCGGGTAGGTTTCAAACGGACCATCGCTTTCACGCGATCGCGATGCCACAGATCGGCCCCGGAAAAGGCGATGGCGAATACGGCAACCATGACTTCGGGAGGGAGCGCGTCACAAAGAACGAGAGCGATCGCTACAAATTCCGAACCCCGAGTTTGCGAAACGTTGCCCTCACCGCTCCCTACGGTCATTGCGGAGCCTACCCGGATCTGGAAAGCGTGATTCGTCATCACCTCGATCCCGGTGGATCACTTGTGAGCTACAATGCTGCCGCAACCCGCATGCCCAACACCAATGCCCTGACGAGCGATGATGCCGCGGTGATGCAGGATCAAAACCTGTTGGGCGAACTCGCGTCTCAAAGCGAGATCGACCGGATCTCTCTGACGGACAAAGAGGTATCCCAGATCATCGACTTTCTTCACTGCCTCACCGACCCGCGTTCTTTGAATCTTCTGCGCGATATCCCGGCAAGGGTCCCCAGCGGATTACCGATCTCCGACTGAAGACAACGGCGCGATTCGCCTACGACGGTTTTCGATTTATTCCGCACGCGACATCCAGTCCCGGAGCGAGTTCCTCTTCTTTCTCAGAAACTCCCGCTTCACAAGAAAGACAAATCGAACCTGGTTCCGAAAGCTGGGTGGCATCATCCAGTGCGATGAGATCTCGTACTGATTGCCTTGAGAATACCCATACTTGTAGCTTTCGTTTCCGGAGAGGAAATCCACCACCTCCACTCCGTCCCGCTCCACCCAGGAGTCGATCCGGCGCAAGAGAAGGCACTTTCCCGGAGCAAGATTTCGCTGTGCCAGGTCGAAGGCTTTCATATACCCGAAGTACTGCCTTCCCCTAACGAATCCACAATCCATCGCAAGAATTTCACCCGGTCCCCCATGCAGAACGGACAACTGCAGTCCGACCTCCGGATCACAGGCCACGGCGACAAGCAGCCTCCGTATCCGCGCATCTTGAAAGGGACTTTCTCCCTGCTTCCGAAAATGGAGGACATGATAGCTGGAAAGCTCTTCGATCTGCTCTCGATCGATTTCATCCGATCGAAGCATCTCCACAGAAGCCTCCGGTCTTTCTCGATCCAGTCGTTTCAAGGAACGTCGAAAGTCCTGACGGGTTTTGCTAGGGAGAGTTGCGAGATAAGATTCCATCCCACTGCCGACCTTGGCGAAGGGACAAGGCACGAAGGACCGAGAAAAACTGAGATATTTATCGAAGTTCGTTTTCCGATCCCGAATCAGGGGAGCCAGCCATCCTTCACTGGAGGCTTTCTCGACGTACAGGGAACTACGAGGCGAGTTTCGGAAAATCCATCTCCAGGCCATCTCCAGGCCATCTCGAATCCCATCTCGGCATCGCTTTGGCTCCTCGCAATAATATCCTGGTAATCACAGATGCCATCTGCGGCGAGACGAATTCCATCCCCAATTCGATAGCAAGGCATGATGGCCCGTGGTTCACCTCCTGAAGAAACAAGGAATATGAGCATTTCATCATACTCATCGATGAATTCCTCATACCAGGTTCGATTCCAAGTGTAGGTCTGGAAGGGCGCAGCATCCTGGAGCGTCAATGATCTCCAGGCCGCCTCGATTTGGTCTAACTGATCGAGTGATCGCAAAACCCGAAGTTGCGGTAATCGAGGGGGTGGTGCCGAGCTTCTTTCTTTCGCTCCGACGAGAGGGTCGGACGGACTCGTGGGATAGCGGTAGCTGAACTCATGATGGAAGCGATTCGTGGGTAGTGTCCTTGGTTCGGGAAATCGTGTTGACCACCTTGTCCCATCTCCAGGCGATCTTTTGGCGAAAACGCCAGATAGGTCCTCCCAGATGACGAAGATGGGCGGGTGGATCCCCGAAGGTGTCGCGATACGTTTCTCGCCATTTCGGGACCTGGCAGATAAAACGCCAGTCCGACTCGATGAAGGTCCTGAGGACATACATCGGGGCGGGCGATCGAAGGGCAAAGAGACGACGATTGAAAGTCGTCGCCAAGGGACAGGAGGGAAAGAATTCTCCCACAAGGATCCCACGACGGAGGAGTTCGTTTTTGATCGCCCGCGACGGATCGGTTGCCTCGAGGAGACGTGCGCCGCGCACTCCCGGAAGGATCAGAACGAGGCAACGGAGTCGAGGGTCGGACGCCTGGATTTCGGAATCAAAACTATCTGCAGCTTCTCGTAGGACGGCATCCAACATCTCATCGCTCGGCTCTCGATCCTGGAGGGACGAAGCTTGGAAAAAGAGACTCTGATCCTTCATCGACGGCCCGACCATGGGGCAGATCGCCTCGGTTCGATTCCGCTTCTTCACCTTCTGCAGCGGAAAGGTCGCCGCCCACTCCGCACAACGAGCGATGCGTACGGAATCCTCCGCCGAGAAGCCGTCAGCGACCCATTTCCGGGAATCCCGCGCCTGAGTGGGTGGCATCAAAACCGAAGATCGCGACAGGGTGCCGGACCGATGAACTACTCCAGATAAAATTATAATTATTATAATTTTAATACGAAGGTAATCGTTTTCAACTGCTTTCTCGCAATGGGACCCTCATCCGGACATTTCGATCCGCATGATGGAAGGCCTGTATCCAATCGGGCGACATCTCTCGGATGCGGACTGTCGGGCGTCTTTGAAAGACTTTGCCTCGCAGCTCTGTTTCGACGCGGAGGACCGACAGACCTCCGAAGTCGACCTCGAAGCAATTCGCGAACTTCGAGAGAATATTGAAAAATCGCACCCTTCCCCTCCCGGAGCAGAGGATTGATCCAACTCTTGCGATCAGGGTAGCTTCTCGGGACCGCTGCTGTCGAGTTCCGTGGTTGGAGCCACCAGTTTCTCGGATGGATCAAATACGAGACTGATGAGGACATCTCCCTTAGACGGATCATTGAGCCGGGGAGTCTCCACCTTGAGAACCTCATCCGTGATCCGAAAAACAACGAGTGCATCCTCCCCATACATCGAGAGAAACGACTCGTAGGAGAATTCTTCATTCAGCGTGGTCTTCTTGATCACGGCGCCCTCTTCCACCATTTCTTCAATCTCGGCCGATGAGATTGCTCGATTACCGAAGAGGCGACCATTGAATTCTGCCGAAGCACTTTGTCGCTCCGACTTCTCGTGGTCCACCGGCTGAAGTTGGAAAACATGAGAAGCTCCTAACGAATGCCCCAAGTTGATACAGGCCAGGGTATTGACCTGATCGTTTGGGGTGCTCGCGACCATATTTCCGATCCCGACCAGATCGATCTCCTCCGAGGCATACTCGGACAGGACATTTGCGTTCACCGAAGGCAGCCCCGCCATCCGGGCACTGGAAGTGACCTCGTAGTTGGAGTCCAACATGAGAACGCGGAAACCAGCGTCCTGCACGAGTTTCGCCACCTCGATCGTCCAGCGACGCACTCCGACAAAGAGAATCCCCTGGGGATTCTTCATAGCGATACCAAGCTGTTTGGCTACAGGTGCCGCAAGAAGCCCATAAAATGCCACCGTACCGACGATGACAAAGTAGGTCACCGGGACAATGCGTGCCGCCTCCGGTGCGAAAGCCCCACCACTCGCCGCGAGTTCGAGCGCAAACACGGAGGAAACCGCCGCTGCTACGATCCCCCGTGGCGCCATCAGCGAGAGAAAGACTTTTTCCCGAAAGCTGACACTTGAGCTACCTGCCAGGCTGATAAAGACACTGGCCGGGCGAACGATCACGATGAGCGCGAGGAGAAACAGCAAGGCCTCTTTCCACACCATCTGGATATCATCGATCCCGATCCGAGCGCCCAGGACGATGAAGAGGCAGGAAATGAGAATCGTCCTCAGGGTCTCCTTGAACTCCACGACATGTCGGATCTTGGCTCGCTCCTGGTTCGCGAGGCCGATCCCGATGATCGTCACGGTGAGCAGTCCCGACTCGTGCTGGATCAGGTTGGACACGGTAAAAAGCAGCAGGCCGACGGTGAGGACGACCACCGACTGCAGAAAATCTGGAATCCAGTGCCAGCTCAAGGCAAAGGACAGGGCCCAGGCCGCAGCGTATCCGAGACCGACTCCCACGAGCAGAGTCTTTCCCAGACCAAGAAGAACTCCTGTCGCTCCCATTGGTCCATGTCCATGTCCATGTCCGAAAAAGACCCCAAAGACCAGGACAGCGAGAATCGCGCCTACGGGATCGATCACGATTCCCTCCCATTTCAGAATCGAGTTTACCGAACGCTTCGGCTTCACCGTTTGCAACAAGGGGCCAATCACCGTCGGGCCGGTCACCACCAGGATCGCGGAAATCAAGATCCCGACCTGCCAACTGAATCCACCCACGTAGTACGCGGCGAGGGACGAAAGAACCCAGGTGACGAGGCTCCCAAGACCGACGAGACGAAGAACGGCGGTTCCAGCCTCCTTCAGTTCCGAGAACCGCAGGGTCAGCCCGCCTTCCAGCAGGATAATTCCTACAGCGAGGGAAACGAGGACGAAAAGGGTCTGTTGGTCGACAATCTCGGACTGGTCGTAAAACTGCCCAGCGAGGAAACCGGTTCCCAGCAGGAGCAGGATCGAAGGCAGCTTGAGTCGCCAGGCGATCCATTGCGCCCCGATACCCAAGAGAAGAACCAGGGTGTAGAAAATAAGTCTTTCGTCCATCGTGTCGTCATCCCGAGAAGCATTCCACAAGCCAACACTTCACTGTCAGAAACCCTTCGACGGAATCTCGGACATGGCAACCTGCAGTGGTGACCGACTCGGAAAAAGATGAGAAACCCTTTTGCGGAGTCGTAACCTGTGTCGAGGATGTAGGATGAAAGGTTACGATCGGTTTCCCTTTTCATCCGCCTCGATTCCTTTCTTTGCCTAACTTATGTGTTCTTCTTCGACTCAAGCCCTGCGAAAAAGAAGCATCGTCCTCGCGATGATTGCGAATTGCTCGGTCCTGTTCGGGCAAAGCGCATTGAACGAACCGATTCCTGTCCCCCAACCGGAGACTCCTCCCGCAGAGACAAACAACTCGAAAGCAGCCGCAACTCCATTTTCCCAGGGATCTGACGAGTCCAAGAAAGCTCTCGAATCCGTGCTCGAATCCATTGAACTGGTCAAAATGGAGCTGTCCGAACTTCGCTCCAGTATCGAATCGGCAACCGAAGTGGAAAAAGAAGAGCTCACCGCCCAGGTCCAAGAACTCACGGCTCGAAAAGACGCACTCCAGAGCGACTTTGAATCCATTGCTACCGGGGTCGACCCTGTCGACTACGAGGGATCTCTAACCCAGGAATTTCTCCTCTCGGATGAAATCGATGCTCTACTCGAGCCGATCATTGGAGAGCTCAAGGAACTCACCAAGAAACCCCGCGAGATCGAGCAGCTGAGGAGCCAGCTTTACGATTGGGAGCGGCGCTACCAGACCACGGAAGAAGCGCTCAACAATCTGGATGATTTCAAACCCGAGAACATCTCAGAGGAAGTTCTTGCCGCGATCCAGACCACACGGGAAACCTGGCAGTCGAGACGAAAGCAGGCGGAGAATCGCATCCAGGCCATCTCCTTTCAGCTGGAACAGGCCCAGGAAACCCAACCATCCATCCTCGAAACGATCCGCTCGGGTCTGCGCTCATTTTATCGCAGCCGAGGACGAAACTTCCTCCTCTGCATCTTCGCTTTCTTCGGCACTCTTTTCGCCCTTCGCTTTCTCTACAAGCAGGTCAACCGACACTTTCCCTGGAATCGAAAAAAGAGCCGCCCCTTCTACCTGAGGCTGATCGACGTCGGGTTCAACCTGTTCTCTTTCATAGGCGCCATCATAGCCGCCATCCTGACACTCTACGCAACCGGCGACTGGGTGCTCATGGGTCTGGCCATCATTATCCTACTGGGAGTCGCCCTCGCCGCGAAGAATGCCCTCCCCAAGTTCTACGATCAGGGACGCCTGCTTCTGAACCTGGGAGAAATCCGGGAAGGGGAACGAGTCGTCTACCAAGGCGTTCCCTGGAAAGTCGAGCGACTGAGCTTCTACACGATCCTGCGAAACGAGGAACTTCGCGGCGGGATGATCCGGCTCCCGGTCAATCAGCTGAGCGGACTCGTCTCCCGCCCGATCGCGGAGGAGGGGGAAATCTGGTTTCCCTGTCGCGAGGGAGACTGGGTCAACCTTTCCGACGAGGGTCTTGGTCGCGTCATCATGCAGACGCCGGAGTATGTTCAGCTCGTGAAACTGGGGGGAGCGAAAATCGCGATCCCAGCGACCGATTTCATCGGAAAATCCCCCGTCAATCTCTCCCAGGGGTTTCGGGTCTCGACCACCTTCGGTGTGGATTATCAGCACCAGGAGATTTGTACCACTGAAATCCCCGAAAAGATGTGGGCCTTCATCACGAAGGGGTTGGTCTCCCTTGTGCCCGAGCGAGAATACCTTCTCAGCTTAAAAGTTGAGTTGTCCGCTGCGGGCGCTTCCTCGCTGGACTACGCGATCATCGCCGACTTCGACGGAGCAATGGCTTCGAAATACCAGGTCATCATTCGAGCTTTGCAGGGGTTTGCAGTTGATTGTTGCAACGAAAATGGTTGGATCATTCCGTTTACCCAGATCACTCTTCACAACGCTTACGAAGAGTCGCACCCAACGCCAACACCTACCCCCGAGAAGACGCCCAAGCTTCCTTGATCTATGTCGCGAATCCTCAACGACGAGACTCCCAAAAGGAGCTATCTCCGTTACGTCCGACTTCTCGCGGTGCAATTGGAAAGGCTTTACGCCTACGTGCACCGATTTCTCGCGTGGATCACGGGACGACTTGGAAAGCCGATGGTCCCGGAGATCTATCATGCCACACCGGTCGACGGAGGTGTGGCCGTCAAAGGGCGAGTCCTGCTTGCGCGGAAGCTTCGCGAGCCCAGCGTGGAAGATCCACCGCTTGTCAATCTACTGCAGATGATCAAGCGATGGCTGACGCCGGAACGGCCTCGTTCCATCGTCCGACTCAGCCTCGGCCGCAAGGTGAGCCGTGTTCGCGCCGACGAAGAAGGCTACTTCGAACTTATCATCCCGGAGGAACAGTGCGGAAGCGACGAACTGCTCGTCGTGTTGCCCAACTCCAAGGTGTCGGATCCGGTCATCCACCCCCTCGACAAGGTGGGCGAGTCCTATCGTTGTGTCGTCATCAGCGATGTCGACGACACCGTACTCGTCACCCATGCGGGCACCCTGCTTCGCATGATTGCGACAACCCTGTTCGGAAATGCCCTGACACGACAACTTTTCCCGGGAAACCCAGCGCTCTACCAGGCATTGCGGAAAGGTCCCGACAAAGAAAAAAACGATTCCAACCCCCTCGCCTACGTCACCAGTTCTCCCTTCAACCTTCATGGGATGCTTCATCTCATCTTCGAGCAGAATGGCCTCCCCACAGGTCCCTTCTTCATGAACGATTGGGGACTCGATGTCGACAAATGGTTCTCCAAGAGCCACCGCCAACACAAAATCGAAGCAATTGAACAAGCACTCGAATGGTTCCCTGATGAGCCTGTCATTCTCATTGGGGACAGTGGTCAACACGACACCCGGATCTATGTCGAAGTCGCCCTTGCCTATCCCGAGAGAATTCGACAGATTTTGATTCATGACGTATCCGGTCCAGAGCGTCTCCTCGAATTGAATGAGGAAGCCGCCCCCCTGGAGGATACGGAGACGAATTTCGCCTTCTTCAGCGATTGCCAGGAGGCGGCCGAAATCCTCGCCGAACAGGGGTGGATTTCAACGGAACAAAAGGATCATGTGACGGAAGCGTTTCTCGCTGAGAAAAACAAATCGCGCTTTTCTTCGGTCAGCCATGCCGAACCTGACAAGTATCCTTGACGATCTGCAGGAGGATTTTCACGAAGACAAAATCCGTCTTGGTGACATCGTCGAGCACTTCAAAGACCGCGGATTCGGCCCACTCCTTCTCGTCCCGGCCCTGATTGCCGTTTTACCCACCGGCGCGATTCCCGGGGTTCCAGCGATCTGTGCCACCTTGATCATTCTCATCTGCGTCCAACTCCTTTTCGGCAAACACCATCCCTGGCTCCCTTCCAGGATACGGGACTTCGCGATCGCGAAGGACCGATTTGAGAAAGGATACAAGCGAGTGAGGCCCTGGACCCAGCGCTTTGATCGCCTCCTTTCGGAGAGGCTCGCATTTCTCACCCGGGAAACCGGAACACGAGTTGTCGCGGTCATCGCCATCCTGTTGGCCTTGATCATGATCCCACTCGAACTGGTCCCGTTTGCCTGTGCGGTTCCCGGTTTGTCGATTGCCTTCTTTGCCATAGGCTTGAGCGCCAAGGATGGACTCTTCACTCTACTTGCCCTCCTCGCCGCCTTGGGAGCCGCCTGGTTCGCTTGGCATTTGTGGCCTTGGTAGGAAAGTCTCTTCACCGATTCGCCTCGGTGGGACGAAAAGTCAGGACCACCCGATAGCGATGGTTGAAGGGCTCATGCTCGAGCCATGGTTCCTGGAAAAGGTAGTAGCCCCGAGTCTCGTAAAAGAGAATCTCGTTGCGAATCGGGATCTCGAGGGCCGCGAACTCGGTGGTGTCGTCGACCCACTCCATGGCGCGCTCCAAGCGTCGCTTCACCGAACAGAATCGCTGGATCATCTGATCCTCGACGTCCTGAATTCGACTGAGCACTTCGTCCTTCTTCATGGCTTAGCAATACGCATCCCCACGAAATTGCGAGTCCGTTTCTTTCTCTAGGTTTCACATTCCTTCCATCCGAGCAAGGAACCAGGCCCGTAAACCATGAGCCATGCCCCCTCGAATTCTTTTCGTTCTTCTCCTGACCCAGTTGGTTTCGACAGCGGGAATGTTCGGCGTCATCTGGCAGGTCCAGCTCATCACCTACCCGCAATTTGCCTCCATCGATCCCGTCTCGTTTCCCGAGTTTCATCTCCAGTACTGCCAACGCATCACCTGGATCGTTGGCCCACTCATGCTCCTGGAATTGGCCAGCACGTCCCTCTCCACTCTTGCTCTCTGGAACACCCGTTGGCGGATGGGCTCGCTTGCCTGTCTTGTTATCGTAGGCACCCTTTGGCTCATCACGGCCCTCGTCCAGGTTCCCCAGCATGAAGTGCTCTCCTTTGGATTTGATCCCGCCGTTGCCGAAGCTCTGGTACTCGGAAACGGGTGGCGTGTCGCAGGATGGACCCTTCACCTCGCTGTCGTCTCCGGGATCATCTTCACCTGGTGCCGATCCCGGATGCCGACGATTTTCGAATCAGAAAACAGCACATTAACCTCTCAGGAAAATTCTGACTGCTGAAACGGAGCAATATTTCCTTCGATCTTATCTTCGATCTCCGGTACGACGAGGCGTGCCCCTTCAAGCGTGAGAAAAGGCAGCTCTCAAATCCTCCACAAACGCAGCCCGCTCGATTCCTCGCTCTCCTCGGGGAAGTCGGAGGAGATAGGAAGGATGCACGGTGGCAAAGGCTTTTCCCGAAAAATCCAGGTCCGGACTCGGCATCACCTCTCCTCGATCGCGCAGAACACGAAAGTCTGGTCCTACGATCCCCTGGCCTGCCGTGTTTCCGAGAGTCAGGATGACCCTTGGAGAAACCTTGGCGATCTCGCCCCACAACCAGGGACGACAGGCTGCGATTTCCCCGCGATCAGCCTTGTCGTGAAGTCGTGTTGGCCCACGGTGATTGACTCCCTTGGGGGATGGTCGCCACTTGAAGTGCTTGACCGCATTCGTGAGATAAAGGTCCTCCCGAGAGACACCCAGCTCACGCAGGACGGAATGCAAAAGCTCCCCTGCCGGTCCCACGAAAGGTCTGCCCGCAAGATCCTCCTGGTCTCCCGGTTGCTCCCCGATGATCATAACCTCGGCATCTTCTCGCCCCTCCCCGAACACCGTCTGGGTCGCTCGCTCCCAGAGAGGACAGGCCCGGCAACATTCCGCGCGTGTCTTCATCTCCGAAAGAGTTTCCTGCTCCGGAACCGCCTCCGCCTCTCGGACAAGGGCAATGGAATTCTGATCCTCCAGCTTCTCGAGGTAGAGATTTTTCGGAGCGGGGCGGGGTTCCCGTGTCGGGCGGTCGATCATCTCATCTCGCCGCTGCGAGGCATCCCGCGTGAGATCTCCGATCAGCTCTGCCTCGGGGAGATTCTTCCAATACTTCATCGGCATCTCCGACTGCATCGCCCTGAGCTTGAGCCGTGCCGGATTGAAGATGCTCTTGTAGTAGCTCCGCCAAAGATCCTCCAGTGCGTCGAAATCGGGCGCTTCGCTTTGGCTCACCCCCGGAGAAAAAGTCAACTCGCGACCATCCCAGTGAGCGCATTCGTCGGGAGTGAAAATGGACCAATCCATCCCCGCGAATCGTTTTCGAAAAAACGGAGCGTTGCGGCGGACGATGCGATGCTCGGGCTCGAACCAGGCGACAAACTGCTCACGCCCCTCTTCGGTCTCCCGAACCTTACGAAAACGTACAAAAGCACGCATCTTGTGCAAATCGCGCCCCACCTCCTTGGCCCAGGCTCGCACCCGTCGCACATCCTCATCCGTCGAAACCACGAGAAGATGACGCTCGCCTTCCCGGGTCATTCTCCAGAGAAGACGATAGAGAACCGCCCATCGCTCTGGATGGGTATGACAGGCCACGGTCTCGGCCAGTCCGAAAAACGACTTCGGAACCCGAAAGGAGATAGCCGACTCCGAAGGATTCGAATCAGCCAGGTTCGGTTCTCCGACTCGCGAAGTCGGCAAACCAGGATCATCCTCCCCAAACAGTTCCCCCTGTCTCGTCCCCGTCTCGCTCCAGAACACTTCGGTCGGAGGGATCTCGGCAGCGAGGAGCTCGCGAGCTCGAGCACGCCACGATGAAAAATCGGGGTCAATCGTCGTGGCCCTGCTCATCTTGCCAGAGAGCTCGAGGAGATTCTCATCCCACCCTCCGCCGTGGTCGCGGCGCCCTGGAAATCGAATTCCAACTGATGCGCCGGGGGAAGAAAGCGTTCTCGCAATCGATCTCCCTCCAGTTGCAACCGGGTCGGAGAGTGATCTGACGTCTCCACGAAGGGTAGACATTTTTTCAGGCTGACACGCAGTTTCGTAAGGTCGGCAAGACGAATTGCCGACCATCGCCGGATCCCCAGAACCCGGTCGACCGTCTTCACTCCCAGTCCGGGAACCCGGAGGATCTCCTCCCGCGAAGCCCGATTCAGATCGATGGGAAAATGCTCTCGATTTCGCAAGGCCCAGGAAAGCTTGGGGTCGAGTTCGAGGTCGAGATTGGAGCCCCCTCCTGGGCTTCTTTCCGTCAGCTCCCCCACTGCAAATCCATAATACCGCAACAACCAGTCCGCCTGGTAAAGCCGATGCTCGCGGATCAATGGAGGCGCTTTCGAGGGAAGAAGCGAAGAGGAAGAAGGGATCGGGCTGAAAGCCGAATAGTAGACTCGTCGCAGTCGGTAGCCACGATAGAGAAGGTCGGAACGTTGCAGGATGGTCGCGTCATCCGATCGATCGGCCCCGACGATCATCTGGGTGCTCTGTCCAGCGGCATACACCCGGGGGAGCCTTCGCTTCTTTCGAGCCCGATCTTTCTTCTCCTCTCGACCCGCCTCGATCCGGGTTCGAATTCCCGCCATCGCTTCCTGGGTTCGATGGAGGTTCTTTTCGGGAGCCAATCGGCGAAGCCCCTTCTCACTGGGCAGCTCGATGTTGATACTGATGCGATCCGCGTATTTCCCCGCTTCTTCGATGAGCTCCTGGGAGGCTTCGGGAATCGTCTTGAGATGAATGTAGCCCTGGAAATCATGCACCTCGCGAAGATCGCGCGCGACCCGGATGACCTGCTCCATCGTGTAGTCGGCGTCGCGGACGATCCCACTGCTGAGAAAGAGCCCCTCGATGTAGTTCCGCTTGTAAAAGTCGAGCGTCAGCTGGATTGCCTCCTCCGGCGTGAACCGCGCCCGGGGCACGTCGGAAGATCTCCGATTGATGCAATAATGACAGTCATAGAGACAGACATTGGTCAGGAGGATTTTCAGGAGCGAAATACACCGTCCATCCGGGGTATAGGAATGACAGATCCCGGTTCCTCCTGCCGAACCGACCCCGCCCCCTTTCGAAGAATCTCTCCGCTTTGCACCCGAACTGGCGCAGGAAGCGTCATATTTGGCAGCATCGGCGAGTATTTCCAGCTTTCGCGTCAAGTTCATAATTGTTCTTACGAACACTACTCAAATGAAGCTACCTTTCAACTAAAATGAATCAGTCCGACTGGCACCTCCGTTCTGTGACGGTCCTCGGAATCGACCTCGCCTGGGGCGATCGAAATCCGGACGGGATCGTTTCGCTCCGGTTTCCTCACGGGGTTCTCGCGCCTCCCGAAGGCTTCGAAGTTTCCCTGGTTCGGGGAGACTCTTCACTTCTGAATTTTGTCGACGCGCGGACCTCCGATCTCGTCTTCGCCGCCGTCGACGCACCGACCATCGGGCCCAATGAAACCGGATCAAGGCCGGTCGACCGAATCTGCTCCCGCCTCTTTCGCTCTTCCGAAGCTGGCTGTCATCCCGTCAATCGTACGCTTTGCCAGCGACCTTTTCGTATCGCGAAAGCTTTCCAGGAAAGAGGATTCCAACTCTCATCTGATCTGACTCGAGGCTCCCATCTTCTCGCCGAGGTTTACCCGCACCCGGCCATGATTCGATTTTTCGGTCTCGCCAAGACGATCAAATACAAGCGGGGACCGGTCGCAAATCGACGTGTCGAATTCTCCCGCTACCAGGATCTCACCCGACAACTTCTCGCGATTCAGTTCTCCGAACTCTCCCACTTGTCTCCGGTAGAAACCCTTCTTTCCGAACCGTGGAGCAAGGGCATTGAAGACCAGCTCGATGCTCTCTTCAGCAGCCTCATCGGCTGGTGGCACCTTCATCACCTTGGTGCCTCGAGCGAATGCCTCGGAGACGAGAAAACGGGAACCATCCTGCTTCCGAATCCGGAGACCTCTCCCCTTGCAGAGACGTAACCTTCGTCGACTCTTGCTCCCACGCACCATGAACCCCACCTCGTTCGAAAGACGCTCTGAAATCCCGGTCTCGGCAAGGGAACTCCAGGAATGGCATCTTCGTCCCGGAGCGTTCTCCCGACTCAATCCCCCTTGGGAAGAAGCAAGCGTCGTTGAATCCCCGGGCGCACTTACCGATGGCGCGGTGGCTGTGATCGATGTCGGTCCGAAGCCCTTTTCGATCCGCTGGATCGCCGAACACGAACTGATCGAGAACGGATTCATCGATAGCCAGACCAAGGGACCCTTCTCTTTCTGGGAGCACCGTCACCTCTTCCAACCAAAAGACGACTCCGCCAGCGAACTCATCGACTCGATCCGCTATCGACTTCCACTCGGATGGCTCGGAGAAATCGGAGGAGGAAAGCTGGTCGAGAAAAAACTGGATCGCATGTTTCGCTATCGTCACGAGATCACCCGTTGTGATCTGGTCAGGGCAAAAGAAAATCCAGCTCCTCGATCGCTCTCCATTCTCGTTACCGGATCGACGGGTCTGATCGGTTCTGCTCTCTGTGGGTTTCTCGAAACCCAGGGGCACCGGGTTCTTCGAGTTACTCGGAGCCCTCGGTCCGCCGAGGAAATTCGGTGGAATCCGCAGGATGGAACGATCGACCTTCCCAAAGACGTGGAGATCGATGCGGTGATCCACCTCGCCGGGTCCAACGTGGCCGATGGCCGATGGTCCGAAGAGAAGAAACGCGAGATCCTCGAGAGCCGTGTCCTCGGAACCCAGCTCCTCGCAAAAACGATGGCGGAGCGAGACCAACCTCCCTCGGTCTTTGTCTCCGCCTCGGGATCCGGTTTCTACCCTCTCGACGGCGAAGAGCATGACGAGTCTTCCGACCAGGGCTACCACTTCCTCGCCCAAGTCTGCTCCGCCTGGGAAGATGGAACGGCGGTGGCGGAAGCCGCCGGGATCCGAGTAGTCCTCGCGCGGATCGGCGTGGTCCTGACCCCGGCTGGGGGAGCCCTGCAGAAGATGCTCCCGATCTTTCGATCCGGTTTGGGAGGGGTCGTCGGCAAAGGCGATCGCATGATGTCATGGATCTCCTTTGACGATGTCCTCGACATCCTCCATCGAGCCACCTGGGAGACAGAGTGGAAAGGTCCACTGAACCTGACTGCTCCAAAACCGGTGTCTCATCATGAGTTTTTTCATACCCTCGCTCAGGTGTTGCGTCGCCCCTGCCTTGTCCCCTCGCCCGAGTTCGCGATTCGGGCGCTCTTCGGAGAAATGGCTGATGAGACCCTCCTCGCCGACCTTGCCGTGATTCCGGACAAGCTGACGAAATCAGGATACACCTTTCGGTATCCCGACTTGACCGGAGCGCTCTGCCACTTACTAGGAAAAGACCCGCTTCCGAAACGAGGCTCTCTATAATGAGTTCTTCCGAAACTGCCACCCTTCCCTATCTCATCATCGGCGCAGGGCTTGCCGGACTCTCCTGTGCGGTTCGCCTTCATGAAAATGGCTTTCCCGTCCAGGTGCTAGAGAAATCGGACGGTGTAGGGGGGCGTGTCAGGACAGACCAGAAGAATGGATTTCTCCTCGATCGAGGGTTCCAGGTTTATCTCGATGCTTATCCAGAGGCCGGAGAGTTCCTCGACTTGGAAGCCCTTGATCTGCAACCCTTCGAACCGGGAGCTCTTGTCTGGAGAAAGGGAAAACTCCGCGAGGTCATGGATGTCTTCCGGCACCCATCGGCCCTGTTTTCCTCCGCCCTTCAGCCCATCGGCTCTCCCATCGACAAGCTGCTCGTCGCCAAGCTTCGGTTTCGGCTTCTACGCAAACCGATGGAAGAAATCTGGGCCACCCCCGAACAGACCACAGCCGACTACCTGAGGGATTTCGGGTTCTCCGAGTCGATGATCGATCTCTTTTTCCGAGGTTTCTACGGGGGGATCTTTCTCGAAGACCTCCTTGTCACCTCGAGTCGGATGTTCGAGTTCACCTTCAAGATGTTCGCAGAAGGAAGGGCCACCCTTCCCGCCCGGGGAATGCAACGCATCCCCGAGCAGCTCGCGGCTCGTCTCCCGAAAGGTGCCGTCGAGACCGGCCGAGAGATCACGTCCCTCGAAAGCCGCCAGGTATCTGGGAATGGCTTTCATCACAGCGGCCGGGGCGTCATCCTCGCCACCGATGGATCCAGCACGAGCGCCCTGCTGGACCGCGATGGCTCGGTCCGCTGGAACAGCACGGCCTGTCTCTATTTTTCCACCGACTCCCCCCCTCTCGCCCGACCGATCATCGCGCTCAAAGGAGATCGAGAGGGCCTCGTCAACAATGTCAGCGTTCCCACTGCAGTGAGTTCCCAGTATGGAGACAAACCGCTCGTTTCCGTCTCCGTTCTCGGCGACCAACGCGAGACTCCGGATCTCGAGGAAGCCGTCCGAGCCGAACTTCGATCCTGGTTCGGTCCCTCCGTCGATCATTGGACTCACGAAGAAACCTACCACGTCCGCAAAGCTCTCCCCACGAAAACCTCTGGTCATCTCAAACCGGTCGAAAAAACCCCGGAAGGGATCTACGTCTGCGGAGATGCCAACACCAGCGGGTCGATCGAGGGAGCCATTCTCTCAGGTCTTCGCACCGCCGATCACATCCTCGAAGAAAGTCATGCCGACCCCGGCTGAGATCGAAACCGAGATCCTCGCTCTCGTTGCGGCAAGAGGGCCCGAAAAAACCATCTGCCCTAGCGAAGTCGTCCGCTCGCTGGATCCGGACGACTGGAGATCCTCGATGCCCGCCTGCCGCGAAGTCGCCGTCGAGTTGGCAAAGAAGGGGAAAATCGAGATCTGCCAGGAAGGCAAAGTCATCGATCCCAGGAACTTCCGTGGACCGATCCGGCTTCGTCTTAAAGGCGGGTGAAGGACACAGGGAATTCAACAGGGTTGATCGAGGGACCCAACCCTGTTGATCGGTCCCCTTCGTCAGTTCGAGATCTCGATCTTTCGCACCGTCTGAGGGCGCTGTTCGGGAATGAGGTCACGAGCATGATACTCGACCATCGCCGTCTCAAGGCTGTCGTATAGTTGCTGGACGTTCTCCTTCGACTTCACCCGATACTCGACCATGTGGGTGTGCGTCGTGGTCGGATACTGCTTGATAGGATAGACCCACTCTTGCCTCGTCCCCCCCTGGGCCACATTGCGAAGTCTCTCCGCGGCTTGCCCCAGTCGCTCATTCGTCGTCCCGAGCGGGAGGATATAATAGATCCTGACCAGGCTCTGAGACTTGGTGCAAATCGTGAGTTCGTGAACTCGTGTCTGCGAATCCGTGTCGTAGACCTGAACGCCGTAGTATTCCACCGAGCGCAAGGGAACCGCGACGACCGCTCCATCCACCTTCGCCCGCCAGATCAAGGGGGTGATGTTCCCACGCACGGTCCGCACGCTGGGCCCTCCCGTCACCTCTTCGACCACCCCCTGGTTCGGATTCTCATGTTGCGCAAGGAGAGGTCCTAACAGGAAAGCCACAAAGACAAGGGCAAGAGCGACGATAGGGATGAGAGAAGACTGCTTCATGCCGCAGGCTAGAAAGTTTCTCACAACGACTCAAGAAGATTGGCTTGCCCGTTTTGTCATCGGAAAAGATTTTGACTGTTTCGGGCGACGGGTTTTCATCTCTTCCTCCTTTATCCCCATGACCCCTTCCTGGAAAGCGACCATCATCGAATGGACCGAACACCCCAAGGCACGCGAACGGAAAATCGATGCGTCCTTCTTTCCTCCCGTTCCCGAGAGTGACCTGACGCAATGGGAGGATCGAAACGAAGTCCAGGTTCCCGACGAGATCCGGGGATACCTTCTTCAGTCCAACGGACTCGAAGCCCAAAAGGGAGAAATCTGGCCGGTGCTTCCGCTGGGAGACTGGGAACCAATCGAGAACGAGTGCTCGCATCCTGATCCGTGGATCCGCTTCGGCGAGACGCAGGATTTTCTCTACCTTCTTTCACTGGGGCACTCGCCCTCGATCTATCGCTACGCTCGATTTGGGTCCGATGAGGAGTTCTTCGCCCCTTCGTTCTCGCAGTATTTGCAGAAGATCTTTCGCGGCGAAGGCTAGCTCTTCCGGTCGCGTAGTCGCGGCCCTCCTTTCCTGCGAAAACATTTGCGCAAACGTTTGTTTTCAGGCATTCTGGCGATCTCATGAGACTTTTCACCCCCGCTTTCTCTCGTCTTTTCGCGTGCCTCCTGGCCCTGGGAGCCCTCGTTTTTCTCTCGTCCTGCAACGACTCGGACGAGCCCTCGGCGGGAGAAGGAGAGGGCGGGAAGCCCGAGGTCGCCCTGGTCATGAAATCCCTCGCCAACGAATTCTTCAAGACGATGGCAGATGGAGCCGAGGCCTACCAGGCGAAGCATTCCGGCGAGTTTTCCCTCATCGTAAACGGAATTAAGAATGAGACGGATCTCGCGCAACAGGTCGCCCTCGTTGAACAGATGATTGCGCAAGGCGTCGACGCGATCGTCATCGCACCAGCGGATTCCAAGGCCCTGGTCTCCGTGCTGAAGCGTGCCCAGGCCGAAGGCATCGTCGTCGTGAATATCGACAACAAGCTCGATACCGAAATCCTCGAGCAGTCTCAGCTCACGATCCCTTTTGTTGGCCCGGACAATCGCGAAGGGGCCGCCACGGTCGGAGCAGCACTTGCCAAGCAGCTCGAAAACGGTGACCAGGTCGCCATTCTCGAAGGCGTTCCGACGGCGTTCAATGCCCAGCAGCGACGAGCTGGATTCGAAGATGCCATGAAGAAGGCGGGAGCCGAGATCGTCAGCGTTCAGAGTGCCTCGTGGGAAATGGAGAAAGCCAACAATGTCACCGCAGCGATGCTGACCACGCATCCCGAGCTCGATGCCATTCTCGCCAGCAACGACAACATGGCCCTCGGCGCAGCCGCCGCGGTCAAGGCAGCAGGAAAAGAGGGTGAAGTTCTCATCGTCGGTTTCGACAACATCTCGGCGGTGCAGAGCATGATTCGAGAAGGGCGTATTCTCGCGACGGCAGATCAGCATGGCGATCAACTCGCCGTCTACGGCATCGAGGCCGCATTGAAAATCCTCTCCGGGGAAGGCGAGCCCACTGATCGCAAGACTCCCGTCGATCTCGTCACCAAGGAAACGCTCCCCTAGCCTGTCTGCCGAGAGTCCGAGTTCTTACCTCGCCTCCCCTGCTTCTCATGGCTTCCCGACGGAATCACTTTCTCTCCCGCTACGGGGAGTCTCTGGGGCTTGTCGGGGTGCTCCTCCTCCTCGTCGCGATCTTTTCCCTGATCAGCGATCGCTTCTTCTCCGACTCGACCTTTCACCAGATCGCCAACCAGGTCCCTGCGCTCGCGGTCATCGCAGTGGGAATGACCTTTGTCATCATCACCGCAGGGATCGATCTCTCCGTCGGATCGGTGCTGGGTTTCGCAGGTGCCATGCTCGGGCTGACCATGGGGGACGGCGGGTGGCCCCTGCTCCTCGCGCTCCCCATCGCCATCCTCGCCGGAGCTGCCTGCGGTTGGGTCAACGGCTGGGTCACAGTCCGTTTCGCCGTTCCCAGTTTCATCGTCACTTTGGGCATGATGCAGGTCGCACGGGGCTTCGCCTATCTCGGAACCGACTCCCAGACCAAATACATCGGAGCCCCTATCGAATGGCTCGGTGCGCCCATCCCGGGGGTCGGGATTTCGTGGGCTTTCCTTTTTGCCGTCATCGTCGTGATTGTCGGTCAGGTCATCCTGACACGAACCGTTTTCGGGCGATACGTTCTCGTCATCGGGGCCAATGAAGAAGCCGCCCAGTTCTCGGGGATCCGGACCCGCCCGATCAAGATCGCGGTCTTCGTCATCGCCGGTGCCCTCGCCGGACTTGGCGCGGCCTTCGCCAGTTCCCGCTTGGCGTCCGTCGATCCCAATGCGGGAGCCGGTCTCGAGCTCTCCGCGATTGCTGCGGTGGTCATCGGAGGGACGAGCCTCATGGGCGGCCGCGGCTCCATCGTCGGGAGCTTCATCGGAGTCCTCATCATGGCCACGCTGGAAACCGGTCTCGCCCAGATTGGGGCCTCGGAACCGATCAAACTTCTCATCACTGGCATCGTCATCGTCCTCGCCGTCATCATCGATGCGTGGCGGGCGGGCCGGATGAAACGACTGCAACCATGAAACCTATCCTCACCCTTCTCACCTCACTCGGCTTCTTCGCCGTCTCGCTGCAAGCCGAGCCGGTCAAGATGATCTTCGACACCGACATGGGCAATGACATCGACGACGCAATGGCCCTTGTCATGATCCACCAGCTCGCGAAACGGGGCGCGGTCGAATTACTTGCCGTGACTTCAACAAAAGACCACCCGCTCTCGGCAGCCTACATCGATGCGCTCAATACCTATTACGGCTCGCCCGACATCCCCATCGGAGTCGTCCGCGACGGCGCCACCCGGGAAGAGGGACGATACAATGCCGTAGCCAAGCGGACGGGAGAAAATGGCGAACTCCTCTACCCACACGATCTCGCATCGGGAGAAGACGCACCCGAAGCTGTCTCCCTTCTAAGGAAGACTCTCGCCTCGCAAGAGGACGGCTCCGTCACGCTGGTCCAGGTCGGCTTCTTCACGAACTTTGCTCGCCTCCTCGACTCGAAAGCCGATGAGAATTCCCCGCTCTCCGGGAAGGAGCTGATCAAGAAAAAGGTCAAGCGCACCGTGATCATGGCTGGCGCTTTCCAGACCATCCTCCACAAGACGAAGCACCTCGAATACAACGTGGTCAAGGACATCCCCGCCGCGAAAAAACTTGCCTCCGACTGGCCGGGAGAACTGATCTGGAGCGGATTCGAAATCGGAATTCACTCGACCTACCCCTGGGAGAGCATTGCCGAAGACTACGAGTATCTCGATCGTCACCTCCTCAAGGAAAGCTATCTCTCCTGGGTGCGAAACCCGCCTCACGATCGACCGACATGGGATCTCAGTTGCGTAATCTACGCTGTCTACCCGGACCGGAACTACTTCTATCTCTCCCCACCCGGAAAGGTTTCGGTCGACGACGAAGGCCGCACCGATTTCGCCCACCCCAAGCAACCCGGTCCGGACACCAACGATCGCTTTCTCATCATGAGCAATGAACAGGCGGCGCGAGTCCGGGAAGCCTATGTCCAACTCTGCACCCAGCCTCCTCGTTGATATCATGCGATTTCTCCTCTTCCACACTTTCTCCCTAATCTTCTTGAGCCTGAGCCTTGCTCAGGCCGAACCAGTCCGGGTCATCTTCGACACCGATATGGCAAACGACTGCGACGACGCAGGAGCCCTCGCCGTACTCCACGCCCTGGCCGATCGAGGCGAGGTCGAAATCCTCGCCGTCGTCACCAATCGGAAATGTCCCGGCAATTCCTCTGCTGGTGCCGCCGACGCGATCAACACCTGGTATGGTCGTCCGGACATTCCGATCGGGACGGACAAGGACGGATCGAAAAGCCCGCCACGCTGGAACAAGGCAAGCAGCTACACCAGCGCACTCCATGAGGAGTTTCCCAACGACACTCCCGGCGATGATGAGCTGCCCAACGCTCTCGAGGTCTATCTCGAGACTCTTCGTTCCCAACCAGATCAATCCGTCGTCATCTGCAGCGTTGGCGCCCTCAGCAACCTCGAAGATCTCGTGCGCGCCGACGAGGAACTCGTGAAGGCCAAGGTCAAGGAGCTTTTCATCATGGGCGGTGGCTTTCCCCGCACCCATCATCCAGAAACCAATATCAAGCTCGACCCTGCGGCTGCGGTCACGGTGACCAATGAATGGCCCACCCCCATCGTCTGGCAGGGGTTCGAAATCGGAAATGCGATGTATAACGGTCAGGAACTGATCGAGGCACCCAGAGAAAACCCGGTACGTCGCGCCTATGAACTCCGTCCCTTTCGAGGGGGAAACTCCCTCGACCATGGAAAACCCAATCATGATCTCGCGACCGTCCTCCTCGCCGTACGTGGACTGCAGGAAGAACACTGGACCGTGATCGACAAGGGCCGCGTCGTTATCGATTCAGATGGGCACACCGAGTGGCTCCGTGATTTCCCCAAGCGTCATCGCTATGTGAAAATCAAGGAGCATCCTCGCATCCTCACCGGCATCATAGGAGAGCTCCTAGCAGCACCCCCAGCATCGCGAAAATGAGGTTTCTCGTTTTCCTCCTGAGTTCCGTTCTCGTCTTTCCACTTTGCGAAACAGCCCGCGAACTGCGCGCCGTCGTTGAAGAGGAATTCGATCGGCTCGAGCAAGAGGCGGAAACCCTGGCCATCGGCGCCCCGACCACGGTCAGTGCCACCCTCGACGCGATCCTTCACGTTGTGGAGTCTGCCGAACAGAAGCTGAAAAAACTCACGGGCAAGATTCATCTGTCCCGCAGCTAGCACCTGGGCGATGGCGGGCTTCGCACAGGCCACCGCAAAACCTTTGCCTCGAAAAGCGGGGCAGGGTAGATTAGACGCCAAACCTTGCCCGCCTACCGCCGTGATTTATCCTGACGAAACCTTATCCGAACATGCTCCCTCAATCGAGAAGGCGATTGATCGAGCGGCCCGAAACCTCACGCCGGAGCAGTTCAAATCTCTCGTAGGCGATCCGGGACTCTCCATTCTCCGGTCCGCCAAGGAAGCCGTCGGGGCCGACTCGATCACGATTTGGTTGGCCGACGTCGAACAGAAGCATCTCGTCGTCACTCACAGCGACCCGGAGGAAAGGCTGGTCGGCTGGGAGCAACCGGTCACGGAAGGACTGATCTCACTGACCTTTGCATCCGAGCAATGCCTCTGCGAAAACAAGGTCTATCTCAACGCCGACCACTCCAAAAGGGTCGATGAGAAACTCGGACACGTCACAACCGCAATGATCGCGACTCCCTTCTACATCGCGGGAAATCTTCGCGGTGTATTCAGCTGCGTCCAGCTCAAGAGCGATCGGGATGCAGAGGACCCCCCGGGGTTTTCTGCAAAGAACATGAATCGGATCCGACGACTCTCTACCGTGGGTGAGCGCCTCGTCAATTACCGACTCCTCACCACCCTGCTGGGGTTGGAATTATGAACCCGGAAACAGCCGCGGATTGGCCCAGTCTCTCGGAAGTTAGGGAAGCTGCTTCTCAGGGCACCGGAAAAGGAGTCCGCATCGCGGTGATCGATTCCGGGATCGAGGTCGATCATCCTCGTCTCGCCAAAGCAGAGATCATCGAGTCGGTTTCCTTCGAAGAGAAGGGCGGCACAATCCAGATCATCGAAGACGACGATCGGGATACTTTCGGACACGGAACAGCGGTTGCAGACATCATTCACCGAGCGGCTCCGGAAGCCGAGCTGGGGAGCTTCCGAGTGATCGATGCGAGGAGTCTTTCACGCACCCACCTGATCTGCGCTGGAGTGCGCGAAGCCATCAAGCGGGACTACCACATTCTCAACTGCAGCTTTGGCTGCCGCGGACTCGCGAAGTTCATCCTCCCCCACAAGGAATGGGCGGACGAGGCTTTTCTGAAAGGGATCCACGTCGTCGCTGCCTGCAGCAATACCGACAATGACGAAGCCGAGTGGCCTTCCCACTTCACCTCCGTCTTCGGGGTCGATCTCGCCGATACCCCGGACGACGAAATCTTCTACCGCCGGGACCACCTTGTCAGCTTCTCGACCTCCGGAGAAAACCAGGAAGTGGCGTGGCGCAATGGAGGTGTCCAAGTGCAAACCGGGACCAGTTTTGCCGCTCCGAAAATTTCTGCGCATATCGCCCGCATCCTGTCCGTCTACCCCGGAATACCTCCATCGATGATGTATTCCTTCCTCTCTTCCGTGTCGAAACCGTGGCATTCCGGCCTCAGTTCCGATTGGTAGAGATCTTGACAAGAAACCGCAACCTGACTGGCAATATCCAAAGCATGAACACTTCGGCAACCTTCCTCGGACCTGTAAACGAATTACCCGCGGAGGGCAGTGAGAAACCTCTCTCCCACCAATCCGCAGTCGATTGCTGCGCCTCCCTTTTCTCGGACTCCAGCCTCATCTTCGACGTCTCGCGAAGTGGGGTCATGGTGGTTTCCAATCCCCAGGAAACCGAGATTTTCCAGCAGTTCGATCTCGAGATTCCCGAAGGCGAGAGCGAGCCGAAAGTTCGCTGGGGCGAAGACGCCTTCGACATTCAGCTCCAGGGACTGTTTCGTGATCGATCTGCCTTCGAAACTCTGTCCGACGCTTCGGAACCCGAAGACTATGTCCGTCGCTTTCTCGAGGTGCTTTCTTCCTCGCTCGATGAACCGACGATCGGGCACGACGGAGCAACGATCCCCCTGATCCGCTGGGAAGCCGACGAAAGTGGCGAAGCAGCCCGGGTCCAGCTTCTCGGCCTCCTCCTCGCCGATGAAAAGCAGTTCGAAACATTTTGCCAGTCCCAGGGAAGCGACCTCGGGCTCATTTTCGAAGACGCCGAAGTGCAGGCTCATGGATTGCGGGAGACCCTCACCGTCATGGCCCTTCTCGGTGTCACTCTCGGATCCGCCACCCAGGCCGAGGCCGGTCTCTTCAAGTTCAAGGAGAGAAAGGCACAGCGAGCCCTGGCCGAGCAGCAGCAGATGATGCAGCAGCAGGCGATCCAGAAACGCCAGGCAGCCATCCAGGAAGCGCAGCGCACCGGCTACCTCGACATGCACAATGATGCCTACATCAACTACCAGTTGCTGGAGGCCGACAAGAGCAGCGAGCGGCAGGTCATCGTCGATGTGGCACGCCAGCGAGCCTATCTCCTCGTGGGGAACCAGATCGCCATCGATACCGCTGTGTCGACTGCACGCGAAGGCAAGCATACCCCGAGAGGAGAATTCAAAATCACCCAGCGAGTCGCCCAGGGGAAGACTTCAACGATCTATGGTTGCGATCTTCCCTACTGGCAGCGTCTCGACCAGTCCGCCATCGGGATGCATGTCGGCGACCTTCCCGGTCATGCCGCCTCCGCCGGATGCATCCGCCTCCCCCACAGCGTCGCTCCCGTCCTCTTCGCCAACACGGCGAGCGGAGTAACCGTAAAAGTGGTCGACCAGTGGGGACAACAGGAGCTGCAACAGGGAGGTGGCCAGCAAGGAAACATGGTCGTCGCCCAGGTCGTGGAAAGAGCAGGCGATTCCTAATTCACTTGGAATGTCGACTCGAAGCTTGTTTCATCTCCTGCTTTCGATCCCCACACTGGTGGGGATTGGAATCATTCTCATCCTATTCGTCCGGGGCGGCTCCACCGACCTTTCCGAGGAACCCGCTCCCACGCTCGCGCTCCAAGCCTGGAGCGAGATCTTCAACTCCTTCCCAGCAGAAATGCCGTCGGTCTATCCCGATACCGGCGACGAATTGCCGGAATCGATCGACGATCTCTCGGAGGAGGAAAAGCTCACCTACCCGAGGAGCAATGCCTTCATCCTCTCCTGCTCTCTTCTCGTGATCCTTGGCAGCTTCGGGATCGCTCTCATGGGCGGACTGATCTCCACCTTCGAGCCAATCTGGTATGGCCTTCTGCGAATCGGCGCCCTGTGCGCCGTGACCTTGGGAAGCTTTATCTTTCTTGGATTCAACCTCGCCTTCCCAGGTGACAGTTCATCCATCTTGCCGATTCCCTCTTTTTATCTGCCCGGAGAAACCAACGTGATTGAGTACGGGCTAAACGGAATCTCCGAATGGGCCGATCTGCTCTTCATCGGGTGCTATGCCCTCTTCTTCGCCACCCTCATTCTCTCTCTCGCCCATGGTGCGATTCGGAGCACCCCTCTGTTCCTGATCGGGATCCCTGCGTCCACCCTCGTTTTTCCCCTGGTCGTCTCGTGGAAATGGGGCGGCGGATGGCTCGATGCCCTGATGAACAACATCGATTTTGCTGGTGCCTCCGTACTTCACTGGCATGCCGGTCTTGCGGTCCTCTTGATCGGCCTCGTCGCCTGCATCAACGGACGCGCGCGAAAACAGGAAAACCCAGCTCCGAGCCTTTCCCTCTCCCCGTCGGGAATCGGGCTCTACCTTCTTGGCGGCCTTTTCTACCTGGTCGCCCTGCTGGCCATCAACACCGGCTCGGCGCTTGAGTCCACTCCCAAGATTGTGGCCCCGATCCTCCAGGCCACCCTCATCGCTGCCGCGGTTTCCGGCATCCTCGGACTGGTCTGGGCGTCCTTCTCGCCGCGGAAACCTTTCGTCCGCTATCTCATTGTCGGAGCAGCCGGAGGCATGGTTGCCGTCAGTGGAGCAACGGATTCGCTCACCTGGGAAGCCTCCGTGGTCTTCGGAGTGTTATCTGGTCTGCTTGTCCCCGGAGCCACCCTTCTCCTCGAGCATCTCGCCTGGCGAGATCCGCTTTCCATCGGTGCGATTCACGGGATCGGAGGGATGATCGCCGTCCTCGGAACCCCTTTCGTGGCCGAAGAGAGTGCTACGATCCCCGGCCAGCTCACCATGTTGATCTCGACCCCTCTGCTGACTCTTGCAGGCACTTTTCTCGTGACCCTGATCGCTGCGGCTGCCGGCTTTCTTCTCCTCGGCTCGGCAACAGAGAAAACGCCTCCTCCGATTCCCTCGCGGGAAACGGAGGAATCATAGACCACAAGGCACTCGATCAGCGGGTCTTCCCGGAGGAAATAATTTCGTTCAATCGAGTTTTCAATTCCTCCATCTTCTCAGGATGGCTCTCCGCGAGATTCTTTTTCTCCTGGGGATCCTTGGCGAGATTGAAGAGCTGGAACTTTGGCACCTTCGTGTTCGCCAGCTTCTTTTCGACGACCACATTGCGAGCCGAGCCCGAGTCATGACGCTGCAGCTTCCAGTCGCCTGAACGGAAACCGTAGTTTCCACGGTTCCCGTTGTCCTGCTGCACCAGTTCCGTGCGACCCTCCGCGCCTTCGGTTCCGAGCAGAGCACCGAGAACATCGATGCTGTCTTTTGCCGCGTCATCGGGAAGCTCGGCCTCCGTGAGGCTGGCCAGACTGTGATACAAATCTATTGTCGCGACGATCTCGTCGGAAACACCCGGTGCGATCTTCCCCTTCCATCGCGTAATGAATGGGGTGCGGGTTCCCCCCTCGTAGACGGAGTATTTGCCCCCGGTAAACGGACCGCCAGCACGGTGATCGCCCAGCTTTTCGAGAGCCTCATCGGCATAGCCGTCGTCCATGACGGGACCGTTGTCCGAGCAAAAGACAAATAGTGTGTTTTCTGCGATCCCCAGCCGGTCAGCCGCTTTCATGAGTTCTCCGACACACCAGTCGAGTTGCACGATGGAATCGGCGCGAAATCCCAGTGGAGTCGCTCCCTGGAAACGCTCGTGAGGAATCCTTGGAACGTGACAATCGTGGGAGGCGAAAAAGAGGAAGAATGGCTCCTCCTTGTTTTTCCCCATGAACTCGACCGACTTTTCGACCCACTTGTCTGCGAGGTCTTCGTCACGAAAACGAGCCTTCTCTCCCCCCGTGTAGAATCCGATCCGGCTGATCCCATTGTGGATCGTCGAATTGTGACCATGGCTCCAGTCCATTTTCAGAGTCTCCCGATGCGTGATGCCCGTCGGATGGTCCTCGCTCGGCTTCTTCTTCCCGACCCAGAGCGGATCGTTGGGATCGAGATTGAGAACTCGGTGATCCTGCACATAAACCTGGGGAACCCGATCATTCGTCGTCGGGAGCAGGAAGCAGTGATCGAACCCCATCTCGAGCGGTCCAGGCTTGAGATCCCCATTCCAATCCGGACCCTCCGGCCCTCCCAGACCGAGGTGCCATTTTCCGATCACTGCCGTGTTGTATCCCTGCCCCTGCAACATCGAAGCGATCGTGGGCGTTCCTGCCGGGATGATGGAGGGACTGCTCGGGGGAGCGATACCGGTTCCTTTCTCACGAAACGCATAGGTCCCGGTAAGGAAAGAGTATCGAGTCGGAGTGCAGGTCGAAGCGGAACAATATCCACTGGTGAAACGAATTCCTTCGGCGGCGAGCTGGTCGATGTAGGGCGTTTCGAAAGCCGTGGCTCCGTAGCAGGACAGATCGCCATAGCCGAGATCATCGGCCATGATGACGATGACATTGGGCCGGGTTTCCTCGGAAAAACCGAGAGAAACAAGGCAAGAGGCGACAAGAGCAGTGAGGGTAGAAAAGAGTCTCATGAGTAGGAAGTCAGGCAGAAAATCTAACCAGCCTGCTCCTCTTCCGCCACTACTTCCTTACGCCAAATATCTGGACCGAATCCTCATCCCGCATCCGGTAGCCGGTCCCGAAAGGAAGCGGCTTGGCGACCCCGGAACGATACACCTGGTGAAGCCAGGGCTGATCGTATTCCGAAAACATATCGATCGGCCCCACGTATTTGCCGTAAAAAGTCAGGTTGTAATACTGGCTCATGAAATCGGCCGGAATCCCGGAGGCATCCTGGAGGAGAAACTGGCAATCCCCAACCAGGTAGTTCCGGATGTTGGTGAAATTCTCCGTGTGCATCAGGAAGGAAGCCGCCTTCAGGTATCCGACGCTACCCTCTCTCGCGGAGAGAAACTTGTGAAAGGGAGAGCCTCCCTTGAATCCCGCGTTGGAGAGGTCGGTCTTGAAGTAATACAGGTTCTGCTCCGGAGGATCGAGTGCCCCCGGATTCTCTTCCTTGATCCGCAACCAGATCCCCTCGGCGTCGCTGGCCGATGCGATCACAGCCGCGCCATCGGCACCGAGCTTCACATAGCTGGCATCGATGACATCGTGTCCCGTGAGAGAGGCAAAATAAAGGAGCACGGGAAAGACTCCATCGACCCCCTCTTTGCCGAAGTCTTCGCGCATCTCCTTGGTAATGAAGAAATTGCGCCGCGAGATACTTCGCAGGGTGTAGTTGAGATGCGACAGGTAGCGATCCAATTCCAACTCGGGCATGGCGAGAAAATCAGGCACCGTTCCGAGGGGCTCGAGCCCGACGAGAATATATTCGGGCACACCCGGGAAAACCGAGACGACATGCACGAAGTCCGGACCGCCAAACATGTATTTCACACACTGCGGACGAGAAAGCTTGGGCTGAATCTCGGTCAAAGCCCATTGGCGGATAGCCTTGAGGCGGGACGCTTCCCAGGTGGCCGATAGCTCCTGCGTCTCGAGAAAGTGTTTCCGGACGGATGGGGTCGGGAGAATTCTCTGCAGCGGACTTTCGATCGGAAGCGATCGGGCTGCCACGAAACGGGCGATGTCGTTGTAGCGAACTTCCTGCGCGGCAAGCGACGAAAACAGCAGCGAACAGAAAACCAAGGGCGATAGAAGTCTGAGCATCTCAAAATATACGACGTTTCAGCTCATCTTTCTTTCAACTTTCTCGACAAATTCAACAGGGTTGGGTCTATGACCTGGCAGGGTTCAGGGTGCCGAAGTTTCGCGCATGACCTCGTCCGCGATCTCCTCGAACTTGCGCCCTTCGGGAGTTCCCAGGGTTCGGTAGGCTTCCCAGGCGAGTTTACGGCTCCCGTTCTCGTCGATGATGCCGAGGCGCAATCCCCCTTCCTTGTCCGGCATATCCTGGTAGCGATGGAGATGGTAGGCCTCGATCACCGGGAATCGGGCCATGTGCCGAAACTGGTAGACGATTCCGGCGACCTGGCGACGCTGGTCTTCTTCGCTGAGAGTCGGGCTGTTGAATCCCTGCTCGGAAAAGAGAATGCCACGGGGCTTTCCCCGATAGAGGAACCGCTCCTGCTGAAGATAGAACGGAAGCACCTCGAAGTTCTTCGGAGTGATGTAGGGCGTATCGAAAGTCATCGAGACATCTCGGTCGAGCCAGGCATCCGGATTCCTCAAATTCTGCGGGTAGGGGTGATAGGCAACTCCCCACTCGTAGTCGCCTTCGACTCGACCCATCTCCGCAAAGAGTTCGAGGAGATCCCGAACCGTGTAGGCCCCCTTCCCCAGGCTCGGCTTGGTCCAGTGATGTGTCAGCGACACAAAGACTCTCGCATGGGGATCCCGCACTCGCATCGTCTGGTAAACAAGACGAGCCGATCGGTGATAGGTCTCGAGGTATCGAGCCATGGGTTGATCCCCCATGTTGGTCCACGTACCTGCCTGGTCGATCTCGTTGTGGATGATCCAATTCACAAATCGCTTCCCTGGTTGGGTAAAGTGATTGCCGAGAACCTGGAGGGCTGCTCGGTAGTATTGCGTCCCCCGCTCGGTTTTGAGGTTGGGCATGGCGAAAGTCCCCCGGGGCTCGGCCTCGGGATGAGTCAGACTCGAGTCTTCCTGGTTCCCGACGAGAAGAATGGCCGAAACGAGAATCCCCTGCTCGCAGAGATGCCTGACCGTCGTCTCATGTTGCTGCAGAAATCGACGATTGAGATAGAACGGGACTCCCTCGAACGTGATCTTATCGAATCCCTGGCGAGGTCGATCCGAGAGCAAGGCATTGAGCACGATATTGACCGTGGCATGCCGAATTCCCAACTCGAAGATCTCGTGATCGTCCGAGGTGATCCGGGGAATGCCACCGAGACCTTTCTGGCTCTCTGCCTCGAGTTTCGGAAGTTTCTTCGCCAAACCGGTGTCGATCTCGCCCCATCGGGCCTCTGAGCTGATCTCTCCATCCTCCGTTTCGAGACGCCAGCGAGAATGCAGGCGATCCCGTCGATCCGGAGCCGCGAAACGGGGAAGGGTGATCTCGAAATCTCCCGAGAGATTTTTTCGAACCGGTCCCTCCGGGAGAGACTGGACATGGGACGGATGCGGCGGACGCAACTCTCGAAGGTGGACCGGCTCCGGATGAAATCCTTTCACCACGATCGCCTCTTTCTTCACCGTCACCTTGTCAATCCTCCCTCCAAAATCGCCCCGAAAATAAGCGAGAATCGCGGCCGCATCGGCTTCCTTCTCGGCCACGATCCGTTCCCGCTCTTCACTTTTCATTTTCTCGGCCTCTGTAGGCGGGCGGAGACGAAGATTCCGGATCTGGAGCGCGGTATCGGGTTTGTATTTCAGGGAAAAATGAAACCGCGATTGGTCGTCCGGCTTTTCCAGAGGAACCTCAGCTTTGCTAAGATCGAAGGCAATCGGTTGCCAGGATTCGGCAAGCGGAACCGGCTGGCTGTCGGCGAGAAGCATTTCTCCACCAGGCTGGCGATAGCGCACCGAGAGAGACTTGATTCCGGATGGTGAGAAATACTCGAATTCGAGGATCGTCGACGTCTCGGGGTCGAATTTCCCGGGGATGACCGAAGACCAAAAATGCGCTCCGGGCCCATTGACCTGGAGGTCCACCACCCCATCGGGCTTTCGCTCCACGTCGAACTTTCCAAAGGGGCCCAGCGACAAGGGAATCTCGTCCCCGTGCAGGGAAACGACAAGAAGCAGAGAAGTGAGCAGAAATCTCATGGGGAAGTCTACGCGCAACTGGGGAACCGGGTCGGCAAAATCGATATCGGACCGGACGAGAAAAAGGCTGACCGTATCCTCAAAGCCGAGGCTTGGGTGGTTTCACGGGACTGGCCCAGGCGGGCGCTCCGGTAAGTTGAACCTCTCTCCGAAACACCTTGCTGCCACAGGTGGCGTAGAGCGTGTTTCCGGCGAGAAAGACATTCGAAGGATGTCGCTCTCCAATCGGACTGGGGACGATCAGGTGCACCCTGCCCGGTTGATCACAGATCTGGATCCCCATCGCGGTCGCGACGAGCAGCCAACCGTCCGCGCTCACCGCCATCCCATCGGCCTGGCTCCGCACATCGATCGAGGCCGGTGGCAGATGCAGATGAAAGTAGGGTTGCACGAAGCGGAGCTTTCCATCCGGGGCTCGCTGACCGGACCAGACAAAACGCCCTCCGTAGTCCGCTGCATACACGAGCGATTGATCCGGACTCAGGATGACTCCGTTCACCCCACTGAATTGATCACTCGCGATCCTGGCCTCGCCATTTGGAGAAAGCATCCAGATCGCCTTCTTTCGGGGTTCCGAAAAATAGACCGTTCCGTCATGGGCGACCACGACATCGTTCGGTCGCACATTCTCAACATGGACCTGCATTTCTCCCGTGGTGATGTCCCAGGAAACGAGGCGACCGGGCTCCCGCTGGCAGCCGTAGAGGGTTTTCCCATCCGGAGCAAAGGCGAGGCCATTGGTTCCTCCGGTTTTCTCCTGGAAGAGCCGGGGTGCTCCTGCTGGAGGAACATGCCAGATCTTGCTGCCCTCGAGATCGGTGAAGAAAAGATCGCCCCTTGCATTGATGGCAGGCCCTTCGGTGAACTGATGCCCTTCGCTGACCAGTTCCCAATCCTCTCCTGCGACGAGGAAATCGTTGGCCTTGCTCTTGGAACGCTCCGGATGATTCCGGATCTCGGGATCGGTGTCCCACCCCTCCCAGAGCCAACGCATCACGTCGGGAAAGATCGCGTTGCCATGCTTGCGATTGTGTCCGCCTTCCCCCCACTCGTGACTCACTTCGTATCCGGCCCAGGTCAGCGAGGCGAGCATATCCTGGTTCGCGACCCACCAGCTCCCGCAGTAGAGATCGTTGTCGTTCTTTCCATCCTGGAGAAAAATCCGCAGCGGCTTCGGTTCGGTTTTTCTGACGAGGACAGGCAACTCGTTCCCCCCTCGCAAACCGACATAGGTGCCGACCGTGGTGAAGACTCGACGGAACTGATCGGGCCGCTCCCATGCCACCTGGAAGGCGGCGATCCCTCCGGAGCTGGAACCGCAGAGTCCTCGCAAGTTGGGATCGGAAGTCACCACCAGATCCTCCAGCGCGAGGGGCAATAACTCTTCGAGAAGAAACTGCGCGTAGCGTCCGCTGACGGCATCATACTCAAAGGATCGATTGTACCGTGGCTGCGCCGCCTCGGAAGTGGCATCGACGACACCCGGATTGATGAAAACCGCGATTGTCACCGGCATGTCGCCAGCGTGAATGAGATTGTCAAAGGCCACCGGCACCGTCTTGAGATAGCTCATCCCATCCTGGAAGACCATGAGCGCGGCCGGGTTCTTCGCATCGTACTGAGCCGGAATATAGACGGCATAGTCCCGCTTCGTCCCGGGGAAAACCTCGCTCTTCTCGAACCGTCCCTTTCTCACCTCGCCCGAGGGAACGCCTTCCTTTTTCACCATATCGGGATGAACCGGATAGGACTCCTGGGCAGCCAACGGTCCCACCAGAAAAACCAAAACAGAATAAACGAAGACAGACCTGGGGATTCTCATTCTCGAAGATGCCGGAGAGCGATGGTTTTCAAAGACACGGAAACGGGGAGTTGACTCGGTTCACTCGAGTAGCCTTAACCCAGAGAATTCGCCAAAGTATCACTTTCTCCCCGGCAGCATTCCACGTAGGCTTTCCCTGTTCGCATTGCCCGTCCCGCTCCCTCAATGCCTCGATCCCATTCCGCCGGTCTTTTTCTGTGCCTCGCCTCGCTTTCCGTGATTTTTCTCACGGGATGCGGAGGGGATCGTGCCGAGGTGTTCGGAATTCTCGAGAAAGCGGAATCGCTCCCTCTCTGGCAACGCATCGGCGCGATCGCCATCGCGACTTTGATCAGTGAAGACCTCGCCTGCATCGCCGCCGGCATGCTCGCGAGCGAAGCCGTCCTTTCGTTCGGTTGGGCGATCGCGGCCTCCTTTCTCGGAATCTACCTGGGAGATCTTCTGCTCTACTTCCTCGGAAGAATCGGAGGGATCGCGCTCCTGCGACGAGTCCCCTTTCGCTGGATGATCCGGGAAGACCAGATTCTCCAGGCGGAAACGCTCTTTCGCGAACATGGGGCCAAATTGATTTTCTCCTCCCGCTTGCTCCCGGGATCCCGTCTCCCGATCTATGCCGCAGCGGGGGTACTGGGCTACCCTCTGTGGCGTTTTGCCCTGTTCATGGCCATCGCGGGAGCGCTTTCTGCCGTCATTCTCGTCTGGATCTCCTATCGACTTGGAGAAGTCGTCTTCGATTGGCTCAAGGTCTATGAATCCTACGCTCTGCCCATCCTGATTGGGGCGGTGGTGTTGATCTGGATCGGGGTGAAGCTTTTTGAAATCCTCGCGACTCGGAGAAGTCGACTTGTCTTTCTCGCTCGATCGCGAAGACTGTATTTCCGACTCCGCGGAAAGCCTCCCCGTTCCTGATTCCCCGATGCCCAAGACGATTTCCTGGTTCCTGATCTATGGCAAACTCCTGTGCGGCTTTTACGCACTCCTCGTCGTCGCCGGGATCTACTTTGTGATCCTGCCACATGGATCCCTCGGGGCTGACCCCTATCTCGCCAGGATCATCGGTGCCGTCGCTATCATCCTCGGTGCGCTCTATTTCGGCGCGACCTACATCAGTCTCCACATGCCTCGACGCCCAGGAGCGTGGAACTACAATTTCGCCATCATCCTCCTCGGGTTTACCAGCGTCGTCTTTCTACCCTTCGGGGTTTTTCTCATGATCCGCTGGCAACGACCCGAAATCCGCGAATACTATGGCGTAAATCCCTCTTGAGCAGCCGACTATCTGCCTCTACACATTATCGGCTGCTCGTGATGATCAGCTGCACAACTCCTCCCCCACCGTGAACTGGATTTCTCTCGCGCTTCGCAATCTTCTTCGGAATTCCCGGCGTTCGATCACCACGATCGGCGCGGTGGCGCTCGGCTATGCGGCAACAAACATCTTTGCCGGATTTGCCGGGTACATGTTCGCCAGTATCCAGGAGGCACACATCTACGAGCAGATCAATGGACACGTCCAGATCTGGAAGAAAGGGGCTCGCGACTACGGGGGCTCCGATCCCGCAGCCTACATGATCTCAGCCGAGGAGTTGGAAACGATCCGTTCCATCACCGCGAAAGACGATCGAATCGATCTCGCGGCCGGGATGTTGCAGGTGCAGGGCAACCTCGATTTCGATGGAAATCCGGGATTCTTCATCGGCCAGGCGATGACGCCATCGCACAAGGAGAAAATTTTCTCCCGCTCGACCGCATTGAAAAGCGCGGATGGGGAAAACAAGGAAGGGAAACCCATTTCCGATGACACTCCTTTCGCGATCTCGGTCGCTCCCGGAATGGCCGAAAACCTCAGTCTCGAACTGGGCAGTGATGTCATCCTGATGGCCCCGACGATCCAGGGGCAGATGAATGCCGTCGACGCCCAGATCTTCCAGATTGCCGATGTCGCCTCCGAGGCGCTCAACAATCGCTACGTCTTTCTCCCCCTCGAACTCGCTCAAACTCTCTACGATACCGATGGAGTCACCGCGGTGCGTTTGCTCCTCGGAGAAGACGAGGACACGGATGCTGTCGCGGCCGCACTCCGCGAAGAGCTTCCGGAATCGGAATGGGAGGTCATCACTTGGTATGACATTTCCAAGCTCTACCTGCGAACGAAGCGGATGTTCGACATCATCTTTGGTCTCGTTTTCGTTATCATCGCCACCATCGTGATCATGTCGGTCCTCAACACGATCGGAATGGCCGTCGTCGAACGGACCCGCGAGATCGGAACTTTGCGGGCCATCGGTTTGAAACGACCCGGCGTCGTTCGCCTCTTCGGAATCGAGAGCGCCTTTCTCGGGATGATCGGTGCGCTCGTCGGCTTGATCATCACGGTCTCGTTTGCGCTCTTCATTGGAGCGATCAATCCGACCTGGGAACCACCGGTGACGGCTCGGGAGATCGTCTGGGAAATCCGCATCCTTCCTCACTACCTCCTCCTGACCTTCGTGCTGTTGGTCATTTTCACCTCTCTCGCTGCGATCGCCCCTGCTCGCCGTGCCGCAAAACAGAGTATTGTCGACTCGCTCGGACACGTGTAATCTGCCATCTACGAATGAAGACCTGCCTTTTTTTCCTCCTCAGCTTTTCCCTTTCCTCCAGTCTGCTCATCGCTGACGATGCCGCACTTCTTGCCGCCGAGAAGGCCCGCGGAGTCTTGACGGGAAATACCGGCGTCCAGTGGATCGTGTCGGTCACGGGTTCGAAAAACGCGAAATTTCTCGCAACCTCCCAGGATGGCAAGGTCTACGCGGAAGTGATCGAACCCGCGGATGCCAAGGGCAGGAAATACCTCGCGGAATCGAAAGGCAACATGTGGTTCTGGAAACCGGGCCTGAGCCGCCCGGTTTCGGTCTCGAAACGGCAACGACTCTCAGGCGATGCCGCGATCGGCGATATCGCTTCGACCAGTTTTGTCGAAGGCTACAAGCTGGTCGGGAAAGAAGATGGAGAGGTCGCCGGAGAAGCGGCCAGCGTCTACACTCTCAAGGCGAACTCACTCAGCGACACCTACGCCCAGATCAAGTATTGGGTGACCAAGGACGGCAACCTCGGCAAGAAGGCGGAGTTCTACGCCAAATCCGGCAACCTGATTCGTTCCTCGACGATGGACTACGGGAACACCGCAAATGGGAAACCTTTCCTTTCGAAGATGGTCATCGAGGATGGCGGCCAGAAAATCACCCTCGCCTTCTCCGATGTCCGCATCGGTCAGTATCCCGATCAAATGTTCACCCGCGACCACCTCACGGGGCGTCGAACTTCCACTCTACGCAAGAAGTAGGTTCTACCGCTTACTCCTGCCGTCACCGATATGACCGAGTCGTCCTTCCCGGTGACCGAGCTGGAAGAGGCCGATACGCTTTTGCAGGAACTCCTGCGAATCGACACCTCCAATCCTCCCGGAGGAGAGAAGGAGGCCACCGATCGGGTCGCCCGTTTCTGTCGCGATCTCGGCCTCTCCCCCGAGATCTGTGGGGCTGATCCGGAACGTCCCAATCTCGTGGCGCGATGGAATGCCGATCCATCGCATCGCAAACATCGTCCTCTCGTATTGAGTTGCCACCTCGATGTGGTGCCCGCCGCAGCCGAGCAGTGGACCCATGATCCTTTCTCAGGACACCACGATGGGACGTTCATCTGGGGCCGAGGCGCGATCGATATGAAGGGATTTGCGGTCATGGCCCTTGCCGCACTGGCTCGACTCCGCCAGGAAAACCTCCCCCTGACACGGGATGTCATCTTTGCCGCGGTTTGCGATGAAGAAGCCGGAACCCGCCTCGGATCACGCTGGCTCGTGGAAAATCGGCCCGACCTCCTCGGAGACAAACCGGAATACGTCATCAACGAAGTGGGTGGATTTTCCGTTCACCTCAAGGGCCGTCGCTTCTACCCCATCCAGGTGGCCGAAAAAGGAGTCGCCTGGTTGAGACTGGCCGTTTCGGGTCAGTCCGGACACAGTTCGCTACCCGCAAGAGACACGGCCGTCGAGCGGCTCGGAAGAGCGGTGACTTCCATTACCCGGACCCAGCTCCCCTGGCACCCCAGCGAGGAAGCCATCCAGTTCATTCGAGGTTTTGCAGCTCCTGATTCCTGGGTGGCTCGGAAGGTCGCTCCCCTGATCGCCCATCCGACGATCGGTCCCCGACTTCTTCCCCTGGCGGTCCCTTCGGGATCTCGTAGGCTCTCTCTGGAGGCCATTCTTCGCAATACGGCGAACCCAACCTGCCTGGTTTCCGACCCTGCGCTCAACGTGATGCCGGAAGAGGTTTCCGTCGATATCGACGGAAGACTTGCGATCGGTCAGACGGCCGAAGATCTCATCCGCGAGCTGGAGGACGTGCTACCTCGTGATCTTCGCTCTCATCTCGATTGGGAGATTCTCCATGAAGCCCCCGCGAGTAGCTTCTCGACAGATACGGAACTCTTTCGCGAGCTGAAAGCAGGAATCCAACGGTCCGATCCGGAAGGCCACATCGTCCCCTCGATCATCCCCGGATTCACCGACAGTCAGAATTACGCGAAGCTAGGGGCGCAGTGCTACGGATTCTATCCCGTCCAGTTGCCCGAAGAGCTCGACTTTGCCTCGCTCTTCCACGGTGTCGACGAGAGGATTCCGGTCGAGGGATTCCACTGGGGAATCCAGACCCTGACTGAAACCCTGCGTCGTTTCCTGGTTCGCTAGGACTGACTCATCCGCGCCCTACTGCCGAGGCGGATCGGCCTCACGAACGAGGGCTCCGTGTTCTCGACTCATGACAAGGAGGCTAAACCTCTCCACGCCATCGAGTTCGTTGGTACTGAGCCCGACATAGTCGAACTTCCCTCTGAGATCGGTATACCCGTCCTTGTAGAATCGAACCGAGCCATCATTCATTCGCGCATAGACCTTCACATAGGTCTTGGGCAAGGGGTTCCCTTCCTCTGAATGACGAACCTCGAGACGTCCATAGCGATCCGCCAGGTTTACCCGCAGTTGATTCGAATAGATCGGAACACTCTTCCGCTGACCGTCGGCGATGACTTCGAGGAGGATATTTCGACTCGCATACTTTTCGGGGAGCGCAATATCGATGGAATCGCCTCCTTCCGGCAATGGGATAGTCTGGGTCTGGTTGGGCTCGATGTAGCTGAACTGACTGCTGCCTCCGGAGACGAATGGCTCACTCGAGAAAAGAAACTCCAGATCCATTTCGTAGTAGTGAATCTGGGCTTCGTCGACCTCGTGATAATCCAAAGTCACCTTTCTGCCTTCCACGATCAGATCGATCCCAGCTTCGCGAGCGGATAGATCGTCGAGACGATCTTCTCGCTTCTCGTCGTCCTTCTCGACTTGCCCACCCTTGATCTCTTCGACCTGGCTCAGGACGTTTCCAAACTTCTCGCGCCAGCGGTCTACGGGAAACTCCTCGTAGGCGACGGCGATGTTCCGTGCCTGATCGACTTCCTCTCGATACAAGGCGATGTAGGCAGAGAGATAGTCATACTGCAACTGCTCATCGATCTCATCCCGAGATACCGACTCGTGCCATTCCAACGCTTCTTCGATCCGATCCTGGAGAAGCAGGTAAGCGGTCACCGAGAGCCGGTCTTCCGGGCTCAGTTCAGAACGATACTGCAGGACAGACAGCAGGGATTGATACTGCTGGAAAAACTGGTCATTGAGAATGTCCCGGTTCCGTCCCAGGCGATGAGAGCGAGCATTCACCAACGGCGAATACTCGAGGTGCTGATGCCAGTGCCTCTCCACCGGTTCGATGGAGACGAGGTCACAAGCCAACCAGTCGCCACACTTCTGCAGGAAACCTTCCTGGTGTTTCAGAAACTGACGAGCCTGATCCAACTCGCCATGAAAGAGTCCATAGCTCCACAAGGAGGGATCATAGCTCCTTCTCTGGTTGAGCACTCGCGTGACACGTCCGAAAAACTCCTTGTTCTCGCGAACCCTCCAAGCGATCCGACTCAAGTCGACAACCTGCAGATTCTTCTCGGCAAGAAACTGAATCACTTCCTCGTCACTTCCCTCCTGGGAAAGATACTCCCAAGACGCTTCGTCGACCTGACTCAGGGTTTCCACCACCCGGAAGGAGAATGGCTCTCCAGATGCGATCACTTTTTCCTCTTTCGCGACCTGCACCGGATAGATGGGAAATCCATCCTCTCCAGACGATTCCGGAAAATAGAAAGCGATCTCCTGCTGGCGTGTCGAAAACGGTTCCAAGAGGATCGGAAACGACTTGGTATAGTGACTCGCGGAAACTGGGACCGCTCCTTCTGGAACCTGGATCAGGAGTTCCAGTAAATGAGGACTGGAGCTTGGATTCGTGACCACGACCTGGCTGCCATAGACGACTCCGGTGAGGAACTCCTCGGTCACGAACTTGTCGCGACGCTGGCCCTGCTCCACTACATAGCGATCATCGAGGCGATAGAAATTCTGGCTCACGAGAACGGGACTCGCCTCCTCGGCTCTCGTCGCTTCTCGAATCTCCTCATGGAAGACCACACTCGGGGACTTGGCGACAAAGGTGAGAAGGTTGTCGTCGACCGAAATCTCGGGATCCGCAGACTCGAAAGGCAAATCCAAAAGGCTGAGGACAAACATCATCTCCGTGAAATTTCGGGTCGCGACGGGAAACTCTCTCGAGTAGAAACCGCCTTCTCCATCCCAAGCCGCGAAGTCGGCCCAGAAGGCATTTGCGGTAACGAGCTCGCCCAACTGCTGCTCGATCGGGAGCTCGTAGTAGTTGTTCTCCGCCCACTCCCGAGTTGCTTCGAGCGCCTCGAACATGGCCACTTCCTTTCCCCGCTCCCGAACGATCGACAATCGTGCTCCCAACATGGCCTCTTCGTCGAGATCCTGGATCGCATCTGCCATCGCTGCCTGAGGCATCTCCATCTCGGATTCCTCGGCCAGCTTCATGCGAGTTCTCGCAGCCGAGTTGTATCGATCACTCGACTCGCCAGGGCTGGCGGGTGCGGCAAAGGCATCCGCCACTCCGCCTCCCCCCATACCTATGGCTCCACCGCTGCTGAAACCAGCCCCGAATTGGAGTCTCCCTCGCACCCCTTCGCTATCGGACCTGCGCCCGAGAAGAGCCTGCTTGAAAAAGAGGGACTTCTGCATCGGATCGGGTGGGATCAAGGTCAGTAAGTCCTGCAGGTAGCGCTCCGTTCTGCCCCGCTCGTCGCCTCCGAGCCGCTGACTCAAGAGGATTCTCTCCACGATATTGAGCCGACCGAACTCCCAGGGTTGCAAATAGATCGAAAGATCGGCATCGAGCAGGTAGTGATCGAGAAAAGTCTTGTCCTTCTTGTTCCGTAGATACGGGGCGATGACCTTTGCAAAAAAGTCGGGATCCTTCCTCGAAAGGAAAAAACTCAGCTCGTGGCAGGCGTGCTTGGAGTAAAGGGACTGCTTGGCTGCCTCATCGAGACTGGGCCACGACCGAATAAAATGAAATTTTGTCAGGGTTTCGTTCGGCTGAATCGACTGCAAGGTGGAAAAGATCTCTCCAATGGTGCTGTAGCTCTCGAGGCGAGTGGAGCGGAAATCATCAATCTCCAGTTTCTCATCAGAAAGCAAAAGCGTTACATTTCGCTGCTGCGTGTAGGGCTTTTCGGCTTCAAGCCCCTCTGACAACGACAGATCCCGAATCGGAAGTTCCTTTTTCTCCGGAATCACTGCAAGACTTTGGTAGGCCACCTGGTCGCCATCTACCGCAAGCAGGTGAACATGCTGTCGATCAAGCAGGAGCTCGCGATCGATGCTGAGTTTCCCGTTCGCATCCGGCTCCAGGTTGACGAGGAAAACGGGCTGGGTGCCCAGAAAGGTCATCGAAGTTGAGACCGAGCCCGATCTGCCGAGCCTTCTCTTGGCTTCCGCCTTAGGCTCCGGGCTGCCCTTCCGCTTGGCGCTTTTGTTCATCCCGCTCTTCCTGAACTCATCGCCGATCTCGGCGAGCTCAAGATCCGTTTCCGTATCCTGCAGGGCCCAGGGATTCAGCAACACTCCGGGACGAGGCAACATGTTCCCGGGGAAGACTTTCGTGGTCCGTCTTTCGAGAATGTAGCGATACTCCTCGCCGATATCCCGGCCCGAAACATACAGAGATTCGAGATGTCTTCGCTCCCAGGAGAAGAGATTGTCGTGCATCGGGATGGACAACTTCTCGAAAGGAGAGAACTCGGGGAGAAACCGTGTCGCGAGCAGATGCACTCGACCCTTCTCGCTGAAGTTTCCGATCTCGAGATCGACCGACTCCTCTGCGACCTCCATGGTCCGGAAAAAAGGGATCTCCTGATTTCCGGTTTCCAGGAGCCGATCCCTGCCCAGGGCATATCCGAGCGATCGCGCCGTCGCCTCGACAACCCGGAGGGAAATCGTCTTTTCGGAATCTCGCAAGTGGAGGAGATAATCACCGGGATCGAGATTCTGCAATTTGAGATGTCCCTCTGCTTTCTCTACCTGAGGAAACCAGTCCTTCTTCAATGCACCCTCGCGAAGTTCAAAAAAAGCGAAATCGCTACGATCGACTTCACGCCCCAGAGTGCCAACCGGGATTTCGACGGATTCTCTCGAAGAAATTTGAATCAAAGAGGGAAGACGGACGGCCTCGGCCTCGACGTTCCAGCTTCGTGAGTGAATGCCTTCGTGCGAGGCTTCGACCCGGGTGATGGAATCGAGATCACCCAAAAAGATTTTTCCCTCCGGATCCGACTTGAGATTGGTTGCAATCGGTTCCGTGAAGTCTTCGTGGTGAAGACGGACGTGGACGGAACGGTCCGCGAGACATTCCCCGGTCCTTCCCAGCACTTCAAGTTGATAGCCTTCCGTGGTTCGCGAAAAGTAGAGATCGCGGGTGAACGTCTCGCGATCGATGCCATTGACCTCGAACTCGTGAGTGGTGCTCACGACCTGCTCTCCAGAAGACTGGCTGATCAGGGAAATTTTTCCGGTCAATTCGACCCGGACCGATCGCAATCGGTCCGGCACGAGGAACTCGTAGATTGATTCCTGATCGTCATGGAAAGGAAACTCTCGTTTTTCGCTGAGAGACTCGATGCCATCCTGGTCGACCAGCCGAACCGTCAGCTTGGGTTCTTCGATCAAGCCGGGATCCACTTCTTCTCCCCCCAGCGAAAGATGTGGCCGGATCGCGAGTGCGGCCTTCTGGCCCGGGATCAAGCTCTCCTGGCTCAGGAGAATGCCCGCATCAAAATCGTAGGTTTCCTGAGGAAGGTAGATCTCGGCGAGTGAACTCATTCCCGATCCAGTCAGGACGAGAGAGGCATTTCTCTCTTTGGAAAATGGAAGCAGGATCAAGCCATTGTCATCTGGTCGATAGGAATTTCCCGCCAACCAGATCGACGGGTCCTCCGCCGGCTCATTGTCTTCGGTAAGGACGCGAACGATTTCTCCCCCTGCCGTGGGTTGCGATACATAGTGTAGCCCACCCTTCCGAATCAAGGCTCGCGAACTGATCCCGTTTCCGATGAATTCCGCGACCCATACGCCTCGTTGGCCTTCGAGACCTTCCAGCGAAATCACCTCCGTATGCCGTTGCATCGAGGTCTTGTCGTAGCGTAGCGAGAACTCCTTGTTGGCGGTGAGTCCATCGAGTTTCAAATCCGTGTCGATTTCCTCTCCCTCGTCTCGATAGAAATTGAACTCGTTGATGTGATACAACTTCACGAGAAGCTCGGAAACGTTCTTGAGCTCCACCTGCAGCGAAACTTCCTCCTCCGGAGAATGCCGAGCCGGATTGGTCGGAAGGAGCGAGATCTCCACTCGGTTTCGGAGATCCTCCACGTGGGTGGGTGTCAGCATCGCATACCAGCGTTCGGCATCGCCGACTCCGTAGAGCAACTTGGTCGATGCGAAGACCGTCTTCAGATAGTTCTCCCGGATATAGGGTTGGTATTTCTGATAGGATTCCTCCGTTTGGAAATATTTCTCGAGGTAGGCCCGGACCAGTTCATCATCGGAACGGATCGGCCGAATCCCGATGGGTCCGGAAAAATCGGCGGAAAGATCCGCAAGAGGTTCGCCTCGCATCTGCTTCTGCAAATACTTCGGTTCCACATAAAAACACTGACGAGGCAGCTTCAGGTATTCGAGGAAGAGGTCCTCAGGGTATTCTCCGAGCCGGCGAGCGATATCGAGCCGACGATACAGCACCGAAGCCTTCTGCGAATTGAAGGCTGGTGCCAGTTCCTTGACGAAATCCCAGACCAGGGAGAGATACTCGGATTTCTCATCCAGCGAGAGCTCAGTCAGGTCCTCCACAGGCGGACGCATTCGGATGAGCCGCGCCGTGACATACTTCTGATCGTGAATCAATTCGGGTCGCAACCCCTGCAGCTCGATCAACTGATCTTCCGTCAGTTTGAGATGAATCGGAAACTCGCCGAAACCCTTGCTCTCCTTCGTCCGCAGCTCGGCGGCAATGATCCCGACGAGACGATCATAATCCGGCAATGAAATCCGCTTGAGAAGGTCCCGGCGCTGAGCGGGATTGAGCACGACTTCGTTTCGCACGATGTAATCCAGCCCCTTGGCGGTAACTCGAGATAGATTCTGCTGATTCCCATTTCGCTTGTAGTAGGACTCCCAGTTGATCTGACCGGGATCCAAACGAGTTGGGAAATCGGGAGCTTCTCGAAGTTGCTGCTTTTGGTGATCGAATCTCAAGCCCAGCTGCTTGCGGAGATATTCGATCGTCGCATCCGGAGAATCACGATAGGTCAACAAGACCTGCCGATGACGGATCTCCTGCAACTGTGGAGTTCGTCCATGCCGTTTCTCCCATTCTTCGAGGATTCCTTCGACATCGGCAAACCGCTCTTCCTGCTGGGCGAGGAGAGTATTGTAGAAATAGAATTCCGGAGTTCCAGGAACCAATTCTGCAATGGCCGCTTTACGATCCTCGGCGAGAGCAAATTCTTCGAGAAATCCGATTTCATTTGCTGTTGTCTTGGAGGAAAGCAGGGACATGAGCAGAAGAAAGAAACAAGGGATCCAGAAGATCCGTGTTGGGGTTTTCATGGCCCGGTTATAACGCAACTGCCCTCCCACCGTAAGCCTCAAGTTGTAAAGAATTCACGAGCGACGTACGCAAAAAGCGACCCGATTGCGGGCCGCTTTCAAAAATAAGGAGAAGCTATTCCCCACCGAAGCGAGGACTTCTCCGTCAGTGATTGAACATGAATTCTTTCGAATTCAGGATCGCCCAGAAGACATCGTTGAGAACGAGTTCGACCTGCGCCTTGTCGTCACCGACGGCGGCGACCTGAGCCATGAGTTGCTTTCGTTCTTCATCGGTCGGCTTCCGCGTAAACGAGCGAACGTAAAGATCCTCGATGACCTGTTCAGGTGTCTTCCCAGCGGCAAGCAAGTTCTTGACGACATTTCCTTGCTCGATCTTGTTCGTGACGGTGGGACCATTGAGAAGGTGGAGCGCCTGCGAGAGGCTCGGATCCATCTTGACTTCACAAGAGCATACCGTTTCGCGAGTCGCCCGTCCAAAGGTGGTCAGGAAGTAGTCCGTCGTAGCTCCGTCCGCGATCTGGACAGCACGAGCTCCCAGCGGCAACCCACGGAACTTGTTCTTCGTTTCGGTGACCTGGGTAATCGTATCGAGCATGATCTCGGCCCGCTGACGTCGAACCCTCGCCTTGGCGAAGTTATTCAGATCATCCTTGTTCGTCGGATTCGCTTCCGTTGAACGCTGGTAGGTCGCCGAATTGCAGATATCGCGCACCAGTTGCTTGAAGTCATAGCCATATTCCCCCTGAAACTTATCAGCGAGCGCGGTCAGCAATTCAGGATTGGAAGCAGGATTACTGACGCGGACGTCATCCACCGGATCGATGATTCCCACACCCAGGAAGTGGGACCAGACGATATTCACGACATTCCGTGCAAAGTAGGGATTGTCCGGAGAAGCCAACCAGTTGCCCATGACAGAACGTCGATCCTTCCCTTTCACATCCGGCACTTCCCCGCCAAGGAACTTGGGCTCCATCGTCCGCCCGCCGACGATGTGCTTCACCTCACCGCTACCGCGGTTGTAAATGATCTGCTCTCGCTGATCGACACCCTGCTTCCTCCCGATCTGGGAGAAAAAGGCAGCCCAACTGTAGTAGTCATCCATCGTCCAACGATCGAAGGGGTGGTTGTGGCACTGAGCACACTGCAATCGCATGCCCATGAAAACCTGGGCCACATTTTCAGAAAGCTTCAAGGAATCACGCTCCACTTGGTAGAAGTTTGTCGCCGGGTTCGAGAACGTTCCTCCCTGAGAGCTGACCAACTCGATCACGAGCTCATTGAAAGGAGTATTGGAAGCGATCCTCTCCCGCAACCAGTTGTTGTAGAGCAGAGCTGACTTGTAGGAGATGCCCTGGGCAATGTTCCCGTTCGAGCGGATTTGCAGAAGCTCCGACCATTTCATCACCCACATCTCGGTGAACTCTTTTCTCTCGAGGAGCTGATCGATCACTTTCTCCCGCTTCTTCGGATCGGTATCCGCCACGAACTTCTCAAAATCCTCCACCGTAGGAAGCTGTCCAACCACGTCCAGGTAGACGCGTCGCAAAAACTCGTCGTCATCACAGAGCCCGGAAGGAATCACCCGCAGCTTGTGAAGCTTGTCGTGTACGAGACCGTCGATGTAATTGCTCTCCGTCATCTCCGGACGGGTATATTCGAGCCCTTCCGGGATCACAATGGTCTGGATCCCAACGGTCTTTGTCTCGAATCGAGCCATTACGAAAGCCTCGCCTCGCTTCCCAGCGGTCACTTTTCCATACTCATCCACTGCGGCGGTGGGCTCGTTGTTGGTAATGAACACCGCAAGGTGGGTGACATCACGATCGTGGCCGTCAGAGTACTTTGCACGGACCGTCAGTTGCTGCTCCGCACCGGCTCCCTCGAGAACCAACTTGGGGGGATAGACTTCCAGTTCGGTCACGGTAGGCACGGTGCCGGGCTCGTCATTCTTCGCGCCGTCGGCAATCCATTCGACCATGGTGTTGTACCCGTGGCTTCCTTTCTCCATCAACTTTCCGCCCGTATGCGGAACGGCCTCAATCGACTTCTCAACAAGGAGCGACTCTTCGGGAATCGCGAGATTCACCCGATACCCCGCAAGCTCGCGAGTCAGACGAAAATGGTCGCCATCCGGATCGTATCCGAACAGGGAGAGCATGAAACCATCCTGGCCTCGAGCCGACCCATGACAGGCTCCCGTGTTGCATCCTTCACTCATGAAGACGGGCATCACATCGAGCCCAAAGCTGATGGGGCGATCCTTTTCTCCATCCGTAACTTTGACCGGAATCGTCGAGGAGTGCTCGGCGACTTTGACCGTCAGGGTGGTCTCCCCGTCCTTGACCGGTTCGAAATGGCTCCGAGTCCGAAGCTTCACCAGGCTCGGATCGGCAAATTCGAACGTCGCATTGGCAGTCACATCCCGCGTAGTATCATCTTCGTAGGTCGCCATGACGACGAGAGACTGGTGATCCCGCTGGGTCTCGAGAATCATGTCGCGAGGAAACACTTCGATCCTCTCGAGCTTTTTCCCATTGTCCACGAGAGGCTCGGCTCCCTTGAAATCTTCCTCGTTGCGCGCGATGAGCGTCAACTCTTCAGGCCAATGAGCCCCTTCCTTGATCCACTGACGAAGTTTCGCAATCTCGTGGTCGTGGAGCTTCCTCCCCTCGGGCGGCATCACATCGATGTCATCTTCGGGAAGAGAAACCATCTCGATCATCAGCGACTGATCTGGCTCTCCTTTGACCAGGGCCGGACCTCCATCGCCACCTTCAAAGAAGAGATGAGCCTTATCGAAACGAAGCCCTCCCTTCACTTTCGCATCATTGTGACAGCTGACACAATTGAACTCGAGGATGGGCTGAATATCCTTCACGAAGTCGATCTTCGACTCCTGCGCTTGCGTGGACGCCAGAGAGGCGATCCCAATCAACAGAGTGGTGAGTGCGGGAAGTTTCATGACAATTGAGGATTGGAAGAAGTTACGACGAATCAGGTTATTGGGCAGCGGCCTCTTTCTTGGCCTCAAGACGCAGCTGCTCGAGACGTGACAGGGGCTTTTCCTTGGGAGCGGTTTTGGCAACCACCTTCGTTTCAGCCGGTTTGGCCGGGGCTGCGACAGGTTCTTTCGGTTTCGGATCGACACGGATGACCCCACCCATCCCGACCCGGTGCACGATCGGTTGACCTTCCTTGAGAACCGTGACCGTGCAGAACAAATTCTTGTGCTGGCCAACCGGAGTTTTTTCTGAAGTTTCGATGGGAAAGGAGAATCCTTCGCTCGATTGGTCGATCTTCACCACGGGCGTGGTGGCGTGGGCAGGAAGTCCGAAAAGTTGCACATCCGCCTTGCCTCCGAATTCACGGAGATTCTCGACCTCTGCAACCATCTCCGTGGGCAAACCCTGCTTCGTGGTCGCCATCGAGAGCTTCATGTTTACGAAAGGCTCTTCCACCGAAAGTTTGACGAAAGGTGACGCGGTTTTCATGAGCCCCTTACCTCCATCCGACTCGGCGAGAACCCCGATGTTCCAAGTATTGACCTCAGCGCTGGAATTGGCGTTCAATTCGTACTCCAACTCGGTGTCTTTCTCTCCAAAGGTCATCGAGGCCGGCGTCGTAATCCCGGGAGGTTTCCAGAGCATGCGAACGATGATTCTCTTGTCGTAGCCTTCCTTCCGATGAGCTCGAACCTTGAGCTTCATCATGCCGTTCCGAACGATGGGAACTTTCGGCTGATCCACGGTGATGCTGAATGGGAGTTCCTCGACAACCGCTACGGGGAGATCCTCATTGTAGCGGGTATAGTATTCCACCCCGTTCTGAGGACCGCGAACGAGATCCAGAGGCTGCTTGAAAGTTCCGGACAGTGGCTTTTCCGCATCGGTATTCTTCACGTGGAGAGAATAAAGCCCGCCTCCCAACGGTGCATCTGGAGCAGCCTTGAGGAGGATCGGAAACTGGCTGACCGACTTCGGGATAGTAGCGGACTCCCAGGTGACCCCGGCAGGCAGCTTAGGCATCTCAAATACGAGGTCGCCCGAGAAATCCCGACGTGTCGTGTTCACCGTCATAGCGTAGTAACCTCCGCGAGGAACGTTGAACTGCTTTCGATACTGGAGATCACGGCGCAGCATTTCGGGCATCGTGACGTCGAGCACAGGTTTCCGAACTTCACTTTCGATTCGGTAAACGAAATCAGGACCTCCACGGTTCAGCATATCCTTCACTCGGACGAGATACTCTCCGTCGGCAGGCACATTGAAATCGACTCGACTGTCCTTCGAACCATCGGCATCATCACTGCCACCGAGAGACTTCATCGTACTGTCATAGAGGTTTAGAACAGGATCCACCGGCGATCCGATCGTGTTCGCGTAGACCCGCATGCGGAATCGTTGCCCCTTTTTGGCCGAAAATCGGAAGTAATCGATATCCCCCTCGGACTCGAGGATCCCGTTGAAAGCCAGAGGCAAGGCAGGAGCCGCTACTTCTTTCATCTGGGTGCTTGAATTGTTGGGCTCTTGCTCGAGAACGTTGTCGAAATCACTGATTCGCACTCGATTCGGCGAAGGCGGAAACTGTCCTTCATGACCGGCAAGGACTCCAAAAGTCCCCTCGGGAGTCGATTGGGGCAGGGTCGCCTTGGTCTTGAAGGTTCCTTTCACATCACCCAGCATCGAGAATTCGACCTCGGTCCCCGCTTTTCCTCCAGCCGGAAAGATCGCGGTAGGTCGAGGAAACGTCCCAATATGCGCGCGATATCTTCCACGCCCCTGGTAGGCAGAATCTCGGACCTCGATTGTGTATTCCCCATCTTCGGGGATGATCACCGAAACAATCGACTCCTGCTTGAGAAGAGCCGAACCATCAGCGGAAGCCAACTCGAAGCGATCCTTGTCCAGAATCGCCACAAACGGGTCGATCGCGATATTGTTTCGGACGTTGTTGATCCGCAAGCCCTCGATCTCCACGGAGAGACGCTGACCTTTTTTCGCGGTCACCTTGTAGTAGTCGGTCTCTTCCGGCTTGGCCTCCGCCTCGATCGTGACATTCAGGTCAATGGCCTGTGGAGCCTCGAAATCATCATTCGGCTCGACTTCCGCAACATTTGGAAACTGTGAGATCCAGAAGTTCCGCGCATAGCTGATTCCGCTTCGGCAACGGACACGAACGTGGTGCTCACCCAGTCGACAGTCGGGTGCGATCACGAAGGTCGCCTCCACTTTGCGGGTATCGATGACCTTGAGATCCTTGACTGAAATCCCCGGGGAATGGAAAAGCAGCTCTTCCGCGTCATCGAGACGGTTCCCCATCAGGGTCACTTTCACCTCGCTCCCACGCTGGCCACCCCGAGGGATGGTATTTTGCAAATCGGGAGAAGCAGCCAAAGCGTCAGCCCCTGGTAGCAGAAGTGCCGACAGCAGAATCGCTGACAGCACTCGCTTCAGGAACACCGCAGAAGCCGCACTCCGAGTCATCAGAACACGTTTCATAGGGTCGAGAGGGTTGAATCGAAATTTAAACCGAGGCTTTTGCAATGATGTCTTCGATCACGGAGCCTCCGTCAACGATCTCCATTGGGCGTGGGCCAGGAGCAATGAGTTCCTTATCCGCATTGATACCCAACTGAGCGTAGACGGTCTTGGCGAAAGACTGAACGTCGACAGGGTTGGCGTCGGGCTCGGATGCCAGCGAATCAGATGTGCCGTAGACATAACCACGCTTGATTCCGCCACCGGCCAGCATGGTCGAGAACACCTTGGGCCAGTGATCGCGACCATCGGTCTTGTTGATCTTCGGCGTACGTCCAAACTCGGAGGAGACCATGACAAGAGTGGAGTCGAGCAAACCTCGCTCATCCAGATCCGTCAACAGAGTGGCCAAAGCCTGGTCGAGAGGGGGAACCTGGCGACCAATATTGTCCTTGATCCTGTCGTGGTGATCCCAACCGCCATAAGTCATGGTCACAAGGCGCACCCCGGACTCAACGAGACGGCGAGAAAGAAGCATGCGCATCCCGGCCTGATTTTCCCCGTAGCGCTCCTTGGTCTTCTTATCCTCTTTCGAGAGATCGAAAGCTTCCCGAGCCTCAGCAGATCCGATGAGACCGTAGGCACGCTGATAGAAAGAATCCATCGCTTCGATCGAATCCGCTTTCTCCATGTTGCGGAAATGACTGTCGACTGCTTCGAGGAGAGTCCGGCGGCGCTCGAAACGAGCGGCATCCACCCCGCCCGGAAGGGTAAGGTCTCGGACCTTGAAAGATTCTCCGCTCGCAGGATCACTACCCACGGAGAAAGGACCATACATGGAACTGAGGTAACCGGTCCCGGCGAATTCGTTCGGAACATTCGGAACGCAGACATACGGAGGAAGATTCTTCCGCGGTCCAAACTCGTGAGCAATCACCGACCCGAAGCTGGGGAAGTTGATCGCCGGGCTCGGACGATAGCCGGTGAACATATTGTGAGTTCCTCGCTCGTGAGCCGCCTCGCCGTGCGTCATCGAGCGGATCACGGTCATCTTGTCCGCGACTTTCGCGAGGTTCTTAAAATTCTCGCTGAACTGCAATCCATCGACGTTGGTATTGATCGCCTTGTAAGGCCCGCGATACTCGGAGGGCGCGTAAGGCTTGGGATCCCAGGTCTCCTGGTGCGCCATTCCACCCGGCAGGTAGATATGGATGAGAGATTTGGCGACGCCCTCCTTGGACTCGTAAAATTTCGCCTGACCCCGGGCTTCTACTTTGAGAAGCTCCGGCAGGGAGAGACCAAGACCTCCAGCAAAACCGACTTGAAGAAATTCGCGGCGGTTCGCCATTCCAGATTGTAAGAAGCCTGTGCAGCCTTTCATATGATGGATATAAGTGTGGTTGGAGTAACATGTCACATACGTCCTCGAATCCCCCTGTCTCAAGGGGCGTCTTTACGTAGAGACGCGATAAGGGCAGGATCTCTAGCCATTTGAGAAAGGATGAGAAAATTCCGCATTTTCGCCATACTTTTCAGCGCGACCCGTGCCAAATATACCGTAACATGGTAAGATTACGTTGTTTTTTCACAATGGAGCCATGCTCCACCCCCAACCCCTGCGTAGAAAACCTTAGCGTTATGAAGAAGATCTCTACCGTCTCCCTGACCCTCGCCCTCTCAGGATACATCCTCACCGCGACCGCCGACCCCTCGAACAAGGTCACCTTTGTCGATGATGTTCTGCCCATCCTCGAGAACAAGTGCGTCAACTGTCACAATGCCGACGAAGCAAAGGGTGGTCTGAATCTAGCCACCTACTCGGCCACCCTCACTGGAGGTTCCGGTGGAGAGGTGGTCGTGTCCCAGGACCCCGGCTCCTCCCGACTCTACACGCTCTCAGCCCACACCGAAGAGCCTTTCATGCCGCCAAAGGGAACCAAAGCGAATGAAAAAGAACTGAAAGTCCTCTCGGACTGGATCGCAGGCGGACTTCTCGAAACGGCAAACAGCAAAGCTCGCAAATCCGACAAGCCAAAGATCGACTTCGACTCCATTACTTCCACCGGGAAGCCCGAAGGTCCCCCGGCCATGCCCGAGCATCTGCTCCTCGAGCCGGAAGTCATCACCGAGCGTCCCAACGCCGTTCCCGCGATGGCTCACAGTCCCTGGGCGCCCATTCTCGCGGTCGCCGGTCAGAAGCAAGTGCTTCTCTATCACTCCAGCGACTTTGATCTCCTTGGAGTCCTCCCCTATCCCGAGGGATTCCCCCAGACACTCTCCTTCAGCCCGAACGGCGCCTATCTTGCCTGCGGAGGCGGGCGTGCCGGTAAATCCGGGAACGTCGTCGCCTGGGACATCAAGACCGGCGAGCGAATCCTCGATGTTGGCAAGGAATACGACATTGTTCTCGGTGCCGATGTCTCCCCCGATCTCAAGAATGCCGTTCTTGGAGGCCCCAAGCGAAACATCAAGCTCTGGGACACGGTTGCTGGCGAGCAGCTCAACAGCATCAAGAAACACCCCGACTGGCTCCTGACCGCAGCCTACAGCCCTGACGGCGTCATTTTCGCCACCGGAGGCAGAAACGGAGGTCTCTACGTCTGGGAAGCCGCGACCGGATATGAGTTTTACACCCTGAAAGGACACACCAAGGCCGTAACCGATATTTCATGGAGAATGGATGGAAACGTCCTCGCTTCCTGTTCCGAGGACGGGCAGATCATTCTCTGGGAAATGCTGGAAGGAAAACAGGTGAAGAAATGGAACGCTCATGGCGGCGGCGCTCTCGCCGTAACATTTTCGCCGGACGGTAAACTGGCCTCAGTCGGTCGGGATAAGACCGTGAAGATCTGGGAAGGTGACGGAAAGCAGATCCGATCGATCCCTGCCTCGGACGACATCGTCCTGAGTGTTGCCTTCAGTCACGACAACCAGCGAGTTTTCTCGGGAGACTGGCACGGCGTTGTGAAAGTCTGGGACGTCGCAAGCGGCGCCGAGCTTGCCAAGATCGAACCCAATCCTCCCACGATCGAGCAGCAACTCGCCTACTCCGAAAAGCGGATTGGAGAACTCACCGGATCAATTCCCGCTCTTGAAAAAGGGGTCGAAGTCGTTTCCAAAGAGCTCACCGATGCGAGAAACCAGGCCGCCGCGATTGCGAAGACGATCCAGGAAGCGACGAAGTCGAGAGATGCTGCGAAAGCCGAAGCCACCAAGTTCACGAACTCGGTCAAGACGTTGACAGCCCAGCTTGAGCAAGCGAAGGCGCTGGTTACAATCCGCCACGGTGAGACGAAAAAGCAGACCGACGCCCTCGCCGCAGGCAAGCAAGCCCTCCAAACCACGGAAGCTCAGTTCGCCAAGGAAGACGCGAGTCTAGCCACGAGCACAACAGCATTGGCACAAGCAAAGACTGCCCTCGACAAGGTCACCGCCGATTCCAAGATTCCGGCCCTGAACGCAGAGCAGAAAAAGAAATTCGACGAGCTCGCGGCTTCCCGCAACGCAATTGCGGCCCAGAAGCAGAAGATCGATGCCTCTCTCACCGAGAAGACCAAGCAGCTTGATCCGGCCAAGCAAGCCCTCGCCGCTGCGGAAGAGGCGCTGAAAAAGGCCAAGGACGCCAGTGCCTCGAACGAACAGAACTGGAAGGCAAAGGATGCGGCCCTCGCGGCGAGCCGACAGGCTCTCCAGGCCGCGGAAGCCGCCCTGGCCGAAGCACTGAAGCAAAATCCCACGCCACCGAAGGAATTGGTCGACCGGAAGAACCAGGCTGCTCAGGCGGTCGCTGCTGCCGTCGCCGCGAAGGCCGAAGCAGAAAAGGCTCTCAATCAGTCCGTCGCGGCTGTGCCACCAACAACCACCAAGCGGAATGAGGCGGCCGCTCGCAAGTCCATGGTCGAGAATGAACTGAATGTTCTCCGCAAATCGCAAGCCGATCTCGGAACCAAACTGGCAGCTGCCGATGCCGCCTGGGAACCCCTCAAGGATGCCCTTGCCGCTGGAGAGTCTCGCGTCGCGAAGACGAAGCAGGCACTTGCAGCAGCAACTGCAAATCACCAGAAGGCGGCTCAAGCGGTTCAAACCACAAAGGCGGCTCGGGACAAAACCGCCCAGATCGTTGCCGCCACCAAGACCAAGGTGACCCAGATCGAGGGTGCTGTCGCCAAGGCCACCGAAGAGCAGAACAAGGCCCAGACCGCTCTCGCCGCCAAGCAAAATGAGCTCAATGCCGCGAACACACAGCTCGCCGCCGCTAACGCCACCCTCAAGAAATCCGAGGAATCGCTCGTTGCCGCCACCAATCAGCAGGAAGCCGCCAAAGCCAAGGTGGACGCGATCGTGAAGAAGGAGTCGGAAACGAAGGCTAAGATCGAGATTGCGAAGAAGGAACTCGATCAGTCCAAGTTCCTTGCCAAGAAGTGGCAGGCCGCCGCAATCAATCTCAGCGCCCACAAGGAATCCGAAGAACTCGATGACATGGCCCTCGAACTCGAGGACATGATGGAAGAAGAGAAGGAAGCAAAGACGGAGGTTGCGGAAGCATCCCAGGCTCGCGCCGAAGCGGAGAAGACTCTTGCCGAAGCCAAGTCCACCGTGTCTGAGGGAACGAAGAAGCTCATGGAAAAATCGACCTCGGTCCTGGAACGTGCGCTCCAGCTCGTATCGAGCCGAGCCGTTGCCGAACTGAGGGAAGAAGCCGTCCAACTCCAGCCGATCCTCACGGAAGCGGACTCGGAAAAAACTCTTATATCCGTTCAGTCCGATCCCGTCACCACCGACCTTGTCGATACCCGAATCCCGGTCGATGCCATTGTCACCGAAGGTCTCGAAGAGGAGGCCGCGGAAGAGCAGAAAGTCATCGAGACGGTGGCCGCCAAGGCGCTCTCCTACAAATCACCGGACGAGATCAACAGCGAAGTCGAATCACTCCGCAAACGTCTCTCGGATATCGAGAAGTTTCTCGCCAACACCTACACCGAAGCGGATCGCACCAAGGAAACGATCGAAAAGGCGAACGAGGTGGCCCAGAAGACCCCTGAACTCGTCGCAGAACGTTCCAAGGCAGAGCAAGCCGCAGCTCGTGAACTTGCGGAAGCCGAAGCCGAAAGGAAACGCCAGGAGGAAGCCCTCAACGCTCAGAAAAAGCGGATCGAAGAGCTGCGCGCGAAGTATCTCGCCACTCTTCCGGAAAGGAAAGAATAAGCCCTGCCCACCCTGTCGCGGGCGCCCCCCCCTGTCGCCTCATCCTTCGAAGGGATGGGGCCGACTCAACTCGCCCCCACACATCAGGCAGTGGCTGCGACGCGTGTTGGTCTTGCGCCCGCAATGCGGACAGTCGGTGATTTGACGGGAAATTTTTCCGTCCACCCTGCCGTCGCGGCTGTCGACCTCGAGGATCTTGAGATCGAGTTCTTCTTCGGTGAGTTCGGTCTTCTCCCGAACCAGTTCCCACATCGATTGACAAGCCAGGGAAAGCCGATCGAGGTGCCGCTGCATTTCATGGATTTCTGCATCGACCCGATCTACCTTGTTCCCCGCCTTCCGTGCCGATTCATTGGCTCGATGAATTTTCGCCTGCTGATGGAATTCCCAGATCATAGTGATTTGCTTGGTTCGCAATCATCGAAGCGCTTTCACTCTCATTCATCGAGTGCAATCTGAATCGATTTTTGGAATGACGAGGCAGACGAGCAATTGCACTACACCTCTACGGAATCTCCTCGATGAGGATGGGCCTCCCCTTGTATTGCTGGACTTCCAACCCTGCTTCGCGGAGCGCAGCCCGCGCATTCCCGAGCTTGGCCGCTCTCGTAGCATCGTAGGCATACAGGGTGAAAATGGGCACTGCAGTAAACCACTCGCTCCGCCGCATCACCAATTCTCGAGAAGAATCTGGCTTCAACCCCATGACCAGGGTGCGGTGAGAAAACCGCTTGCTCACGGCATCGGGGACCGGTTCGAGGCGTTTGAGAAAAGTTCGGAGTGCCGCAGGAAGATCCAAGTTCGGATCGCGATTCCGCATCGCAATCCCCTCTCCAAACAGCGCGCCGAGAGCATTGCTGGGCAAGTCATCAGGGTGCGCTTCCGGAGGGAAAGTGCGGGAGCGGCCCGCCTCGAAATCCATCCCGCCTTCCAGTTCCCATTGTTGATGCAATGCCTCGGCCCTCCCCTTCTCTCCTGAGGCTACGCGAGCTGCCAGGGCGAGGAAATGGACAAGGTCGATCGGACCTCCCAGTGCGGTGATCAAATAGCGATCGGACACGGGATCGGAGACCGTATCCTGCTCCAGTGCCACCTCTCGCAGCACCATCATCTTTCTCGATGCGGCCCCTGCTTCTTTCCATTCCTCCGAAGCAACCGCTTCGAGAAGGAGACGCTCAAAGGAGCCCGGCAACTTTTCCTCGCCTGCGAAAGAAAGGCACAACAACCCTGGCAAAAATCCGAACCACCATCTTGCCAGCATTCTCCAAGAATAGCCGAAAAACCTTGCCGAGGACAAGAACAAGAGGGGCATCATCTGCTTGAGCAATACCTCGATTCCTGTTCTCATTCTTCGAAATACTCCCCTAGCCCCAACATGAGACCGATCCTCTTTCTTCTGCCCCTCCTACTCTCTGACCTCGTGTTCGCCGAGCCTCGGACCTGGACCAACACCAAGGGAACGGAGATCGAGGCAGAGCTCATCAGTCGAGACGAAAACTCGATTACGATTCGCAGGACAGCCGACGGGAAACGCTTCGAAGTTCCTATCGAATCGTTGAGTGCTTCCGACCGGGAATGGCTCAAAGCAAATGCGAAAGGCACCGGGAAAGGCGGAAACGGCATCTACATCGCCGTCGGAAATGGGGCTCACCGCATGTCATCTCTCGATGGAGTTGATTGGACTCACCACGTCTATCTCGACAAACCAGCTCACGACCAGAATGACCTCAAAGCCATCGACGTAGGAAACGGAACCTGTGTCGCTGTCGGGGGATTCTCCAAATCAAATATCTTCACGACGACCGACGGAGTGAGTTGGGATAAAAACCCCTTCAACATCGGAGTCCTCAGCGGCGTTCTCTTTGTCGACGACCGGTTCCTCGTCTTTGGAGAAGGGGGGCGGGTCGCCGCCTCGAAAGATGGGGTGAGTTGGGAACAGATCGGCGATGCCAAGCTGCGAGACCACCAGAAGGCGGAAGCCGAGAATCTCGGACTCGACGAAGTCATCAAATCCAACATCCGCCGCTGGCGCCATGCGAACGGCGTTTTCGTAGGTGCTGGCGACAACTGCATTCTTGTCTCCACCAAGGATTTCGAGAAGTGGACTTTTGCCGAGCGCTTGGAACCAAAGTCTCGTCTGTTTATCGAGTCGGACGGAAATGGATTCGTCGTTCGAGGAGACCGCACCCTTCACGTTTCGACGGATGGAATCGAATGGAGCGAAGTCACCCCTGAACTCGATGAGAAAACGAAACTCCACAGCCTCGTTCATGATGGCGAGCGCTATCTCGTCAACGACCGCTCCGGCAAGGCTTGGGAGTCATCCGATGGGAGCGAGTGGACGGAGATCGACGATGCCACCTTTCCCGGAACCCTCGCGACTCTTCGTCCCGATCTCTACTACTCTTTCGAAACCTATTGGAAGTACACCGAGGATCTGAAGATCTCGCGCGACGGCGGAAGATCCTGGGAGAGTTGCACGCTTCCTGAACCCGCCGGAGTGACCAATATCATCTTTGCCGAGGGATTCCCCGCCTTCGCTCCTGTAGCGGAATAGGCCGCGACTAGGATTCCACCAGGCGATAGCTGACCATCTCTCCGTCCCCCAGATACATCATCAGGATCGCATCTCCGGATGCGACGGACTGGAACAGGTCCATCATTATCTGCTCCTGGTCGGGCCACGGATAGACAAAGAAAAGGTCCACCTCTGCCGGATCCAGTTCGTCATAGATCGCAGGCGAAGAATCGGCGCCCCCGGAAACCGCATCTCCCGGCAGAAGCAGGTCCTTTCCGCCAATACCCTCGGTTTCTTCAAAACCCGGGGGCAGGTAGCTGGTTTCGAGGATCTCCACCTCCAGTCCAAGGTCCTTGATCAGCTCCCTAGACTTGGTCACGAGGATCTCTTCCTTTTCCATTCCGACCGCTTCGAAGCCCAACAGGCTCGCGATTCCGGAAGCCATTCCAAAGCCGGAGCCCCATTCGCAGAAGAGCCCACCCGAGAGTTCCCCGGTCTCGAGGAGTTCCGAAATCCCGGCATGGATCAGGAGTGGATCACAAGGGACAAAATTTCGATAGCGGACGCCATGACCATCGTCGTAGAAGCGGTCGATCCTCTCTGTACCGATCTCGATCAGTCTCCGAATCGGCTCGGCAGGAGTTCGTGGAGCATACTCCAGGGCGATCTCCTCGAGCATCCATCGCTCCGAATCGATCACTGGCCCAATTCTCCCAGTTTCTTTTTCATCATGGCGGACTGATCGGGATCGAGGATCTGCCAGCAAGCGAGACCATTTCCCACGAGATCCCATTCATCGAACTGCCAGATGAGATTTCGTTCCGAATCGAGTGCAAAGATCTGGGGGTCGTCATCGCCCGCGTGACAATTCCCGATCACGAGACTCCCATTGTCCAACTCCTGCACCGTCGTCATCCATCCCAGTTCGATATCCGAGCTGGGAACCTTCTTTGAAATCTCCCACACCACCTTCTTCTCGGGAGAAACCTCGACGACGCTGTTTCCTCCACCAGATGCGATCAGCGTGTTTCCATTCTTCAGGCGAATCGCTCCATAGACGCGAGTACCGATCTCGTATTCCCAGACGATGTTGCCCTCGCCATCGTATTCGGTCACCACACCAGGCTGCTCGGCACAGGCAAGGTAGTTCCCATTCTCGAGAATCCGCATGAGCCTCGTCTTCTTCCGCCCGCCTTCTCCCAGTGGAACCGATTTCACCAGCTTTCCTTCCTCATCGACATGAATGATCCGACCAACTGTGCTCTCAACGATCACGGTTTCTCCATTCGGCAAACGTGCGAAAGCATGGACATCGACCTTCTTTCCTTCGTTTCCATTTTGAGTCGCGCTGTCGTATTCCCAGACGATCTCCTTCTCGAGGTTGATCTCCTTGATCTTGGTCCAGGAATCGTGAAAGAGAATGTTTCCATTGGGAAGGAGTTGGACATCGTGATGGCCGGCGTGGCCCTTCTTCGGTCCCTCGGTTCGAAACTGCCAGAGCACCTTTCCGTCGGCATCGCAGATCGCGAGCACGTTCTTCCCATACGAAGCCCCCACGAGGACAAGACGATCCTCAAGCCCTTGAGAGGGAGTCGCGAAAATCAGGGAAAGCAGCAGAGGAAAGAGAAAAGGGCGCATGGGTGAATCAGTCTTTCCAAAAGCATAGAAGATCGCGAGCACTCATCAAGACCCGAATCCAGGTGAAGGAATACGCCGACCGATTCCGTCCCGTCGAGCTCAGTGAATCTCGACATGCTCCCCTATCGCCGACTCGTAAGTCTGGTGGAGCAGGAACATTTGCTGGGCACCCAGCTTTTGCCCGAACTGAGCAACGATGTAGAGAATCGCAATTCCGCCAAGAGCTCCTCCCAGTCCCCACATCCAGGTCAGTTCGGATCCGATGATCCACTGGGCAAGGACGAGAGCACCCGCAATCAGCCCGAGGAAACCAAGAATCAGGTAGCTGAAAAGAAACAACGACCAGGCATTGGCATTCGGGCCATAGATCCCGTGGATCGTCGTCTTTCCGCCCTCTTCTTCCAGGCTCAGGTTCAATCGTGGGGACCAGAAATGCCGATCCCGTTCCGAAATCCGAAGGCAGAAAAAATCGGGGAACTCTTTGACCTCGAACTGATCTCCGATCGGCGCGACTGATTCCCGAAGGATCTCCTGCACCTCATTGGCACTTCTCTTCACCACCTGGGAAAAACGAGGGCGAATATGAAAGCTACTCATGACATCCCAAGGATGCCCGAGAATCGGTCCAAAAGTCAATCCGCAGGAAAGACAAATCCACCGGGCACTTTTTCGATGGATGCATAAGCCTCCAGGTCGACAAGAGGGGCAACCGCTTCCTGAATCAAATCCGGATCTCCCTGGCAACGCTTCTCCAGGCTCGTGGCGATCTGGAGAGGATCGATCTCGAGGGCGAGCGAAAATGACATCTCGATTTGCTCAAGATCATCCCGGTCCGCTTCCATTTCGAAGTCGACCTCAGTTTCGAAGGAGACTTGGATCTTTCCATCCTCGATCGAGCCGAACTGGATCGCGGTCACATCCGCCGGATTGTGCTCTCCGAAAAGCAGCATCGCTGCCTCGACCGATCCAGGTTTGGGTGCCCAGGGGAACTCGAAATTCTGCAACTCGAGTCCACGGCAGCTTTTCACTGGCACCTCGATCGAGTCCACCCGGAACAGCGGAGTCAGCGTTTCGCCCTCATACTCAAACGGAGCGAAACCAAGCTCGATGAAAAATCGCAGGCTCGGCTCCTGCCCCTCTCCCGGATTCTCCGAAATTCTCTGCCCGAGTTTTCCGGACCTGGGTTGAAAAGCACCTTCTGGAAGTTCACTCATGGGCATCGTTAGGACGGATGAGGGAATCGCTCAACCGTTGATTCGCAGTTTTCCCTACGGAAAAACGCGCCTCATCGCGACAAGGAAAATCTTTCCTTTCGCCCCGTTTCAGAAGATGATTTCTCCGCCTCATTGATTGAATCATGCAAACAACCCGTCCTCTCTCTCGTCGTCATTTCCTCGCTCAATCCAGCCTCTCCGCCGGAGCCCTTGCCATGTCCTCTTCTCTCTCCGCTGCCGAAGAACCACTCTTCAAAATCTCTCTAGCGCAGTGGACGATCAATCCAGAACTGAAATCGGGAAAGGTCGACAACCTCGACTTCGCCAAGGTCGCCAGCGATCACGGGATCATGGCGATCGAATACGTAAACCAGTTCTTCATGGATAAGGCCAAGGACACCGCCTATCTCGGAGAGATGAAAAAACGGGCCGCGGATCTTGGGGTAAAAAGCCTTCTCATCATGTGTGATCGCGAGGGAAACATCGGCGACCCTGACGAGAAGAAGCGGAACCAGACGGTCGACAATCACCGCAAGTGGCTCGACGCCGCCAAGTTTCTGGGCTGTCACTCCATACGGGTCAACGCGGGCAGTTCGGGAACCTGGGAGGAACAGGTGAAGCTCGCCACCGATGGCCTCTCCAAGCTCACCACGTTTGGTGCCGAGCAGGGTCTCAATGTCATCGTCGAAAATCACGGGGGCCTCTCCAGCAACGCGGACTGGCTTGCCGAGGTGATTACTGCAGTCGATCATGAGCGCTGCGGAACGCTACCCGACTTTGGAAACTTCCGGATCAAGCAGGGAGAAAGCTACGATTCCTACAAGGGCGTCAAGAAACTGATGCCGTGGGCGAAGGGAGTTTCCGTGAAAGACCGTGTCTGGGACAGCGACCACAACGCCTCCGACCTGGACTACGACCGCATGCTGAAAATCGTTCTCGATACCGGCTTTCGCGGTTACTGCGGAATCGAACACGGGGGTTTTGCTGGACTCAACGCTTCCCGTGAGAAGCTCGAGCAGGCCCGTGAGCGTCTTGCTGGATGAGACGCCTCCTTCTGACCGGGGCTGCTGGAATCGTAGGGAACGCTCTCCGTCCCCTTCTCCGTGACCACCATGAACAGGTCGTCCTCACGGATCTCTTGGAGATCCCGGGCGACGAACTGGCGGAGAACGAAACATTCCTCCGCGGTGACCTCACCGATGCGCCGTTCGTCGAATCCCTCGCCGAGGACATTGATGGCATCGTCCATCTCGGCGGCCTCGTCGGCCCCGACTTCACCTTCGATGAAGTCATGGGAGCCAACATCGCCGGAACCAGAAACGTCTTCGAGGCGGCACGGATCCATGACGTTCCCCGAGTGGTCTACGCAAGCAGCCATCATGCCCTCGGCTTTCTCGAGAGAACCGACCCCATCGATACGACCACTGCCCCCCGCCCCGACAGCTTCTATGGCTGGAGCAAGGCGGCTGGTGAATCTCTTGGCGCTTACTACGCCGACAAGTTCGGACTGAAAGTTCTTTCGATTCGGATCGGCTTCGTCGGCGACTCCGTCATCGACGAACGCAGGCTTCATACCTGGATCAGCGCTCAGGATCTCTTTCAACTGGTGGAAATCGGTCTCACCCATCCTGATCTTTCCTACGATATCGTCTATGGGGCTTCCGACAACCCGGCCCCCTTTTTTGACAACGAGAATGCAGAACGTCTCGGCTACGAACCCCGCGACCGTTCGATCGATCACCTCGCCGACCCTGCCCTTCTCACCACTCCTCCTGCGGAGGGACCCGAGGGCAAATATATCGGGGGACACTTCGCCACCCGCACCCGGGAAATCGACTGATATGAAAATCACCTCTGTCGCCCCCATCGTCCTCTCGATCCCTTTCGAAGCCGGCGGCTCCGGCGAAGGTATCATGCCGACGAAATGGGAAACCCTCGATTTCTGTCTTGTCCGCATCGACACCGATAGCGGCCTCACCGGGTGGGGAGAGGCCTTCGGCTACTTCTGCAGCCGCTCGGTCGCCGCTCTCATCGAGCGTTCCCTCGCCCCCCTCCTGGTCGGAAGAGATGTTCCTGATCCTCGAAAATTCTCGGAAGAAGCCCAACGAAAACTCGTGCTCCAGGGAAGATACGGACTGACCATTTTCGCTCTTTCCGGGATCGACCTTGCGCTTTGGGACCTCCGTGCCAAAGCAGAGGGCGTCGCCCTCGCAGAGCTCCTCGGGGGACGTTCACGCCACTCAGTCCCCGCCTACGCCAGCCTGGTTCGGTATGGCGACCGCGATCTGGTCCGAGCCAAATCGGAACAGGCCGCATCCGAAGGTTACAAGGAGATCAAGCTCCACGAAATCACGATACCGGAGATTCGAATTTGTCGCGAGGCCATTGGCCCTGACACTCGCATGACCGTCGATGTGAACTGCAACTGGTCCCTCGAATTCACTCGGGAAGTCATCCCCGAGTTGAAGGACCTCGATACCCGCTGGCTCGAGGAACCGATCTTTCCGCCCGAAGATTTTCGAACTCTCGCCGAGCTTCGCAAGACCGGCATGGCCATCGCCACCGGAGAGAATGCCTGCACGGCATTCCAGTTCGAAGAGATGTGCCGTCTCGGAGCGACCGACTTCCTCCAACCCAGCATCACCAAGGTCGGAGGCGTCAGTGAATTCCTCAAGATCACAAACCGGAATCGAGAGGAGTGGAAACTTCCCATGATGCCCCACTCGCCCTACTTTGGTCCGGGGTATTTCACGACGCTGCAGATGGCGGCGATCGAACCTTCCTTCGAACAATTCGAGTATCTCTATATCGAGCCGGAGGCTTGGCTCTATCGCGAGATGCCGCTTCCGGAGAACGGTATGATTTCGATCCCAGCAGGAGACGGCCTTGGGATGGAACCGGATCTGGATCGGATCGAGAGATTTGCGGTTTGAGCTGGATGTCTTTACTTCGAGCACATCCGAGACAAGAAGACCGCCGCGCCTGTCGGCACTCTTGCGAGTGCCGCTACATTCGAGGTTCGCAGTGGCAGAGAGATGCAGACGATGAGATCTGTGTTCATTCCAAAAACCTCTGTGGATCATCTGTGAAAAAGATCGTTCCGGCAGCTACGCGCCGAACTTTCTAGCAATCAGGACGCATCAGTTCTTACCGACAACTCATCCCCCGCAGATCAACCACAGACAACGAGGACGTTGTCCCTCCCTTCCCTTAGCGAACACCAAACCGCCGCCCTGTTCTTCACGTATCCGGCAAACTCACTTCAGAAACTCGATCACCAATCTTCCAAACTTCCCCGCCTCTTCGACACAGGCGAGATGAGCCGCATCAAATTGCTCGAGTTTCGCACCAGGGACCTTCTCGGCGATCGCCTCTCCCCATGCGGGTGGCGTCGCGAGATCCCCCGAACTGGTCACGACCAGAGTGGGAACCTCGATGGCTGACAATTTGGAACGAAGATCCAGACCACAAACCGCCTCGCTCGTTCTTGCATATGCTTCCGATGAGGTGGCCCGCAAGGTGTTTCGAAAGTGATCGATCACCTCCGGTCTGGCCCGGTGAAACTTCGGCGTAAACCATTTCTCGAGAACATCTTCGGAGATCGCCTCTACACCCTCCGAACGAACGAGAGCGATTCTTCTTTCCAGGAGACTTGGGTCCTCAGTGTAGGCACTGGTATTGGCCGCAATCAATCGCTTCAACCGCGAAGGGTGATGCTGCGCGACCCACAGCCCCACCATCCCTCCTAACGAAACCCCACAAAGCGAAGCCTCGTCGAGACCGATCCCATCGAGAAGGCGGATCAGATCGTTTCCAAAATCCTCGATCACCCAATCTCCTCCTGGATGTCCCGAACGTCCGTGCCCCCGATGATCATACCGCAGAATACGAAACTCGGTTTCCCAGGCGGGGAGGTTCCATTTCCAGAGAGAAAGGTCCGAGCCAAGCGAATGCGAAAGAACAAGTACCGATCCCGACTCCTGGCCCGACCATTCGTAGTGGATTCGATCTTCCCCTTCTCCTATACTCGGCATGTCAGTATCCGCCCGAGGCGTCGTTCCCGGCCTCACTTTCCCGAAACTCGGACACGACCGCAGCCGCTCCCGCAATCATGAGACGGAGATCCGAACCCACACTCACGAAATCCGCCCCCAGGTCCGTCATGCGCCGGGCATACGCTACCGTCGCGTTGTGAACCCCGACCCACTTTCCTTTCTCCTTCGCCCTGGAAACGACCCTTTCGATCGCCTCGACGACAGGTTTTTCTTCCTGGTCGAACTTCGGGGTGCACCCGAGGGCGAGCGATAAATCGGCGGGACCGATGTAGATCGCCTTCAACTCTTCAACTCTTCAACATCAAGAATGGCATCGAGATTGTCGAGAGCCTGCCGGGTCTCGATCATTCCGATGGGAAGCACTTCTTCGTTAGCATTCGTGTAATAGTCGGGACCGGCATACGTTCCGACACGGATCGGTCCGAAGCTGCGATTTCCTTCCGGAGCATAGAGGCAGGCCCTGGCAAAACGACGCGCGTCATCCGCCGTGTTGATCATCGGACAAATGATCCCGTAGCATCCGGCATCGAGCATCCGCATGATGATGCCCTCGTCCAACCAGGGCACCCGAGCCATCGCGACCGTTTTCGTCGTCGAGATCGCGGTCAGCATCCCAAGGGCCGAGGCATAGTCGCTCAGCCCGTGCTGCATATCGATGGTCAGGGAATCCCATCCCTGGTGAGCCATTACCTCGGCAGTGGAGACACTTGGAATCGCGAGCCATCCATTCAACGTGGACTGCCCCTGCTTCCAGGATTCGAGGAGAGAATTGTGAGCGGCCATGCGTGTCCCACCGATTTACGCCCACGCGTCAATCCTCGTCATGGTGCCTTTGCCAGAGGAGAATTCGCCCACCTCCAGTCCGAGGTGCTGAAGATAGGAAACGAAGAGATTGCAGAGCGGCGGCGTGTGATCTTCGCCATACGCCAGGTATTGCCCGTGGTGAAAATGCCCTCCGGCGGCCACGATGGGGAGATTGGTATTGTTGTGACTGGAAGCATTTCCGAGGTTCGATCCGAGCAGGATGGCAGTTTGATCGAGCAGGGTGTGCTCGCCTTCCTTGGCCTCGTCGAGGCGCTTGAGAAAGTCTCCGAACAAACGCATCTCTTCCTTCTCGATGATGCTGAGTTGGTGAATCTTTTCCTCATCCTTGCCATGGTGACTCAAGTTGTGCCAGCCATCATCGACGCCCTTAAGCGTGACCACTTCATTTCCGCCAGCGCCGGCAAGAGTAAAGAGTCGGGTCGAATCGCTCTGGATCGCGAGAAACATGAGGTCATACATCAACTGCATCTGGTCGGAAAAGTCGGCGCGCTCCTTCACATCCGAGGGCGGCTCCGCATCGACTTCTGGCTTGGGTCGCTTCGCCCATTCCTCCGCAGACTGCAGTCGCAATTCCACTTCGCGGACCCCGGTGAAATATTGATCCAGGGTTTCGTTGTCCTCCCGCCCTGTCTTTTTCATGAGACCTCGTGTCTGGTCGAGAACGAGATCCATGATGCTCTGACCGTCCTTGATTTTCCGCATCTGGGCCGCCTTCTCCTCCTCGGACCCTTCAAGAAACAAGCGCTTGAAAACCTGGGAAGGACTTTTCTCGGCGGGAATTTGCACCCCGGAGCGAGTGTAGGAAATGCCGTTGTTGTTGGCGGACAGAGAAAGAAAGGGAAAGCGGGTGAGGTGTCCAATCTGCTCGGCAGCGTACTGATCGACGGAAATCGAGTTCCGGAAGCTCGGCTGTCCCGGGTGCGCTGCGCCGGTGAGGAAACTCCGCTCGGCGCTGTGTCCTCCATCGACCATGGGATGCATCAACCCGGAAGCGACGGTGAATTTCTCGCGCACTTCCTGCAGCGGCTCGAGGTAGGGTGTCACCTCGTAGTCTTTGCCCGGCGTCTGGGGAAAGAGATAGGGAGTGTGGATCCCCAGCGGAGAATTGATCGCCACCATTCGACGAATATCTCCGGTCGCTTGGTCGGCCCGAGCCGTCGACTCGCCCAGGCTCGATAGGACAGGGACCGTCAGAGAGACGCCACTGGTGCGGAGGAAGGTTCTGCGATTCATCATCTTGAGAAAAGGTAGATCATTCAGGGAAGATAGAAAAACTCGGATTCGACAACGGCATGAATCAGGGAGACCAGCCCGGACCCGGATTTCATCGTTTCTTCGACAACGGTATCGACCGCTGCCTGGTCCGCAGCGGTGACGGGACGCCCCGTGCCGTAAACCATCATTTTTTCGGCGAGGGAACGAACGATCAACTCGGGACGATCGAGAAGCTGAGCCCGAAACTGCCGAAAGTCGGCAAAGGAAGTGCCATCCGGCCATTGATCGCCCTTCTGCACGGGCTGCCCCTTGCGATACGATTTGATATTTCCGACCCGTTCACCTTCCCCGAGAGATCGATACCATTCGCGATGTCCCCCGATCGCATTGAACTCTTCGAGGGCAAACCCCGGCGGATCGATCCTGACATGACACCGAGCACAGGACTCCTCTTCGCGATGTTTCTCCAGTTGATCGCGGATATTGATTGCCCCTCGGATGTCTGGCTCGACCGCAGGAACTCCCGGCGGAGGAGGCGGAGCGGGCTGTCCGAGGATCCGGTCGAGAATCCAGATCCCTCGCAGAATAGGTGAGGTGCTCGTGCCATTGGCTGTCACCTTGAGAACCGACCCCTGCGTGAGAACTCCACCCCGCACACTGTCTTCGTCGAGTTCGACCAGGCGAAACTCCTCGTGCCCGCGGATTCCGGGAATCCCGTAGTGTTCGGCAAGGCGCTGATTGAGAACCGCAAAATCCGAGTCGATGAAATTCATCACACTCAAATTCTCATCGAGAATATGGGCAAAGAACCCCCTCGTCTCGGCGAGCATGGACCGCATCAACAGCTCATCGTATTCGGGGAACAGGTTTTTGTCCGGCGTGGTGAAATCGATCTCCCGGAGGTCGAGCCATTGACCCGTGAAATTCTCAACGAATCGCTGCCGCTTGGGATCCTGGAGCATGCGATCGACCTGCTGACGACGAACTGCCGGATTGCTGAGCTCGCCCTTTTCCGCAAGGGCGAGCAATTCTTCGTCGGGCATCGAAGACCAGAGGAAATACGAAAGCCGGGAAGCGATCTCGAAATCGTCCACCTCCGGTTCCCGATGCAGCATGAGAAAGTGCGGCGAACAGAGAACCGCGACAAATCCGGCGCGGGCCGCCTGCTCAAAAGTATTCCCGGCATCGAGACGAGCCAGGGCCAGATCAACGAACGGCTGCACCAATTCCTCGTCCACCGGACGACGAAAGGCACGAGGCACGAGTCGACGGATCATTCGCTCGAGATCCTCTCGCGGAGCACTGGAATCGATGTAGTGAGAGAGAACACCCCGCCGATGTCGCAGGTAGTAGGAGGCACCCTCCTCAAGGGAAAGCGTCTCGGACTCCCCAAAAAGATCGATCTGCGCCTGCGATGGGAAATCCTGGTCCAACGGCCCATGGGTTTCCACCCACAGGGTGCCGACTCCCGGGCGCTTCTCGTGCTTGTCACGCCAGGTCACATGTTCGGGGTAGACCCAGGGGAGCACATGCAGGGTGTGTCCTGCCTCGAGATGTGAGGTGAACTCGATGATCCGCGGATTCTCCGAAGTTCCGGTAGCATCAAACATCCCCATGAACCGACGTTTCCCATCCCCAAAAAGAGGGCCCGCAAAGACCGCTACGGTGAGTGTCCGGTGCTCACCCGGATCGTGAGGAAATACGGCAATGCGACACCGATAGGTTCCGGGCTCGATGGGATGGGCTTCATCGACCCGAGCTGGAGGCCATCCGGGTGTGAAATCGACAAAGGCTCCGTCCACGGAGATGACACCGCCCTTCTTCCCCGCTACCGAATCCTGGTTCTCTTTTTTCTCCATGAGAACGGCGCGACGGGTCGAAGGCTCGAGCGGCTCAATCCGGCGAAAGACTCCTTCAAAGGCGACGTCGGCGGCGTCGAGATACTTCTCGAGGAGAACGGAAGAAATCCCGAGCCCGGTCGCAACGTTGTCAAATCCCTGCACTTCGCTGTCCTCGGGGAGAAGTTCCGCCAGCGGAGTATCGATCCCGAGAAGATCGTGCACCGTGTTCTCGTACTCCTCGCGATTCATTCTCCGCAACCCCGGGATGGGTTCGAGCGCCGCCGCGAGCTGAGCCTGCACCCAGTCCACCGCTTTCTCGGTTTCGACCGCATCGGGCTGAGGCTCCTTTCTCGGTGGCATATCTCCCGTCTCGATCGCATCGGCAATGAGGGACCAGGCATCCGCCTCGGCAACGCCCGCAGTCGGAGGCCCCAGGGTATCCAGCCGCAGGTCGCCCTTTTGTTTCTCCGGGCCGTGACACTTGATGCAGTGAGCCTCGGCAAAAGCAGCAAATTCAAAGCTGTATCCCAGGGGGAAAATCAGGATCGTAACGACAAAAATGAGGGAGAGACACTTCACCGCGCGAGGATGAAACTTCCCCGAGGAAAAGGCAATAGCACGAACAGGCCTCAGGCAAATTCGAGGCGGGTAGGGTTTGCAGGATCTTCCAAAACCCGCTTCACTTTCTCCCATGCAAATCCTTCGAGTCACGATCCTTCTTCTCCTGATCTCCTTGCTTCGCGAACCAGTTTGCGCCGAAGAATCGGCGAACCGCACCATGGCAAACGATCTTTCCTCCGAGATCAGCCTGCGGGTGGACAAACTCGTCGATCAAGGAAAAATCGCCGGAGCCGTGACCCTCGTTTCCCAAAACGGCAAAACGATTCACTTCACGGCAGAAGGGTCACGAGACGTCAACACCGACGAAGCGATGACTCCCGAAACAATTTTTCGGATCTACTCGATGACGAAACCGATCACCACGGCAGCCACCATGCAACTCGTCGAGCAGGGAAAGCTCGCTCTCGAAGATCCAGTCTCGCGTCACCTTCCCGAACTCGCGAATCCCGTCGTCTTCCGCAAAGGAGGCGAACCCACTCCGGCAAAACGAGAACCCACCATTGCCGACCTGATGCGTCATACCTCCGGTTATAGCTATGGCTTTGTCGGAGGCGAAGTCGCGAAAATGTATCGGGAGGTGGATATCCTCGCTCGAGATTCCTCCATGGAGGAAATGGTAAAGAAGCTCGCCAGGATTCCTCTCCAGGAGAATCCCGGTACCCAGTGGCGATACAGCATCTCGATTGATGTGCTCGGTGCGGTCATCGAAGCTGCCTCTGGCGAGAAGCTGGAACACTACCTGGCGGACCACCTCTTCGAGCCACTCGGCATGGTCGACACGGCCTTTTTTGTGCCCGAAGAGAAATGGGAACGATTTGCGAGTCAGCACGGAAGAGGACTGACTGGGAAACTCCGGGTCTCGGAAGCCGCGGAAAAGAGCAAGTTTCTCACGCCTCCGGGACTCCCCTCAGGTGGAGGCGGTCTTTGTTCCACGGCAACCGACTACCTTCGGTTCTGCGAAATGATCCTCAACCAGGGCAACTTTGACGGAAACCAGATCCTGAAACCCGAGTCTGTCGCCCTCATGATTCGGAATCAACTTCCCGAATCGATTTCCCACATCGGGATCGGAGACGAAAGGACCGGGGTCGGCTTTGGATACGGATTTTCGGTTCGAACCAGAGAAACCGACTGGGGATTTGGCGGAAAAGTCGGAGAAATCGGATGGGGAGGAGCCGCCAGCACCCATTTCTGGATGCTCCCTTCCGAGAATCTTGCCGTCATCACCCTCCGCAATTTCATGCCCTACCAATGGACCTTGGAGGCGGAGTTGAAGAATTTGATCTACGACTCGATCAAATAATCTCACTCTTTTACCGGCACAGCTCTTCACCTTGCCATTCCCGGCGCGGGTCCCGATGACGCAAAAATGTCTGGATTTTGTGAGAGATTTTTCGCGATGCGGACATAAACTCTTATCCGTCCGACCCCTCTGGGTCGGATTTTACATCTACAGCTGTTCTCTATGACTCGAAAACCCCACTCCTATCCGTTGCTCGCGGCGGCGATACTCTTATCCGTCCTGCTGGGCCTCTTCACTGCCCCTCTCACGCTGCAGGCGAACTCACCCGACTCCGATCACCTCGTCTTCGAAGGGGGAGACGGTCCCGGAAAAGGAAAACACGTCGTCTTTCTCTCGGGAGATGAAGAATACCGCTCCGAAGAAGCCCTCCCCATGCTCGCAACGATCCTTTCGAAAGAAGGTTTCAAATGCACCGTTCTCTTTTCTCTCGATCCCGACGGCACGGTGAATCCCGATAATGGAGGCAACCTGAGCCATCCCGAAGCACTCGACACGGCTGACGCTATCGTAATGAGTCTCCGCTTCCGTCACTGGGACGACAAGGCGATGGAGCACTTCGAGAAGGCCTTCGAACGCGGAGTCCCAGTCGTCGCGCTGCGGACCTCGACCCACGCATTCAATTTCCCCAAGGAGAGCAAGTGGCAGAAATACAGCTGGCGCGCCCCCAAGGATTTGGGATGGGAGAAAGGCTTCGGTCGTCAAGTCCTCGGAGAGACCTGGGTCAATCACCATGGGAAACACAAGGTCGAAGGCCTGCGCTCCCAGGTCGAGGAAGAGAACAAGGATCACCCCATCCTAAACGGGGTCGGAACGATCTTCGTACCTTCCGATGTCTACGGAGCGAATCCTCTCCAACCTTCCACAATTCTGCTCCGTGGAGCGGTCACGGAAACCCTCGAGCCAGACTCCAAGGAAGTCGCTGCAAAGAATAACCCCATGCAGCCTGCTGCGTGGACTCGTGATTACAAGCACGAGGACGGAACCGTGAACAAGATCTTCACGACGACGATGGGAGCTTCCAACGACCTCCTCGATGCAAACCTCCGTCGTCTCGTCCTCAATGGAGTCTACTGGGGACTGGGACTCGACGTTCCTGAAAAACTCGATGTTACCCCGCCCGAGGGATACGCCCCCTCGATGTTCTCTTTCAAAGGATACAAGGCAGGTCTCCGACCAGTCGATTTCATTCCCGGAGCCGAAGCTTACAAAAACGCCAAGACTCGTCAGCAGCTGAACGACGAAGGGAAAAAAGGAGCTCAGGCAGCCCCTGCTCCCGCCAAGAAAAAACAAGCTCCGAAAAAACTCGTCGTCAACAAAGGGGACAACATCCTCCTTGTCGGAGCCGGCATGGCTTCGCGCATGCACCACTTCGGGCACTTCGAGACCGAGCTCTTCCTCCGTTTTCCCGACAAGGATCTGACGATTCGAAATATGGGTGATGAGGGAAATACTCCTGGCTTCCGTCCCCATCCTGGTCGGGGATACGAAGAACAGTTTGCCTTCCCCGGCGCCAAGGAGCTGGTCAAGAAAGACTACCAGGTCAATACCAAGCCCCAAGGTCACTTCGAGACCCCCGACCAGTGGCTGACCCGTCTCGAGGCAGACACCATCCTCGCCTTCTTCGGGTTCAACTCCTCCTTCGACGGTCCTGCGGAGTTGGAGCGCTACAAGAAGGAACTCGACGCCTTTCTCAAGCACACGCTCGCTCAGAAATACAATGGCAAAGCCGCTCCCCAGGTCGCTTTGATCTCCCCCACTGCCTTTGAAAATCTTTCGGCAAAGTATGGCTCCCCGGACGGAGCGGCAGCGAACCAGAATCTCAAGCTCTACACCGAAGCTTCCAGCGAGGTCGCCGCGGCCAACGGAGTTCTCTTTATCGACGCCTTCTCCGCTTCGCAGGAGTGGATCGGAGGAGACGAGGATCTCACCGTCGATGGAGCCCTGCTCAGCGACGCGGGCTACCAGAAGCTCGCCCCTTTTCTCGCCGAGCAGATTTTCGGCAAAACCAAGGTCGACGACTCCAAACGTTCCGGAATCCACGCCGCGGTGATGGAGAAGAACTGGTTCTGGCACAATGATTTCAAGATTCCGAACGGAGTCCACGTCTACGGTCGTCGCTACAACCCCTTCGGTCCGGACAACTATCCTCACGAACTTCGCAAAACGCGCGAGATGACCGCGATTCGCGATCAGGCGATCTGGGCCGCCCTCAAGGGAGAGAACTTCGATGTCGCCGCCGCAGACGCCAAGACCTACAAGCTTCCACCGGTCGAGACCAATTACCAGCCGAGCAAGAAGAATGGAACGATCGATTACCGCCCCGGCGAGGTCGTCGAATCCAAGATCGACACTGCCGAAGGATACGAAATCAAGCTCTTTGCCTCGGAGGCAGAATTCCCCTATCTCGCGAATCCTGTTCAACTGTCCTTTGACAACAAGGGACGCCTCTGGGTCGCCACGATGGAGAGCTACCCCCACTACCGGATCGGTGATCCCCGCCCCGAGGATAAGCTCCTCATTCTCGAAGACACCGACAACGACGGTCGTGCCGACAAGGAGACAGTCTTTGCCGGAGATCTTCACATCCCCATCGGATTCGAAATCGCACACGATGGCGTCTACGTCTCGCAGAGTGAAAGCCTCGTCTTCCTCAGAGACACGAATGGCGATGACCAATATGACCTCAAGGAAGTCATCCTGAGCGGCTTCGACGATCACGACACTCACCATGCGATCTCCGCTTTCGTTGCGGATCCCAGTGGAGCCATCCTCATGGGTGAAGGCGTTTTCCTGCACACCAATGTGGAGACCGCCTATGGTCCCGAGCGTGGAACCAACGGAGGATTTTTCCGCTACTCCCCGCAGCGCAAGCAACTGACACGTCATGCACAATACAGCATTCCCAATCCCTGGGGAATCGCCTTCGATGACTACGGACAGGACTTTTTCCTCCACACATCTGGAACCAAGCTCTCCTGGATGACCCCAGGGTCCCTCAAGTCCCTCTACGGAGTCAATCTGCAAGCACCTGACCTCATCACCTCGCAGTCGGTTCGTCCGACTTCCGGTCTGGAATTTGTTTCCAGCCGCCACTTCCCAGACGAAGTGCAGGGAGACATTGTCTTCAACAACGCCATTGGCTTCCTCGGAGCCAAGCAGCACGAGGTCATCGAGGACGGCACCGGTTTCACAACAAAATTCCGGCACGACCTCTTCGTCTCTTCCGATCTGAACTTCCGCCCTGTTGACCTCGAGTTCGCACCCGATGGTTCTCTCTATGTCGTCGACTGGCACAATGCGCTCATCGGTCACATGCAGCACAGCGCGCGCGACCCGAACCGGGACAAGACGCACGGGCGGATCTACCGAGTCACCTACCCCTCACGCCCTCTCGTCAAGCCAGCCGAGATCGCTGGAGCCTCCCTCGAGACTTTGTTCGAGAACCTGAAGCTCCCCGAGTATCGCAGTCGCTACCGCACCAAGCGCGAACTCCGTGGCCGCAATGCCGAGGAAGTGATCCCCGCCATCAAGAAGTGGGCGGCTGACCAGGACGACGAACATGCCAAACTCGAGGCTCTCTGGGTCACCTGGGGATACAACCAGGTCGATCCCGATCTTCTCGCGGAACTCGTCAAGTCGGATGACCATCGTATCCGATCCGCGGCCGTTCGCGTCGCCCGATACAATGGCCATGCCATCGACAACCAGCATGAGATTCTTCTCGCAGCCGCCGCCGACCCCCATGGGCGCGTCCGCATGGAAGCCATCAACGCCTCGACTTATCTCGCGAAAGATCAGGCGACGCCTGTTCTCGCAGCCGCAGAAGCCGTCGGAATCGACAAGCACATGGAGCAAACCTTCAAGGCAGCCAAAGCGGTTCAATCGGGAGAGAAGTTGGTGGACCCCGACAAGAATCTTCGGATCCGTGCCCCCAGACATCTCAAGGGCAAGGATTCCAAACTCTATATCACGGGAGCTGAAATTTATGCCCGCGAAGCCCACTGCGGTACCTGCCACCAGGCCAACGGAAAGGGACTGTCTGCAGCAGGATTCCCCCCTCTCGACGGATCGCTCTGGGTCACCGGATCAAAGGACCGCCTTATCAAGCTTTCTCTCAAGGGCCTGATGGGACCCATCGAAGTCAAGGGAGTCAAGTATCCCGGAGTCGTTCCGATGACCGCGTTCGAGCACATCCTCAACGACGAAGAGCTCGCCGCTACCCTGACCTATGTCCGCAACTCCTGGGGCAACAAGGCAGGAGCGGTTCAGCCTGCCGAAGTCAAAGCGATCCGTGAAGCGGTGAAGAGCTTCCCCGGACTCTATCGTCCGGAAGACCTCCTCAAGGAGCACCCTATGGAGAAATAGAGTTCTCGTGACATCGCGTGCTGCACTCTTTGGATAGCACAACTCGTCGCGATCAACGCGTCCCTTTTGATAGGCCTCACCCGTGAATTCGGGTGAGGCTTTTTCATGAAGAATCTTTGCATCGCCCTCATTTTCCTCGAGCACGGCTGGCTCGCCTTTTCGGAGGAGGCGCACTACGATGCAGTCATCCCCGCACACGAGGGTAAGGATGCCGAGGGATGGCATGGAATTCCCCACGCCCTCATCGTGGTGCCCGGTACGGTCAAAAGTTGAAGCGTTTGCCCGGGATCGGTTTCCCATCCTGCAACAACCATTGATCCTGGGCATCGAGGAAGTGGTGTTCCATTTCGATGGCGTAGACCTTGGCTTGTCGGAACTCCAGCTCCAGTCGCAGCGGTTTCCCACGAATCGAAGAAACATCGCCCCCCTTCCATCGCAAGGGAAGCGAGACCCCCTCCTCTCCTCGCAAGGGAATGGCATCTTCGAAAGAAAAGCCTTCGACCGGGACACTCTTCACATCGGTGATCTGGGCGCGCAATTCGCCATAGGTCGCATCGACATTCACATGGATGGCGTCTCCCTGCAGGACGAAAGGCTTGGTCTGCATACTGGCCCAGTCGCCTTCGGGTTCGACGAACATCCACCCATCCTCACGCAAGCGGTGGAGCAACAGCGTCGCGTGCTGCTCCCCGGGGTTTGTCCGTTGCTCTGACTTCTCTCGTCCATGGGCACCCAGATTCCCCTGGGAGTAGAGGAAAAACTCATTCCCGACGGGAAGAATCGAGCTGGGACGCACCTGGATGCAACCCGGCTTCGGAATGGGATTCCTCTCGAGAAATGGTTTCCGCAATCCTCGAAAGAACCGATCTCCATCGTAGCTGTAGACCAGTTGGGCATCCATCGGACCAAAGAACTGATTGAAGCTCCCGACCGGTCGACTGCTCGAATTGCGAAACGTCCATAACAAGCCCACAAATCCAGCCCCGTTCCCGACTGGTTCGACCGGCAGCCCGTAGAATGCAACTGGGGCCGTCGTATCGAGAGAGTCTGGTTGAAAGAGAAGCTCGGGATCCGTCCAAGTCTTGAGATCTTTGCTCTCCCGAATGACCTGCCGACGATCACCCCAGCCGGGTCGCGCCATCATGACATGGACCTGCTTCTTCTCGTTCCAGAAAGCAAACACCGGGGGTTCGGGGAACCAGTCATCAGCGAGCCAGTCCCAATGTCCTCCTGTCTTCACTTCCCATTGCAATCCGTCACGGGAAACCAGCGTCACCCCCTCCCCCATGTAGCGCTTGGGGCCTTCCTCTTTCGCGATCTGGTGCCAGCGATGAGAAGAGTCTTCGAGGGCCCGCTCGTAGACGGCCTCTCCATCGAGTCGACCAAAGATCCGAAATCGATACCCGTCCGTTCTCTGTGGATCTTCGTAGATCGCCCCTCCCGATCCCCCTTCGAGGGTGAGAACATGATGAGGGGCCAGCTTCTCAGCATCATGAGGAGTGACTCCCTCAACCGGAAGCGGTTCCCACGAAATTCCGTCTTCGCTTCTCGCCGCCATCAGGGTCAAAGGCGACCACTTGAGCGAGTAGATCATGCGAAACTCCCCCGAGTCTTCTCTCCATACCGAAGGCGCATAAAGACGTTCTCCTGGAAAGGAAGGGTCGGAATACTCGCAGGCCGGCACCCACTCCGATTCTCCCTGACAAAGCTTCACATTCTCCCAGTGATCGAACTTCCAAAGATCGAAGAAGAGAATCTTCCTCTCCTCGGCCGTTCCCGTAGAAATCGCCAGACAGGCTCCCAACGCGACGAGAAGAACCGCTGCTGTCCTCAGTCTCATCAGTCAAAGAGTTCCGTTCGATTGCCTCTACTTCTTCTCGAGGAGATGGCGGACGCGGTCATACTCGGGATTGACACATTTGTCTCCCCACCGCTTCAACGCACTGAGCAGTCCGATCTCGGACTCGGGCGCCTGCCCCTGGTCACCGGTTTCCTCGATCCATTCCGCGAGATAGGCGCGGTGGTGGTCGAGTTCCTCTGCAAAATGAGGATCTTCCGCGAGGTTGTAGAGCTCGTGAGGATCATTCTCGAGATCGTAGAATTCCTCGGGAACCCGATCCGGACCAAAGAAGATGAGCTGATTCTCGTTCATCTCGCCTTTCGCCATCATGTCGCGGAACTTCTTCGTGACTTCCCAACCGTCCTTGTAGGTCGGCTGCATGTAAGGTCGATCGGTGAGGTAGTTGCGCAGATACTTGAACCGCGGAGTCACGACGGCGCGGATTTTCTCGATCGTGTAGTCGCATCGATCGCGAGCGGCTACGAGATACTTGCGAGGCTCGTAGTCTTCGGCAAAAAAATCTCGGCCCTCCATCGTATCGGGAACCCCGATCCCTCCTGCCGCAAGCGAGGCCGCCGAGATATCGATCCCACTGACAAGATCATCACGCACTTGTCCTGCCGGAATCCCGGGGCCGACGACAATACAGGGCATGTGAATACCGCCCTCGTAGAGCATCTGCTTGTGACGATGAAGTTTCATCCCGTGATCACTGAAGAGAAAAATCATGGTGTTCTCGTAGAGACCATCCTCCTTGAGCTTGGCAATGACCTGTCCGACCTGCCGATCCGTCTCAAGAAGGCAGTCGTAGTGATGCGCAATCTCTTCCCTAACGATAGGGACGTCCGGGTAGTAGGGAGGTACCGGGACATCGGCAGGATCGATCACCTTTTTCGCACGTTTCCCCAGCTTTCCGCCTCCGAGCTGAATCTGTCCGAAGAACGGCTTTTTCTTCTCGTTGCCTTTCAGACAATCCCCGGCAAGAAAGGACTTTGGCCCCCAGCCTCCTTTGCTCCGCTCGAAGTCGTAGAACTTCTTCCCATCCCACTCGAAGTTGTAGTCGTCCTTTCCTCCTTCGTTGAAGGTCCAGAATCCAGCCTTGCGAAATCGGATCGGAAGCGGCGTGGCATGCTCGGGTAGAACATTCTTGTCATACTCTCCCATCGACTTGCCCCGGAACTCGGCCCGGCAACTGCGGTGGTTGTGAGCTCCGATCGAAGTTTGCATCATCCCGGTCACGATCGCGGAGCGAGTGGCCGAGCAAACTCCCGCCGGGGTGTAGAATCGGGTGAACTTCGTCCCTGCATCGGCAAGCGCATCGATATGGGGGGTCTCGATGACCTCGTCCCCATAACAACTGAACCAGCCGCTGACATCCTCGAGGTAAATCCAGAGCACATGGGGTGGATCTTCGGTTTTCCCCTTGGTGGGGACGGCAAATAGAAACAAGGCCAAAAGGAAATGGGGGAAGAGACATCTCATGCTCGTATTGGAACATGAACCGCAAGGATTGCGAACCCGCGAGTCGGACGGATTTACGCTTCTTTGCCAGAGCGACAAGAATCAGGCTTTTCAACTCCACGCCCATCGCGGAAGATCAGGCCTTCATGAAGCCCTTCCCACTTCTCCTCGTCCTGAAATTCGCGTTTCTCTGTCTCGGCTATTCCGAAGAACGTCCCAACGGTGACCGTCCCAACGGTGACCGTCCCAACGATGATCGTCCCGACGGTGACCGCCCCAGCATCATCATTATTCTTGTCGATGACATGGGCTTCTCGGACCTGGGTTGCTACGGTGGGGAAATTCCGACTCCGCACATTGACTCACTCGCGGAGAATGGGCTGCGATTTTCCCAATTCTACAACACGGGACGCTGCTGTCCGACCCGAGCCAGCCTTCTCACTGGGTTGTACTCCCACAGGGCCGGAGTGGGCCACATGACCAACGCCCGCAAAGCTCGTGGCTACATCGGACGACTCAATGAAGAGTGCACCACGATTGGTCAATTGGCCTCCGATGCAGGTTACCTTTCTGCGGTATCGGGGAAGTGGCATGTGGGAAGTGGAAAAAGAGCGTGGTGGCCCCTTGCCAGAGGATTTGATCGTTTCTACGGCTGCCCGGAAGGAGGAGGTTTCTATCATCGTCCCAAGGATGGCCGAACCATCGTCCTGAACGAAGACGTCATCCTCGATCATAAATCCGAGATTCCGGATGACTGGTATTGCACCGACTCCTTCACCGAAAACGGTCTTCGTTTCGTCGACGAAGCGATCGAGAAAGACCAACCCTTCTTTCTCTACCTCGCGCACATCGCCCCCCACTTTCCTCTCCAGGCGGATGAAGCGGACATTGCAAAATACCGCGGTAAGTTTCTCGCGGGATGGGACAAGCTCTCGCAAGAACGTCACCAAAGACAGATCGAGCTTGGCTTCATCGATCCGGCCTGGGAGAAGATGCCGCGTCCCAAGGAAGTCCCGGCCTGGGATTCCCTGAACAAAAAACAGCAGGACCGGCTCGATCATCTTTTCGCGACCTACGCGGCGACGATGGATCGACTCGATCGCTCCATCGGAAACCTCATCGATGGTCTCAAGGAACGAGACCAGTTCGACAACACCCTCATCCTCTTTCTCAGCGACAACGGCGCCAGTGCCGAGGGAGGCACTCTCGGACGCACCGATGGTGATCCCACCGAAGCCAACTCGAACTGGTGGGCGGGCAAAGCCTGGGCCTGGCATTCCAACACGCCATTCCGTCGCTACAAGAAAGCCAACGAAGAAGGCGGAATCGCGACCCCACTCATCGCCCACTGGCCCGCCGGCATTTCCGATCCGGGGACCTGGCGGGAAGATCCCTTTCACGTCATCGATATTCTTCCCACCATCCTCGATCTCACCGAAGCCTCCTATCCGGAAGAAGTTCAAGGAAACCAGATCGCCCCTTTCCAGGGACAGAGCTTCGCGTTTGCCCTGAAAGGGATCACCTCAAAACCCCGAAAGGTGAACTACTTCTGGGAGCATGAAGGCAATGCCGCCGTCCGTGACGGTGACTGGAAACTGGTCCGAGTCGGTGGAAAAGGAAAATGGGAACTCTACGATCTCAAGGCCGACCGGACCGAACAGAACAACCTCGCCTCGACCCATGCTGACCAAGTCACCGAAATGACAAGCCAGTGGGAAGAATGGGCGAAACACAACTTCGTCGCTCCCAGGGGAAATACTGGGAAATAGTCTAGAGACCTGGTGGGGTCGATCCTACCCGAACAACTTCGCGATCGGCTTGCCGCCGTCCGTAATCGGGACAGGACGATTCCCGTCGGTCAGTTCGTGAGACGGGTCGATTCCGAGCGCGGCGTGGATCGTCGCGTGGTAGTCGGCGAGAGGAACGGGATTCTCCACGATCTCCTTGCTGAGTTCGTCGGTCACGCCATAGGCCCCCTGGTGATTCAATCCTCCTCCGGCGAGGACGAGACTGAAGCAACTGCCCTGGTGACCGCGGCCTCCACGCCCGTCGTATCCGGCGGGACGTCCAAACTCGGTTCCGAGAGCGATGAGGGTCTTGTCGAGCATTCCCTTGTTCTCGAGGTCACGCATCAGGGCGGACATCGCGACATCGAGTTCCTTGATCAGGAGATGCTGGTTTTGCTGCCCTTCGTTGTGGGTATCCCATCCCGTGCCGTTCATGAAGTTGAGGTTGTGAGAGACCTCGATGAAACGGACGCCCGACTGGCAGAGTCGACGCGAGAGGAGAAGGCGCTGTCCGAACTCTCCGCCATACTCATTGCGGAGATCAGCGGATTCATCGGAAAGATCGAAATGCCACATGAAGTCCGGACCGGCGAGTCGCAGGGCTTCCTCCTGCGCGTCGCGATAGCGACCGACGAGAGATTTTTCTGGAACTTGCTCCATCAGCGGATCGAGAAGAGCACGACGTCGGTCGGCTCGTGACTCGTTGATTCCGTCCGGACGGGTGAAGCCGGCAGGCCCACTCTCGGTGTCGGTCAGGTAGACGAAATTCCCCTTGGCTCCCAGAAATCCGGGTCCACGGCTGACGTTGGGGTAGCCGATCAGCATGTAGGCCGGCACCTTCGGATTCAGCGCCCCCTTCTGCGCGCCCACGATGGAGCCGATCGAGGGATAGGTGATGCTGCCGGAAGTGGGGCGACCTGTATGCACCAAATTCGTCGCGACGGCGTGCTCGTCGATCGCATTGTGGTTCACGGTACGGACCACAGTGAGCTGCTCGGCCAAGCTCCCCAACTGCGGGAGGTGCTCGCAGAATTCGATTCCCGGAACAGCCGTTTCGATCTTGTCATACTCCGAGCCGGACTTTTTCGGACTCGCCTTGGAGTCGCCTTTCCGCTTGGGATCGAAGGTGTCGATCTGGGCCATTCCGCCGCCGAGCCAGATGAAGATACAATGCTCGGCTTTCCCTTTCGGCATGTGCACCGTGGAGGAGGCAGCGGCAAGACCGGGAGCACCGGTCGCGGCTCCAGCGAGAAGAGCGGAATTCTTGAGAAACTGACGACGACTTTTCATGAGTTCGTAGGGGATGTTAAATAAAAGATACGGTGAGAGAATGGATTTGAGAAGGGGAAGACGGCGGCGTCATCAGGGAGTGTAGATCCACTCCGGTGAATTGAGCATCGCCCAGATGACATCGGTCATCCGAAGACGCCAGTCTTCGCGGAGCGCGTTGGTGGGAGAGTCGCCGGCACGGGCTTCCTCCTCCTTGATGACCGCGAGCTCATTGGCAGCAGGGTCGAGATGGTTCGACCAGCTCACATAGCGCTCGGGCTCACGCTTTCCAGGTTTCTCAACGACCCGCTCTCCCGGGGGAACGACACGGTCGTCATACCCTTCCGAGAGAAAGGCGACATACTTGTCTTTCTCGGACTGCGAAGGCTTCCGGGTGAGGAGTCGCAGGTAGAGTCGATCGACCAGCTCCTCGACCGACTGGTCCTCGAGGGCGAGCTGAGTGAGGCCATGGTCATCGCTGAGCTGAGTCAGCCAGACTCCCATGGTGCCATTTGCAAGAATCGCGGGCTGGAGAACGTTCTCCTCCGTGTCACGCATGCTGATGGGATCCTGACGGGCACCCCGCCAGCCGAAGGTTTCCATGATGCTCGCAACCGCCTGGATCCGAGGGAGTGAAAGACTGGGGCGATCCCGCTCGTTCGAGGTCGAGGCGAGCATCCAGGCACGCCGCGGTTTCCCGAGAGTGATGGATTGATTCAAGGTTCGTCCGCTGTCGAGATCGAGACTGACTTCTTCCACATTGAAAGGCTTGCCCGTCGCACTGAATAGACTGTCGATGATCTGCTCGGCCTGGAGGCGACGCGGAGCCGGGGAAATATAAAGCGGGCTGGTCTTCTGCAGGGTGGGATCGGTCGCACGCTGATAGGCATGAGACTCGAAGATGACCCGAGCCACTTCCTTGAGATCATAGTCCGAGGCAACCAGCTTTCTTCCCAGCCAGCGAAGCAATTCCGGATGAGAGGCATTCCCCTTCTCCCAATCGTGCACGGTCTCGATGATCCCGCGTCCCATGATGCGCTGCCAGACCCGGTTCGCCATGACCTGGGCAAAACGCTCGTTCGCCGGAGCGGTGATGAGGGCAGCGAGACGATCTCGCTGGCTGTTGGGGTTCTGGACGAGACCGGCAGCGTCTTCGACGGAGACGAATTGCTCGAAGGGCCAGTCCGGAGCGACCGTCGTGCCCGGCTTCAAGGTCACTTGAATGAGAGGCTTTCTCGCTCGCTCATGAAGCTTGTCCATGGGGACACTGCTGCTCATCGGCAACTTGACCGGCTTTTCTCCAAGCATGGCTGCGAGTTCGAAAAGGTCTTCCTGCATCCATTCGTGTCCTGGCGCATCATGACACCGCGCACACTTCATCTCGACTCCGAGAAACGCGGAGCTGACGACGATGCCTTTCGCCGCCATCGGCACATCGTTTCCGGAAGCGGTTCCAAACCCTCTCGGACCGCCAAACCTCTCGCTGCCTTCCATCCGAATGAGCTCGGTGACGAAGAGATCGATCGGCTTGTTGTCGACAAGAGATTCGTGAATCCACCAACGGAAGGGTCCCGTGTTGTTCAAGGTCGGGTTGATGATGTTGGGATTCTCCGCGAGAACATCCTGCCAGTATCCCATCCACTTGTCGGCCCAGCGCTCGTCCGCGAGATAGCGATCGATCGCAAGCTTGCGGCGGTTCTCTTCCGGATCGGAGAGAAACTGATCGATCTCGGCCTCCGAGGGAGGAACCCCAATCGTGTCGAGTGCAAGGCGACGCAGGAAGGTGAGGTCATCGGTCAGGGGATTCGGTTCAAAAGTATCGACATCGAATTGCGGCCAGGAAGCGCCTTCCTTGACCCATTGCTCGAGCATCGCGATTTCTTCCTCGGAGAGCGGATCGCCTTTGGGAGGCATGATGTCGTCGCCGGCGTCATGGCGAATCCGCCAGATCAGCGAGCTGTCATCCACTTTTCCCGGAGTCACGGCAGGGCCGTCGTATTCGCCGCCGGCGAGCGCCGCTTCGCGCGTATCGAGGCGAAGTTCCCCCTTGATCTTGCTACCCTGGTGACAGTCGTAGCACTTTGCTTCGAGCAGGGGCTTGACCTGCTCGAAATAATCGATACCGCCCTCCGCCGAAGGCTTCGATTCCGCCGCGACCTTGACGATCTGTGACCCGATGAAGTGATCGATCTCATTGTGAGCCGGCATTCCCTCGGGCAGTTCCGGAATCGGAACGGCTTCCTGCGAAGCGAGCCAGCTCTGAACAGCCTTCCGTCGCATCGTCCAGAAGTCGGCGTGCTCGGCCCGCTTCTCGGCACGACGTCTCGTGTTCTCTTCCTCGATCCACTGGCGTGACTTTTCTTCATACACGGCCCACTCCTGGTCATTGTAGCCGATCTTTTCTTCTCCCGGGCTGAAAACCTGCCAGGTCTCGCTGCCTTCGAGCGAAATGGCTGCGACAGTCTCGCCAAACTCGGGCCGACGACGATTGCTACCTGCGACACCACCGATCATGGACTCGAGGATGACGAAGTGCTCGCCGCCTTCGGATTCAAACTCGACCCACTTCTCATTGTTCCCCGGAGGAGAAAACCGAAAGTCCGGTCCGAGATCGAGATACTTGTCCTGCAAAGCCAACTTGTTGTGTCCACCCGAGGTACGGGTCGAAGAAATCTCGAGCACCTTCTTCTCATCGATGAAGAGACGCGACATGCCCCGTCCCCGAAGGAGGAGTCGATGTTTCCCTGCAGGGATCCGGACTAGGGCAGCAGCCCGAAAATGAGCAGGATTGGCACGGTCGGCACGGACTCCGGTGCTGATGTACTTCTGCGGCCAGTCGACGAAGCCCAGTGCCTCGGCGGAGTAGGATTCCGTCACTTCCGGATAGTGGGGCCAGGTATTGGACGCGGGCACCCCTCGTTCGCTGATCTGCACGAGCACCTCGTCTTCTTTCAGCATCTTCCGGGTGATCGGCGGTGGCGGCGGAGTGAAGGTGAACCGGTCGAGCAACACCTTTTCCGGAAGGGCCTCTCGATAGATGCGCACATTGTCGAGCCAGCCATTGAAGGTCTGGGAGCCTCCCTGGAGATATCCCGTCCCGATGATCAGGTCGGAGGCATCACTGACCGGAGCGCGATTCGTCTTTCCCCCCATGTCCCAGGTGCCGTCGGTGCGCTGTCCATCGATGTAAGCGCGAAGACTGTCGCCGTCACCGAAGGTGTAGACGATGGCAACGTGATGCCACTCTCCCCGCGGAAGGGTCATCGAACTCCACCAGCGGTGCCATTCGTTTCCGCCCTTGCTTGCAGAGTCATTCTCCGGTGCGGTGCTGGCAAAAAGAAAACCGAGACGCACGCCGTATTCGTCCGCCTTGAGACGCATCGCGTAGTTCTGATCGATCCCGCTGCCATGACGACCTTTACCGATCAGGTAGGGCATCGATCCCGAACCGAGCGAGCCGACCTTGACCCAGGCTTCCATGGTGATGGAATCTCCCTTCGTGAACTCCACCGCTTTGGAACTCTCGACGATGATCGCGTCGTTCTTGTTCTGGAAGCGCTTCGCGACATTGTCACCCGTCTGCTCGGGATACTGAGGGGATCGCGGACCGACTTCCTTGGAATCGTCGAACAAGTATTCGAGCACTGGCTGCGCCTTATCATCCTGGGCGGAGGCTGGGACAAAGGGGAAAACGAGCGAAACCAACGCTGCTGTGAAAACAAAGGATCGGGGGATCATAGGCAACAGTATGAGCGAAGGGGCGGAAAAATGCACGCCTTCCCCACTACCACTTTCGGGGGGGCCTCTTTGCGGTAGGCCGATCGTTCCGAAACCCCGCAATCGTCTTCATTCTCCTGTTTTTGGGATTTCCAGATCTCGTTTTCCCCCGTAAGGTCTCCGTTCCATGGCATCCTCCTTGAAAAAATCGATCACCGTCGTCGGAGGCGGCAGCGCGGGATTCCTCGCCGCTATCACCCTCAAAGCCCGAATGCCCGTTCTCGACGTCACCGTCGTGCACTCCTCCGATATTCCGATCATCGGGGTCGGTGAGGGCAGTACTCTGACCATGCCGATCTACCTCCACGGCTATCTCGGAATCGACCCCACTCGTTTTCACAAGGAAGTGGAGCCGACCTACAAGCTCGGAATTCGCTTCCTCTGGGGTCCTCGAGAACGGTTTCACTACACTTTCTCAAGCCAGCTCGACAAGTTCCTCCCCGGGATGCCTCGACCCAACGGGTATTTCGCCTATGAAGACTTCGACTATGCCGATGTCGCGGGAGCGCTTGCCGCCCACGACAAGGCATTTCTCAAGCAAAAGGAGGGAGGCGGACCGGTAGTCAATACCGACGTCGCCTATCACCTCGAGAATGTTCCCTTCGTCCGATTCCTTGAGAAGTATGCTGCCGAAATCGGAATCGAGATCGTCGACGATCGTGTGGACGAAGTGGAGCAGAGCGAAGCCGGCATCAAGGCCCTGCATCTTGAATCGGGGCGGATCCAGACCGCGGACCTGTTTGTCGACTGTTCCGGGTTTTCCTCCCTCCTTCTCGGAGAAGCCCTGGAGGAATCCCTCCAGTCCTTCGACTCCAGTCTCTTCTGCGACCGGGCCGTCGCCGGCGGATGGGACCGCGAGGAGGAAACCCTTCTCCCCTACACCACCGCGGAGACGATGAATGCCGGGTGGGCCTGGCAGATCGAGCACGATGACCACATCAATCGAGGCTACGTCTACAGCTCTCCCTTCATCAGTGATGACGAGGCGGAGAAAGAATTTCGCGAGAAGAACCCGAAGGTGAAGGACACCCGCATCATCAAGTTCTCCTCGGGTGCCCGAAAGCGAACCTGGGTCAAGAATGTAGTCGCCCTCGGCAACTCGGCCGGCTTCGTGGAACCCCTCGAGGCCACCGCTCTCGCCGTGATCTGCGATCATGCCGCCAAGCTGATCCATTGTCTCGCCGACTCCTATCTGGAAATCGATCCCACTTCGCGGAAATACTACAACGATTACTGCTGGGACACGTGGGAGAACATTCGTCGCTTTCTCGCGATGCACTACAAGTTCAACTCTCGCCTTGATACCAAGTTCTGGGAAGCCGCACAGAACGATACGGACATGTCGGGAGCCGAGGAGATCATGGAATACTACGAGGCATGCGGCCCCGCTACACTCTGGGCGGGGAAGGCCATGGGCCCGAACGATCCATTTTCCTGGGAAGGATATCTCGTCATGCTGGTGGGTCAGAAAGTGCCCTTCCGTCGATCATTTCAATCCACGGAAGCAGAGAAGGCGAATTGGAAACGCTACCACGAAGACCTCAAGAAAACCGTAAGTGATGCCCTGACGATGCGTGAAAGCCTCGACATGATCCGGTCCGACCAGTGGGGCTGGCATCCCGATTTCTATCGGAGCGCTTCCCGTTGGTAGCCCTGCGGACCCCACGTGAGCACCCCATTCTCTTTCCGAAACCAAGACCTCGGGACGCATCCCATGAAACGCATTACCCTTCTCCTGACCGCCCTCTCGATCGCAGGTCTCCTGCCTCCCCTCGCTGCTGAACCCCATCTCGTCTTCCTGCTCGGGGAGAAGGAATACAAGACCCTCGAGACCGTCCCCGAGTTTTTCGAGTCGGAGTTGAAACCCCGGGGATACACCGCGACCTTCATCACCGCCCCTCCGGAAGAGGGAAAACGGGACGATTTCTCCGGTCTCGCCGAGGCCCTGCAGAAGGCCGATCTCTGCGTTATCAGCGTGCGCAGACGCGCCCCGGCCATCAAGGACATGCAGGCCCTGAAAAACTTCGTCGCCGAAGGTAACCCGATCGTCGCGATCCGCACCTCGAGCCACGCCTTTCATCTCCGGGGAAAGAAAGCACCCGAAGGTCGAGAACTCTGGGAAGCGTTTGATCGAGAGATTCTCGGAGGGAACTACCACGGTCACTATGGGAATGAGTTGGTGGAAATCTCAGTAGATCCCGAAGCTAAAGAGCACCCCATCCTCAAAGGCGTTGAGAAACTTCCCCCGTCCGACAAACTCTACGAGCCTCGTCCCCTCACAAAATCCACGACTCCCCTCCTTTATGGAAACCTTCCCGGAAAGAACCCGGAGCCTGTCGCCTGGACCAACCGGGCCGGCGAGAAAAGAGCGAAAGTGTTCTACACTTCCCTCGGACAAAAATCGGACTTCGAGGACGCGGCCTTTCGCAAATTCCTGGCGAATGCGATCGAGTGGGCTCTCGACGAAACCTGAAACCACGAGGAGACAAGCCTCGATCGAGATCAGCCTTCCATCCCCAGGGCAACCCATTTTGCGCGCCGAAGCGGACGCATTGGCGGAAAAGCGAAAACTGGCGATTTTGCGCAGATCGTCTTTATTGCTGGTTCGCAGCCCTCCTCCCCTTTGACTCGTTCTCGAGTCTCCCTGGGCCGATCCCCAACGTAAAATCCCAAAAGTATTTTCATGAAAAGCATCCTCCTGGCCATCACCCTGGGAACGTCTCTTCTTCTGCCCTCCTCTGGATGGACGCAGAGTGGTGACAAAAAGGAAAAGAACAAGGACCTCCTTGATTCCACCAACTGGAGAAAATGGGCACCGGATCCGGTTCCCTACCTCAATGCGGAGGAAACGCTCGACACATTCAAGATCGCTCCCGGCTTTCGTATCGAACTGGTAGCCGAGGCCCCTATGATCAAGGATCCGGTCTTTGCCGAGTTCGATCTCAAGGGTCGTCTCTGGGTCTGCGAATTTCAGACCTACATGAAGGACCTCGACGGTTCCGATGAAAATGTCGCCGACAGTCGCGTCATGGTTCTCGAAGATACCAATGGAGACGGCAAGATGGACAAGTCGACCGTCTTTCTCGACGACGTGATCAACCCCCGGGGACTGACCATCGTCGAGGGCGGAGCCCTCGTAGCCACGGGAGACGGGCAACTTCTCTTCTGCGAAGACACCGATGGAGATTTGAAGGCGGACAAGAGAACGCCGGTCCTCGAATACGCGACCGCCGCCTCAGGGAACATCGAGCATGCTGAAAACGGCCTGCACTATGCCATCGACAACTGGATGTACAACTCCAAGTCGAACCGCCGCCTCCAGTGGAAGGATGGGACCATCCTCGCCACGGATACCAAGAGTCGGGGTCAATGGGGAATGAGCACCGACGCCTATGGTCGGCTCTACTACAACACCAACAGTGCCTGGTTCTACACCGACTCCGAGATCTACGATCGGCAATACGGAGACCCCAGGGCCAAGAGCGGTCTCGTCCGAGGAATTCGGACGAATACGGCAATGAACCGGGCCTACAACCCCGGCATGATCAAGGAGGACGGTCGGATCGATCGAGTCACTTCCGTCAGTGGACTCGCCGTTCACAGTCACGGAGCCTTCGGTGAAGAGTGGGAAGGAACCATCTTCAGTTTCAGCCCAGGCACAAATACCGTCGCGGCCTTCAAACCCGACAAGCCCATGCCCGAGACCAAGGGATTCAACCAGGTGCACTACCCCGACGAGAAGTGGTCGCAGCGTGAATTTCTCGCCAGCACGGACGAGCGTTTCCGCCCCGTCAACGGTTCCTTCGGCCCCGACGGCTGTCTCTACATCGTCGATCTCAATCGTGGTGTCATCCAACACAAGAAATTCCTCACCAGCTACCTCCGACGGCAGTCGGCGGAGCGCGAACTCGACAAGCACATCGGGAAAGGTCGCATCTGGCGGGTCGTGCCCGAGAAATTCGAGAAGGTGCCAGCGCCAACAGATCTCGTCGAGGGACTGAATCACCCCTACCTCTGGTGGCGCCTCAACTGCCAGAAGCGCATCGTCGAGCAGCATCGCAAGGACCTGGCTACCAAGATTACGGAGGTGGCCATGAACGGAACCGACCCAGGGCAGGCCCACGCCATGTGGACCCTCGCCGGTATCGGGGCTCTCTCCAAGGAGGTCGTGAGCAAAAATCTCGAAGACGACGGATGGTTCGTCCGGATGACGGCTCTTCGGCTTGCCGGGGAATCCACTCCGCTCCCTCACATCTTTCCCGCGGACTACGTCTCCCATGCCAAGGCCATCGGTGACAGCAACACCCCGGTCCTCTCCGAGTATGCGAACCTTCTCGCAACGAAAGGATATCCAAATCGATTTGCCTCGATCTACAAGGACAAGGAGCCGGGCTGGATCAAGAAGGACAAAGATCTGCACGATTCCTACCAGCGCGGTCTCACTACCTACTCGCAATACTGTGCGGCCTGTCACCAGCCTCACGGAAAAGGGCTCACGAACCTCGCGCCAAGCCTCGTCAAGAGTGACTGGGTCAGCGATAACCCCCATGTCCTCATCGGAGTGGCGATGAACGGTCTCAGCGGCCCCATCTCCGTGAACGGCAAGCCAGTCACCGACGTGCCCCCCATCATGCCACCCCACAACTTCCTGACTGATCAACAAATGGCCGACACCCTCACCTACGTTCGCAACGCGTGGGGAAACAAGTCGGACAAGATCACACCCGCCCAGATCAAGGAGTATCGGGAGGCGCACAAAGAGCGTCCTGCTCCCTGGACCGAAGCCGAGTTGCGGAAGTAATTCCCTGGCTCGTTCTCTCGCTCGATTGGGAATACTGCAGCAATCGACTCGCAGGGGAGTTCATACGGACTCCTCGCCTGGGGCCGGGATCGCACTTGGGCCGTGAGCAACACGGCCTTCACTCCCAAGGGTTCCAAATATGCCGAGAGGGGCGACAACCCGGGAACGTTTTGAAAGCGTCTCCCCGAACGAGACGCCACCTTGGTTCGCAAGCTCTATCTCGTGAGCCCGTTTCTTCTCTTCGTCCCTCTGTCACCTCGGCAAGGGAAACGCGACCGCGCCAATTCATGGTCCCGCACGAAACTCTTTGGAGAAGATCAACCTTCCCTGGTCCACTCATCGAGCGGTCCGATCGGAAAGGTCTCTGAAACGGTTCGCTCGCTTCGCATCAGCTTCTCGATCTCCTTGAGAACTTCAGGATGCTCCGCCGCCACATCCTTCGACTCGGATGGATCGTTCTCGAGATCGAACAACTCAATCTTGAGTGGGTCGGGATTCTTCTTCACGAGCATGTCCGTCCGAATGCCCTTCCACCGATTTCCCAGCCAGATCGACTGCTGTCCACGATAGCCCTGGAACTCTCGATAGAGAAAAGGGCGCTCGCCCTGGTCTTCGCCAAGCAGTGTATCGGCAATACTGATTCCATTGATCTCCCCAGGTGCTTCGGATTTCGCCCCCACCAACTCCAGCAGGGTCGGGAGCCAGTCTTCAAAACCGGTGACAAAATTCGTGACACTCCCCGCCTCCACCTTGCCGGGCCATTTCACGATTTGGGGAACACGGATTCCTCCCTCGTAGAGTTGCCCCTTCAACCCACGCAACTCCCCGACGCTGGAGAAGAAATCGTAGTCGACCTCATCCTTGAGGTGGGTCGTTCCATTGTCCGAAGTGAAAACTACGATCGTGTTTTCGGCCAACCCCAATTCTTCGACGAGATCGAGAACCTTCCCGACATAGGTGTCGAGACGAGTGATCATGGCCGCGTAGGCCGCCCTAGGGGTGAAATGAGGAGTGTAGCCGTAGCCCCCCTCCCGGGTGAAAGGCGGATCACTCCATTTCTCGGCCAGGTAAGGATCGAGATCCTCATCCGGAACATGGAGCGCGACATGCGGAATCAGGCTGGGATAGTAGAGAAAGAAAGGACGATCCTGGTTGTCGCGAATGAACTGCAGAGCCTGATCGTTGATCCGATCCGAGGAATAGTCCTGTCCCTTGAAAACGTCGTAACTCCGCGGATCTGATGGGTCCGCTCCTTTCGGAAGCGAAGCGTGCCCCGGGACAGGCGGATCATTCTTCAGCGGAAACTTCTCATCATTACTCCAGAGCGTCGCCGGGTAGTAGGAATGAGCATGAGCCTGGCAATTGTATCCGAAGAATCGGTCAAACCCCTGCTTCAACGGATTTCCATCCGACCAGGTATTTCCCAGGCCCCATTTGCCAAACGAACCGCAGGCATAGCCTTCCGCCGACAGCAACTCGGCGATCGTCACCTCCTCAGCCTCGATGGGAAATTGTCCCTCCGGCTTGATCGCCTTGTTGTTTCGCACCGTAGCGAAGCCCGGATGCTTCCCCGTCATGAGAACGCATCGCGAGGGCGCACAGACAGCGTTGCCCGAATAGGCCCGCGTAAACCGCATTCCCTCGCCTGCCAACTGGTCGATCCGAGGCGTCTTGATCTTTTCCTGCCCATAACAACCCAACTCTCGGAATCCGAGGTCGTCGGCGAGGATGAAGATGACGTTGGGCTTCCGATCCAGCGCGAACGCGGACGCAACCAGAGAGAAACTTAGAACGGCGAAAAAAAGAAGGACAGGAATACGACTTGTCATAGAGCACTATGCAACCCTTTTGCCGTCCCTGCGTAAAGACTTGATGCCCCGGGAAAACGCCACCGGCCCCTCGCAGAAATGCTTCACACCGATCCCTATCAAAAGCACAACAAAGAAACTCGAATCAGGGTTGCGCCACAAGTCCCTGCGGCTCCTTTGTCATTTCCTGGCGCACGAATCCCTGGATCATGATGCGCTCGTCCGGGGAAAGGCGACCGCATTTCCCCACGCTCTCCTGCATCAGGAATTGGATCGTTTCCCGATCTCCGCTTCGCAAGGCCGCAGAGAGAAAGGTTCTCACCCAATAGGGCTCCTGCAGAATCTCTGGCGACGCCTTCTTCACCGCATCGGAAAGGATCGCGGCAGCCTGATCGAGATTCCCGACCGCAAGGTGCTCGAGAAGGTGGAATCGCTTCACCATTTCACCTGGGACGACTCCGCGATCGATGGCCTTGCGCAGCTTCTCGACATGCCTTTCTTCCAGCCACCACTTGGTGCCACGAGAACGAACGGTCGCAGTGAGCAGTAGCTGCTCGATGTGAACCCAGTCTGCGTTCTTGTCAGGATCCGCAAGAAGACCGTCGAGACGCTTCTCGGTCTGACTCGGTTCCTCCTGCCTGCCGGCATCGGCACGCGCCCTCTCGAGCGCCACTCTCATCTCTCTCGCTTGCCGCGCCCGTCCCGGCTCCATGATGTCGGTATATCCGTGAAAGGCATCCTGAAGCGCAGAGGGAAGCTGGACCCGGTTCGAGGTGAAAAAGGCCGTCTCGGCGTGCTGCTCGACATACGGAAAGTAGTCCGAATTGGTGAGCGCTCGAAATTCATCCAGGTTCGGACGCAAGGTCTTGCAGGAGACAAGGAAGTTCCCCGGACCAAACAGCTCGATCTCTCTCCCCAGGTAGGCGAGATCCTCATCGAGCTTCGACTTCGCGGCCAACTCCATGGCATCGATGAAATTGAATTCTCCATCCCCGGCGACGACGATGAAATCCCCGTCGTTTTCAGGCACCTGGTAGACTTCAAAGTTCTCGAAAGTATCGAGGGCAGAAAAGATCGAGATCATGAGATCATCGCGAAATTCATACCCGTGCACCCACTGAACAAGAACTCCACCCGGCTTGAGGAAGTGTCGCAGGTGTTCATAGAACTCCTTCGTGAAGAGCCCGGAAACTCCGGAAACCCAGGGGTTGGACGGTTCGGAAATGATCACGTCGTATTGTTTCCGGTTGGCATAGAAGTGCCGCTTGGCATCGTCCACCACGATGGAGAGCCGATCATCATTCCAGAGGCGTTCGTTCCGCGGACGGAAGTGCTGCGCGAGATCGATCACCGCGTCCTCGATCTCGATCAGGTCGAGAGAGCGAAGGCGGGAATCGGAGAGCAGGTAATGTCCCGTCATCCCCGTGCCCATGCCAATGAGAGCCGCATCGTATTCTGTATCCCGGGTCAACATGGGGAGCGCGGCCAACATCGCCACGGTCCCTTCGTCACTGAGTTTCTCCCACGAGAAGCTCCCCTCTTCGCCCATCCAGATGGCCCCGTCTGATTTTCCGTTGGTGGCGATGAATCGGTTCGGCCCGGACTGTCCCACCGAGATCGTCGCGGTTTTCCCATGACGAACCTCCACGATGTCCGATGATGAAGCCGTCGCTCTCCGGTATTTTCCGCTGCAAAGAACGGAAGGATCGAAATCCGTGAAGAATGCCGGAAGCAGGGCTGCAGCCATCAGCGCACACGCTCCGACGCGCAACCCGTTCATTCCCCAGACCGATCTCGCGACCCGGCTCCTGGCCCGCCACGACGATGTCCCCACGGTGAGCAGAGCAATACCGAGAGCGATGTCGAGAGCAGCTCCGGTGAAGATCGTCCATTTCAGTTGCAGAAGGGGCATCAGGACGAGCCCAGCGACCGCGGCACCGAGAATCGAACCAATCGTATTCCATCCGTAGACGAGCCCCGTAAAGGTTTCCCGTCCTGTCTCGCGGACGAGCCGCCAGGTGATCAACGGTAGAGTCATCCCGGCACAGAATGCAGCCGGAAACATCAGCGCGAGACAGAGAAGATACTTGAAGACTGCGTGCAGGGGAAACGCCGCCTCCGTCTTCGCGAAAAGACTGTGCGAAGCCTGCACCATATCGAAGAACGGTCGGTAAAGATACAGGCTGAGTGCGGCAAACACTCCCATCAGAACCTGGATCGTGCCGAGAACCGGCGCGAGATCTCCGTTGAAGCGATTGAGAATGCGGCGCACAAACAGCCCTCCAAAAGCCAAGCCCAGGATGAAGGCCGAAATCATCGCATCGAAGGAGTGGGTCGACGATCCGAGAATCAGACTGAGGAGACGGATCCAACCGACCTCATAGATGAACGAAGCCAGTCCAGTGCCGGCAGCGACCATCAACCAGAGCGCGACCCGCGGTGGAGACTTTGGTGAAAGATCCGAAGACGGAATCGAAGGTTCCTCCGTCTTGGCCTCGCTCGAGACGACAAAGCTGGATCCCACCCCGGCGCGATGAAGACCAAAGAATCCGATCGCCACGACAAGATTTCCGAGCGACGCGATCTGCAAGGCCCCGATCGTACCGAAGGCAGAGATGAGATAATAGGAACAACAGAGAATACCAGCGGCTCCGCCCAGCGAATTCGCAAAGTAGAGCATGGGAAGAGATCGTTTTCCACCATCGGGAAATCCACGGATCATCCCGGCGGCAAGAAGAGGAAAGGTGGTCCCCAGCAGGGTTGCGAAAGGCAGCGTCAAGAGCAGGCAGATCCCAATCTGCACGATGTCCGCAAGCATCGGGCTGGCGCCCTGCAGCATGGCGGCCTGCTCGAAAAACCAGCCTGTCATCAACTCATAGGCGGCATGAAATCCAAATCCGAAAATCGCTGCGACAACCTCGATCCGGGCGTAGGTCAGAAACGGATTTTTGACTTTCCGGAGATACCGCGCGGCAAGAAAGGATCCCAATCCGATCCCGCCCATAAACATGATCAAGGTCACGATCTGCCCATAGGACGAATGCCCGAGGAAAAGCTTCAGATAACGGGACCAGAGTGATTCGTAGATCAAGGCGACCGAACCGGAGAGGGTGAAAAAGAAGTAAATCAGGAAGCGAGCCAGCTGGATCAATTGATATAATTTTCATAATTTATGTCTTTTTGATAATTCAGCAACCTGAAATATCATTCTTCAGGATTTCTCCCGATGGAGGCTCCTCCACGATGAAAGGAGACAAAATCGTGACGCTTCTGTCTTTCCGGCCGCCGTGTGATTCGTCACAATCGCGCCATGCCCATCCATCTCGATCCCCGCTCTCGTCGGCGCTTCTTTCGCGACAGTGCCATTCTCACCCTTGCCCCCTCTGCTCTCGTCACCGGTCAGGCCCAGGCGGCAACCACATCTACCTGGGCACTCCTCGCGGACACCCACATCGCCGCCGATCCGGAGTTTCGTGCGCGCGACACACACCTGGCAGATAATCTTCGGGCCGTCGTCACCGACCTTCTCAAGGAGAAAGAGTCCTTGTCCGGAGTCCTCATCGATGGCGACTGCGCCTACAACGACGGGCAACCCGGAGACTACACCACCCTCGCCGCGATTCTCCAACCCCTGGCCGATGCGAAGATCCCCATCCACTTCACCCTCGGAAACCACGACAATCGAGAAACGTTCTACGAGGCCTTCGAAGGCCACACCGAATCCTCCGCCCTCGAAAGCAAGCACTGCAGCGTCATCGAGACGCCTCAAGCCGATTGGATCCTCCTCGACACGCTGCGCTTCGTGAACAAGGTCGAGGGAGAACTCGGGACAGAACAGCGAGAATGGCTGAGAGAGCGTCTCCGGAAAAACCCTGAAAAGCCTGCCCTCCTCGTAGGCCATCACTATCCCCAGGTCGTTCGCGAAGACGTGATTCCCTCCGAGAAAAAGATCAAGATCGCAGGACTCATCGATAGTCGCGAATTTCTCGATACTCTAACCGAGAACCCAGCAGCAAAGGCCTACATCTATGGGCATAGTCACAGCTGGAACCTCAAAAAAGAACCGAGTGGCGTCCATCTCGTCAATCTGCCTCCAACTGCCTATGTTTTCAAAGATGGCCGCCCCAACGGCTGGGTTCGCGCGACGCTCTCCCCGAAAGGAATGCAATTGGAACTCCGCTGCATCAATCAGGACCACCCCTTGCACGGCGAACTGAAAGAACTGAGTTGGAGGTAGAGACAATACCAATCTCCGTTTTCTACTCGTTGTTTGAAAAATAGATCAACTTCCTTCCGTTTCTTCTTGCTAGAGATTTTTTT
>JARGNI010000100.1 GCA_029213195.1 Verrucomicrobiales bacterium
TTTGACTAACTTACTCATATCTCGCCTCTAGTTCTTCTCTAGTGATGCCTAGTAACCATTGGTCATGTATTTCGCCGTTCTTCTTAAAAGACCGCCTGATTGTGCCTTCTAACTTCATGCCGCATTGTACCGCAAACATCTTAGCATTAGGAAAGCAAGTGGCGATCTCTGCGTTTACCTTCTCATACTTGGTGTTCTTTGTTATCCAAGTAAAAAATTCTTTAGCGCCTTTGTACGCTTTCTTTCCTCTGAACTCTTTCAAGATCATTGGATGAATCTCTATAGTGATGCTGTTTCGCATCTCAGCCATCCAGAGTCCGCAAACCTCATCATCTTCCGTATGAAGAAACCAGCCTGTGTGCATATCTGGATACCACTCATTTCGTGAGAAGTTATCCTCGCTAATCTCATCAAACACATCAGATCCGGTAACAAATGATCTTATGAAGTCAGCGTCTACCGTTCTGGTAATCAAACAAGAATCCAGCCTTGCTTTCTGTCGCCGCCAATACTAGGTAGCATTTTCCTGTATTGTATAGCTCCAGCAGAGCCTGCGCTGTCTAAGTAAAGACTATACTGTACAGCCTCTATAACACCTTCAGGACTTCCGACTCCAACTATCGGAATGCTTAAGGTAGCCTCTTGAGTAAACTGTCTAAACGCCTGACTCATTGTCCCATTAGGCTCTACTATCGGTTGTGCAGCATTTAATTTATAGCTCACTGAACACCTTCTATGTCAGCAGTCATTTGTATAATCACAGGCTTTACAGGATCGCTCATTGTAAACCTAAATAACTCAAATCTAGCCGCTCTGCCGTTTCTACGCCAAATAGGTCTATGGTTATACTCACCAACCTTGCCAATGCTACGGAAGCGAGTGTCACTCCAAGTCTTAGCGTTCCGACTGCGAGCCATGCCAATTTGAGGATCAGGAGCAGCGGCATTACCAACACCGCTTTCAACGGTTAGTTCTATCTCAGGAACTACAAACGATTCCATGTTGTTCTGGAAAGGCTGAGTCACTATCGAGCGTCTAATCTCTGTGCCGTACTCTGTGTAGAAGTCAGGATCTAAGTTTCCTATCCTGCCGTCTACTAAATCGCCTGCCCATATCTTGTTATAGGCTCTTACCAAAGCAGTAACACGGTAGCCTCCAAGATCACCTTCAATAACAGACTTCCTTTCATGCCATCGCTTGGTAATGATGTCGTAGACTAATGTGCTACTAGGCAAGGCAAACCCAACAAAGTAAGCGCCTTTCTCAGCGTATCCCCATGAGTAAATAGAGGTCACTTGGTCTTGCGTAAGATTGCTTAGCTCTTTGTCTATCGCAGTTGTAGATATCTTAACTGCATCATTGCCTTCAAAAGCCCAGATTGCTGGAGATTCGTTCTGACCAGATCCAATGAATACAAACGTACCCTGCAAGGACTGAATACTAAACGGACTAGCAATACCTTTAGATAAGAACAAGCCAGTTCTCTGAAAAGGAAAGTCAGCGCCGCCAATGTTCTGAAATGCTTCTATCGTCTGCGAACCTCCTATAAATAACTGGTTCTTAAAAACAATAGGAGCAACAATCTCATCAGGATCAGACTCGGCAGTACCGAAATCCAAAGCGTTGTAGCTAAGTCCGTCATTCAACGCGCTAACAATAAACTTCTTACTGTCAGTGGTTAAACAGAAATAGCCGTCAATATAAACAACCAGTTGAGGATTTCCGTTCGCAGTAAAGTCTGCATCTGTGATTTGAGCGAATGTGTCCGCAACGTGGTTGTAGATGTATCCGTTCCCATTAGGAACTAAGACAAGAAGTTGTGTGCCGTTATCAGCCATTGAGACTCTGGTATCGCCAGCTATCTCACCAATGAAGGTCAGCGTGAAGTCAGCAGCCATGCTGTACAGTCTGTTTTCAATAACGAAGTAAGGCACACCATTCATCTCGTGTGCGCCTCTGTTACCAGTAAGGCTGTTGGCGTTTGCTACTTCCTCTAGTCCAGCCGTGCCGTATAGCGTCTCTTGATTCAACGCAGGAGCTTGAGCAATATTCGGATAGAAGTTCACACACTCCTGAGCCGATATAGGCAAGCTGTCGCTCTCGTAGAATCCGTTCGCTATAGGCAGGACTACTTTAGGCATCTAAGATACTCCGAACAAACAGTCCGTCACGGTTATGTTATTAGTGCTTGAGCCATTAGCGACATAGATTTCTACATAATCAGAAGCAGCCATTGATACGTTGTAGAACAAACTTACGTTTCCTGCTGATCCTGAAGTGACTGTTCTGGAAATCTTTGCGTTAGGTAATGAAATTCCATTCTTAAATAAATGAACCGTTAGATCCTGATTAGTCCCAACAACATCCAAAGTCACAGAAGCCACAATTTGAACTGTAGTTGTGGTTGCGCCTGTGTAAGTCAGCTTGCCTGTATTGTCTGCTGTAAAAGTAGAAACTTCTCCTACAACAAATGTGCCTGCTACTTTTACAGGAGTGCTTGTTGTAGAAATCGTTGTGGCAGTTGAATTGTCGTGCATTGTGACCTGAGCGTTTATCTCATCAGCAATAGACGTTATCTGAATGCCGCCAGCATTAACCGCAGCTACACTAATACCGCTACCTGCAACAATACTAGCAATTGTAGGAGAGGCTGCTGTTGTGTTTAACAGTATTGGAAGACCATCAGCGTTAGCCGTGAAGTTGTGGCTTACTTTAACGCCGTTAGTAGGAGTGATTGAGGTAACAATGCCAGAGCCGTTTTCTATGTTTCGGATCTTATTAACAGTGCCATCTATCTCAAGAACCGGAGAGCCTGACACATCGCCTGTAGTGACGATTGATCCAGTAACACCTAGACCAGCAACCAAATCCTGATAGCTGATTCTATAGTTCGTATTATTGACAAAGTAATCCATAAAGGAATTTGCCAGAACCGTGTCCTGAGCTACAAAGTCCGACTTCTTGCGTCCATCCGCTCTTTTAACCATTGGTGTTGACCTCCAAGGCTATAGCGCCAGTTGTCTCTGCAAGGATTGCCGCTTCTTGATCTGGATAGAAATGACCATTCATGCCGAAGTCATTGTCTTCGTTGCCAGAGCCAATAGGAAGCGTACAAGGAAATCTACTTTTGCCCATGCTTTGTCCAAGCATACGCATTGTGTTGAACCCATCACGAGCTGCTTTCTGCAAGCCTCCAGAGATGACTCCGTTGTAGTCTGGTGCGACTTCAATCGCCATGTTAGCGATAAGTCCGCGCAGTGCGCCTGTTGGGATAGTTACTTCATCACCAAGATCAGTCACAACTGTATAGCCAAGCTGAATGCCTTGGGCATCTAGCTCAGCCATGTAATTATTCATAGAGAATATAAAGTCTTGGTACTCGTCAGGCTCTAATGGAGCTTCACTAGCTTGTACCAATATCCTCTGTAGCGAGGACTTTGCAACTTGAGCGACAGTAGCCATTATTCGTATGTAGCTCCTTTAGCAGTTTTAGCAGAATTCCTAAAGGCTTGTGCTGTTGGTGCGCCTTTAGATCCTACCTTACGCATCCGCTCAGGCGTTTTGCCAGCGGCCTTCTGAGACTTGATTCGCTTGCGTTTCTTGTGGATGTTAGCGTATAGACCTTCACTCATAAGTAGCACCGCTCTTCATAGACTTTGCGCCTTTACACTTCCAGCGCTTACGGCTCAAGTTGTTAGGCGTGTTGGGATCATTCTGTTGTCTTTTAGATAGTTGTTTCTTGATACCTAAAGACCTCGCGCAATAAGCATCGCCTTTGCTAGTGCCTGCTCGTACACGAGAACCACCGTCACTGGCCTTTCCAGCCTGCCCATAGGAGACCTTCTTGCCAGTGGCAGTGACCTTTACTTTCGCTTTACCTTTGCTTGGAGTAGCCATAATAAAAAACTG
>JARGNI010000052.1 GCA_029213195.1 Verrucomicrobiales bacterium
GTGCTGGCCATCGTGCTGGCCATCGTGCTGGCCATCGTGCTGGCCATCGTGCTGGGCATCGGGCTGATCGTGGAGAAAGTTCTCTACCTGGTTTGTGCGGTGCAGGCCGGTCGAAGGCACGAGCGAGGAGGTGGGCATGAATGATCCGTCCTCGTCCGGTTCCTGGAACTACGAGACTGCTTTGCTGCAGAGGAGAAACGAGGTGCGCACCTCGAGGTTTCTCTCTGCCTTGGTCATCCTGCCGCTCTTGATCTTTTCGATCAGTATCTGGTTGGTGCGACCGTTTTCCTTGGGCGATACCTTTTCGCTGACACTTGCCGCTCCAGGTCTGTTGCTGATCGGGGTTCTCCTCGTGAGACTGCCGCGTGGCTATGTTCTCGATCGATTGAGTGCGGTTCGTTTTGAGTTTGCCCTGTTGCTTCTCATGGTGGCGCTGAGCTTGCTCTCGATCGTCAACAGCGAGAGTCCGATCCGGAGTTTTCGTATCATCTATCCGAGTTTGCTCCCGCTGACCCTCTTCGCGCATCTCCTTGTGGTCGGATACCTTGCACCGGAGAGGCTTCGGCAGATTCCCATGGTGATGATCGCAGGGGCGGTGGTCTTCAGCATGATCCCGATTCTGCTCGCGACGGTCCTGCCTCCAGTGAAATCACTGATCTATGAGGAATATCGGGCGCGGAACGGGTTCGAAAATTCCATCCAGCATTCCATTGCCCTGACCACGATTGTTCCTCTCGTGGTATACGAATTTTCCCGTGCCAGGAAGCTGACATGGAAAGTGGGGTGGGCAATTTTTCTGGTGGCCTTTGCCTATACGGCATTCCGGGCTGGATCGAAGTCGGCCATGGGGGTTGCCTTCCTGACCGGGGTGATTTTCTATCTCCTCCTTGCTCTGCAGACGAGAGAGTTCAAACGCATTCTCGGTGTGGTCATCGGGATCGTGTTTCTCGGAGCGTTTCTCTGGATGTTCGGTCTTTCGATTGCGGAGAAACTGAGCCCGCTGGTCGCGGAGAAGATCCGATCCATCATCGAGGGAGGGGTTTCGAACTATCAATCGATCGAATCCCGCCAGATGTTCTGGGCCGAGGCGATTCGGCAGGGGAAGGCTCATTGGTTGATCGGCACGGGTGCCGGCGAGAAAGTTCTCGGAGTGGCTCACTCCCACAATCTTGTCCTCGACTATTTCAAGGGCATCGGGATTTTCGGAGCGGCGGCGATCGCGTTGCTCTGTCTTGCGATCCTGTTACGAACGGGAATCCGGGCACTCGGGATGCTACGGGGGAATACGAGCGAGACGGAGATTCGTGGATTGGCCTGCTTTTTCGGGGCCAGCAACTATGTGATCTGCAGCCAGTTGTCCGATTGTTTTGGACCTTCCACGGTCGGATTTCTCTGGCTTGTTTTCCTCACGGGAATTTTCCTCGTGCGGAGCGATTCGGACAGGGGAGGTCAGACCCAGCGGTCGATCTCGGTCTGAAAGGCGGTGTGGTCCCGATTGTGGATCCACAACCGGGGAAGCGCGTAGCCGTCGGAATCGGAAGTGATGACACCGCGATTGGCGGCGAAGGCTTGGGTGATACCGGATTCCTTTGCCGCAGCGATCGTGTCGCCGTTGAAATCCCGCCCGCGTAGTCCGAAGGGGTAGCTCAGGATCGTGACCTCCGTTCCCGTGATCTTCGCGAGTCGATCCGCCGAGGTCTTGATCTCCTCTGCCTGTTTTTCATAGGGGAGTGCGAGGAGACGACTGTGAGTAACACTGTGGGCACCGATCTCGATGAGCGGATGCTGAGCGAACCGTTTCAGCTCCTCTTCGCTCTGGCATCGTTGCTGAGGAGCAAGGGAAGGGGCGTCGATGAGCGACTCCCATGTTTTGAGGATCTCTTCGCGGAACGCGGGGGCACGCTGGCGAAGTTCGAGGGTGATGTAGTCGAAGAGCTCTCGTCGGGTTTTCGAGGTCGTGGGGATGGACTTCGAGGAGGATGGAAAGGAGAGTAGCTCCGGCAGGTTAGGGGCGAGAAGAATCAGGTTCGCGAGTCGGTCCCACCAGAAGGGCTGGCCGAGATTGCCGGTCGTGACAAAGAGGGTGGCCGGGATTTCGAACTGCTCGAGAATCGGCAAGGCCACTTCGAGGTTGTCGAGATAACCGTCATCAAAGGTGACCGCGATTTTTCCGGACGGGAGCTCTCCGTCGGAGAGATGCTCTTGCAGTTTCGGTACGGAAAGAGCTCGACCGGACAGGGCCAGGCTTTCCATGTGCCCGGCGAAATATTCCGGTGAGACGCAGAGCCGAAAGGGGTCGTTCTCCGGCTCATCAACCCGATGATAGAGGAGCGCGCCACAGCGCGGTTTGGCCCGGCTCGCCAGCCAGTGTCCCACTTCTCGTAGTTTCCGCTGCAATGCCATCGAAGCACTCCGGGATCAGGCAGGTTTCTCTGCAGGCGTCTCCGACGACTCGCTGCCTCGTGCGAATCCCAACGCTTTCTTGATGCGGGTCCGCCATGTCGGAGGAAAGAACATTTTCGCGGTGCGGTTGATGAGTGCACCCCACCAGAGGCCGTCGAGTGGCCTGGGATTCTGAAGCTTGAAACGGATTCCCGAAAGCATCTGTGCACGGAAGTTCTTTCCACTGATCCCCTGCGCTCGAATGTAGCAGTCGACGAGAGGTTGCTCGAGGTTGGCCGTTTTCGTTGCTTCGGTGATGCGAGTGAAAAGGACGAAGTCCTCGATATGGCGGTGACGTGGGTCGTAGAGTCCGGTCGTCTTCAGAACTGCAGTCCGGATCATGACACTGGGATGGATGAAGCAATTGTGAAAAACGATCCGGCGACGGAGCGATTCCGAGCTCAGGGGCAAGTTGGTGGTGAAGAGGGCTTTGTGAGTGGTTTCATCACGAAAGACCACGTTCGACCCTAACATGCCGAGATCAGATTCCTCCTTCATTCGCTGGTATTGAGTGAGAAGCCGTGCGGGACGATTCAGATCGGCAGCATCGAGGCGAGCGATATAGGCAAAGCCCTCGTCGAGGATGTAGCGAAGACCGGCATTCAAGGCTCCGGTGATCCCTTGGTTCTCCGGCAAACGGATCAGCTTGATGGAAAAGAGATACTCACTTTGGTCAATCTCGACAGGTTCCGGGCTTCCGTCGTCGACGACCACGACGGTGAAGGAGTTGTCCTTCTCGTCGATGGATCGGAGGGTTTTCCGCAACGCCTCATTGTCGTTGTAGGAAGGGATCAGGACGGCGAGGTCTTTCATGAAAGGAGAAGAATGGATTGCGAGCAGGTGGAAATTTGGGCTTACGCGTGGAGGACCGGCTGCGAGGAGGGCAGGGGGGCAGGTTTTTTTTCAGGAGACTCGAGAGCATTCGGCACGAGTTCGGCATAAAGTCTGAGATACTTTTGAAACATAATCCCGAAACTGAAGGCCTGCAGGAAAGTCTCGCGGCCTTTTTCCCCCATGCGGTGCAGCGCAAGCGGACGAGAGAGGGCTTTCTCCAAGGTGTCGACGAGAGCGTTTTCGTTCTCGGGCTCGACGAGGAAGCCGTTCTCTCCCGGATGGATCATCTCTCGACTGCCACCGACATCCGAAACGAGGGCAGGGAGTCCAGCTCCCATGGCTTCGAGGGTGCTTCGGGGAAATCCCTCCCAGCGGTGATGAGGAGAAAGAGATCGTGTTCGACGAGAAGTCCGGGAATGTCACTGCAGTACCCTTTGAAGTGAATGCGGTCGGAGAGCCCAAGGGACTTGGAAAGTACCTCACATTCTTCGCGAAAGGGCCCGTCCCCGACCAAGGTCAGGTCCCACGAGAGATGGCCGAGACGATGAAGTGCGCGGATGAGGAGCTTCTGATTCTTCTGCTCCTCGAAGCGAGCGACCATGATCATTCGTGTTGCATCGTTCTCTTCGCGAGCCGGCGTCCCTTGGGGAAACCGGTCTCGTACGCCGTTGTGAATGGTCACCAGTTGATCGCAGTGACTGACTCCGGATTGAAGGGCGAAGGTTCGCTCGTCTTCACTGACGGTAATGATCTTGGCGGCAAGAGGAGCGAGACGTTTTTCGATCCACCGGTAGAGCCATGCTTTTCGGAATCCCTCTACGAAGGACCAGCAGTGTGGGGTGTAGAGTACGGGGCAGTTCAAACCGATCGCAGCGAGTCGGCCGAGTGCGCCAGCCTTTGAAGAATGCAGGGAAATGAGATCTGGTTGGAACTCGATGAAGTGTTTTCTCAGTTCTCGGATCGCACGAAAGTCCTGGAGCGGATGGATGTGCCGTCCCATGGACTCGATACACCGGAAATGCAGTCCGGCTGCGGCATATCGTCGTGGGACTTCTTCTGTCGGGGTGCCTCCAATGAGAATTTCCACCTCGTGCCCGTCCTGTTTGAGGCGATTCGCCATGTCGAGAATGTGCAGCGACGAGCCACCGAAGGAGTCTCCGCGGGCAATCGTGAAGAGAATTCGGAGTGGGCGCGAGAATGCGGGAGAAGAATCTTTCATGGACTCTGCAGAGAAGTGGGATCGGGAATTCATGAGTTCGCGGGTGCGGGCTGACAAAGAGCCGGACCTGAACTTTCGGCTGAACCTGGAATCCACCCAGCGAGTCGCCGAAGCGGCAAGGACTCATGGGATTTCTCGAATCGTTTTCTCTTCCTCGGCGGCGGTCTACGGTGACACCGAAGAACTCCCGATCCGCGAAGACAGTACGACGGATCCCATCAATCTCTATGGATCCGCGAAGCGACTTTCCGAGCAGCTGCTGGCCGGTCATGCCCATACCTTCGGAATGACCGCGGTCTCTCTTCGCTTCTTCAATGTCTATGGTCCACGGCAGGATCCTCGATCTCCTTATTCGGGAGTCATGTCGATCTTTGCAGATCGCTTTTCACGTGGTTTGCCGGTCACCGTCTATGGGGACGGAACCCAGACTCGGGATTCCGTTTCCGTTTTCGATGTGGCGCGAGCCGTTGCTTCTGCTGCGACTCGAGAAGAGGTCGGGACAGGAGAATACAATATTTCGACTGGTCGCGCTGTCCGGATACTCGATATCCTCGAGGCGTTTCAGAAGATCTATCCAGATGCGCCTGAGCCAATTTTCGAGTTGGCGCGACCCGGTGAGATTCAAGATTCGCTGGGGGCTACGAAGAAGGCCGAACGCGCTCTTTCGTTTCGATCCCGGGTTTCGCTTCAGGATGGGATTCGGTCACTCATCACAGGAGCTCTTCCCAAGGTGCCCAGCGGTAGCGATACGCTGTTGACCAAAGTGGCATGACGGTTCAGAGGAGGCAATCCTCTGTTCTCCTCACAATCCGGGGGCTGTGAGCGACCCTCTACTTTGAGACGACTTCGACCACGGCAAGATCCCCCGCCGCGTTGCGGCAGTAGATCCGGCCGTTGGAGAATACGGGGGAGGTCCAGCATTTCCCTTCGAGAACCTGCTGCTGGAGAAGGGGGGTGAAACCCTCCGGGGTGGCCCGGAAGAGAGTCAGCTTGCCGAGATCAAATACGATCACGATCTCCCCGGCTGCTTTGAGTCCACCGCTTCCGAAACCTTCTTCCGACCAGATTGTCTCCCCGGTTTCGACATCGGTGCAGATGAGTTCCGTCGGCCGATGGGTTGTGCCGTGTAGAGAGTAGAGATGGTTACCGATCTTCACTCCCGGATTGAAATACCATTTCAGGTCGTGCTGCTTCCAGGAAACAGTCGGCTCGGATCCGCCGGATCCAGGGATCAGCATTTCTGTGCCCGCGCTGGAGGAGACGACAATTCGATCTCCCACGACAACAGGGTCTGCAGCATTGACGTCGCGACTCGACTTCCAGGGGTAGCTCCAGATTTCCTTTCCCGAAGAGGAATCCAAAGCAATCAGCGCTTTGGCGGAGAAAAGCAGATGCGATGCGGCGGATTCTCCGCCTGGAAACGGAACGACGGTGGCATACCCGGAGGTTTCAGTCGACGGCATCCAGAGGGTTTCCCCCGTTTCCCGCGAGAGGGCCAGACCGCCGCGCCCGACATTGAGGAGAACTCGATCCCCATCGATGTAGGGAGAACAGGCAAAGCTCCATTCGGGAAGGGCAAACTCATGATCGGCGAGAAGATCCCGTTCCCAGATCACCTTTCCCGTTTCCAGGTCGAGTCGAAAAGCGTGACCCTTCTTGCTGAGTGTGTAGACGGACCCTTCGTGAACGGTTGGGGTTCCCCCTGGCCCTCCTTCGTAGTAGAGGGGATCGAGGGGGCAGTCGTAGGTGTGTTTCCAGAGAACTTCCCCGCTCTCCGCATCGAGACACCAGACGGTGTCACGGTCGTCCTGGTTCCCCATCGTCAGAACGCGGTTTCCGACAACGGAAACGGTGCAGAATCCGATGCCGACCTTGGCCTTCCATGCGATCGGAAGCGACTCTGGGAGGTTCTCCGGGATTGCTTCCAGGGAAATTCCATCGTGGTTCGGGCCGCGCCAGTGGGGCCAATCGGACGACCTGGACAGGGAGGCGGCGAGAGAAAGAGTGAGGACGAAAAGCAGAACTCGCGATCTCATGAAGGGAAGCTTCCCTCATGAATCCGCCCCCGCAATTCCTGATCTGCGTTTGCCGTCGGATTGGGATGGCGCATTACTGGCTCTCCCAGCGGAATCTTTTCGGACCTCTCTCCTCTGGCAAGCGATTCGATCAGATTCGAAAGGAGGGGGAACGTTCTCGTTGCCCCCGCGCCGAGCAAGAACGTCCTCCCCGGTCCTCCTGGGCCTCACTCGGCCGGTGGGGCGGTAAGAGTCGTGCTGGACCAGAACTGGCCTTCCTCGGTCTTGAGATACAGTCGAGCCCGTAGCGGTCGGGACGGATCCGGATCATCGAAGACGAATTGATTCTTCCCTTTACGAATATCGGGGATCGGGACGTTCTGGGCCCAACGCTCTGCAAAAGTCAGTCCTTCGTCGGAGCCGAAGTAGAGGATGGCTTCCTCGATGGTGGATTGATTCTGAAGGTCGAAAGTGATGCGAGCTTTCCCGCTGCGCCGTTCCAGCTGGCTGGCTTCGATGGAAGAAGAGAGCGAGTGGAGAACGGCGAGCTTTTTCGGGTCGAGGAAGGGAGCGTCGGAAGTGGCTGTGTCAGGCATCGCGATGGGTTCGCCATCGGCAGGTGGTTTCCGGAAAGTCCACCCTCCTGTGGTCAGGTAGAACCAGCCATCTTCTGTTGTACCGCGATCGGTGTGGGTGAGCCCGGTTTCCTTGTTCACGTTTCCGTTGCTCATCTGGTCGAGTGCGAGGAGTTTCCCTTCTTCGTCGAGGATCCAACCTCGATAGCGCATCGTGCGCTCATAGGGACCCGTGCGCTGGACCGGAGGTGGCCCGGGAACCTCGACAAAGCTGCCCACCCAGAGGGAGGAGAGCGGTTTGCCCTTGTTCCATTTCTTTCCCGCACCGAACAGTCGCCATCTCTGTTCGTCGCTGGCATAGAAGTATGAAAAATAGGTGTCGTAGCGCTCCCCGGGCTCGACCCGGAGAGCGATCGCCTGGCGCTGTCCTGTTCTTCCTTCGAGAGGTTCCCATCCTCGGATTTTTACTCCCGTTCCTTCATGGTCGAAGCCGCTGAATTTTGCATCGGGATTCCCGATCGCGAGAAGATGAGAGAGTTGCTCGATGGGTGGTTCCGGTGCGCCTCGCCCAAAGGACCAGAGGGAAAAGTTGAATCCGCTGTTTACGGTTCCATCGGCCTTCCAGGTCGGCCCGTAGTAGCCGAACGGTGTCGTGATGGGGCAGTAGAAGCCGAGATCACCAGGGACCGCGTCCATTTCCATGATCCAGAGTCTGACTTTGTCAGGATTTTTCGAGCTGGTGAATTTGGTGTGAGCGGCAGCGGGTCGCCAGCGTTTCCGAATCACGCCTGCGCCGGCAATAGCCGAACCACTCAAGTGGAGAAAGGAAACTCGCGTGGCGGGAGTACCCGCATCACAGCGCAAGCGAATCGATTGCTGCCCCGGTGTTGCCATGGAGGTCTCGATCGAGCTCCCTCGCAGCGGGGTAGCCTTTCCTTCTTCGTCCAGGAGCGAGAAGGAGCCGCCCCCTTCGATCTGCCATTGAACCTGGAGGGTTCCTGCGGAGGGAAGAAAGATGCCCCATTCCGCGATATGCCCCTCCTTCCATCCCTCGATGTGGGAAAACGAATTCCCGCCGTTGAGATTCGCGATGTCGGGTACGTCTCCCTTCCCAGCTGCCCGGGGACCCCGGATGGGAAAGAAGACTTCGTTGGGGGTCAGGAAGAGATCTTCCGAGGAGGATTTCTGAACCCAGAAAAATTGATCGGTAGTGCCGGGAGCTGGAACCATCTCCGGTTCGGTCCCCAGTTGCCCCATGCCTGACCGAGGGTTGCTTTGAGCGAGCAACGTTATCTCGCCCACGCTTGCGAGAAGAAGAAAGAATGGAAGAAAGACCTTACCCATGGGCTGGAATGGTGCCTCCCTCCTCGCAGTCCGGCAAGAGAATAGCACTCTGGGAACGAAAAACGGAAAACTCCATCATCGGGTCACGATATCGGAAATATTCTCGTCCCACTCCAGTGTGTCCACTCGTGTCAACTCACCCTCATTTCCGACCCGATAGGCCATCAGGGTTCCCGACTTGAATCCTGTCGCGAGGAGCCATCGGCCGTCTGGAGACAAAGCCAGGCCCCAGGGGATGGCATCGGCGGGGGTGACTCCGAGCGCTTTCAGCTCCCCGTTATCAAGCACTTCGTATCGAGAGATGAAATCGAAATCATGCTTGTGACCGCGGATGCCGGCAAAAACGAAGCGACCATCCGGGCTGATCACGATATCCGAAGAGCTGACCCCTTCTTCCGGGATTTTCTCGACGGGGAGATCACAGACCTGGCGGATCGTCAGGCTCCCATCCTCGCTGCGGTCATACACGGATACGCCGAGATGCTGCTCGTTGCTGAAGTAGAGAATCGGGAGCGTTGGATGATAGGCGAGATGACGGGGGCCGGTTCCTTCGGGAGGTTCGGCGTCCAGTTTCTCCATCGGGGAAAGTGCTCCGTTTTCGGCGTCGAAGTGGTATTGATAGAGTGCGTTGCTGTCTTTGACGTAGGGGATGTAAATCGAGCGATTGTCCAGAGAGGGGAGAACGCAGTGTGCGGCCTTTCTGCCTTCGTTGAGGCTGGAGACTCGATCCCCGACTCGCCCCGCTTCGTCGAGCTCGTAGACATCGACGAAGCCATCGCCATAGTTGCATCCGAGCAGAAAATTACGAGCCCGGTCGAGACTCAGGTAGCTGTACCCGTTGGCGCCATTGAAAGGAACGATCGAGTCCTGTTTCCCGTCTGCTGCGAGAGTGACCATCGCTCCGGGAGCGACGCCGTCTTTCCCGCGATTGGTCGAGACATAGACTTGGGGGAGAAAAGGGTGATCGGTGATCGTCGCGGGAGAGAATCCGAGATCAACTTGTTCTACTGCCTCGAGGGCCAGGTTTGCGCCGGACGGGGTGGCCTTCACGATCCAGAGAGAGTTGCCGTTGCGGCTCGGGGCGTAGGCATGAAAGGGTTTCCCCACGGCTTCGAGCCGAGTCATCGCCATCACCATGTCGCTGCCCAGCTTGTGGCATCCGGGAGTCGCGATGTGAACATCCGGTTTCCCATTGCGGTCGGGCTCATACTCGACGCCGATGAGGGGAACGGTGGAGAGATGGGGATCCACAGATGCGACCCGATCGAGGGTGGCGTTGATTTTCTGCGGACCTTCCCCGAGGTCGCGGATGTGTCCTGCGACGATGGGCAGGTCCGGGTCTCCGACGATATGCCGAAAACGCCAGAACACGTTCTGGATCGCGTCTTCGAACTTCTCCGCATCGGTCTTGACGTTGGATTCTCCCTGGTGCCAGAAAAGACCTTTGATATCGAGATCTTCTCCGAGAAGGGACTGGCTCTGGGCTCTCGCTTTGGTCAGGTAGGTTTCAAACAGATTGAAGAGACCTTCGTCAAAAGACTTCCCGCCCTGGGGGTCTGCCCCGGGCCACCAGCTGTTGATTTTCTCTTCAGTCACCGGTGCTCCGCATCGGCAGTACTGCACGATCACGATATCCTCGCCTCCCGCCCGATCCTGCAAAGCCTGGATCAGCCCGTATCCCTTGCCGGCGGGATTGAGTCGGGTGAGGGTGACCATTTCCGAGGAATCCGGTTCGGAAACACAATTCATTCCGAAGTAGTAGATCTTCGGGTCTTCCGATTCGGGATCGACTGGGGTGCCGGGCATCTGACCGATCTGGGAGAGACGCCATCCGTTGGACTGCCCCGCAACGATATAGGTGTCGATCGCCTGGAGTGAGGGGAGGGCGAAAAGGGCGAGGGAGGCAAAGGAGAGGAGCAGGGGTTTCATGAGGGAATGGGTAGACTGTCGATAGGAATGCGGGATCAGACAAGCCCTTCCCGTAGCGCCTTTGCGACCGCTCCGCCGAGGGGCTTAGTCGAGAAGAACGGTGTGACGTGCATTCGTGGCAGAAGAAAGATCGTGTCGGGACGCAGGATTGTGTATAGGTCAGGCATGCGGCTCGATCTTTCTCGCTGGATTCTTCTTCTCCCTGCGCTCTACCTGTCGACCTCCTCTCTCCGAGGCGAAGAAATCTGGGTGGATGGCGAGAGGGGAGACGATTCCTCCCTGGGAACCTGGGAGCAGCCCCTTGCCACGATCAAGGCGGGACTGGAACGTTTGCAACCGGGCGTGACCCTGCACATCCTGCCGCAGGAGAAACCATGGCCGACTGATATCCGGATCACCCGGAGCGGAACCGCGGAGGAGCCCATCGTGATCGATGGACATGGAAGTCTCGCGAGCGGTCGGCGTGAGGTCCCTCTTGAGGAGTGGACGAGAAACGAGGACGGCTCCTACCAGCGTCCTTTGCCCAACAATGCCTGGGGGATGGCCTCTCATTGGGAGGGGGGATTCCCGCTCGTCTGGTTCGATGGCGAAGCAGGGAAGAATGTGACCTCTCGGGAAGAACTCGTTTCCGGGTCCTATTTTCTCTACAAGAATCGGGCCGAGCAAAGAACCGACCCTCTGCACAATACCCTTTTCATCCGACCACCCGAGGTCGTGAATGGTGATTCGGTCAGGATCGAAACGATCACCCGGGAAGGTGGAATCTTCGTGGGCGGAGATCACGTCGTCGTCAAAAACTTCGTGGTGGAATATGGAGGACGAGATGGGTATGCGACCCATCGAAATACGGGAGTCGTCTTCGAAAATGTGGAGGCGCGCTATTTCATGGACCAGGGGATGTCTCATCATGGCGCAGAAGTCGTGGTCCGCGATTCGTGGTTCCATCACAATGCGGGTGCCGGGATCGTCGATGTGTATTCCGAGGCCAAGGTGACCTATGAAAATTGCCGGATCGAATTCGACACCTGGCGAGGAGGAGTCGAATTCCACTCGGGTGAATTCCAGATGATCGGGTGCGAGATCCGAGCGAATCCACAGAAAGGGATCACCGTGACCAAGGGGGCGACCCTGCTCCTGAGAGATTCCCTTGTCGAAGGAGGGGGTCAGGAAAAAGAAGGGCTCGTCGGGATCAAGTTGGGGGAAGGGTCCGCGCTGCGCGTCATGAACACGACGATCCGCGGATTTTCAACGGCCCTGGAAACGACAATCAATGCGCAAACCGAGCTCACAGTCGACAGCTGCTTGTTTGAAGGAAACGACAGGCATCTCGATTTCTCGGAGATGCACCGCAAGGGGCGAGCCGCATTTTCGGCAGAAGATCGGGTGACCCTGAAGAAAAACCACTTCGAGGCCGCCGGTTTTCGTCATGTTCTGAAACGCGAATCGGACACCGGTTGGAGGGTTGAAACGGACATGTTCACCGCGACGCAGTACGACGCTTTTTCGGCTCGTTGGGGTGGAGATTCGACCAGTTCGTCGGAGGACTAGATGCCGTCGGTTTGCGGATGGGTCAAAGCTTGGGAGCCTTCCATTCGGGAATCCCGCCTTCCTTCATCTGCTTTTCAAAGAGCACATGGTAGGGGCGGGTTGGTGACATCGGTGCCTCTTCGTTGACCATGAGCGGCCGAGCTTCCTTCCAGAACGTGTCGTAGGCTTTCTTCATGTCCAAAGCAACAGCCTCGTGGTCAGCGATCACGTTGGTGGTTTGGGCAGGATCCTTCTCCATGTCGTAGAGGGCGTCCTTCTCTGCGAGAGAGTCGGCATCGCCTCCTCCGCCACCGACGAAGCGATAGCGATGATTCCGGACCGCGTAGTTCTTCCACTGGTGGTCATTCGGCTCCTCGCCTGTCTTCCAGCGGGCTTTCTGGGTAAAGAGATAGCGATCTGGCCAGGAGGAATCCGGGTTCTCAATGAGGGGGAGGAAGCTTCGACCTTCGACCTGTTTCTCGGGAACTTTTGCGCCGGCAAGAGCGGCGAGCGAGGGGAGAATGTCGATGTGGGCGGCGATGTGATCGATCTGGTTGTCTGCCTTGATCTTTCCATCCCAACGAATGAAGAACGGCACGCGAACACCGCCTTCGTCGGCCGAGCCCTTGAGGCCTTTCATGTTCGCATTGTAGGGTAGCATCGGAGTTCCGTCCGGTGCCTTCCCCACCTCTTTGCCGAGACGGCCGGAGCCACCTCCTGTCATGCCATTGTCGGACATGAAGATGATGACGGTGTCTTCCATGAGGTCCCACTCCTCCAGTTTCGTGAGCAGACGACCGACGTTGGTGTCGATGTTCTCGATCATCCCATAGAACCCGGCGGTCTTTTCGCTGAAGCCGAGATCGGTGAAATATTTCTCGTTCTCCGGGGGAGCGATGAAGGGACCATGAGGGGCGTTGGTGGTAATGTAGGCAAAGAAGGGTTCGTCGCCGTCTTTCACCTCCTCGATCCAGCCGAGTCCGGCCGTGAAGAATAGGTCGGTGCAGTAGCCTTCGGTTTTCACGAACGAACCATTGTGGCGGATCACCGGATTGAAATACTTGTTCCCCGGCGCATCGGCACAGGAGCAGGCGTAGGCTTGCCCGATCCCCCCGGCCCCGTGGATGAAGACCTCGTCGAAACCTCGCTCGTGAGGCTGATAGGGATCTTCATCACCAAGATGCCATTTCCCAAAAATTCCGGTGGAATACCCCGCCGATCCTAGGACCTGGGGAAGAATGGTTGCGTCGAGAGTCATCCGCTCCCGCTCGAGGATGGTGTGGGTGATCCCGTTTTTCATCGGGTGTCGACCTGTCATGAGGGCGGCACGAGTCGGGGAGCAGGTCGGACTGACGAGGAAGCGATCGAATCGCGTCGAGGTATCGTGCAGGGTATCGAGATTCGGTGTGCGAATCCAGGGGTGACCATGCTTCCCGACCGGACCATATCCCTGGTCATCGGTGATGATGAGGATGATGTTCGGTTTCGAACCAGAGAGTTCACTGGCAGGAGAAGGAAGGGTTGCGAGAAGGCTCAAAAGGAGTAGAGCCGAAAAATACGATAGAAGCGTGCGCATGAGAGAAAGTGTAGGGACGAATCGGGCGATGGGGCAACTGGGAATGGAACAGCGCACATGGCCGGATCATGGAGGGGATTCTCGTGAGGCGGGGGAAAGACTCGAGGGAATCTAGGAGAACGGTCCTGGCTCCTGCTGGGTGGCGCAGTGGATGCTTCCTCCTCCGGCAGCGATGCCGTCCACGTTGAGCGCAACGATTTCTCGATCGGGGAAGAGTCGACGGAGTGATTCCTGCGCTGCCTCATCGGCTTCGCGGTCTCCAAACTGCTGCAGGAGTACTGCGCCATTGCAGACATAATAGCCCACGTATCCGGCGGCAAAATCATCGCTCTCGAACTTGGGCCGAACTCGTCCCGGAGCGGTGAGAACTTCGACTTTGAGGTCCCTGCCGTGGGCATCGGAGGCCTCACGAAGCAGTGCGATGTTCTCCCGCGTCACTTCGTGATCCGCAAAAGAGTCGTCGGGTTCGTATCCTGCCGCGACGACACCTGGACGAACGAACCTGGCATAAAAATCAACATGTCCGTCGGTGATGTCTTTCCCTCGCACCCCGGGGAGCCAGATAATCTTCTTCAGTCCGAAGAGGGGGAGAAAGAGATCTTCGAATTCACTCTTCGACATGCTGGGGTTGCGATTGTCATTCAGGACACAGCTTTCCGTCAGGATGGCAGTGCCATCGCCATCGCCTTCGAAGCAGCCTCCTTCGAGAACGAGATCCGTTTCGAAGAGCTTGACGCCAGCCTTCCTCGCGACAAACGCGGCAACTTTGCGGTCGAGTGCATGTTGTTGCTTTCCTCCCCACCCGTTGAAATTGAGATCGACAGCAGCCTTGCCTCCTTTGTCATCGAGTAGGAAGACCGGACCTGTATCGCGAATCCAGAGGTCGTCCAGTGGGCAGCCGTGCAATGACACATTTGCCCCAACCTTTTTCCCGACCAGGTTGCGTTCTTTGTTTCGGACGAGGAGTGAAACGGGTTCGAACTCGGAGATCGTGTTGGCGATCTGGATCAGGTTCTTCTGAACTTCGGGTAGCAATCGCCGGCCCCAGATCGAGTGCTGAGCACCAAAGGCCATCCAGGTCCGAGTGTGGTGCGCGGCTTCGTCTGGCATTTGCCAGTGAGAAGCTGGGCGAGACGATTGGGCCACGAGCGAATGAGAAGTCATAGCGCCGATTCCTCCAAGGAGAACCTGTCTCCGGGAACGTCTTTTCATGGGGGGAAGATGACAGGATGAACGTTAGGGCGTCAAGGCGGAGGAGGGTTTCGTTGAACCTGTTGCAAAGAAGTCTTTCCAGGCGGCGACCCGCTTGCTACAGAGAGCAGATGAAGTGCTATCTCTCGACCCTCTCTCTCTCTCTCCTTCTATCGCTCGCAGTTGCGTATGGCGACGAAGAGGGAGAACTGATCTTTTCCGACGACTTCGAGCGAACCGAGTCGCAAGAAGAGACCGACGAGCCAGGCAACGGGTGGGCCACGAATAGCAAATCGCGCGCCAAGGGGAACAAGCAGGTCGATCTCAAGGATGGGGCGATGCGGATCTTCATTCATGAAGAAGCCGATCATGGCGTTTCCGTGAAGCAGGAAGTGGCGTTCACCGACGGCGCAGTGGGTATGCGATTCATGCTCGAAGAGGCCAGGGACAGTCTCGGGCTCAATTTTGCCGACCTGAAGTTCAAGGAGGTCCATGCCGGACACCTCTTTGTGACCAAGATCAGCCCCAGGCAGGTGCAGCTTCAGGATCTAAAAACGGGAAACATGGATTTGAAAATTCGAGAGGCGAGGAAAGCAGGGACGACGACTCCCGAGCAGGATGCCATGCTCAAGACCAAGATGGTGAAGTTTCCGGTCGACCTGGAAGTGGGGGAGTGGCATGACCTTCTCGTCGAGATCGAGGGAGATCAACTGACTGTCTCGATCGACGGAAAGGAAGTGGGACAGTTCTCCTCCGAAGGCATCGCCCATCCTACAAAACGGGCCCTGCGACTGGCGGTACCCCGCAATGCTGTCGTAGATGACATCCAGATCTGGAGAAAGAAGTAGAATCCGATCTCGTTCGAAACGGGCATTCACTCTTTTCAACTGGGCTTCGATATGAGAGGATTCCGAGGTAGAGTGGCTGTCTTTTTTGGGCTCTCTCACTCTTGATTCAACCGCTCTCGATTCGATGAAAATTTCGATCCTCTCTCTTGTCCTTCTTGTAGGAACCTCGATCACTTTCGCGCAGGAAAAGCAGACGACTCCCATCAAGCCTGTCGCTCCCCAGCCGGAAGCTTCTCAAGTCGGGCCTCCCAAACCCAAGCCGATTCCGCCGGAAAAGGGCCCCGCGAAGCCTGTTCAAGCCGAACCCATTCCGGAGAAAGCGACGCCGGCTGCACCGGAGAAGAAAGAACCGGAGACTTATGTCATCAAATCAGGTGACAACCCCTGGTCGATCGCCAAGGCGCACGGTGTCGAACTGGCAGAGTTGATGAAAGTGAACGAGATCAAGGATGCCAAGAATCTCAAGATTGGGGATACGTTGATTCTCCCGGCAGGAGTGAAGTCGAAGAACAAGCCTTCTGCGCCCGAGAAGAAAGATCCGCCGAAGAAGGAGGTGACCGTGTCTGAACCGGCTCCAAAAGATGGGGATGACTGGGCCTGGCACACCGTCCAAAAGGGAGAGAATCCGTGGACCATTGCCAAGAAGCTGAAGGTGGATCACCAGAAGATCATCGGCTTGAACGAGGGCGTCGATTTTCGCACCCTGAGCATCGGTCAGAAAATCAAGGTGCCGAAGAAGTAGGAGGCACCCTTCGCCACGCTCGTTATTCCTGGTAGAGAAAATTCTCCAGTTCCTTCTGGGTATCCACCAGGAGGAGGCGCTTGGCATTGCTGAGGAGGATTGCTTCGGCCTCTGCGTTGGAAACGTTCTTGTTCTCGGCTTTCTTGAGAAGACCGGCGACTGCCTCGGGATTTCGGCTGCTCGCTTCCTTGAGAAGGTGTCGTATGACCTGTTCTTTCGCGTAGTAGACCCGTCGCTCCATGGAGGTATCGATGGTCGTTCCTTCAGGGCCATTCGGGTCAAACCTCCAGGATCCCTGGGTCTGGAAGACGAAATACAGATTTCCACGATCCACGTAGTAGTACTCGGTGCCAAAGCCGTGGTCGCTTCCGGAAGTGAAGGCCATTTTGACGAGAATCCCGTTCGCGTCGTAGGATTTGACGAGTTCGGCGGTTTCTGGTCCGTCATCCAGCTTGATGGTCCGCTGGCTCAGCTTGGCATTTTCAGTCTGGTTGTATTTCGCTCGAATCTCGAGGATGCGTTCATCTTCCGCATGGATCGCAGGGGCAGCGACGAGGGCAAAAACGGCGAGGATGGGGAGAGTCAGTCGGTTCATATGGAGTAGGACGTTTGGAGCGGATGGGTTTGCAGATTTTTTGGTTCGGAGTATGCAAGAAGACCTTCGCTTTTTCCAAGGGAAGAGCAACTGGCCACAAGCCTAGGAGAAGATCGATTCCAAGAGAGGATCGGAGGAGGCTTCGATCGTGATCGTTTCTCTGGTGGTGGGGTGCTCGAAAGACAGGGCCTTTGCTTGGAGCAGCATCCTCGTCCCGGTTCCCAGTTTTGCCCCCAGTTCATCGGAGCGTTCGATCCCGGCATAGCGATAGTCTCCTACGATAGGATGACCAGCTGAGAGAAGGTGTTTCCGAATCTGGTGGTAGCGACCGGTTCTGGGTTTTGCTTCGACGAGAGCGACTCCCTGGTTCGATTTCTGCAAAAGGCGGAAAGCCGTCTCGGCGTCCTGGGCCTTGGACTCTGGTTCTCGACGAAGCGGTTCCCGGCAGGTCCACGACCCGGTTTCGGGAATCCCGTCGATGACGGCGAGGTAAGTCTTTTCGATTCTTTTCGATGTGAAATCGTCTCGCAGTTGTTTTTCCGCTTTCTCATCGAGAGCAAATAGCAGGACGCCGGAGGTAGGGCGGTCGAGACGGTGCAGGACCCGGATCTTCTTCCCAACCTGATCCCTGAGAATCTTCATGGTGACCTCATCCTCCGGCTCGGGATGAGAACTCGGGTGCACGAGTTGTCCCGCCGGTTTGTCGACCGCAATGAGCCACTCGTCCTGGAAGAGGATGGTGAGAGGTTTGAGTGAAGCCATCAAGAAGCGAGAGGTTGTTCAACCTCCCAGGCTCTGCACGAGTTGTCGCAGGTTGGGATTTTCCGGCTCGACCTGGAGCGCTTCGCGAGCATAGCGGAGCGCTTCCTGCATTTTGCCGCCATCGCGAAGGATGGTCGCGAGACCTACGAGATATTCGACATTGTAGGGATCGATCTCCTGGGCTCGCTGGAGATAAGGAATTGCTTCCTCGAAGCGTCCGAGAGAGTTGAGAGCGACCCCGTAGAAGTAGTGCGTCTGCGCGTGATTCGGCATCAGCTCGGTCGCTTTGCGAAGTTCCTCGACTCCCTCATCATAGCGCTTCATCCGGATGAGGAATCGCGCGAGAGAATCACGGGCCAGTCCCTGGTTTTCCGGGAGCATGGCTTCCTTCACCGCCCGGCGAAAAATCTCTTCGGCCTCCTTGGGGCGATTCTGCTGATAGAGCAGCTCGGCGAGATTGACTTGGGCGGGGACAAACTCCGGCTCCACTTTCGTCGCGTTCCGATAGGCTTCCTCGGCCTTGGCGAGATCGTTGAGATCACTGTAGAAGAGTGCCAGATCCATATGACCTGCGGCGCGGTCGAATATGGCGGACTGTTTTTCGTAGAGATCCGCAGAGGCTTTCTCAAAGGCGGCTTTCTGAGTCTCATCGAGTCGACCGGAGATCACCGCGACGGCTCTCGCGGCCGCGGCCCGCACCATGGCGACGGGGTCCTCGAGAAGGGCGATTGCGGGCGTTCTTTGCTGGGCCGGGTAGAGGAGGAGAGCGCTCAAGCCTTCCGCGCGAACTCCCGGCTCGGGATCCTCGAGGCTTTTCAAAATCGCGGAGATAGTCTGCTCGGTGGGGCGCTGTTCCCCGATCGTTTCCACGGCGGCGGCCCGCACGATCCACGGTCGGTCGGGATCGTTGGCAAGGGCAAGAAGACGATCCATCGACCCGGGTTCTCTCTGTCGAGCCGAGGCGAGGATTTCTCCGTAGTGGGCATTGCGGGGACCGGACCCCCACCAGTTCTTGAAATGCTCGATGGCCCAGTCCTGGGACTGATCTTCATGGCACTGGGTGCAGGCATCGGGTGCGCCGATTTCTTTCGCAAGATCGGGACGAGGAATGCGGATGCTGTGATCGCGTCGGTCATCGACACCCATGTAGGTGGTCTCCGGCATGTGGCATTCCACGCAACTCGCGCCAGTGCTCGCCATCGGATGGAAGTGGTGCGCCGGCGTGTTGAAATCGCCCTGGTGACACTGGAGGCAAAGCGCATTCCCCGGGAGCTTGAGCTTCATCGAATGAGGGTTGTGGCAATCGGTGCATCGCACGTCGGCATGGAACATCTTGCTCTGAACGTAGGAGCCGTAGACATAAACCTCCTCGTCGACCTGCCCGTCGTGGTGATAGAGGCGATCGGAAATGATGGAGGGCAAATGCGTATCGTGGAAGCTCTTCCCTGCCGTGTAGACCGGTTCGCCGAGCTGGCGATGGGAGTGGCATCGGGCACAGGTCTCGACCTGGACGTCGGAGTGGATCGGGGTTGTCCGTTTCGGGAGATTGGTTTCCGGGTCGATCGTCCAACCACCTTCCTCAGGTTCCTTCAAGGTCACCACGAGTCCTTTGGAAGCAACGTAGTCCCTCAGTTCCGAAAAATCGGCGGCAGGGGCTTCTCCCGCTTCGACCTTGAGAGTCGCCTCGGCCCACTTGACGTGCTCGGATCCCGGACCGTGACAGGCCTCGCAGGTCACATTCATATCCGACCAGGTCGTGTGGTAGCTGAGGGTTTCCGTATCGAATCCCTTGTCGAGATTGGTGGAGTGACAATCGGCGCACATGTAGTTCCAGTTGAAGTGTTTTCGCGTCCAGTGAAGGAGGTCGTCGGCGGGGACTTCCTCGTCGGGGTAGAGGTGATACCAGCGTTGTCCGCCTTCTTCGACCGGCCGAGAATCCCAGCAGACCTGGAGCGCCTGGTAGCGTCCGCCTTCGAAGGGGATGAGATACTGCTGCAGGGGATAGTGCCCGAAGGTGTAGTCCACCTTCATGTCGCGATACTCGCCGTTCTCGTCCTGAGCGTTGATCCAGTATTCCTCCCCCTTGCGGAAGAATCGGAATTTCTGCCCGAAGTGATCGAACTCCGCGTCGTCGAAATCACCGAGGACGAACTCCTCCGTCGCCGGATTCATCGCCTTGTAGTGATCGCTCAGGAGCCATTCGTCATACTGCTCCTCGTGACATTCGGTGCAGTTTTTCAGACCGACATAGGTGGCCTCCGGAATGTTGTGGTAGGGCGTGTAGGTCGATTCCCCGACGGTTTCCTCCTCCTTCTCAGAGCCGCAGGAGACAAGAAAGAGTCCGATTCCATAGAGGAAGAAGGGGAGGAAAAAGCGACGCATGGAAGAAAAATTTCAGGAGAGATACGACCGGAAAATTGAGGAGGGGACGGGGCAACCCTGTTGAATGGATGACCAAACCCTGTTTACTAGGGGGAACATGCCGGATTTACGAGCATTTCTCCAACAGACTTTTGAGAAAACGGGGGGCATCATGCCGTTCGAGAACTTCATGGCGATGGCGCTCTACGATCCTCGCTTTGGTTACTACTCGAACGGGATCGAGACGGTTGGGGGGGCGAGAGGTGACTTTGCGACCGCTGCCACCCTGTCCGGTGGCCTTGGGCGGGCGATCGGGTCCTGGATCCGGGAGTCGGAAGAGGAGTTCGGGAAATTGCCGGTCATCGAGGTCGGGGCCGGCACGGGAGATCTCGCGAAGGAAGTGCTCAAATCCTTTGGATGGTGGAAGCGTCGGCACGTCGATTATCACATAGTCGATGTCTCCGAGCCTCTCCGAAAACGGCAAAAAGAGAACCTCAAGGGATTGCCGGTCACCTGGCATACCGGTATTTCCGAAGCCCTCGATGCGGTAGACGGACGCGCCCTGATTTTCTCCAACGAACTGGTCGACGCCTTTCCCGCGAAATGGTTTTCCTGGAGCGAGATCGAGCAGTGTTGGCTCGAGATTTTCGTAAAATTCGATTCTCGGAAAGGGATCGAGGAGATCTTTCGGCCCTTGCCAAAAGGCTTCCCCGATTTTGCCTACTCGGCATTGCAGTTGCCGAATCTGGAGCAGGAGCAGCGAGTCGAGATCCAACCGCTGTATCAACGCTGGCTGGCGAACCTGGCCGAGCATTGGAAAGAAGGGCTGCTCCTGACGATCGACTACGGAGGAACGCCCGAGGAGATCTATGAACGACGTCCTGGAGGCAGCTTGCGAGCTTACTATAAGCAAGATCGCATCGAGGGAGCGGGAATCTATCAGCGTTTTGGAAAACAGGATCTGACCGTCGATGTGAACTTCACCGACCTGCAGAACTGGGGAGATGAGTTCGATTTTGATATGGTGTCGGAGAGCTCCCAGGCAGAGTTTCTCAATCGATTCGGGGAAGGGGACGATGCCATGGCGGGATCGGGTCCCGGCGAAGCGTTTCGAGTCCTCGAGCAACGCCGGTGAGCGGGCGTGAAGAAAACTTGAAGACATTTACCTTTCAATTTCTCATCGACGAGATGGAGGGACATCATCCTCGATGTCAGCAGATCGTGCGGTAACGGGAGTAAAAGAGCGAACGGACCGCGAGGACGCGGTCCCTCCTGCTCGGGGATCCCTCCGATTTCATTCACACCCCAAATGAGATTGCGACTGGACAGAGGGCCTTTTAAAACTAGGTTTCCTCACGGATGAAAGCTTTGACACTTCGCACCGAAATTCCTGCTCTCCCGCTCGCTCTCGAGCTGGTGCTACTGGGCTGATCTGCCCGGTATCGTCATTTCTTCCAACTTCTGAACTCCCGTTTTGTGGGGCAGTGCGTCCCGATTTTTCCTTTTTCCAAAAACCCAAGAACCATGAATCCTGAATCCATCCAGAAATATCGACCGTTTCCGGCGGTCGAGTTGCCGGACCGCCAATGGCCGGACCGGACGATCATGCATGCCCCGATCTGGTGCAGCGTCGACCTTCGCGACGGGAATCAGGCGCTACCCATTCCGATGAGCGTGGAAGAGAAGATCCGGCTCTTCGATCAGTTGGTTCGGATCGGGTTCAAGCAGATCGAGGTGGGTTTTCCTTCCGCCGCCGATACGGAGTTCAATTTTCTCCGGGCACTCGTCGAACAGGACTTGATCCCCGACGACGTTACCATCCAGGTGCTGGTGCAAGCGCGCGAACACTTGATCCGGCGGACTTTCGAAAGTCTGGCCGGCGTGAAAAAAGCGATCGTCCATCTCTACAACTCGACCTCCCCTCTGCAGCGACGGGTCACCTTTGGCGATGCTTCGAAGGAGAAGATCAAGCAGATCGCCGTCGAGGGAGCCGAGTTGATCAAGGAACTCGTGCCGACAGTGCCCGATACCGAGATCACCTTGCAGTATTCGCCCGAGAGCTTCTCGGATACGGAGATGAACTATGCCCTCGAGGTCTGCAATGCCGTTTCCGCCGTCTGGGAGCCGGCTCCGGACAAGAAGATCATCCTCAACCTGCCGGCGACGGTGGAGTGGTCGACTCCCAATGTGCACGCCGATCAGATCGAGTGGTTCTGTCGTCACGTCGACAACCGCGAGAATTCCATCATCAGCTTGCACACCCACAACGATCGTGGCACGGGAACGGCTGCGACCGAACTCGGTTTGCTTGCTGGTGCGGATCGCGTCGAGGGAACCTTGTTTGGCAATGGAGAGCGAACCGGGAACCTCGATCTCGTCATCGTCGCATTGAACATGAACAGCCACGGAATCGAGACGGGATTGGATTTCTCGGATCTTTCCTCGATTCGCCAAGTCTATGAGGAGGTGACCCGATTGACCGTTCCGGAACGTCAGCCCTATGCGGGAGAGCTCGTCTTCACTGCTTTCTCCGGGAGCCACCAGGATGCGATCAAGAAAGGCTTCGATCGCCGAAAGAGCGACGTCGAAGAAAACGACGAGGCCTACCCCTGGGGCGTTCCCTATCTGACCATCGATCCGCAGGACATCGGTCGCAGCTACGAGGCCATCATCCGGATCAACAGCCAGAGCGGGAAAGGAGGCGTCGCCTATGTGCTCGATCGCGAGCATGGGTTCGATCTTCCCAAGGCGATGCACCCGCAGGTCGGAAAGTATGTCTATGATCGTGCCGACCAGGAAGGACGCGAGCTGAGCAATGAGGAGATCGGAGACATTTTCTTCGAAAGTTTCGTCAATCTCGAGACCCCGATGCAATTGATCGAGTTCGAGCTGGATCACACGGCAATGGCGCGGGGAGAAGTGGTCTGTCATGCGACCGTGAGAATCGGGGACGAAGAGATCAAGGGGACGGGAAAAGGCAATGGCCCCATCAATGCTTTCGTTCACTTGCTGGAAGAAGCGGGACAGAAAGACTTCAATGTCACCGACTACCGAAGCCAGGCGCTGCGAGGTGGATCCGATGCGGATTCGGCGGCTTATGTTCAAATTCGTGATGAGAAATCCGGCACCCTGCTCTGGGGCTGCGGGATCGATCCCTCCATCGAGATGGCCGGTCTCAAGGCACTCATCTGTGCGTGGAATCTCCAACAAACCACCAAGTGATGGCGACTCCTCGCGCAGTGATCTTCGATCTCGACGGCACCCTTCTCGATACGCTGCAGGATCTCGGCGATTCTGGAAATGCGGTGTTGGAAGCTCGTGGTTTCCCGACTCATCCGATCGAGGCCTATCGGACCTTTGTCGGCAATGGGATGATGAATCTCGTCCGGGATATTTTCCCGGAGGGAAGCCGTCCCGAAGAAGGGGCGGAGACCGATCAAGTCCTCACCGAGTATCGCGCGGCCTATGGGGAACGCTGGCAGAACACGACCGTTCCCTATCCGGGAGTTCCCGAACTGCTCGACGCGCTTGCCGAAGCCGGGATTCCCATTGGAGTTCTCTCGAACAAGGCCCACGACTTCACCGTCAAATGTGTCGATGCCTTTCTTCCCGGATGGAAATGGGATGTTGTGCTAGGCGCCCGGGATGGGGTGGCGAAGAAGCCGGATCCCGCCGGAGCCGTCGAGGCGGCTTCGCTACTCGGACTCGAGACGACCGAATGCTGTTTCATCGGTGACTCCGATGTCGACATGATGACGGCGGTGAACGCGGGAATGCTGCCCGTGGGTGTCAGCTGGGGGTTTCGCTCTGTTGAAGAACTGCGCCAAGCAGGAGCGGAGGTGATCCTGGAAACGCCTGCGGATTTGCCTGCCTTGGTCGGAATCGGCTAGGGTTTGGAGTTTGATCCAGCCCTGTTCTCTGCCGTTTCCAATTTCTCGCTGTAGAACACGATACGGGCGGCGTGGTAGGTGATGCGCCGAAGCCATCGCCTCCCATCGAGAAGGTCGTCGAGACCTTCCCCGGACATTTTTCCCTCTCGCGCTTCTTCCATCAGCTTCTGCCGGAAATCGTGACGCTCCTCTTCCATCGCTTTCGCGCGTGCCTTGAGCGCTTCGCCCGCCTCGCTTGGCGGTTCGCCGATTGAAAGCTTTTCCACGAGGGCAAGAAGTTCAGCCTGGATCTCTCCGGCTTGTCGGCAGAGTTCCTTACTGGTAGCGACCATGGCAGCGAGTTCAGTGTCGGAGGCTCGTTCGACCAGTCGCTCGACGTGATCGAGCAGGTGAAGACTCTCGAAAATGCCTTCGGATTCGAGTCCCGACTCCTCGTCATCCGCCGTTCCGACATCGACTGCATACTGTCGTCCCGCATCCACCGCGGCGAGGACCGCGACCAGGGCTCGCTCCTGCTCCAGTCCTTTTTCAAGCGAAAGAACCGAGGCGACGCCCTGCAATCCGTATTTTGCCGTTCGCAGGCTGCCGTTCTTGAGGCCTTCGAGAGCGACAGGCGGATCCTTGAGAAGGCTGGAGTCGAAGACTACCGACAGAGGCGTTCCCTTCTCCGGAAAAAGACGTTTGATCAATCGGCCGAAGGGAAGGGTGAAGGGGAGCGCGATGACAACCCCGAGGATATTGAAGGTGCTGTGAAACCCCACCGCCACCATTTCGGGGGTGCCTTCGGATGCTCCAGGCCAGAGCCGCGCGATGAGGATAAGGTAAAGGGGAAGGAAGAAAAACGCGCCGATCCCGGTGAGGACGTTGTAGATGACATGAGCAAAGCCAGTCCTGCGCGAAGCGGTGCTTCCTCCCAATGTTGCCAGGGCTGCCGTTGCCGTTGTTCCGATATCCGCCCCGATGATGACGGCAGCGGTCTGGGGCAGATCGAGAATGGAAGCATTCAAGGCGGTGAGGGCCGTCGCTACGGTGGCACTGGAACTCTGTGTAACCAGGGTGAGGAGAATTCCGATGAGGAGGAGGACGAATCGCCCTCCCATGGAATTTGCATTCCACTGGCTCAAATCGATCACGGATTGGTAATCCTGGAGGCCTGCTTTCAGGTAACCGATCCCGAGAAAGATGAGACAGAAGCCGGCGAGAGCTTTTCCAAATCCGCGGATTCTTTTCTTCTGCTTCATGAGATAGCAGAAGGCCGCGATAAAAAGCAGGGCCAACGCGGCCTCTTCCAGTTGCACTTTGAATCCAAGGAGCGCCACCATCCAACCGGTGATCGTGGTCCCGATGTTGGCTCCGAAGATGATTCCGAGGGAGGAGCCGAAAGTCATGAGGCCGGCGCCGACGAATCCGATCGCGGCTACGGTCGTGGCACTGGAGCTCTGCACCAGAGCGGTTGCGGTGGCTCCGGTGAGCGCTCCCGTGACGGGATTCCGGGTCGATCGAGCAATCCAGTCGCGAAGTCGGGCCCCGGCCAGCTTCTTGAGGCCGGAAGTCATCACGCTCATTCCAAACAGGAACAAGCCAATCCCTCCGAGGGTCTGCAGAAGCGCCGTCAACAAGACTACCTAGCCCTTCATCGGTGATGAAATCAAGTCACCTGTCATGCCCCCTGATCCCGTAGCTCTCGTTTTCTGACGGCTGCCCTACCGTTTTGAGATGCTGCGAACCTGTTGCCAGCTGTTTTTCTCGTTCTTCCCCTTTTGGTTCTCAAGCCTCGCACTTGCGATGGAGCCAACGGCGGAAGGGGTTTCCGTCTTCCTCGAGAAATATTGTCTCCAGTGTCATGGGGAGGGAAAGGTGAAAGGCAAAGTCGACTTTACGACGGTTTCTGCCTCGAGGCCGACTGACGGGGATTTCGATCTCTGGGAACTCGCTTCCGAAGTCGTCGACTACGAGGAGATGCCTCCCGAGGAAGAGAAGCAGCCTACCGTGGAGGAAAGGGCCGCTTTCCTGCAATGGTATCGAAACGTTTACGAGAAGGTCGAGGCCAAGCCTGGGGTTTTCCAGCCGCGACGTCTCTCCGCTCCCGAGTATCGAAACACGATGCGTTCTGTTTTTGGGTTTGATCTGGAGAACAAGGTCATCGCCGCTGAGCAGACCGTGACCGAACCATCGCTGATCCTGAAGCTCATGCCTACGGATCCGCCGGGAGAAAGTGGCTACATCAACGACACACACGCTGCCTCCCTTTCGACGCATCTCTGGGATCAGTATGCCTATTTTTCAGAAGCGGCGGTGAATCAGCTCTTTGCCAGGGTACGGCGTCCCCAGTTGGAAGATCTCGTTGGAAAGGAGCTTCCGGGAGATTTCACTCCCACTTCCCTGACGCAAACTCAGGCGGCCGCGCTTCTCGAAAACTTTGCGAATCGCGCCTTTCGCCGTCCGATACCGGAAGAGATGCTGAAGGAAAAATTGGAGAAGATTGCGGGTCTGTCAGGAAATCGATTGCTTCGGGCGGTCAAGTTCGAGATGCGTGCCGTTCTCATGTCTCCCGCCTTTTTCTACCGCGGCATGATGATGCCTCAGAGCCCGGGAAAACAGCAATCGGTGGACAGCTATGAATTGGCCGAACGACTCTCCTATTTTTTCTGGGAAGACATGCCGGATGAGGAACTTTCTCGGGTCGCTTCCGATGGATCTCTGAATGAACCGGAAGTCTTCCAAGCCCAGGTCCTGCGACTCCTGGAATCTCCGAGGGCGCGCAGTCTTGCTGAAAGCTTCGCCGTGCAGTGGTTGGTTCTCGATGAAATCGACGATGTCTACGCGGACCCGACGCAACTGCATGCGTTCAAGAATCAGCCGATTGATTTTCTGAACTACCTCTTTACGGAAAACCGTCCGGTCATGGAGATTATCGACTCCGAAGTGACGTTTGCGAATTACATCACGGCGTCCATTTATCCGAAGGATCGGCACCAGTTGGCGAAGTATGTCAAACCGAAGGGCATTGAAAGAGCTTCGGTTCCGAATCAGAAGATTCGGCTCGAGAAAACCGAAGGACGTGGGGGGCTTCTCACGATGCCTGCGATCCTCGCGATGAATCATGGCCCGATCATCCGGGGCACCTGGACCCTTCGACATATCCTCGGAGAGCACCTGGGAGAGCCACCGGCCGACATTCCTCCCATCGAATCCACCGCGGGTGACCGGTCGCTGAGTTTTCGTGAGAAGTTTGCGAGACATCGTTCGGATGCCGCTTGTGCTCGGTGTCATGACAAGATCGATCCTCTCGGTTTTGCGTTCGAGGCCTACAACGACAAGGGAGGGTTTCTACTGGGCCGGGACAAGAAAGCTCTGCCCAAGTTGGTCAGTGGAAAGAGTTCGTCGGGAAATCAAATCGACCCCTCGGGCAAGTTGCCAACAGGAGAGACATTTGCGAATTTCGAGGAACTGAAACAAATCCTCATGACAAGTCGGCGGGAGGACATCGTTCGCAACATTGTCGAACAGGTTCTTTCCTATGCCCTTTGCCGTGACCTGGAAGCTTACGACGCGCCTACGGTCGATTCGATTACGGAAACGATTGTCAATTCGAACGGCAGTTGGCAGGATCTCTTTCTCGAAGTGGTCAACAGCCTGCCTTTCCGTGAGACTGTTTTCCCAGAGTGATAGAAGTCATGAAACGAAACTGGAGCATAGATCGAAGAACCTTCCTGCGAGGCGCTGCTGGCGCAGCTCTGCCCCTGCCGTTTTTGAATCTGATGGAGGCAAGCGGAGCATCCGATGCCACCAACCTGGCCGGGGACGAGGGCCCTCCGGTGCGTTTCCTGTCACTCTTCAAACCCAACGGTGTGCATCCTCCTTCCTGGAATATCAACGGTGGAACGGAACATGATTTCCGAATGTCCCCCCTCATGGCACCCTTTTCCCAGCACAAGGATGACCTGCTCATCCTGGACAATATGGGGGACTATGGCTTTTCCTCTCATGCGAATTCCACGCGTCGATTCCTGAGTGGGCACCATCAGAATACGAATCAGGCTTCCCTCGATCAGATTCTCGCGGACCATATCGGAAGGGAAACTCGTCACCGATCACTCGAACTGACGACCGAGGGGCTTTTCCCAGGGCAGATTGGGTGCAGTTACATTTCTTACGGACCGGGTGGGGAGAGACTTCCCCGGGAAAGTGATCCCCAGCTGATCTTCGACCGCCTATTTCGGCATCCCATGGCGGTTCCTTCGAAGCGAAGAGAGATGAGTAGTCTTCTCGATCGCGTCAGTGACGATGCGAAGTCGCTGCAGAGGAAGGCAGGAAGCGAGGATCGAGATACTCTCGAGGAATACCTCTCGGTCGTCCGCGACACAGAGAAGCGCATCGAGAGGATGGAGGAAAATGCGAGTCCTCCTTCAATCAACTTCGAGGATCTCGAGCGACCACCTCTCGCCACGAATCTCGATGATCAGGTCAATGCGATGATCGACCTGATCGCTCTTGCACTCTGGACGGATTCGACTCGTTGCGCCACCTACATGCTGGGGAATAGCAACAGTCGCATGATTTTTGATTTCCTCGGGGTGAAGGAACAACACCACTACCTGTCTCACTTTTTCCGGAACTTCAGCCGAGAGAATATCGATGGCCTGCTCAAGATCAGCTTGTGGCATATGGAGAAGTTCGACTACCTGCTCACGAGGTTGAAGTCCTTCAAGGATCAAGAGGGCACCCTGCTTGATCATACGGTCGTTCTCTTTGGTTCCGGTATGGGGCACAGCGACAATCATACAGCCCAGCGGGTTCCCACGATCCTCGCCGGGAAGGGTGGCGGAATGCTCAAGACAGGGCGGTATCTCCGCTATGCCGAGAACCAGGAACTGGGGAATCTTCACCTTGCCCTGATGCAGGGGTTTGGGGTTCCAGTAGATACCTTCGCGAATTCATCGAAGCCAATCCAGGGATTGGACGGCAGTCCTTTCGAGATGTATCAAGAGCGCCCCTTCGAGAGCTGGATCAAGCTGACCAGTGGAAAGATCACGGTTCAGGGGCGGCTCGTGATGTCCGAGAACCTCGACGAGGCCAAGACATTCTACATGGAGGTCGAAGGGAAAGATCCTGTCCGGGTCGAGGTCAGCTTCCGCGACTTTCACAACTTCAACCTGGCCTACCACGTGGGAACTCCGATCACGCTTTCGGGGAATCGTTCGGACAAGAACGGCCAGTTGTTGATGACGAAAGTGACCGAGCTCAAGTCCGTTTTTGGGAAGAGCGACCCGCGGAAGGCCGGATAGGGGCTGGGAAGGCTGCCGGGGCGAGAGAAGTGCGAAAAAGGCGTGTGGGCCAATTGGCATCGGAGTCTCTTCGCTTTCCGATGTTTTGCGGAAAAAACCTCCCGGGTAGGTTCAGATCTCTACCATAGCCGGAACGACACTCTCGAGAAGAGAGAAGAGGTCCTGCGCGGCTCTTTTTCCCACCTCGATGACCTCTTCGTGATGGAGCGGTTGCTGGCTCAAGCCGGCGCCGTAGTTGGTCAGGCAGGAAAGTGCGATTACCCGCATTCCGAGGGCGCGCGCCTGGATCGCCTCGGGAACGGTCGACATTCCGACGGCGTCGGCTCCGAGTTGCCGGAGCATTCGCACTTCGGCCGGAGTTTCGTATTCGGGACCATTGACCCAGGCATAGACTCCCTGGTGAAGGGAGAGCTCTTCTCGATCCGCGGCTTCCGCGAGGAGAAGTTCTCGAAGCTCACGGGAATAGACCTCGGACTGGTCGATGAAGTGAGGGCCGCCGGTCAGGGGGGATTGGCGAGCGAGATTGAGATGATCCGAAATCACCATCCAACGGCCCGGATTGAAATTCGCATTCACGATCCCCGCGGCATTGGTCAGGAGGACGGTTTTGATCCCCATCTCATGGAACAAGCGGATCGTTGAGGCGACCTCGCGGGCGCTCCATCCCTCATAGAGATGAACTCGTCCCTGGGCCACGGCGACCGGTGTTTCCCCCAGTTGTCCGAGATGCAGCTTTCCGGCATGCCCTTCCACGGCGCTTATGGGGAGCCCCTTGATTTCCGAGAAATCGACGGCTGTGGATTCTTCCAGCTGATCGACAAATCCTCCGAGACCTGACCCGAGAACGAGTCCGATTTCGGCCTGGCTCTTCGGGAAATCCTGAGGAAGGGAGAATTCGGGGGCATTCATGGGTTCGGGTCAGCATGCGCGAGCTTCCACGGCATCGCAAATTTCATTGTAGAGGGATTCCAGTTCCGGGGTTTCGATCCCCAGTTCCTGCGCTTTTCGGAGAGGTTCTCCCCAGATTGACTCGATCTCCACGGCCGAACCGTTCCCAAAATCGATCAGGCTCGAGGGCCGATAGGGCCCCATCTTCTTCGTGCCTTCGATATTCGCTTCGGCGAAGCCTTCTGAAATCGCCAGGTCCTGGGCGGCCGCGGTTTCGATAACCTCTTGCATGAGGGTGCGAGCTCGTCGCTCGAGCCGAGGTTGGGAAAGAATCTCTTCGGTATCGATTCTCCCCGCTGCGATGGAGAGCCCATTGAAGGGGATATTCCAGATCAGCTTTCGCCAGCGGGCGAGTTTCAGGTCGGGCAGGGGGCGGCAGTCGATCTGGGCAGACTGAAAAAGCGAGGCGACGGATTCGAGAGATCCTGATTCGGTGTATCCTCCCATCTCGATTCGTCCGGCGGCGAGGTGATGAATGATTCCGGGTTCTCCTCGATTGATGCAGACAAAGCAAAGTCCGCCAAGAATCGGGCGATTCGGAAATCGCGAGGCCAGGAATTCCTCACTTCCCAATCCATTCTGCAGGGTGAGGAGGCGAGTGGAATCGTGGAGCAGGGGAGCAACCAGGTCGGGGAGATCCTCATTCGAGGTGGTCTTCACCGCGATGATGACCAGGTCCACGGGGCCGATCGATTCGGTGTCCCCGAACGCCCGCACGGGGTTGAGGTAGAGATCCCCATCGATGCTATGGATCTGCAATCCGCGCTCGATCACCGCTTCGAGATCGCGGCGCATGAGGAACGACACCTCGCTCTGAGAGGTGAGGCGGGCTCCATAGTAGCCTCCGACGGATCCGGCGCCGACGACTGCGATCTTGCGAATCTCTGCCATACCGGGGAGATACGATTTCCTCACCATCGGCGCAACCTTCTTGACGAATCGGTTTCTCCTTCTTCAATGGGGCATGTCCATTGCCCGGGATCTTGAAACAGCCACCCACGAATTGAACGAGAAGCTCGAGGGGCTTTCGTTTACAGAACCGGTGACCCATACCTACAATCCCCTCGTCTATGCGGCCGAGTCTCATCGGGCTTTCCTGGAACGGTACGGAAATTCCAGGAAGCGAGTGCTTCTCATGGGAATGAATCCCGGACCTTGGGGAATGGCGCAGACGGGCGTGCCGTTTGGAGAGATTCCGGCCGTCCGCGACTGGATGGAAATCAGCGCTCCCGTCGGCAAACCGGATCCCGAACACCCGAAGCGTCCCATCACCGGATTCGACTGCGAGAAATCGGAAGTCAGCGGACGCAGGCTCTGGGGGTTGTTCTCCGAAAGATTCCCCGATGCAGGCGACTTCTTCCGCGATCATTTCGTGGTGAACTATTGCCCCCTCGTCTGGATGGAAGAATCGGGAAAGAATCGAACCCCCGACAAGCTTCCTGCAAACGAGATGAAACCAGTCAGCGAAGCCTGTGATGTCTATCTCGCGGAGTATATTCGATTGCTCGATCCCGACTATCTCATCGGAGTGGGAGCGTTTGCCGAGAAGGGGCTTCAGAGAATTGCGGGCGCCTTCGAGAAAGACTTCATCTTCGGGCGAGTGTTGCATCCGAGTCCGGCAAGTCCTGCGGCGAATCGTGACTGGGCAGGAACGGCGGAGAAACAACTGCGCGAAATCGGGGTGTGGTCCTAGGGCTGGGTGTGGTAATCTCTGACGCCCATCCGAGATGACCTCATCACCAGCGAACGACACCCGACTTCTCCGACACGCGAGCTGGCTCTCGTTCTGGGTCGGAGTCCTCATGCTCGTGATCAAGAGCGTAGCCTGGTGGCTCACGGACTCCACTGCGATTCTCAGCGACGCGGCCGAATCGGTGGTCCATGTCGCAGCAGTGGCTTTTGTCGTCTATAGCCTGCGGCTTTCCCAGAAGCCCCCGGATCAGGATCATCCTTATGGACACGCCAAGATCTCATTCTTTTCGGCTGGTTTCGAAGGAGGCCTGATCTCGATCGCGGGAATCTTCATCCTCGTTCAGGCGATTGGGCATTGGATTGCGGGGGAGACGCCGAAAGAGCTGGGTTGGGGAAGTGGGCTGGTTGCCCTCGCGCTCGTCATCAACGGTTGGCTGGGTTGGTATCTCTTAAAGCTCGGGAAAGGAAAGAAGTCGCTCATCCTGGAATCGAATGGGCGTCACGTACTCGTCGACGCCTGGACCAGTCTCGGCGTCCTGGGAGGACTTCTTTTGACCTGGATCTCCGGTTGGCCCTGGCTGGATCCCCTCTGTGCGATTTTTGTTGCCATCCACATTCTCAGAAATGGCATTGGTCTACTCTGGCAAAGCGCGAACGGTCTCATGGATCACGCCGATCCGAAGGTCCGGAATGCACTCGCTGCGCATCTTGATGAGGCAACGGAGCGTTTCGGAATTACCTGGCACCACATGCGCCACCGGCATCTTGGTGACGGGCACTGGGTCGACGTTCACCTTGTTTTCGAGGATGAAACGACGGTCAAGGATGCTCACGAAGTAGCCACAAAGATCGAAGAAGTGATCCGAGGTGCTTTGGGAAGCTCGACTTCGGTTACGACTCATCTCGAGCCAGCGGAGGATCATGAGCGAATTCACGGACATCCTCCCGGAACGGCATCCTTCGAGTCACCTCCGTCTGACAGGCAGGATCTGGGCGGAGGAATTTAAACTGATCACATTCTTTGTTCTTGACTTTACTATATGATAGTGTAGGGTGGAAAAAATATCATCCAATGACAATAGGTAGAAACAGAATCATGCAAACAGCGACATCCAGTCGTTGGGGGAGCCATTGTGCTCCGATGCAGGTTCCGTGTCTCCGCAGTCAGTTGAAGTCAACAGGGCGATATTCCCAAATTTTCAACGAGATTTTCAACGAGATTCTCAACGATACCGAGAAGAGCGAAGGGAGGGTCCAGTTCACGTAGTGAATTCAAATATTGAATTTTGCCCCGTGAACCCGCTCTCCGAAAGGAAGCGGGTTTTTTTGTAACTAATTCAAAATCATAGAGATATAACTCCCGGGTAAAGGCCGGGAAACAAGAATAGAGATCAGGAAAAATAAGAAGCCCGTCGCCAGCTGGAACTGACGACGGGCCAAGGAAAGCGAAGGATCGTTGGAATGGATCGCTTGCTCACGCAAGAGAAACGATAGCGTTCAATTCCAAACGGTCAAGCAGAGCGAGCCGGAACGGTTCCTCAGTGAACGGCCGTGTCGTTTACTATGCTCATTCGCCTTTCATGAAAGATTTATATAGAGAATTGAAAAGGCTTTTTGGGAGATGTGCCTGCGAAACATCGAAACGTCCGCCGGGAAAACCCGCGGCTACCTCGTAGGAGAGGTAACGGTGTTCGTTCTTTATAAATGATGAAAATGAACCTGAAGCTACCGAAGAAGTTGTTTCGATTCGCGGAGTGATTCTCACTCGCAGCAAGGTTCCGTTTTCGTTCCGGCCGTCGGAAGAGACTTAAAAGAAAGGCTCTTCGCTAAATCGTGTGGGTAGCAGGTAGGGGCTTGAGGTCGCCAGCG
>JARGNI010000101.1 GCA_029213195.1 Verrucomicrobiales bacterium
TCTATTTCTACTGCGGAAACCTATCCATCGACCCACTCAAAACCCGGTAGGACCCCTTGCTGTTGGGAGAGTCGTTGATGGGTTTGGCAGGATCGTATTTCTCCCCGATGGTCCCGGTTTCGAAGTCGACATCGTGATAGGCGAGATTCGGACCGACAAAGTAGGGCCAGCCGAAGTTCCCGGGTTTGCGGGCCTGGTTGATCTCGTCATGACCTGCGGGTCCGCGCTCTCCCGGGTTTCCGGCGTCGGGTCCGACGTCGCCCCAGTAGAGGTAGCCGGTTTCCTGGTCGACATTGATCCGCCAGGGGTTGCGGCAGCCCATGACATAGATCTCGGGCAGCCCCTCGGAACCGTCGCTGGGGAACAGGTTGCCTGCGGGAACTTCGTAGCTTCCTTCCGCGGTCGGGCGGATGCGGAGAATCTTTCCGTTGTAGCTGAATTTGTTCGAGGCGGATTTCTGCGCATCCCAGGGCATGCGATCGGGGCGTTCATCGATGGGAGCAAATCCTTTGGAGTCGCCGCTGGGATGAGTGTTGTCGCCCGTGGAGATGAAGAGACAGCCGTCGGGTCCAAACTCGAGGGATCCGGCGTGGTGGCAGCATTGGAGTCGTTGTTCCTCGAATTTCAGGAGGAGTTTCTCGGATGAGAGGTCGAGCGTGTCGCCTTTCATCGTAAAGCGACTGACGTGCTGACCGGTGAAGTCGGGCGGAGAATACTGGAGATAGATCCATTGGTTGTTGGCAAAGTCAGGGTCGAGCGCGATGCCGATGAGGCCATTTTCCTGCTCGGTTGTGACCTCGAGGGTGCCCGCCTCGGTGATGCCCCCGCCATGGGGATGCAGAATGCGGAGTTGTCCGGCCAGTTCGATGAAGAAGACCCGGCCGTCGGGAGCGACTTCAAGCTCCATCGGTCGCTGCAGTCCGGCGGCCAGGGTGACTGGAGTGAGTCGACCAGGGTCGAATTCTTCAGTGTGAGCGGGAATGGAAAAAGGAAGAACAGTGGCCAGGAGGGCGAGTGGGTATTTTCGAAAGTGCCGTATCATGAAGGGGGGGGCAAAATAGCATTTTCATCCATGAATCCCATCTCCGTAAGTGCGTGTCGAGGAGGAAGAACACGCTTCGAATCCTCTTGCCGGGAGTGGAGGCGGAAGAGTAAGCCTAGAGGTGTATGAAACTGTTCCTAGCTCTCGCATTTTTCTTTTTGGGATTGTTTTCTCTTTCCGAGAGTTTTGGACAAGGGGACCGGTCGCAGGATCTGGGGGGGAGCATTGTGAAGCTGGCCGTCAAAAACAACACCCAGCAAAATATCGTGGTCGCCTGGGTCAACTTCCAGGGAAGGATGGAGAGCTATGGATCTCTTACTCCGGGTCGCAACTATGTTTTGGACACCTATCCAGGTCATCTCTGGAAGTTCGGAGTGGGAAGCCAGGTCCTGGGGGAATATCGGGCAACGACCGCCGCGAAGCAGACATACGTGATCCAGCCTGCGCCGGCTGTGACATCGACGAAGACCAATCCCGGAGGTTCTGCAACGGGGACGAAGCCTCCTGTTGCCTCAAGTCCGGGTGTCAAAGCGGGCGTAGCGCCGGCAGCTGCTCCGGCTATCGCTCCGGGAGCGACGGGTTCGAAACTGACCCCAGCCGAGGCCCAGCAGGTCATTGCATTTCACAACAAGGCGAGGACGGAAGTGGGGGTCGGCGGAGTTGCCTGGTCGGCGGAGATCGCGGCCTTTGCTCAGCAGTGGGCAGATCACCTCGCGCGCTCCGGCCAGTTCGCCCACCGCCCTCGGGATCAGCAACGCTATGGGGAGAACCTCGCCGCGGCTCAATCCATCGTGGCGGGAATGAACATGTGGTATGCCGAGAAGAAGCTTTTTCCTGCAGGTGCCGCATTCTCGATGAGACTGATGCCGGCTGGGCACTACACCCAGATGGTCTGGCGTGGGAGCACTCAGATTGGAGCTGGCAAAGCGGTGATCGCTTCCGGACCCTATGCCGGGCTCACCGTGCTGGTTTGCAACTATTCGCCCCAGGGAAATGTGGTCGGGCAAAAGCCCTATTGAAAAGCCGCCTCTGATTTCCTTAGAATGAAATCGAAGCGCTCGGTGAGATGTCCTTCCTGTGGCGAAGAGGCGGACATCACCTGCCTCGGGAAGCGATATGGAGTCTATCCCAGTGGATGTTTCCTGATCCTCTCGCTCCCCCTTTCCATGGTCCACAGGCTCTCGTCTCCGATCGAGTTTCGCTGCCGGAATTGTGATCGGGTTTTTGGGAAGAGAACCGGATTCGGCATCTTTGGGCTCGTGCTGCTTTGTTTGATCCTGGCGTTTGCCCTGGTGCAGGGGCTCCTTCTCCTGTTTCTCCTGATTCTCGGGGCTTGAAAGCCGATTCAGGGGGGCGCTTCCGTCGGGCTCTCCTGCGACGAAGGAAAGCCGCGAACGAAAGGGAGAAGTCTCACTTCGAGTTCGGAAAATAAGCGATTTCTTTTATAAAAATAAGAATTCTCGTAATTAAAGGTATTTCAATGCACGATGGTCGAGAAGGGGAGTCATTTTCCAACGATGCGTCGTGCCTGAGTTTTCATGTCCCAGAATGCGTCATTTCTTCCTTCGGGTAGGTCGCGGCTGCTTGCGCGGTTGCGAGGCGGAACGTTGTCTGACTTGCTGTCTTCGGCGTGGCCGGTGGGATTGCGTCTCGGGGGAGCTTTTCTGCAGCTCCTCGTGACGGTGCTGATCGGAAGAACTCTTGGTGCCGAGGCCGCCGGAATTTATTTTTTCTGGGCTGCCCTGATGCTGGAGGCGGGCCAGGTGGCGACTTTTGGGCTGGATCGGATCACGGTCCAATCCCTTCCCCGGGTCAAAGGAGGGCGCGAGGCCGAGTCACGATTTCTCGGAGGGATCCGCATGACCACCTTCCTGATTTCGCTCGCCGCTTCGGCAGGGGTGATCGCCTATGCGCTCATGACGAGAGATACGCAAGCGTTGCCGGGATGGTGGTTGGTCATGATTCCGGCCTGCGTCTGTGGTGTCACGATGTGCATGATCAACCAGGAAGGAACCACGGCGCTGGGTCGTCCGATTCTCGCGGTATTGTATCGACACACCTTTCCCACCGTGATCGTCCTGATCGGGGTGGTCCTGCTGGGGGCTCACCTGACACCCGAAGTGGGTCTCGCCGTCTATGCGTTTGCCTTTTTTCTCACTGGTTTTGGTGCCTTGTTCGGGCCGGGGCTGTTTCGGCTTCGCCCTGCCTTTGCCTGGCCGGGGCTTGCCACCTTTCGGGAGCACTTCAAGAAAGGAGGGCCGGTCTTTCTTGCGTCTCTTTTCGCAGCACTGGCCCTGATGTTTCCGCTCGCGCTCCTCGAACAGACTCATCCCAGCGATGAAGTTGCGTGGATGACCACCGCTTTCCGAATTTTTGTCCTGCTCGATGTGCTCGCGAAGGCCGTGTATTCGGTGATCCTGCCCGATCTTTCCCGAGCGGCGGAGGCGATGAATCGTGGAGCGCTTGTCTCGATTTATCGGTCCTCGATTCTGAAAGGAATGGTCCTGCTAGGGGTTCCGATTCTCGTGCTCTTCTTTCTTTCCCCGCTGGTGATGGAGATGTTCGGAGAGGGATTCTCCGGGGGCACACCCGTCCTCCAGGCGCTCCTCGTGAGTGGGCTGGTATCGCTGCTTCTGGGGCCGGCGCATCAGCTTTTGCTCATGGTGGGCAAGACGCGGTCGATGGCCTTTTTCTCCGGGATCTATTTCGCAATCGTCGGGTTGCTGGCGTGGTTTTTTGTTCCTGAATATGGTGCCTTTGCCCTGGCCATCGTGCTGGCCATCGTGCTGGCCATCGTGCTGGCCATCGTGCTGGCCATCGTGCTGGCCA
>JARGNI010000053.1:0-12083 GCA_029213195.1 Verrucomicrobiales bacterium
ACCTTGGCTTCTCTTTGCGACTGGCTCAGAATTTAGTTTTTCGAACACACCCTAGGTCGAGACTCAGATCGAATTCGATATTCTGACCCCGATCCGGCATCGCGATCAGGATCTGGAGACTCACCTTGATCGCATGGGAGTCGTAGTAGCTGTTCCCGTTGTGGTAGAAGAAGTCACCCAGTTTGAACTTCTCTCCAGGAGCGATTCCCGTGAAGGATTTGGCGTCAAACTGGAGAACGTTGGGGCTTCCTGAATCGACGGGTTCGCCATCGAGAACGTAGACGGGGTCTCCGTGAGTAAAGTGATCGTCGTTGTTCGAAATCTCCCAGACGAGATTGGGACCTCCTCGAGGAGAGTGGAAATTCCCGTCCGTCGTCCCGCTCAGGTTTTCAGGGACAGGGTAGTAGTAGGCGTATCGAGTGTAGCTGTCGCGCCAGTTCTCCTTGTCGGTCGAGACGAACTTCACCCGCAGGGCCGTGTTCATCGCTACGTCGATCGCGCTGGTGTAGGGAGTCCAGCTTCCATTGTCGAGTTTATAGAATGGATCCGCGATCTCGGGTTCGGGGATATTGAGAACCGTGATCGAGAGAGGGAATTCGTCTTCGGGGTGAGAGCCTCCGTATTTGCTCAGCGTCGGGTAGGGGAGACGGGGAGCCTGCGGGGTGGGGGGCTCGGATGGCCCTCCTCCACCTCCGGTTGGATCGGGATCCTCGGGCTCCTGCTCTTCTCCCGGAATCGAATCTTCCACATCGGGATTGGTATTGAAGGTGGAGGGGCCGCTTGGCGCATTGGGATTGTTGGTCGACGCATGATCCCAGACCCAGCCTGAGCTCTCTGCGTAGCTCACCGTGCTGTCCCGGGATTCCAGATCAGGGGCGACCTCGGCAAGAGCTTCATCGAGGCGAAATTCCACCCCTTCCTCATTGGATACGATCCGAAAACGCTGGGAACCGGAGTCGTAGATGGCCCGGGAACGCCAACTGTTCTGCGCCACGGGGATGGCGACAACCCGGTTGTCGATCATTCTGCCCGAGGGCGCGCCGACGTGGAGCTTCTTGTCGGCTTTGCTGCGAGACGACTTCAGTTTCCGGAGGACTTCAGCCGGCGTTTTCGAGGCGTCGAGATTTCCTCCGTTTGCGACGTAGATTCGAATCGCTGAGTTCAGGGAGGCGACATCTGACTCCAATTTTCTCGCCTGCGCCTTCTGGGAGATATTGTTGACCGCCAAAACACTGACGGTCGCGAGGGTTCCCAATACGGCAATGGTCAAGAGCAGCTCGAGCAGACTCAGTCCATGCGAATTTCTCGGATGAGATCTGGTAGAGAAGAGGGTAGGAGCAATGGGATTGCGCATAATTTCTATAATTACAGTAAGAAATGAAAGCTTATGAAAATATGAAAATTCTAATTTTTATTAAAAATAAGCTTGATTGTCCGCTTTGCTTAAGTATTTTATTATGGAATTTCTAATATTTAGGAATGATGAAACCCACACTTCTTGTTCACACTGCCATACTCATGCTCTCTGCGACTCTGTCGTTTGGGCAACTGGGCCAGCAGCTTGCCATGCAGAACTCGCCCGCCTATGAAGCGGCTGCGGCTCCCCTGCGCAGCGCGCCTCCGCGCCAATACAATTTCTCCAAAGCTGTTTTCAGCGATGTGATGAGATTGATGGCCGAAGATGCCGGAATCGGATTCTTTGGTCTACCCGATGGGGCGGACGGAGGAGATCGGTTGGTCACTTTTACGCTTACGGCGAGTCCCTTTGTTGCCTTGGAGACTCTGGCTCAGGCCAATGGTGTTACTTTGATTCCCAAGAATGGAATCTGGTATCTGCGTCCTGCCAACGACCAGGAACTCATCGGACGTATTTATGAAATCAATTACAATGCCCAGGAGGTTGTTACCAAGAACTCCGAGGGCGGTGGCGGCGGCGGAGGTTTCTCTGCAGGAGGTGGTGCCGGTGGCTCTGCCGGTGGTGCCGGAGGTGCTTCCGCGGGCCTGAATCTGCAAGGGTCCCCCGATTTCTTCGTGACGGAACCTTCTCGCATTCTCGAGGATATTCAGAACATCCTCGACATCCCGACGACGGGTGGCGCAGCCTCATTTGCCCCGACCGCCTCCGTCGACAACCTCGCCCAACTCTCCGTTGCCGGCTTGCCGGGGAATCAGTCTCTCCTGCCGCGTGGGGCTACCTCAACTGGGGGTGACTCTTCGGATGGTGCAGGACAGTCGAAAGTCATTTGGAACAGCGATTCCAACACCCTGTATGTCGTGGCGACTCGACAGCAGCACCAGTGGATCGAAGCATACCTGGCTTCCGCCGATCGTCCTCAGCCGATGATCGCGGTCGAGGTGAAGTTCATCGAAACAAGCCGTGACCCGAGTTCCGAGTTTGGAATCGATTGGGACGGAGTGCTCGGAGACAATGGACTCGATGTCACACTCTCGGATAACACGGGCCCGATCGACCTGAACCGGGTGGGTGGTTATTCCCTTCCCACCGCAGTGTTGAGCTACAGCGACCTGACCTGGAAACTTCGTGCAATCTACGAGGACCGGAACACCAAGGCGGTTTCCTTTCCTCGTATGGTTACCTTCGACAACCGTGAAGTTTCCTTCCGCAGTGTCATCAACCAGCCTGTTCTCGGCTCGAGCGCGAGTGCTTCGCTGGGAGCATGAGGCACGCAGACTTCGTCGATCGAGTATCTCCCGATTGGAACGGTCATCAACATCCTGCCGAAGAGAATGGCAGGGGAGAAGATTCTCCTCAACGTCTCGGTGACCGTCTCGGATATCGTCGGCACGGAGTTCATCAACGGCAACCCATTCCCCATCGCCACCTCCCGCGTCTATACGGCACCCTTGACCGTGAAGAGTGGATACACCGTGGCCATCAGTGGTCTCGATGCAGCACGGAGTGAGAACTCGGAGCGGGGTGTTCCCGTTCTTGGAAAAATTCCAGTTCTCGGAAATGCGTTTCGGAATCGCCGGAAAGATCGGAGCCGACAGCATCTCATGATGTTGATCACCCCAATTGCTCTCGATTCGGGAACGCAGGGACTGACCGAGAAGCCGGTCATCCGTGAGCCATGGAAGCCCGCTCCCGGCTATGGCAAGGTGCCGGTCGATTGCGAGAAGCGCACCAATGCGGATCTCGATACGATGGTTCCGATTGAAGATATTCCTACATTTGATGAAACCCCGGAGACTCGCAAGGCGGGCCATACATTTGGAAAGAACGAGCCTGAGGTGGAAACCATGCCGCTCATCGCCACCCCGATCGAGGTGAGAAAAGAGGAACGGTCCTTTGCTGCTCGGGTAGGGGAGTCGACCAAGCCTCAGCCGGAAATGACAACGTCGAATACCGACCAGCCTGATCGGAGTGGGGGATACAGTGCCGTGCTCGCAGGAGACCAGAAGGACGCGGACCGACTCAAGCCCGTCCCTGATCCGCGGAATACTCCGATGATCGTGGAGACTCCCGCCGAAGCGCTTGGTATCGCCGATGCCGGCACCGGTAGTGATCCAAAGAAAACGCCTGCGGCCACGGCTGACGAGACACCGAACCAGAAGGAACCGGCAGAGAAGATGTCGGCCGTCGATCAGGTGAAGGTCGCGGTCATCCGCGAAGGCTTGGAGAAAATCCAGCAAACCCTCACGGCGATCCCGGATGGTGATTCTCGTCTTTCCCCCGATGATGCCCAGAGCGTCGTCAATGCTCACGACGAAACCGAAAGCCTTCTCGCGCAGGTCGAGGAAATCCGGGCACAAACGGAAAAGCCACTTGTCGGAGAGCTGGGTGACATCTGGTGGCAGCTGATCAATTTGAAAACACAGGCGGTCAAGATGAGCAGACGCTCTCCCGAGAGTCTTGCTTTGCAAGTCCAGCAAGACTAACTGAACGACCAAGATCCCTTTCTCCCCGGAGAAAAACAAGAAGTGGATGACTGCCCCGTGGTGAAAACCGCGGGGCAGTTTCCGTTTTCAACCCGCCCTTCGAATCTGCAGACGAAGGATTACAAACTTTCTGCTCGTTTGTAGCGTGGCACTCGCAAAATCGGGCTATCTTGGCGACGATGAATGCCCCGCCTCCCTTGCCTCTCGATCATCGCAGAGACCAACTTGCCAAAGCAGTTCGCGAGAACCTGGTGCTCCTGTTCGGATTGGTTGCGATCGCCTGGGGGCTGGAGATTGCCGATTTCATTTTTCGAGGGTTCTTTGATCAGTTCGGGATTCGCCCTCGCTCCGTTTCCGGCATCGGAGGGGTCCTCGCCGCTCCGTTTCTTCACCTGGGATTTGGCCATCTCATCTCGAATACGATTCCGTTTCTCATTCTCGGAGGCGTCGTTCTCATCGGGGGGAGAAAGGTGTTCGTCGTGAGCTCGCTCTTTATCGTCGCGGTCGGTGGCATGGCGCTCTGGACCCTGGGGCCGGCCGGAACAAATCACATCGGAGCGAGCCTGCTGATCTTCGGCTACCTCGGATTTCTCCTCGCTCGAGGAATTTTCGAAAAGTCCGTTTTCTGGATCGTCGTTTCTATCGTGACCCTTGTCTTCTACGGGGGAATGCTCGCGGGAGTGCTGCCGGGACAGCCGGGAATCTCCTGGCAGGGACACCTTTTCGGGTTCGTTGCCGGGGTGCTTGCGGCTCGGGTCCTCTTTACCCGTCCTGTCTCCCAGCCGGTAGCGATCCGCTAGTCTTCCTCCTCGGAGAAATTTTCGATCTCTTCGAGAAAGGCCGGGAGATACCGTTCCGCCTTCGATTTTCCGATTCCACGAATCTTGAGAGCCTGCTCCGCAGAGTTGGGGCGAAGCCGGGTAAGGAATTCAAGAACCTGGTTGCTGAAAATGACGTAGGACGGGATGCCGCCTGCCTCCTGGGCAAGTCGACTCCGGACTTCTTTCAGTCGTTCAAAGAGACGGTCATCGAACTCGAGGGTGGAGAGATCGGGAAGATCGGAGTCCTTTTTCGCCTTGGCGGCCAGTTTTCCCCGGTCGGGCCAGCCGAGGGTGAAATGACGATCGCCGCGCATGACGTCGGCTCCGCGCCTCGTGATCGTGAGCAGGGGGTAGGGAGTCTTCCGAATCGCAACCAGTCCGGCCTTCTCCATTTCCGAGAGGAGGGCAAAGACATACGAGGAGCCTTCGTCCTTGAGGATTCCGTAAGTCGAAAGTTCGTCGAGCCGCCCGGCCGAGAGTTCCTGGGAGCGACTTCCCACGAGCATCTGCACGATCTTGCCCTTTCCGAACCGGGGTTCCCAGTCTCCACTGCCATTTCGGCCGCATGTGCGGGCGACGCCGGCGAGAGCCTTGCGGGTGATCTCGAACTCGTCGTCGTCCGGCTCGCGTCCTGCCTGGGAAGACTGATCGGAGCAGGTGTCGCAGGATCCACAGGGAGTCGAATCGGACTCGCCGAAATACTCGAGAATCCACTGCTGGCGACAGGTGGTGTGGTCGTAGCAGAACTTGACCATGGCATCGAGCTTGGATCGGTCCCGGCGCTCTTTCTCCTCGATCGCTTCGTGATCCAGAGCCAGGTCGGTGTCCTTGATCGCCGGATCGCGGAGCCGGGTGCCCCGAGCTCGTTCCCCGGCGACATCGAACCTCTCGAGATAGCCAGCTCGGGTCAGGTAAAGAACCGCGCTGCTGACCTGCATCGTGTTTTTCACGTTGAGCATGTCGGCCAACTCCCGGATTGGAATGGTGACGGGATCGTTTGAGCTCCCGCATTGCTTTCGCAGTAGGGCATAGGTATCGAGGAGAATGTCAGGCCCCGGGTTGTTCCCATCGATAAAGAATTCCTGGGTCCGGGTGTCGGCGTAGTTGAAGAGCAGCTCGCAGGTCGCCGGCTCTCCATCCCGCCCGGCACGCCCGGCTTCCTGGTAGTAGGCCTCGATACTCCCCGGGACATCGAAGTGCGCGACAAAGCGAACATCCGATCGATCGATCCCCATCCCAAACGCATTGGTCGCCACGACGACATCGTAGCTGCGATCGAGGAAGACATTCTGCGCCCACTCGCGATCCTGGTCTTCCATACCCCCGTGATACGCGACCAGCTTGATTCCACGACTCGAAAGCGTGGTGCTGACTTCCTCGACCCGCTTCCGTGTCGAGCAGTAGATGATCCCGGTGCGTTGGGACTCGATAAGATCGGAAAGAGCATCGTATTTCTCCCGATGGCCATCACAGTGACGGATCCGGAGACTGAGGTTGGGACGCTCGAAACCGCTGATCGATACGAGAGGGTCTCGAAGCTTGAGCACTTCGAGAATATCTTTGCGAACCTCGGGGGTTGCGGTCGCGGTAAAGGCTGCCGTCTGGGGATAGTCCAGCGCCGCGACCGCTTCGGAAAGTCGGAGGTAGTCCGGGCGGAAATCGTGTCCCCACTGGCTCAGGCAGTGGGCCTCATCGACCGCAAAAAGCGCGATCGGTACCCGTTTCAAGGCCTCGATGAACTGAGAGCTGCGAAACCGTTCCGGTGCGACGTAGACCAGCTTGAAGCGACCCTCGGCGAGGTCCCGGAGACGATCCGACTGCTCGGCGCCAGACAGCGTGCTGTTGATCATTGTCGCCGGGATCCCTTTGCGCTGCAGGCCGTCGACCTGGTCCTTCATCAATGCAATGAGCGGGCTGACTACGATGGTGACGCCTTCCATGACCATCGCGGGAAGCTGATAGCAGAGCGACTTACCTCCTCCTGTCGGCATCACGGCAAGGCAGTCCTTTCCCGAGAGGAGAGAAGAGACCACGGCTTCCTGTCCGGAGAGGAACTCTCGAAATCCAAAATGATGCTCGAGAGCATCGAGTGGATCCCGGATCAGTTGTCGATCGGCGACCAGGTTGGCTTTGTTCATGACAGGAGTGTGTTACTATGAACAGTATTCCCGGTTTTGCCCACCGAAAAGAATGAGAAATTCGCTTTCGTCGAAGGAGAGGAAACGTTATCCGATGATACTATGGAAGATCTTCGTATTGCCATTCTCGGACATCGATTCATGGGGCGGGCGCATTCCAACGCATGGAGCCAGGTGACCCGCTTCTTCGATCCACCCTATCGACCCGTTCTGCAAGTTGCCTGTGGGCGCGATCGGGAAGATCTCCAGGCCTTTGCCGACCGCTGGGGCTGGGCCGAGATCGAGACTGAGTGGGAGCAGGTCGTCGCTCGCCCGGATATCGATGTCGTCGATGTTTCTCTTCCCACTTACATGCATGCCGAGCCCGCCATCGCCGCGGCCCGGGCAGGAAAGCATGTTTTCTGCGAGAAGCCTTTCTGCCGCACCGCCGAAGAAGCCACGAGGATGCTTGCGGCAGCCGAGGAAGCGGGGATCGTCCACTACCTGAACCACAATTACCGGCGCTGTCCCGCCGTCGCTCTCGCCAGGCGCATGATCGAGGACGGGGAACTCGGGGAAATCTATCACTGGAGGGGAGCCTACCAGCAAAGTTGGCTCACGAATCCGGATCATCCTCTCGACTGGAAATTGAAGAAGGGGACGGCCGGTGCCGGTCCGCTCTGGGACCTCGGATCTCATGCCGTGGATCTTGCTCACTACCTCGTCGGGGACTTTGCTCATGTCACTTGTGAGGGCAAGCAGTTCACTCCGACGCGGCCCCTTGCTTCGGATCCCACGCAAACTGGACATGTCGAAGTCGAATGTGCTGCCAACCTGATCGGCGAATTTCAGAATGGCGCTCTCGCGACGATCGAAATGACGCGGTATGCGACGGGGCGGAGAAACCGACACACCTTCGAGATCTACGGTTCCAGGGGAGCGATCACCTGGGACATGGAGGACATGAACCGTCTCCGATTCTACAGCGAGGGAGATCCGGATCATCTCAAGGGGTTTCGTGATATCCTCGTCACGGAACGCTCGCACCCGTATGTCAATGCCTGGTGGCCTCCAGGACACATCATCGGCTACGAACACGGCTTCGTGCATGCGGTCGCTGATTTCCTAGAAGCGATTCACAAGGGCGAGGGGATCACTCCCGATTTTGCCGATGGCGTTCGCATCATGAAAGTGCTCGAAGCCGCGCTCCACTCGATGGAACAGGGTGGTCGGGTTGAACTCTAACAAGCCCCTGGGATTCAACCCTGTTGCCCCACTGGCCCAACCCTCTTGAATCGAAGCCTGGAATGAAGATCGTGGGATGCCAATGGGACCTGACCTGGGAGCAGCGGGAACCGAATTTCGAAGCGGTCCAGCGCTTGCTCGAAAACCAGAGCGGCGATCTGATCCTTCTCCCGGAAATGTTTGGATCCGGGTTCAGCATGAATCTGGATGTCACCGCGGAGCCGGAACCTTCGCCGACGGAGACCTTTCTTTCGGGTCTCGCGAGGGAGCATGAGGCAGCCGTGCTCGGCGGGCTTTCTCGAAGAAGTGATTCTGGAAAGGGGAGAAACGAATTGGTCGGCTTCGGCCCGGATGGACAGAGGCTGGTGTCGTATCAGAAGAATCGCACCTTTCGCTACACCGGAGAATCGGATCACTTCGAGAATGGGAAAGAGCTGGTTCTCTTCGAGTGGCAGGGATGGAAGGTGGCCCCTCTGATCTGCTACGATCTTCGTTTTCCGGAGCTTTTCCGTCGCCTCACCGCAAAAGGGGCGGAGTTGTTCGCCGTCATCGCCAGCTGGCCGACGGTTCGGGTCGAACACTGGATCACTCTCCTGCAGGCACGGGCGATCGAGAATCTGGCCTATGTGGTAGGGGTAAATCGCTGTGGCAGTGATCCCCAATCCGATTATCCCGGACGCAGTGTTTTGATCGATCCCTGGGGCGAAATCCTTGCGGATGCGGGAAGCACGGAAGGCGTGGTTTCCGGAGAAATCGATCTCGAGACAGTTCGCCAGTGGCGTTCCGAGTTTCCTGCGCTGGAGGACCTCGAAGTATGAGCCAGGCTGAGCCGAAAGTCCCCCTTCTCGAGATGTCCGGAATCCGCAAGGAGTTTCCCGGAGTCCTCGCTCTCGACGAGGTCGATCTGACTCTGCGTCGGGGAGAAGTTCTGGCCCTGCTAGGAGAAAATGGAGCGGGGAAGAGCACCCTCATCAAGATGCTGGGAGGAGCGCATGCTCCGGATCGAGGAGAGATCCTGGTCGATGGGGAATCCGTGGAAATTCGAAGTGCCATGGATGCCCGTGAGGCGGGGATCGCTGTGATTTACCAGGAGTTCAATCTCGTGCCCCAGCTCTCGGTGCTGGAGAACCTGTTTCTCGGAAGGGAGCAGACGCGGTGGGGAGTCGTGGATCGAAAGACCGAGGTAGCCGAAGCCAAGAAGTGGCTGGCAAGAATTGGCCTGGATCTGGATCCGGACCGACTCTGTGGTGAGCTCACCGTGGCCCAGCAGCAAGGCGTGGAAATCGTAAAAGCACTGAGCGCTGAGGCGCGGATCCTCGTCATGGATGAACCCTCTGCGGTCCTGACGGGAGGCGAACTGGAGCGTCTCTTCGAAGTGATTCGGGAACTCCAGGAACAGGGGATCGGGGTGATCTACATCAGTCATCGACTCGATGAGGTCGATGAACTGGCCGGTCGGCTTCTCGTGCTGCGCGATGGGAAACTCGTGGGAGAGCGCAGAGTGGACGAAACGAGCCGCCGAGAGCTCATCGAGATGATGGTGGGACGCCCCCTCGAGAAGGAGTTTCCGACCAGGGTTCCGCACATCGGCGAAGAACGCTTGAAGGTTGAAGGGCTGAGCCGGGAGAAGGCGGTGCGCGATGTTTCCTTTGCCGTTCGCTCCGGTGAGATTGTCGGGTTCTTTGGCCTGGTCGGTGCCGGGCGAACCGAGGTGATGCGACTGATCGCCGGGGCAGATGCCAGGGAGAGCGGAGTCATCCAGGTCGATGGAGAGGAACTCGCGATTCGAAATCCCCGGGAGGCGATTTCGGCAGGAATCTGTCTGCTCTCGGAGGATAGAAAATCGGAGGGGCTCGTCCTCAAGCGATCGGTGATCGAGAATTTCGGTTTGCCCAATCTCCGTCGGTTTTCCCGCCGGGGGTGGCTGGACCAGGGAAAAGAGCAGGAAGAGTTCAGCGGTTACCGCGAGGAGCTGAATCTTCGGCTTTCTTCCGCGGAACAACGAGTCAGCGAACTCTCCGGAGGCAATCAACAGAAGGTGGTGCTCTCGAAATGGCTGGCGCGACACGCGGAGGTCATTCTTTTCGACGAACCCACCCGAGGGATCGATGTGGGAGCCAAATTTGAAATCTACCAGCTCATTCATCGCCTCGCCGACGAGGGGAAGGCCATCGTTCTCGTGAGTAGCGAGCTTCCCGAGATCCTCGGGTTGAGTGATCGGATTGTGGTGATGCGAGAAGGGCGAATCATTGGAGAAAAAGAAAACTCGGAAGCCGTGAGCCAGGAGGAAATTCTCGCGCTCGCAATAGAGGAGGAAACACCATGAAGAAACGATGGACGGAATACGGGATGATCCTCGTCCTGCTGCTGCTTTGCATTCTATTCAGCATCCTGACCCTGAAGAAACAGGGGGCGATGACGGCAGCGGGAGCAGATCGATTGGTCGAGAAGATCGAGAAAGCGCGTGAGTCCGACACTCCCATCTTCGTGGTAGGGGCTTCGCGGACCGATTCGGCGGAGTTTGTGGGACAGGTCGCAGAGCGGCTTCGCAATCGGGGCTTCACCGAGGTCACCACGGTGGTGGGAACGCCTCGGGAAGTTCGACAGGAATGGGAGACCCTGGCCGAGCCTGCTCCCGTCCTCGTCACGAGTGGCGATGCGGCGAAGTGGACGGCTCTTGCTGCGATTCAGCAAAGCCACCCGACCCTGGAGATCGTCGTGCCCGAAGAGCGTTGGCAATCCGACTTTCTCAAGCGGACCAACCTCGTCGCGATCGTCGATCGCATCGTCGTCATCGCGGTGATCGCGATCGGGATGACCTTGATTATTCTGACCGGGGGAATCGACCTCTCGGTCGGAAGCCTGATTGCTCTCTCCGCCGTTCTCAGCACACTCCTGATGCGATCGCTAGGGGGAGTCGATGGGGCGGACTGGGTGATCTGGGTAGGGTTTCTTGCGGCCACCCTTCTCTGTGGAGCGGTCGGTGGGGTAGGCGGATTTCTCGTTGCCCAATTTCGTGTCGCCCCGTTCATCACGACGCTCGCCGTCATGATGATGGCTCGTGGATTTGCCTTCCTTCTTACCGGAGGGTTCTCCATCTACCAGGTGCCTCCTTCGATCACCTGGCTGGGGCGGGGGAATCTCTTCGGGATTCCCAACACGGTCTGGTTGCTCGCCTTGCTCTATCTGGGGGCGCACCTCTTCATGCAGCACACGCGATACGGCCGATACATCTATGCCGTGGGGGGAAATGAGGAGGCAGCTCGCCTCTCCGGTGTTCCGGTAAAGGCGGTGCTCGTCTTCGTTTACGTTGTCGGGGGACTCTGTGCTGGTTTTGGTGGATGTATCCAGGCGTCCCAGTTGAGTTCCGGAGCACCCAATCTCGGGATGATGTTCGAACTCTATGTCATCGCTGCGGTCGTCGTCGGAGGGACGAGTCTCTCGGGGGGATCGGGGAGGATTTTCGGCACCCTGATCGGGGCCTTCATCATCTCCGTGATCCAGAACGGGATGAATTTGCTCGGGTTTGACAGCTATCTGCAGCAGGTCGTTCTCGGAGGTGTCATTCTCGCTGCCGTCCTGCTCGATCGATTCCGTCAGCGGGGTTCCGTTCGCGTTTGAAGCGTTTCTTCTACTGACGTGGGAGAGACGGAGGGACATCGTCCCCGATGTCCGCCGAGCAGGGGATGACGCGCGTGGAAGAGCGAACGGACTGCTAGGACGCGGTCCCTCCCCAGCAGGCGAAATTGTCTTTCGATCATTCATCAAGGAAACGGAGGGACATCGTCCCCGATGTCCGCCGAGCAGGGGATGACGCGCGTGGAAGAGCGAACGGACTGCTAGGACGCGGTCCCTCCCCAGCAGGCGAAATTGTCTTTCGATCATTCATCAAGGAAACGGAGGGACATCGTCCCCGATGTCCGCCGAGCAGGGGATGACGCGCGTGGAAGAGCGAACGGACTGCTAGGACGCGGTCCCTCCCCAGCAGGCGAAATTGTCT
>JARGNI010000053.1:12183-33123 GCA_029213195.1 Verrucomicrobiales bacterium
CAAGGAAACGGAGGGACATCGTCCCCGATGTCCGCCGAGCAGGGGATGACGCGCGGGGAAGAGCGAACGGACTGCTAGGACGCGGTCCCTCCCCAGCAGGCGAAATTGTCTTTCGATCATTCATCAAGGAAACGGAGGGACATCGTCCCCGATGTCCGCCGAGCAGGGGATGACGCGCGGGGAAGACCAAAACGGACTGCGAGGACGCGGTCCCTCCTCGGCAGGCAAGATTGTACTCCAGTTTCATTCACGCCCGGCAGGCGGTGCCTGCTTTCGCAATCCTCCAATCAGTGCCGAGATGAAGATCGCGAGATAGAGCACCCCACTGAGACAATTGAAAATCGCGATCAACCTTGCGACCGCAGTCGTGGGGACGATGTCCCCGTAGCCAAGACTCGTCAGGGTGACGAAACTGTAGTAGAGCATTTCGGGTTCGGTTGCAGCGGCTTCGGTGAGCTGATTGAAGAAAGCCTCTGGATTCAGGATCTGTGCCCAATTGCTTTGGGAATTCCAGAAAAACCCGATGAGAAGATAGCCGGCAATGCCACCCAGAATCCGGTCGGTTGCAGCGACCTCGTGATGGAAGAAGCAGTGCTGAATCACGACGTGGAAAAGCAAGAGGTAGGCAACGCTGAAGCACAGCGTCGAGATCACCAGGAAAGGAGCCGACCTCTCGAAGAAGCCAAGAAGAAGAGCCGTCGCACTGGTGAGGAGGTAGGCGATCAGCCAGGTCCGGTTCCGTGCAAGGGCATAGCCTCCTCCCGCGAAGAGAATGATATAGAGCCAGGCTGGCCACTTTGTGGAGGGATCGAGATCATCCCAGAGCGCAGAAGTGAGCAGGAGAATCAACTCCCCGGCAAGGAGCAGCCCGGCCTGCAGCTTCAGCGTAAACGGATTCTTCACTTCGCTTTCTTTTTCGAAGACCTTTCCGAGAGGGACTGCACGACAAAGTAGAGCATTGGAACGGCCGCGAGGCTGACGGCCGTTGCGACTAGCATTCCGCCAAAAACGGATGTGCCGATCACCTTCTGGGACTCGGCTCCTGCTCCGGAGGCGATGAGAAGGGGAATGACACCGAGGATAAAGGAGAAGGCGGTCATGAGCACCGCCCGGAAGCGGAGTCGGGTCGACTCGATCGCGGCATCAAAAATCGATTTCCCTTCTTCTCGCAGGACCTTGGCAAACTCGACAATGAGGATGGCACTTTTTGTCGAGAGACCGATCAGGAGGACGATACCGATCTGGGTGTAGACATTGTTGTCCATTCCCCGTGCCATCATCGCGAGGACGGCTCCGAGCAGGGCGGTCGGGACAGAGAGAACGACGGAGACCGGAATCGACCAGCTTTCATATTGCGCCGCGAGAACGAGATAGACCATGAGGATGGCAAAGAGGAAAATGGCGGTCGTGCCTTTCCCGGCAAGCTTCTCCTGGTAGGAGAGCTCTGACCAACTGTAGCCCATGCTGCTCGGGAGTTTCTCGGCGGCCATGTCTTCCATGATTTCGAGAGCCTGTCCCGAACTGAATCCGGGAGCCGAGCTGCCGCTGATCTTGATCGAGGGGTAGAGGTTGAATCGATTCACGATCTGGGGGCCATAGCTCTCCTCGACACTGGCGACGGCCCCGAGGGGAGTCATTCCACCCTGGGCGTTTCGGATCTGCAGATCGAGGATGTTCTCTGGTTCCGCCCGGAAGGGACCGTCTGCCTGGGCCTTGACCTGGAAGGAGCGCCCGAACTGGGTGAAGTCGTTCACATAAGCAGATCCGAGGTAGACCTGGAGCGTCTCGAAGACCGAGTTCATGGGGATCCCCATCCGCATGACTTGTTCGCGATCGATATCGACAAACAACTGGGGGATGTTGGGACGGAAAGTCGTGTTCAACCCTGCCAGTCCGGTTTGTGCATTGCCATCTTCGATCATTTCGCCCGCCACCTTCTGCAACTCGACGAAACCTACGCCGCCTCGATCCTGCAGCATGAAGGTGAATCCACCACCGGTTCCGACCCCGGGGAGAGAAGGCACCGGAAAGCCGAATGCAGCCCCGTCCTGGAATTGGGAGAGTCGTTTGTTGAGCTCTGCGAGAATGCCGCTTTGGTGGACCTCGGGTTCTTTCCGATCGCCCCAGGGTTCAAAGATGACAATGATGAGTCCCGTGTTCGAAGCCGCCGATCCGTTGATGATGGAGAAACCGGAAATGGTGACGTAATTTTTCACCCCGGGGATGTCGGCAATCATCTCGTTGAGTTGATCGATTGCTGTGTTGGTGCGTTCGAGTGAAGCTCCGTCGGGAAGCTGCACATTGACGAGACAGTAGCCCTCGTCTTCCTGCGGCACGAACCCGGTTGGAAGGCTTCCGAGCCCGTAAACAGCCGCCCCCGCCATGACCACAAAGAGGATCACGGAGAGCACGACTTTGCGAATCGCAAACTTGGTGATGCCCAGGTAGGCGGAGGTCGATTTTTCCAGGGTCTGGTTGAATCGGTAGAAGAAACCTTTGGTAGGCTCTTTCTGTTCGCGAAGCAGGATGGCGCAGAGGGCGGGACTGAGTGTCAGGGCGTTGATGGAACTGAAGACCGTTGCAATCGAGATGGTCACGGCGAACTGCTTGAACAAGGTGCCGGTGATTCCGGTCATGAAAGTCGTGGGAACAAAGACGGCGAGAAGAACGAGAGTGGTGGCAATGACCGGGCCCGAGACCTCGAGCATCGCCTTCTCAGCGGCTTCCCTGCTCGAAAGCCCCTCCGCGATCCAGCGGGAGGTGTTTTCGACAACGACGATGGCATCGTCAACGACGATGCCGATGACAAGAACCAGCCCGAAAAGAGTGAGCTGGTTGAGCGAATATCCAAGGGCGAGGAGGACAGCGAAGGTACCGATGAGTGCGACTGGAATCGTGACTGCGGGAATGATCGTCGCTCGAAAATTCTGCAGGAAAAGATACACAGTCAGGACCACGAGGATGAGTGCCGAGATCAGCGTGACGACCACGCCGCGAATCGAGGTCAGGACGACATCGGTATTGTCATAGGCAACCGCATACTCGACATCTTCAGGGAACGCAGCCGAAAGTTCATTGAGACGAGCTTTTACGCCCTCTGCGACCTGGATAATATTGGATCCCGGGATCTGGTTGATGGCGAGGGTGGCGGCAGGTTTTCCATTGAACTGGGATCGGAAATTGTAGAGATCGGAACCCAACTCGACTCGGGCGATATCCTTGACCCGGACGCGGGCACCATCGCTCGCGGTCTTCACGATGATGTTTTCGAACTCGGAAACTTCTGACAGTCGTCCTCGCACATTGACCGTGTATTCGTTCTGAACGGTATCCGGAGAAGGAGCTGCCCCGATTCGTCCTCCCGCGACCTGGACGTTCTGCTGTCGGATCGCATTGAGAACGTCGCCAGCCGCGAGGTTGAAGCTCTTCATTCGCTCGGGATCGAGCCAGATTCGCATGCTGAACTGACCGGCTCCGTAGACCTGGACGTTTCCGACATCCTTGACTCGGGCGAGCTCATCGCGAAGCCGCTGCCAGGCAAAGTTGCTGAGAAACTTGTCATCGTAGGTTCCTTCGGGCGATGTCAGGGCGATATACATCACGACATCCGTGGATTGCTTCTTCACCGTGACCCCCATGCGTTTGACTTCCTCGGGAAGCTTTGACTCCGCGGTCGAGACCCGGTTCTGGGTGAGGACGTTGGCGGTGTCGAGATCTGTTCCCGGAGCAAAGGAGACGGTGAGGTTCATGGTGCCGTCATTTCCCGACACCGACTGCATGTAGATCATGCCCTCGACGCCGTTGACCTCCTGCTCGATGGGCGTCGCTACAGTTTCCGCGACAGTGGCGGCATCGGCTCCGGGATAGACTGCGCTGATCTGCACGGTGGGAGGAGCCAGGTCCGGATATCGTGAGATCGGCAGCGCCACAAGAGCGACGAGGCCGACAACGACAATGAAGATCGAGATGACCGCGGCAAAGATGGGGCGGCGGATGAAGAAGAGACTGAACATGATGGGATCCCTGTGGTGTGAAACGCCCTATTCTGCTGCTTCTGCCGGAGACTGCGGTTTCTCTTCTTCCGCATCTGATTTCGGCTCTGGTTTCGAGGGGGCTGCCGCGGGTTCTTCCGAGGGTGGGCCGGGATCGATCGGCTCGATGACGATTCCTTCGCGCGCTCTCTGCAAGTTGGAAACGATGATGCGCTCGTCGGCGCGAATTCCCGTTCCTGATTTCTCATCGAAGGGCTCGATCAGTTTCTGATCGCCGAGAGAGAACTCGGTGGGAATGACAGAGCGCCGGACGACCTGGTTCTCTTCGTTGGCGAGAAGGACGAACGACCCACCGATGTCGCGTTGAATTACGGCGGATGGAACCTGGACCGCATTGGGGAAGGTTCTCGGGACCCGAACTTTTCCGAAAAGTCCATCCGTGAGGACTTCCTTTTCATTGGGGAAAATCGCTCGAGCACGGATCGTGCCTGTTTCGGGGCTGACTCGGTTGTCGACAAAGTCGAAATGACCGATCTCGTCATGGATGGATCCGTCCGAAAGGACCAGTGACAACTCGAAGCTCCGGGCTCCGCCCTTTTCCGGGGGAGCCCCGGTCGGGTTGTCTTCGTTGGGGAGGTTGGCCAGAAAGGGAAGGGCTTCGCGCTCGCTGAACTCGATGTTTGCGTAGAGCGGTTTCGTGGAAACGATCTCGGTCAGGAGCGTGGGATCGGCTCCGACGAGATTCCCCTGGTCGACCCGGGCATCGGAGATCCGGCCGGAGATGGGCGCGAGAATCTTGGTGTAGCTCAGGTCTCTCTCAGCATCCGCTACTGCGGCCTCGGCCATATTCACCGCTGCTGCCGCCGCTTTCTGGTCGGCTTCTGCGCTGAGGACATCAAGTTCCGATACCGCTCCGGAGGAAGAAGCCTGCTTTCTCCGTTTGAAGTTGGCGGCCGCGATCTCGAGATCGGCCTTCGCTTTCTCCAGTTGCCCCTGCGCGGTTCGGAGGGCGGCTTCAAATTGCTCGGGCTCGATCGTGAAGAGAGTCTGACCCTCTTCGACAAATTGCCCGGCCTGGAATTCGGAGGACTTCAGAAATCCTTTCACCCGGGCCCGGATTTCGACTCGGGCGGAAGCCTCGGTGCGTCCGGAAAACTCTGTGTAGACCGTCGCTTCCCCGATTTTCGGAGCCTGGACGGCGACCTTGGGCGGAGGCGGAGGTACGAATTGATTCGTCTTTCCACATCCTGTGAGGAGAAAAAAACTGAGAACAGGCAGGGCGGCGGTCGAGTTGAAAAATCTCATCGTGGAAAGGATGCGTCGCGAGACGTGGAGCGTCAATCGAAACTAGCCGTTTGGTTGATCTGATTTCGGATTGATTCGCTTCGTAGTTTTTCGTATTTCCTATCGCATGAAGTCACGTCTCTTCTTTTTCACTCTTCTTCTCACGATCTTCGTTGCCGGATGCAACGACTCTCCCGAGGAGGAAAAGGTGGCGGTAGTGGGACGCATCGGGATGACCTGCATGGATTTGACCAACCCGTTCTTCAAACTGATTGCGAATGTCATGACCGAGGAAGCGGCAAAGCACGGCTACGAGTTGACGGCGCTCAGCGGAGAATTGGACCCTGCCAAGCAAAATAGCCAGATGACGGACTTCATTGCTCAGGGCTACGATGCAATTTTCCTGAATCCTGTAGATTCCAAGTCCGCGGGGCAGGGGGTGAAGGCCGCGCACGAAGCAGGGATTCCGGTCTTCACTTTTGACGTGCAAGTCAGTGATGCCGGGGCCGCAGCCCTGGTGAGTTCGCACATCGGGAGCGATAATTTTCAGGGGGGAACTCTTGCCGGAAAAAGCATGATCGAGGCCCTGGGAAACAAAGGGAAGGTCGCGGTGATTTCCCTCCCGGAGGTTACTTCCTGTATTCTTCGTGTCGACGGATTTAAGAAGGCTCTTGAGGAGGCATCGAGTCCGATCGAGATCGTGACAGAATTGTCCGGGAAGGGCAGCCGGGATGGAGGATATGCAGTCGCGACCGATATTCTCCAGGCGCATCCTGACATCACCGGAATTTTTGCGATCAATGATCCCTCCGCTTTGGGGGCTCATGCGGCAGTCGTTCAGGCGGGGAAAGAGGAGGCGATTACCATTGTTGCCTTTGATGCTTCGCCTGCCGGAAAGCAGGCTGTTTTCGAAAAGAAACTTTACGACACTCCCCAGCAATTTCCCCGGAAGATGGCTAAAGGCACCGTCGATGCTTTCGTCCGCTACCTGGCCGGTGAAGAGATCGAGGCGAAGATTCTGATCCCCTGCGAGCATTACTTGCACGAAGATTCCGTGACCGATGAAAGTCGAATCGCCGAGCAGTGGTAGCCCGGGTAAAGAGGTAAGTGTAACCGCTCGGAGCAAATCCTGGTTGAACCAGGAGCTAGCTAAATAATTCTCTCACGGGGTGACCGTAGACGTCGGTCAGGCGAAAGTCACGACCTCCGTGGAAGTAGGTGAGCGCTTCGTGGTCTATGCCCATGGCGTGGAGAAGCGTGGCGTGGAAGTCATGGATATCGACTCGATCGCGCGTCGCATAGTATCCGAAATCGTCGGTCTCTCCATGATGATATCCGGGCTTCACCCCGCCGCCAGCAAACCAGGTCGTAAACCCGTGGGGATTGTGATCTCGACCATTCTGGTGGCGTCCGGTGATGCCATCGAAGAACTCGAAAGTGGGTGTGCGACCGAACTCGCTACCACAGATGACGAGGGTATCGTCTAACAATCCACGAACTTTGAGATCGTGGAGAAGTCCAGCGATGGGGCGATCGACTGCGTTGGCGTTGCCCCGGTGACCTTTCTCCAGCTCCGAATGTTGATCCCAGAGGTTGCCATAGCGAGGCGTCGCGTGCGTGACGGTCAGGTAGCGGACACCGGCCTCGGCAAATCGCCGTGCAAGGAGAAGGGCGCGCCCGAATTCGTCCGTGTGATCTTCGCCAATGCCGTAGAGCTTTCGCGTGGCCTCGGATTCGTTCTCGATATCGAGAAGATCGGGTGCTTCGGTCTGCATCCGAAAAGCCAGCTCCATTTCCTCCAGCTCGGGATCGGCGGAGTTCGCCCGGTCGAGGGATTCGATGAAGTCGATGTGACGCTCCTGATCGGGAAACTGAGGATCGAGGTTTTCCCAAACGAGGTTGGGAGATTTCCGATCGGGTCGATCGATCGCGGTCCCGCCAAACTTCCCGGGCAGGAAACCGGTGGGACGATTGGGATCGGTGGGAGTGATATCGATGTAGGACGGCAGGTTTTCGTTCATCGAACCGAGTCCGTAGACCAGCCAGCTTCCGAGGGTAGGGCGGATTTCGATGGGAACACCGGTATGAAGGACCCGCTTCGCCGTGATGTGGTCGTTGCTGTTGTGGTGGAGCGAGTGGAGAAAGCAGAGGTCATCGATGAAGCGCCCGTTGATCTCGGGAAAGAGGTCGCTCGCGTAGGTGCCGCTTTCTCCCCAATGTTTCCATCCGAACGGAGAGGGGATGACCGTTCCCTGCTTGGCAAAGGTGAATTGCGGCGGTCGAATCGAGTCAGGAAGTGGCTTGCCGGCATGCTTTTCCAACGCCGGCTTGTGATCGTAGGAGTCCAGTTGGGACAAACCCCCTTCGAGAAAAATGTAGATGATGCGGCGAGCCGTGGAACGATGATGCAGTCGAGGAAGGGAGCCTGCGGCCTGCACCAGTCCATTCCGCGAGAGCACGTCTGCGGCGGCAATGGAACCCAGGCCCAGGAAACTTTTCCGGAGCCACTCTCGTCGGGTCGATGGAGAAGAAAAATTCACAACACGAAGGAATCAGGGGAGGTTACGAAAGGAGTGGCTCGAAAAGAGACCCAGGCAAACGCGGGCCCAGGCTTCTTTTTCATCAACTCCTCGGTCGGACAGTTCGTCGAGATAGGAGAGGATGGCGGTCTCGGCCTGCTTTTCCGGCGGTCGCCCGAGGGTGATTTCGTAGACCGCCTCGATACGTCGCAAGGGGGCCTCTTCCTCCTCGAGGATTCGTTCCGCGAGGGCGTCCGCGTAGTATTTGGGAAGCGGGTTGTTCAGCCAGAATAGAGCCTGTTGGGCTGTGGTGCTCTCGTCGCGATCATGCATCGGGCGGCCGGAGTCATCGAAGCCGAAGAGATCGAACATCTTGCGGATCTCCAGACCCAGGCCAAGGGGAGAGCGGGCGGAGGTGAGAATGTAGAGAGCCCGATCTTTCGAGAGGGAGGTGTCGAGCGGCGTGCCGGGAGCTTGACGGGGAACTTTGCTGATGGAAGCGAGCATGCTGTCGTAGATCGCCTCCACTTCCAGTCTCCGTTCGGGAAAGAAGGAAAGAAATTCTCCGGCCGGATCTTTCTCCCGGATCTCCGGGGTCGGATCCGAGCTTCGTTGAAAGGTCTTCGATGCAAGGATGAGACGCTGGATGTGCTTGATCGACCATTCATTGGCAATCAACTCCCGAGCAAGCCAGTCGAGCAGTTCGGGATGGGAGGGAGAAGCGCCCTGTTTGCCGAAGTCGTCTGTCGTGCGAACGAGCCCCGTGCCAAAATGCCAGTGCCAGATCCGGTTTACGAGAACCCGCGCGGTGAGGGGGTGCTCCGGATGCGTCAACCATTGGGACAATTGCAGCCTTCCGCTCTGGTCCGCGCCGATTTCAAATTCTTTCTCAATGAGATGATCGGCCAGAGAGGGGACGGCACGGGGAACAGGCTCGCCTTCCGTTTCGTAGACCTTGCCGCCCACGTGGACAGGGAGGGCGACTGGTTCCGACTCCATCACGGTGACTACGGGATCGAACTCCGGTCGGGTACTGAAATGTGAAACAAGCTGCGATTCGATGGCATCGATTTTCTTTCGATCCTCTTCCAGGAGAAAGTCGATTCTTTGAGCCTGATTGGGTTTCCCGATGAACTCCCTCCACGCCGGCGAATCGGTATCGACCGATCCGGAAACGATTCGAAACGCATCGAGGATGGGGAATGCCTGGTTGGGTGGAACGAGGAACCGAAAGTGGAGGGAGCCCTTTTCCTGCTCACCAAGTGGAATGGGGATCCAGCGGAAATCGTTCTCGGATTCTCCGAAGGTCGGGTGTGCGAAGACCGGCTCCTTCCGGAATTGACCTTCGATTTCCAGTTTCGTGGGAGTGGGGCGGTCAGCCGCGTAGCGCGCGAGGAGGGTGTATTCGCCCGTATCGGGAAGAACGACACGATACTTGGTCCATTGGTCTTTCTGTCGACGAGAAGCAAGGGCCTCTACCGAACCGATCGAGATCGTCTTGAGATTCTTGTGACCGGCGAAGTCTTCCGCTTCGACGGTGGCGACGGTTCGCGAGTCGATGCCGGCGTCCGTAGCATGATTCTTGAAAGACTCTTCGTCGGAGATGCGGGCCGTCTTGAGGATTCGATCCCGCTTCCGAAGCAGCGCACGGGTTTTCTGCTCATGCTCGCGAAGCTTCTCTTTTTCAGTTTCCGACATCAGGTAGCGGACCAATCGGGGCCGACCGTCTTTCCACTCCTCCGAAAAACGCCCTGTGATCTCGGTGCTTCGAAAAATCCCGGCGAGAGCATAGTAGTCCCGGGTCGGAATGGGGTCGACTTTATGGTCGTGACATCGAGAGCAGGCAAAGTCGAGAGCGAGAAAGGCTCGGGTCGCCGTGGAAATCTGCTCATCGACGATATCGAGACGAAGCTTGTTCGGGTCGGTGCATTCCTCGAACCACGGGCCGATCGAGAGAAAGGCAGGAGCGACGAGATGGGCAAAGGAATTCTCAGGATTGGAAGAGTCTCCTGCGAGGAGATCTCCGGCGATCTGCTCGGTGAGAAACTGATCGTAGGGTTTGTCTTCGTTGAAGCTCCTCACGACGTAGTCGCGATAGGGTTCGGCGAGGTCGATCCGGTCGACCCCGGGCACTTTGATCGTGCCCTGAACATAGCGCGCGACATCGAGCCAGTGGCGGCCCCATCGTTCGCCATAGTGGGGCGAGCCGAGATAGTGATCGATCATCTTTTTCAGCGATCCAGGGGACGAATCGCTCACAAAGGTCGCGATTTCGGCGCGGGTAGGGGGGAGGCCGGTGAGGGTGAGACTGATCCGGCGAAGCAAGGTGTAGCGATCGGCAGGATCTGCCGGAGAGATTTCGTTTTCCCGGAGACGCTTCTCGATGAAGAAATCGACCGGGTTTTCCTTTTCGGACACCTCCAGGCGGCGCATTTCCTGATACGCCCAGTGATCCTCACCGCGAATTATCGGAATCCAAAGGCAAGAACAGGCCGTCGCGACGACCGCAATGCCGATGTTCAATCTTGAGATATGGCTTGAAGGAGTCACTTGAAAAGGAACCGATCGAATTCGATTGTGAGGAAATTCAGGATGTGGATTCTGACAAATGTAGGCGAAATGAGTTCATTTTGTCGCATAAGTTCAGAGTTTGGACATCCAACGAACATCCTCCGTTCCTTTCCGATTCATGGCCTCAAAATACCACCTTCCTCGCGTAAATCCCTGTTTTGTCACCCATAACCTGGCACTGGGGGGCGCACAAACTGCGGTCTTGCGCTACATCAGCGCCTTGCCCGAGTGGGTGCGCGAGCGGACGACCCTGTATTCCCAGTCCGACGACATGCCCCTTCTCGATGCTGCTGAGAAGAATGGGTTCTCCTGTGGTGAGGTGACGAGAGAGGCCCCGGGAGATCCTTCTTCCTGGTTTCTCAGCTATGGCGACCTTTCCGGACTCCCGCAGCGACCCACCTCGCTCGTTCTCCATTCCTGGGATGATGCCGGATGGCGTTTCATCAATCGGGCTTACGATGATCTCCACGGGATGACCGTAGCTGGAGTTTCGCAAAAAGTGCTCGATCGCTATGCGGGATGGGCCAAGGAAAAGAATCACCGCGTGGTCGGGGTCATGACTCCTCCCGTTTCCGAGTTCACTTCCGCCAAGGGTGTTTTCGATCCGAAAGGACGCATCGTGGTGGGATGGATGGGACGCCCGCTCGAGTCGAAAGGCCTGATGACCCTCCCTTATCTCCTCGAGGCCGAGCCTCGGATGGTGATTCGAGCATGGACAGGAGCCGATACGGCAGGGCTTGAGTATACGCAGAGGACGCAGCGCGAAGCATTGGAAAAGGTGATGAAACTCGCCGAGAAATTGGGGGTTTCCGACCGTCTCGACATCCGCCCCCTCGATTTCGATCCGTTCAACTACCGTCACCGCCTCGAGGGATGTCATGTCCTCCTTGGAAACAGCGAGAAGGAGGGATTTCTTCTCACGGCTGCCGAGGCTCTGAGTTGTGGTATTCCGGTGGTAGTCACGAAGTCCTGCGGGATCGCCGATTTCATTCGCAACGGAGTGAATGGCTACCTCATCGATTGGAACGCGAATCCCAAGAAACTGGCGAAGACCGCGCAGAAAGCACTTCTGAAGGCTGCGACTCTTTCAACCGCAGACTGCCTCGCATCGGCGGCCGATCTTTCGCTCGGCGCCCAGTATGCGCAAAGTCATGCCCGGATCCTCGGTGAGATGACAGGGACGAACCTGCAGCACGAAGATGCGACGGTCACGATCGGTCTCCGTATTCACAAGGGCACGGATGTTACGAAGCTCGACGATGCCGTTCAGAGCATTGCGGCTCAGACCTATCGGAAGTTCAAGGTGAAGCTGCTTGTCGACGGACCCTGGTCCTTCGCCGAGCCGCTCGCGAAGCGCTACGGGCTTCCGCTCATCTGTACCGGTCTCGAGCCTGATATCGAGCACTGCAGCTGGCTCCACCGCCAGGCCGTCGCCGAGTGCGACACGGAGTACTACAAGCCTCTCGACTACGATGATCAGTTGATGCCGACCTACCTCGAGCGGGCGGTTCACATGATCGAGCTGAAGAAGGTGGATGTGTATGGCTGTCTCCTCCTCACGCATGAGAATGGGGAAATCACTCCGCGACTTCATTGGCCCAACAAGGGGGTCGAGACCATGTTTACTGGCAACTCCGACGACAACATGTTGCCTCACTCTTCTGTCCTGATGCGGGCGGAAGTGGCGCGGAAAGCTGGAAACTACCAGGAGCGAGCGATTGGACTTGGTGCGGATGACTATCATCTCTGGAATCGGATTCACCAGGCAGGCGGCGCTTTTTACCGAGACGACGAGGTAAGAAATATCGTCTATCGCATTCACGAGCAGAATTCGCTCAAGATTCGACGGGCTCGTTTCGGCGACACCCAGAAGAAGCGGAAAGAATCACTTCTCCAGAAGGCGGCTGCAGCAGCCGGTATTGCCGTGATGGCCACTCCTGCTGCGGCAACTGTGGGTTGTACCGATGACGGAGCGGAGGGTACGAAGGCAAAGGATTATGGATCAGAGAAGGGAACGACGGAAGCGAAGCCGGATACCCCAACGCAGAATGCGGCTCCCGAGACTCCAGCCAAGGAGAAGACCGATCCGCCTCACTCGTAAGGTGTGATTGTCCGGTTGTGCTGGGGAAGGATAGGACAGGACCCGGCCGGATCTCACAGACTTGCTTGAGAGATCCTCTGATTCTCTCGTCCGGGCTAATGCGAAAACTGCTCCCTTCTTCGGGAGCGCTTCTCATTCGTGCCTCACAACCCTACGGTCGACGTGGGGACGTGTCGCTCCACGTTGCAGGTCAGAAAGGTGACTCCGGTCGGAGGAATGACCCCTTCGAGATATTCGTAGGTGCCGTTGCTCGGGCAGACGGGCTCGTCCGTGATGTAGAGAGATTCTCCGATGACGATATCCTTTAGCCCATCGTAAGAGCGGCCTGGCTCCAGTTCGTTGTAGTTGCATGCGACGCGCATAGCGGTCTGCACGCGATAAATGTTCTGGATACACATGGCTCGGTTGGTTCCTTTCTCGTAGGCGGAAACTCCCAGGAAGAGCACGGAAACAAGCCCCAACAACACGGCGATGACGACCGTGACTTCAATCAGGGTCATGCCTGCAGCGCTTCTGCTGTCTGTGTGGGTGATGGGCTTCATTCGCTCCTATTATTCGGTGATAAACGAAGTAAAAACAAGAAAAATAATAACAACCATAATTTAGACGTTGAAACAGTGCGGTTTATGAAGGTTATTTCTTCAAGTTTACTGTCATGATTTCTTCCCAAACGATCTCTTCGTCCTCCTTGAAGCCGGGACATCACGATTCGCCTGTTCCGAGCGGAGCCAGTGATCGCGAGGCCCTTTTTGCGATGCTCGCCGAGCGATACGGGACGCCCTTCTACGTTTATGACGCCGACGTGATCGATCGACAGGTTTCCACCCTGCGGGCGGTGCTGCCTGAAACCGTTTCTTCGAAGATCCTTTATTCGTTTAAATCGAATCCCAATCCCGTTGTCGCTGGTCGAATGAATGAGGGCGGATGCCGAGCTGACCTCACTTCCGTAGGCGAGATCGAGGCGGCACGAGTGGCTGGATTCGATCTGCGTGAAGCGCTCTACGGTGGTCCGGGAAAGAGTGTCAATGAACTGGCGGTTGCGCTTTCCGTCGGGATTCGACAGTTTTCGATCGAATCGCCCAGTGATCTGGCCGCTCTTCGCGAAGCGGCAGAAGCGCAGGAGGTAACGGTGAAAGGTCTGATACGCATCAATCCTCACCAGATCCCTCGGGCTAAGCTGGCCATGTCCGGGGTCGCCAGTCAGTTTGGTTTCGAGGAAGACGTTCTTCGGGAAAGCGGGAAGGAAATCCTGAGCCACGCAGGGGAGCAGGTCGAGATTGTCGGGGTTCACATCTACTGGGGAACCCAGATTGGGGATGCCGAGGCTTTGGCTTCCTGCTTTGAACTCACGGTTCAAATAGCGGAAGAACTCAGCGAGTTGCTCGATTTTCCTCTCAAGATCCTCAACCTCGGTGGGGGCTTTCCCTGGCCGTATTCCTCTGCGGGCGAAGGTCCGGATCTGTCCCCACTTCGAGATAAGCTCGCAGAATTGGTGACTTCTTCGGGAAAGGCTCGTGAAGCCGAATGGTGGTTCGAATCGGGTCGTTTTCTCTCCGCTGCATCGGGAACCCTGGTGTCCCGAGTCATGGATCTCAAGGTCTCCAAGGAAGAGAAAGAGTTTCTCATCCTCGACACCGGAATTCATCACCTGGGAGGAATGGCGGGGCTCGGCCGAATTCCCAAATTCTCAATCGACCTCGAGATCCCGGCTTCGCGGCAGGACAATGAGGAAATGACCGTCGACGTGGTGGGACAACTTTGCACCCCGCTCGATTGCATTGGGCGGCGCATCAAGATGCCCCGGGTCGAAGCGGGTGATCTCGTCGCCATCCCCAATACGGGTGCCTACGGGCCTACGGCCAGTGTGCTCGGGTTCCTGAGTCGCCCCGCACCCACTGAGATTCTCCATCGTGGGGGAACTGTCCTCGCGGCGTCCCGCTTGCGAGGAGGCCACGATCTCCTCGATTGATGCTGTCTCTCTGCCCTGGGTGAGGACGATTTACGGTTGGGCAAACTTCCAGAGGTGCCCGTCGCTCCGAATATAGAGAGCGTCGGTGTCGAGAGAAGGGGTGCTGAGAATGGTTTCCCCAAGGTCGTAGGTCGAGATGGTCTTTCCTTCTTCCCCACTGACATCGACCACCTGACCAAGTCCGCCTTCGTTGAAGATGTAGATCAAGGAATCGGAGCCCGCGACCGGGCTTCCGCTGAAAGGAGGCTCGAGACGGACTCTCCAGAGACGTTCTCCAGTCTCTCGATTGGCGCAGTTCAAGACTCCTGCGTTGTTGATCACAAAGACCTTTTCATCGAGCACAATCGGGCTCGCGGTTCCGGGGCGTTGTGCCGACTCGTTCCACTCGGATTCGGGATCCGACCCATCCGAGGAGATGGTCAATGCCGTGAGGCCGCCCGAGGGGACATAGAGCTGGTCTCCTACCGCAGCGCTGGAAGGGATCGTCGAGGCTCCATTGCCAAACTCGAATAGCGCGGAACCGGTGTCGGGCAGAATCCCAACGACCCCCTTGCTGGATTGCAGGGCGACGATTTCATCATCCCCGACTTCAAGCACGGTCGGAGAAGTCCAGTTCGCCGCCTTGGGGCGATCCATCTTCCACTTGTTGATCCCCGTGGCGACATCAAAACCCGCAGCAAACGACTCGGAGTCGTTTTCGACTTGGGCGATCAGGGTGTCTCCGGCAACGAGGGGAGAAGAGGCCATCCCGAGACTGTTCGATGCGTTGGGATAGTCCAGTGTCAGGCCCCGCATCCAGAGCAGGTTTCCCTCGAGGTCTACGCAGATCAAATCGTTCGAAGAATAGAGCGCGAAGATCCGTTCCCCGTCACTCGCGGGAGTGGGCGCGGCGACGTTCGTTTTTTTGTGAGCCATGGTCCGGCCCGTCGCCCAGAACTTTCTTTCCCATAGCGGGCTACCATCTGAGGCGCGAAAACAGAGGATGTGAAGTTGCTTCTGATCGGGACCGCTTGCCGCCGTCACCACGACCCGATCCCCGATCAGGATCGGACTGCCGAGACCGCGACCCGGGAGAGAGACTTTCCACGCGAGGGTTTCATCGGACAGTTCCTTCGGAAGAGACGAAGCATCCAAAGCGCGTCCGGAACCCTGGGGACCGCGAAAATTCAGCCAGTCTGCTCGGGCTGCAGATCCTGCCAGGGCGAAAAAGACAAGGAGAGAAAGAAGGCGTTTCATAGCTAGCAGGGAAGGGGGTTACTCGGCGCCACGGCGTCTTGGTTTCGCGACGGGATCCGGGGTCGGCTTTCGATCGGTGCTGTAGACGGCTGCTCCAGTGCTGTCGCAAACTCGGAGCTGGAATTGCCATTGCACGGTCCAGTCCTGTTCCTGTTCATTCTGGCAGGCTTTGACAAGAAGGGTGTTCTTGCCCTCGTTGAGGGTGACTGGGAGTATATACTGGTCGATCCGGATTCCACGGTGATACTCATCGCGACCGAAAACGAGCTCGCCGTTGAGCCAGATCTTCCAGGCGTTCTTGCAACCCAGGCGCAGTTCGACATCTTGCTCTTTTTCCGATTGAAACTCGGTATAGGCGTATCCCACCACTTCCTTGATCGGACCGTAGGGTTGATTGAAGTCAACCATCCCGTAATCGTCGGCAGTCGAGTAGTCCTGCCAGCGGATTTCCTTGTTGTCCTTGCCCTCATAGCTCGCCGCAAGATCGACGGATTCTTCGGGAGGGTAGACGGTATCAAATCCAGCGCGATCCGTATTGTCGAACGGCCCGACCAGATTCCAGTAGAGAAGGAATCCGAACTGGTGCGGAAGATCGACAGTTTGTTCGAGATCCTTTCGGAGGAGCTTGGCGATCTCCTCGATCTGGTCGACTTCGCGAGCGGCTTCGAGCGCGTTGCGAAGGGTGGCTGCGCTTTCCTCTGTCTTCTCATCAGCGAGGAGCGACTTTCCTTTCCCGATCAGCTGACCGACAGCTTCTCTTCGGAGCCCGGGACTCGGATCATCGATCATTCCAGGGACGAGCTCGGTCGCGGCTTCCTCATCGATGGAGGCATAAAGATCATAGGCGAGTGTGCGAGCATTCGGCTCTCCCGAGCGATCGAGGAGAAATTGGCGAATCTCTGCGGTCGGCAGCTCCGCGTCCGAACTCCGAGCGTTCTCGACTACCGCTTCGACGGCCGATCTCAGCCAGTTCCGAGCCAGGGGCGAAGCTTCCCCCATGGCCTGTAGAGAGGGGAGAATGATCGTTGGACCGGTCTCGACGAGTTCTGACCATGCCTGCGCGGCCTCTGAATTTCCTTTCCCCTCGAGACCGACGGATTGGATCGTCTTGAGGGACTCCGAAACCTCGGCGTAGGAAGGGAGAGAGTTGGCAAGGGACCACGTGAGGAAGAGTCCGAGAAGGGCGAAGTGCTTCATAGGGAAAATGCGGGGATTCTAGAGAGACCAAGGGCGGCTCTTCGGGGAAAAGATGAAATAGAAATCAGAAATTGAAAAGCCCCTGACCGTGCCATTTCGAGAGGAAAGCGTTTTCAGGTCCGGGATATCTTTTCGTAGAGGCCCAGGGTCTCTCGCGCGATCTCCGCCCAGCTGAAGGTGGAGAGAACTCGTTCCCTGCCGGCACGCCCCATTGCTTCGCAGCGCGAGGGATCACGTATCAGTTCGTTCAAGGCTTCCGCGAGATCGGCGGCAAAGGTTTCGGGTTCGGTTGCTTCGAAGGGCGACTCGGTTTGCTGCTCCAGCGGAACGAGGGTCCCGGTTTCGCCGGGGAGAACGATTTCCTTCATGCCTCCCACCTGCGAAGCCACCACCGGGGTTTCACAGGCCATTGCCTCGAGGTTGATGATTCCGAAAGGTTCGTAGATGGAAGGGCAGCAGAAGACTCGAGCGTGGCTGTAGAGAGCGATCTTGTCGGGAGTGGAAATCATTTCCTGGATCCAGATGATGGAGCCATCGAACTTCTCCTGAACCGAGTTCACTGCCGTCTTCATTTCAGCGGCGATTTCCGGAGTGTCGGGTGCACCCGCACAGAGAACGACCTGGGTGCCGGGATCGAGATGCTGGATCGCATTGACGAGGTGAATGATTCCTTTCTGTCGGGTGATCCGACCGACGAAGAGAACAAAAGGTTTTTCGGGATCGATTCCGAATTTGCGCAATGTCTCGGGAGAATGCGTCGGCACATATTCATCGGGATCAATGCCGTTGTAGATCACTGGGACTTTCTCCTCGGGCACATCGAAGAGTCTCAGGATGTCTTCCTTGGTTTCTTTGGAGACGGCGATGACCGCATCGGACATTTCGATCGCCGTTTTCTCGAGCCAGAGAGAAAAGTCGTAGCCACCACCGAGCTGCTCTCGTTTCCAGGGACGCAGAGGTTCAAGGGAGTGAACCGTCAGGACCATGGGAAGGCCATAGTTCAGGTGGGCGAGGATACCGCCGAGGTGCGAATACCAGGTATGCAAGTGCACGACATCGGCATCGATGTTCTGGGTGTTGAAATCGAGGCAATTCTGGAGCGCGGCAAAGACCGAGTGGAGGGACTTCGGTGCCGTGTAGGTCTCGGTCGAAGCGAGTGTGCCATGGACGACCGGATTTTCACCATTCGCCTCCTGGTCTCCGAAACACCGAACTTCGACGTCACAGAGTTTTGCGAGCTCGCGTGACAGGTATTGCACATGAATCCCGGCACCGCCGTAGATATGGGGAGGGAATTCGTTGGTCAGGAGGAGGGACTTCATAGGTGGAAAAGGGGAGGGGGCCCAGACGGGACGCGTTCGCCGGGATAAGAGAACAAACTCTCCCTACAATTCAACCGTCGACTTCCACTTCGCCACTTCGATGGATCCGGAGTGCCGTTTGCGCAGTACCTCACAAAGTGCCTCCGACTGTGACTCCTCGCCGTGGACAAGAAAGACCTTTTCTTTACTTCCTCCCATGCGGTCGAAATATTCGAGGAGTTCGCTTTGGTCGGCGTGCCCGCTGAAGGAGTCGAGGATCTGCACGTCGGCTCTGACGTCGAACTTGTCCCCGAGGATGGGGACTTCCTTCCACTCGTTGCGGATCTTCCATCCGAGGGTGTTTTCGGCGCAGTAGCCAACAAAGAGAATCGTGTTTCGATCGTCTTCGATGTTGTTGCGAAGGTGGTGGAGAATGCGACCTGCCTCGCACATTCCCGATGCGGAGATGATGATGGCGGGTTCTTGGACCTCGTTCAGCTTTTTCGATTCGGTGACCTTTCTCACCATGTGGAGGGATTCAAACCCGAAGGGATTTCTTTTCTCGAAGAGGAATTCGTAGACCTCCTCATTGAAACACTCGGGATGGATTCGGAAGATTTCCGTGGCGTTGACGGCAAGGGGACTGTCGACATAGATGGGCACGTCCGGGAGATCCCCCGCTTCGGTCAATTCGTGGAGCACGTAGATGAGCTGCTGGGTTCGTTCCACAGCGAAGGCGGGAATGATCACCTTTCCGTTTCTCTCGAGAGCCTTGACGAGAATATCTTTCAGCAGATGGTTCGCCTGGGTCGGGAGCTCGTGCTCTCGATTTCCATAGGTGCTCTCCATGAGCAGGTAGTCCACATTCTCAGCTACCGCAGGATCGCGAAGGAGATCGTTGTTTCCCCGTCCGACATCCCCCGAAAAGAGGAGCCGTTTCGAGACGCCGTCTTCGACGATATCGAGAATCACCTGGGCCGACCCGAGAATATGCCCGGCGTCGATGAAGGTGAGGGTAATCCCGTCGGCGATGGGGATAGAGCGGTCGTAGCCGATGTTCACGAAGTGTCGCACGCATTCCTCGGCATCCTGCTCGGAATAGATCGGTTCGATTTCGGGGAGCCCTTTCTTGGCTCTACGCTTGTTCAGCCACTTGGTGTCCTGATTCTGGATGCGTGCCGAATCGAGGAGCATGATCTGGCAGAGGTCCCGCGTGGCAAAGGTCGAAAAGATGTTTCCCTGGAATCCGTTGGAGGTCAGGTTCGGGAGATTGCCGCTGTGATCGATGTGGGCATGAGAGAGGACGACCGCGTCGATGGTCGCAGGATCGAACTGGAAGTTGCGATTTCGATCGTAGGTATCGTCTCGGCGGCCCTGGTAGAGTCCGCAGTCGAGAAGAATTCGAGATCCGTTGGCCTCGATCAGGTGTTGCGAGCCTGTTGTCGTCCCGGCCGCCCCGCAAAAGGTGATTTTCATGTCGGTGTTCTACGGTTTTTCACCAGAGGCGACAAGTGTCGATCAGGAGGATTTTAGAGTTGTTTTTAGCGAAAATTAGAAAATTTCCGAAATATTCATAATTAAATCAGGCGAATCAATAAAATTTATTAAGAAAACTTAACTTTAAGGTTGATAAAATTATAAAGTTATCCTATTCTCTCAGCATGACCCGATTGACGACCACGATTACTACGCTGACGGCATCTGCACTTCTCACCTGCGTCGCTGGCGCTGCGGACCCGACAGTTCAGAATCTGAATTCCCGCATCATCGCGATTGAAACCCGTCTCGCCTCCATTGAGGAAGCGCTTCGAGGTGATCAGAGCTCCTACAGCTACCAGGAACAGGCGACACTGGAGGCGACCAACAGCGGTTCCCAGAATCCCACCATCCCGACTTCCATCGAGCAACAAACGTATGTAATCAAGGACGGGGACACGCTGGGCAGCATCGCTCGGAAGCATGAAGTTGAGCGTGCCGATCTTCTTGCTGCGAATCGCTTGAGCGAGGGGCAGCCCATCTACATCGGGGAGACGCTGGTGATTCCCGGGACGGTTGAGACCGTTGCTCCCCCAGCGCCCCAGGAGTCGCCAAAGAACGAGGTAGCGGATGCGAATACGAAGCCCGCCCCGGCAAACAAGAAGTCAGTCGTGGTGGGCGAGACGCCGAAGCCATCCAACTCCAAAGTCTACACGGTGGTGAGCGGTGACACACTCACCAGCATTGCGAGAAAGAACGGGACCGACGTTGCGACCTTGAAGTCGGCGAACGGTCTTCGTAGTGATGTCCTCGCGGTGGGGCAGACCCTCAATCTGCCTGCGGCTGGAACGCAGAATGTTGTCCACAACAAGACGCAGAAGGAGACTTCGCAGGAGGCGGAATATCAGTATGACAATCCTCTCCTCCGTAACAATGAGACCTACGGACACTACACGGTCCGCAAAGGTGACAACCTCTACGCACTTGCTCGCGACTTCTTCTCTTCCATGGCCGAGCTGCAGAGACTGAATCGTCTCGGAGACAGCACCCTGATTTATCCTGGTAACGAGTTGATCGTGCCTACGAGCAAATACAACGCTTACCACAACTCGAGCGGAGTCGCTCAACGCTGATCGAGTTGCTTCCCAATTTGTCTCCCATACTCATCCCGAGTAGTTGAGACATAGTTGAGTGGTCAGAAAACCCGGTCCCGCAAGGGGCCGGGTTTTTCTCGTACCTCACTAGAAGCCATCTCATAAATGCCTGAGCAGGATCAGTGCGCATCCGAGATAGA
>JARGNI010000010.1 GCA_029213195.1 Verrucomicrobiales bacterium
TCTCTATCTCGGATGCGCACTGATCCTGCTCAGGCATTTATGAGATGGCTTCTACAAACACCGCCACCATGTTGAAAACTTCTTCCAGAGAATCAAAGAGAAGCGTGCCATCGCCACCAGATACGAAAAACTCGCTACTCAATTCTTTCATCTTGTTACCTTGGCTTCTCTTTGCGACTGGCTCAGAATTTAGTTTTTCGAACACACCCTAAAAAATAATGCAGGGACGGGAGGCCAACACGACCGGCTCGGAATGCGATCCGAATCAATCCCAGCCCTGGAGAAGGCAGCGAGGACCTGACTCGCCGACCACTCGACTTGCTTCGCAACCACAACTTCGCCTTCGAGAATGAGTTTCCTCGCTGCTGCTGCCGCTACCGAGCACGCGGAAGTCTGGACCGTCCTGTTCCAGCTTGCGGCGCTCCTCGGTGCGGCATTGGTGCTGGGAATGCTCTTCGAGCGTTTTGGGCAATCCGCGATCCTCGGGTATCTCATCGCCGGTATGCTCATGGGGCCGGGAGTCTTCGGAGTCATTTCCGCTGACTCGGGAGTTCCCGTGATCGCAGAGCTGGGTGTCTCCCTCCTCCTCTTTGCCATTGGTCTCGAGTTTTCTGCGAGCCGGCTCATTCGCCTCGGGCCCGCTGCGGTCTACGGAGGATCGATCCAGGTCATCCTCACCCTGGTCCTGGTTTCCGGGGGATGCCTCTTGATGGGAATGGAGAAGAGAACGTCGGTCGCCATTGGTGCTGCCATAGCCCTGTCTTCCACTGCCTGTGTCCTTCGCGTTCTCTCCGATCGAGCCGAGATCGATGCCGTCCATGGCCGGGTCGCCCTCGGGGTCCTCCTGCTTCAGGATGTTGCGGTCGTACCTCTCGTTCTTCTTGTAACCATGCTGGGAGGTGGAGGATCCCTGACCGATGTCGGATGGGATCTGCTCAAGGCGGGAGGGCTCATCGTGGCTCTCGTCACAGGATTCCTGCTCCTTGCCAAGTTCGTCCTGCCCCCGCTGATGAGAGAACTGAGTCTCGCCAGGGACCGAGAGTTGCTCGTTCTCCTCTCTGTCGTCCTCGCCGTGGGATCGGCCCTGGCTGCTCACGCGCTCGAACTTTCCCCCGCGCTCGGGGCCTTTCTCGCTGGCATGATGCTGGCGGAATCCTCCTTCGCCACCCAGATCCGATCCGATATCGGGGGACTTCGCATCATATTCATCACGCTCTTTTTTGCCTCTGTGGGTATGCTCGGGGATCCGTTGTGGATCTCGCAGAACTGGCTCCCGGTAACCGGAGTGACTCTTCTCATTCTTTTCGGGAAAGCGGCCGTCGTCACCGCGATTGCCCTACTCTTCCGCGTCCCCTTGCGTCACGCCATCGCCAGTGGAATCGTGCTCTCGCAGGTGGGTGAATTCGGAGTCGTAATCGCAGGGATCGGGAACTCGAGCGGCCTTGTCTCGGGCGATGCTTTTCGGCTCCTCGTTTCCTCCATTCTCGCGACCTTGTTCCTGACACCTCTTCTCATCCGCGCAGCCCTTCCACTGGGAGAGAAACTGGAGCGACGTCTGCGCCCTCATGCTCGCCCCCAGACCACGATTGAAGATGTCTTCACCACCGAGAAAAAACTCGTCATGATCGTGGGGTTCGGCCCATCCGGCCAGCGTGTCGCGGAAGGACTGCGCGAAAACCCCGACGTAGAGATTCTCGTGGTCGATATGAATCAGCGGAATGTCGACCTGGCACGATCGATGAACTTCTCCGCCGTATTGGGAGATGCCACCAACCTCGATTTCCTCCTCCATCACGGCATCCTGAAATCACGAGCCATGGTCATCACCCTACCCGATCATCGGACCTCGACCCGGATCGTAGAGTCGGTTCGGACACTCCACGAGACGGTCTCCATCATCGTCCGGGCACGATACCATTCCTTCGTCGATGAACTGGAGCGAGCTGGAGCCACGCTGGCGATCGATGAGGAATACCTCACCGGTCAGCAACTTCGTGAAGCGATGCTGGCGATTCTCGATCTCGAAGAGAACTGATCGCACGATTTCCTTTCCTGACGAAACTGTCAGATGAATTTATTTGTCAGTTCGTGGCGAGAGCGCTTGTTTCGGGATTGTTAATCAATTCACTTCCACCGATATGCTCTTTTATCTGCTGATCGTAGCCGCCGTTCTTGTTGTCCTTCTTCCTGCCCTCAACTTCCTGAGTTACCGCGTCATGGGTGGAATCATCCGAAACCGAAAGGAGAAATGGGATCTCAATATCTGTTGTGGCAAGACAGACGGGGGCGGAGTCAATGTCGATATCGTGAAGCACGCCGAGGTCCCCAACCTCATCGTGGTCGACAGCATCTACGAGCTTCCTTTCTCGTCGAATCAATTCGAGAATTGCCTCTGCTCTCACACGATCGAGCACGTCGAAGACCCCGCCGCGTTTTACGAGGAGCTCCAGAGAGTTTCCCAGCAAGTCACACTCGTCGTCCCTCCCCTCTGGGATCTCAGCGCAGTCCTCAATGTCTTCGAACATCGCTGGCTTTTTCTCACTTTTCGCAAGGAGCACCATTCCCTCCCTCCCTATATCGTCCTTCCGTTTTCCCAATTCTTCCAGGAACGGCTCGGGCAGAAAATTCGAGCGTAATTTCGAATTCTCCCCCACTGGCGTTCCCCGCGTTCCGGGAGTAGAGTTGCCTGCCCAACCCTGCTTCCTTCTGTGAGTTCTCCCCCTCCCTCCAGCCCACGTGTCGCGATCCTGAATATCGTCGGATTGACCTCCCGGCATATCGGCCCCGACATGCCCTTCATCTCGGAGTTCTGCCAAAGAGAGGGGCACTCGACGCTCACCGTCACTCCGACTCTCCCGGCTGTGACCTCGTCGATGCAGGCGACCTTTCTCACGGGAAAGAATCCGGGCGGGCATGGAATCGTAGGCAACATGTGGTACGACCGTTCCTATTCGGAACATCGTTGCTGGAAACAATCCAACCGACTTGTCGAAGGACGGAAACTCTGGGAGCACCTTCGCGACGAATTCGATCCAGAATACACCTGCGCCAAGGTCTTCTGGTGGAACAACATGTATTCCACGGCGGACTACCAGATCACTCCACGGCCGATCTACTGTGCCGATGGCAAGAAGGTCTTCGATATCCAGACCTGGCCGATGGAGTTGCGAAAGAAGATCAAACGCAAGCTGGGCAAGTTTCCCTTCCCTTCTTTCTGGGGCCCGGCCGCAGGTCTCCCCTCGAGTCAATGGATCGCCAACTCGGCCAAGTGGTTCGAGGATCGCTTTTCCCCCAACCTCAACCTCGTCTATCTGCCGCATCTCGACTACAACCTGCAACGGCACGGCCCCGAGGGCGCGACCATCAGTGAAGATCTTCATGAAATCGATGAGGTCGTTCGGGATTTGGTGACCGACCTGGAATCCAAGGGGGTCTCCGTAATTCTGATCAGCGAATACGGAATTACCCAGGTCGATCGTCCCATTCACCTGAACCGAATCTTCCGTGAAAAAGGTTGGCTCTCCTGGAGAAACGAACTGGGGCGCGAGGTGATCGACCTTGGCAACTGCCAGGCATTTGCCATCCCCGATCACCAAGTCGCCCACATCTATCTCAACGACCCGGCAATCCGTTCCGAAGTGATCGAAGCCCTCACGGAAGTCGAAGGCATTGACCAGGTTCTCTCCGATGACGAGATTGCGAAGGCGGGACTCGATCACGAGCGCACCGGAGATATCGTCGTGGTCTCCGACGAGCGGAGCTGGTTCACCTACTACTACTGGAAACACGATCGCAAGGCGCCGGATTTTGCCCGCTGTGTCGACATCCATCGCAAACCAGGCTACGACCCGGTCGAGCTCTTCCTCGACCCGAAAATCTGGTTCCCCAAGCTCAAGATCGCGGGTAAACTTCTGCGGAAGATCCTCGGTTTCCGGATGCTGATGGACGTCATCCCTCTCGACGCAGATCTCGTCAAGGGCTCCCATGGATGCATCCCCGAGAGCCCAGAGGATCACCCTCTCCTCATCGGCAAGTTCCCGGAGCAACCCAGGGAAGCGACCATCGCGGCGGAAGATGTCTATTCGGTACTTCTTGCTACCTGCCGACCGGATGACGAGAAAACGGAAGCCGATGCCGAAAATTGAGCCATTTCCCCGCAGGCCCGACGCCGAATCCAGTCACTTCTGGCCATAGTAGGCACCTGCCCCGTGTTTCCGCAGGTAATGCTTGTCGAGAATGTAGTCGGGGATCCCATTGGCTTCCGCCTGGAGACGCCAGGTGCCCAGCCCCATTTCGGCACAAACCTCGAGCGCAACCGAGTTCGTTACCGAATCCGTCGCACTTTTCCCCCAGGTGAACGGAGCATGGAATTTCTGAAAGCAGGCAGGCATCTCGAGGGGATCGATCCCTTTCTCTCGAAACGTCTCGGCAATCGCCAGGCCCGTGTTCTCTTCGTAGGCCTCGGCCACTTCTTCCGGAGTCAGTTCCCGGACGACGGGAACCGTTCCGTAAAAGTGATCCGCATGGGTAGTGCCCTGGCAGGGAAGTTCCACGCCAGCTTGCGAAAACATCGTCGCATGAACCGAATGGGTGTGGGTCACTCCCCCGATCTTTTCAAATTCGCGATAGAGAACCGCATGGGTAGCGGTATCCGATGATGGTCGGAAGTCTCCCTCGACCACTCTTCCCTCCAGATCGACGACGACGAGGCTCTCCGGGGTCAGCTTGTCGTAGGCGACGCCGCTCGGCTTGATGACAAACAATCCCGAATCGCGATCGATGCCAGAGACATTCCCCCACGTCAACCTTACCAATCCCTCCGAAACCAGGAGCAGATTCGCTTTACAGACTTCCTCTCTCAGTTCTTCCAACATGCCCCAATCGAACGCGATCCGCGGCATCTCGCAAGCGAGGATTCACGGCCGCGGGAATTTCCCGGAGGAAATGTCGTCTCATTGCGTCTAGACTAGGAGAATCCTATGTGGCGCTGGACCCAGAAACTCTTTTCGGCTCTCATTCCCTCCCTGCTCCTCCTCCTCTTTATCGTGGTGGTGAGCAGCTACATGAATCGGTGGGACAGCCTCGTTGCCATCACCCTGATCCCCCTCTGGGCGTGGGCCGGGGTAGGAATGATCCTGAGCCTCCTGAGTTGGCTCGCTTTTCGGGGCGTCCCCTCGCTCGTAATTTTCTGCCTCTGGTTGGCTACGGGAATCGCCTTTTCAGAGGAAACCCACAGCCTCATCAAGGAACTGGTCAATACGATCGATCCGAAACCCCTTCCCGAAGATTCGCGCCTCTATCGAGTGATCAATGTCAACGCTCTCGGAGCAAAAGAGGGCCTGGAGCAGATCAAGCAGCTCGAACCGGATCTTGTCGTTGTCCAGGAACCGCCCAAACAGCAAGTTCTGGATGAAATCGCTGAAACCTGGTTTTCGGGAGACTTCGGGGTCGTCTCGGACGGATCTGTGGCCATCGTAGCCCGAGGAGTCCTACTCGATTCTATCGTCGAAGAAAGTTCCGAAGCCATTCACGCCCGCATCCAGCTCGAAAACGACTTCCTCGTCGACGTCACCAGCATCATACTGTCCGATTGCCTTCCCAGTACCTCGCTCTGGAATCCCGGGACATGGGAGCGCCTGCGCCAGGCTCGCATTCACAATCGACGCACCCTGAGAACCAACCTGGGCGAAAATCAGATCACACAGAATCGAATCGGTCGGATTATCGCCGGTGGATTTCAAACTCCTCCAGGTGACGATGTCTACCGCCCTCTCGAGAGCAATGAAATGGTCGACACCTTTCGCAAAGCCGGGGAGGGCTGGGGCAACACCTACCCTTCCGATTACCCCGTGCTTCGTCTCGATCAGATCTGGGTTTCGGAAAGCTTCGAAGTCGTGTCGACCCACGCGATTCAAAATCGACATTCCGATCACCGAATTGTCATTTCCGAACTCGCGCTTCCCTCGCCTTAGAGTTCAGGGCCAATCAATGCCCATTCGCACGGAGATTGCCACAGGTCACCGACCATCGGGCAAGGCCTTTACGATCAATGGTCGTGCCGACTTCCCTTTTCCCAATCGACTGTAGCTGCGGGAATACCAGCTCGACTCCAGTTCCTTCGTCGACATGATCTCAATCCCGGGAGGAGGCTGATTGGGATTTTTCACGATATACTGATCTCGATCGGCACGGTATCCGACCACCAGCAGCGTATGTCCATTGCGCAGCACTTCGCCATTTTCCTCTCGAGTGATCGTGAAATCGATCACGACCGGCTGTCCGGCGTCCAGATGATCTCGAATGTATTGGGTGCCTTCGGAAAATCCCTTCTCGTCGTGGGAAAACGTTTTCAGCTCCCAGGCCTGCCCCAGTTGCCTTGCGGCCTCGAGCAGGTCAGCCCAGTCGGTACCCGTGCCGATCGGACTTCTCGGGCAGAGACGCTTCACCGCATAGGGATTTGTATCCACACCAAGGTGTCTTGCGAACATCGCGATCGAGGTCGCTCCACAGTTATTCCAGCCCTGATAGAGGTGGGAGACTTCGACGAACGCGAAAGAGCCCTTTTCGGGTTTTTGAGCCCTCCACTCACTCAGTTCGAGAAGCGCGCCCCCTTGCCGACTTCCCGTCCTCTTTGCCAAACTCCAGGATTCTTTCGCGAGGTCTTGGCTCCCCTTTTTCCACAACAGCTCGCCGAGAAGAAGATTGGCATTGGCGTGCCCCCGAGGGGCGATTCTACGACAGAGTTCTTCCGCGCGCTTCGCGTCCTCCGGTATCCCTTCCCCTGCAGCAGAGAGCACCGCCAATCTCCAGATGGCATTTTCGTGCCCCACCTCTGCAGCCTGCCGCCAGGCTTCGATCGCTTGATGGTAGTTCTGCTCGACTCCCTGTCCGCTGAAATAGCTGTTCCCGAGGTTGAAGAATCCCTGGGCATGTCCCTCGGCTGCCGAGGCGGAAAAGTAGGCCGTCGCGATCGTCGAATTCTTCGGGACTCCCCACCCTCTCAGATACATAAAGCCAACATTGTCCAACCCCTCGGCATCCCCCTGATCAGCAGCCATACGATACCACTTCACAGCCTCGCGATGATTTCTTGGGACGCCCTTTCCATCCCGATATCGCATCCCAAGGGAAATCTGCGCCTTGCCATCGCCAGCCTTTGCGACATTCAACAGGTTCGCGATCTCAGGAGAAATCGGCTCTTGCGAGACTCCCGTCATCGACGAGGCCAGCAGGAGGAGCGCAAAAATGCGCCTTCCCGAGATGAAATGAATCCGGAAAAACATGTGACCCACGAAGCCTGGCAAAAACCAAGAGAGTCTAAAGGAAGAGTTATCTGAAGATTTCACGGCTCGATTGTCTACTCGCTGACCTCAAAAGCACAGCCTTCTTCTTCCCCAAGGAAACGAATGTTCACCTCGTAGCCCATGAATTCTCCCTCGACGGAAACATCTTCCATCGCTCCATACAGGGGATGGCGACGACCCACATCTTCGGTGTGATCGTCCCACTTCTGGGGAAAGAGTCCCAGCAACCGCTTCCTCGTCTTCCACTCGAACTCTCGTGGATTCTGTGCATCGATAACCACCGGCTGAGGATCTCCCTTTGCCCCCCTCACCGAGAAAGAGGCATTCTTTGTCCCTGCAGGAAAGTAGTAAAGAAAGCAGAATTCCTTTTTTGAACGGTGCTTGGAAAGTGCAAGAACGATCCCCGGGTGATCCCAGCTCCCGCTTCGTCCTTCCTTCCGATAGAAAGCCTCTACCTCCCATTCGCCCGGAGCGACCTGATCCAGGGCTTGTTGGTAACTCGCCCTATCCTGGAATGGGTCAGCAGGAAAACCGGGCGGGTCCGTTTCCACTCGAGAGCAGGAAAGGAGCGTACTCGCCAACGAAGCGAGAAGGAAAACCTGGGCCCATTCTCTTCTACTTTTCATCACTCTTATCTCTCTGGTTCAGCATTGGCTTTCTGGTATTCGATAAATTCCCAAGAATCAGGATCCCCAAAAAACCGCCATAGGATCAAACGACCGCCCTCTTCTGCAAAGCTCATCGAGTAGTTTGAAGAGAAACGCTCATCTTGGAAGCTCAAGACGAGAGTGTTCTCTTCGCCTTCCCCACCATGGCGTCTCGGCTGCCGCTTCAGCTCCCAGGCGCCTCTTGTCTCGACATATTCGAAGCTGGAAAAATCATCGAGAACGGAGCTGAAGACAAAGGAAGCGTCGGGAAGAAATTGGATCTGCACTTGATCGGGTCGATGCCCCGTCGAGGGGTAACGCTCCAGCAGGGACTCGAAGTGAGCGGTTGCCTCCCACGTTCCGACCACTTCCTTCTTCTCTACCACACGCTTCAAATGGCGATCCGGCAAATAGCAGGATGTCAGGAAAAGACAAAACGGAAGCCAAATGTAGAGAGTCGACAGGTGCATCTCAGGGGCTTCGGAAAAGAAAAAACACGCTCGCCAGACTCGAACCGAAGCCGGCTCCGAACAGGAATCCGATGACCACTCCGAGAATCCCGAAGTCGAAACAAAACCAAACAAGCAGCGCCCCGACATTGCCGCAGGCGATCGTGATCCAAAGGGGCACGAGAATCAGGTATTCCGAGATCCGTTCCCACCATGAGGGGCTTTTCATCTGTTCAAAAGGTCTCATGATTCCGTCAACGATTCGAGCATGGAAATCACCAAAGCTCGGGACGCTGAAGCGCCTCTACACACTCCAGGTGAGCCGATTCGATCCCATCTCCTGGCTCTCCAATTACAAGCCCCAGCCACCCATGCGGTTGGCTCAAAGGGAACGGAGGCACAAACCGCTGCGCCAACTCGTTGCGAAACCCGAACCGGCCATAATAGTCTGGGTCACCGTAGACGAAGACTCGCCCAGTCCCGAAGGCTTTCAGTCGTCTCAATCCTTCGCGAACGAGCACCGATCCAATCCCAGTTTTCTGAAATTTGGGAGTCACCGCCAACGGGGCAAGAATACTGCCAAAGCCATTTTTCATCCCCTTATATTGTATGCGGCTGAATGCGATATGACCGATAAGATCGCCCCTCCATTCGAAGACGAGCGCGAAGGTTTCAGACCGGGGCACGCCTGGCAGTAGATCCCTCGCGAGCGAAGCCACCTCCCCGGCTTCTGCTTCGGTGAAGGCATCCAGGTAGATCCGATGAATGTCCTCCTTGTCAGAAGCGAGGGCCTCTCTGACTTTCCCTTCCCGATGCAGAAGCTGCCTCATCGAACCTGGTTCGGGACGCTCAGGATTCATAGGGAAAGCGCAAGGGGTGGGATTGCCAAATCACTGCTCAAGATGCGGCAACCGCTGCGAGGAGTCAAACAAACGGATCTTGCGAATCAGATTATCAATAATATCTTTATTTATGGTTTTTATATTTCGAGCCCTATCTATGAGCTTGCTCGTCGGAATTGTTGCGGGGTGCGCAAGTCGTCCCGCTTTCGAACGAACCGAGTTCATCACCCTGGAGGCGACGGGCTATTGCAAATGCCAGGAGTGTTGCGGCTGGAAGCGAAACCTCCTCATGCAACCGGTCTATGCTTCGGGACCCCAGAAAGGGGAACGCAAAAAGATCGGGGTCACCGCTTCCGGAACCAAGGCCGAACCGGGGACGATTGCCGCTGACACGAACGTCTTTCCATTCGGCACCCGAATGAAGGTTCCTGGCTACGGCTGGGGCACCGTGGAGGATCGGGGAGGTGCCATCAAGGGAGGAAAAATCGACCTTTTCTTCAAGAGCCACAAGGAGGCACTCGAATGGGGACGCCAAACCATCACGGTTGAAGTCGAGCGTCCTTGAGCGCTTCCCTCTCGAAGTCTTTCCTCGGTGAGATCCAGCAACCGGCCTCGACCGAGTCGATCAAGTGTCTCACGCGGATTTCCTCGCATTCCTTTCGAGGGAGCAGGCGAGAGACTCCATATACGACCGCAATCGCACCGGAAAAGGCCAGACTCAGAACGATGCCATCCGGCCAGTCGGGAAGGGCTGCCAGAAAAGCGGTCGTCAAACCGGCGATCGCCATCATCCATGGCAACACGGGGAGAATGGGCAGTCCTTCCGGAGTAATCCAATCATGGCAGTCGAACCGGCTCAGATCGACGCCGTCCGACTCGATTCCCTCGAGCACATCGTAGACATCGTCGCCCACCACTCCGAGGTCGGACTCGAGCCTCGCATCGCAGCTCAGTTCCGATCTCGGAATCCCACACTGTTCTTCAAGGAGCGCTGCGACCTTTTTCGCTGCCTTCGCCCGTGTGAAGAGAGTCCCCATGCGTTCGTCGAGAAATGAAATCGCAGATCGAAGCGGCTCAGGATGTTTCTACTCGCCCTGAACGCGAATCCTCACGGTCTGGGAGGTCTGCTTGTCGTCTGCCGTGGTGCGAATGTGGAACTCTCGAACCGTATTCGGAACCCACTTCGCGGCCGTGATGGAAAATCGCTGTTCGTTCTTCCCCACCGGGATCATGAGCCCATTGAGCCCGATGTTGTCGACATAGACCCCATGCGGAAGATTTCGTCCGGAGTCCTCCTTTCCGAAATCGATCCGTTGCTTGAAGTCAGCCCTCTCCGCGACGACACGGGCAGAGATGGTCTCTCCCGGTGCGACGACGAATTCGAGAACGCCATCCTCGGAGACTACTCCGGATTTGCCATCGGGTTCCAACCGGACCTTCACCTTGGCGTCGGGGCCTTTCGCGAGGGTCCCGAGGTTCCCGATCGGCTTCCGGATTTCCTTTCCGTCGATATCGGCGATGGCGACCAGGGATACCCTCTTCGATTCTTCCTCGGAGAGCCCCGGAAAGGCTTCACTCGCTCGAATTGCGGTGAAGGCGCGATACTGACGAGGCTCGATGACGACTTCCGAGGGCATCTCGACGGATTCGGGCAGGCCGGAAACCTCGATTCGAATCGCACCGGAAAATCCATCGATTCGATTCGCCGTAAACATGATTTCCCGACCGCTCCCGGGACTGATCTTGGGATTCTTACCCGCGATCGAGACGCTGAAATCCGGCTTGGGCTCACGTGCGATCACCTCATACGAATACCCGGCTCCCCCGAATCCCCGGGTATCGGAGACCCTGACTCGATACACGCCGTCAGAGGGAGCAACAAAAGTCACTCGAGAGTCCTTCCCCAGCTTGCGTTGCGACTCATCGTCGTTCTCAAAATAGAGACGATAGACCGGAAGCCCATTGGGACTGGGCTCGCTTCCTGCCGGAAGCGCGCGAACGATGTAGGAAGGTTGGCCGAGGGGATGAGAGAGCGCTGTAGTCTCGAAATACCCATGTCGATTCCCAAACCCGGGATAAACGAGAAAACCCGAGTCGGGGCCTCGTGGGTAGTGCCAGAGCTTCACAACCTCGCCGTTGAGATAGAGGTATTCGTTGAGCTCCATCTCCCGCCAGTTGTGCACTCGAAAATCTCCCGAGGTCATCGAGTCTTTCCCCCGAAAGGTGAGCCAGGAATCGCGGACGGCCTGCAGCACGACCCGCTCGACGGGATCTCCCTCGGCATCGAGAATGGCAAGGTGACTGTCGAGTGGTGACTTGTTCCGAGCCGCATGGGTTTCGAAGATCCAGGACTCCCCTTTCTTCGCCTGGAAGTAGTAGTCATCGCTCTCGCCCTCTTTCGCGATCTCTCCTTTCCGGCTTTCCCCTCGCTGGAGCATAGGCTTCCCAGCAAGGTCCATTGGCGCCCCCTCACCGCCCCCATCCTTCTTTGCCGAAGGACCTGCCTCGCCCGTGACCTCATCGGCGGCCCGATCGAGACTTCGGGAGCGAAGTGTCCCATCGAGCCCGCCCAGCAGGAAATCGGAGTGCGCCGGATGAAACGCGAGAGCGCCAACCACATCCTCCTGTTCCGGATAGACCTCCTCGAGCTCCAGTTGCGGCAGCCCCCATCGTTTCACCGCCCGATCCGCCGATGCGGTGAGGAGAGACTTGCCATCCTTCGAGAGCGCCATCTCGACAATGGCATCCTCGTGCCCGAATCGAGCATGAACGACAGGATTGATTCTCGGAGCCTCCTTTGAAAGAAAACGCCACAACCGGATCCGGTTGTCCGCGCCGACTCCGACGATGAACTTCCCATCAGGGGTGAAGTCGACCCCGAACTGCTCTCCCTGCGGCTGGTTCAGGGTATCCAGTCTCTCTCCCGTCTCGACATGCCAGATCTTGCAGGTCGAATCCCCACTGGCACTCGCGAGAACCTTTCCGTCGGGCGAAAAGGCAAGGTCGTAGACCGCTCCGTTGTGACTCGGAAACTGACGAAGATACTTCCCGCTGGATACCTCCCAGAGCCGAATGACACGATCGTATCCCGCAGTCGCCAGGGTTTTCCCATCGGGAGAATACTCGGCGTCGAAGAGGATATCGCGATGGGCCTCCCCTCCGAATCGGGCAATCTCTTTTCCCGACTTCAGGTCGAAAACCACGGCCACGCCTCGAAGTCCGGAAACTCCGGTCGCGGCGACGAGACTGGCTCCATCCGGGGAAAAATGAACGGCGTTCACTTTGCCATCGCTCACCTTGAAAACGCGGATTTCCTTTCCGCTGCTCACCTCCTCAAGGGTGACCGAACCAAAACGCCCTACCGCCAGGTGTTTCCCATCAGGAGAATACTCCAAGGCCGTAACCGGCTCGTCGACCTCGTGTCGAGGCGCCAACTCCGGAACGGAGAGCGTGGAAAGCAATGAGAGATCTTTGTCAGGCTCCGGCCCCTTGGCGCCTTGTTCGATCCATCGTCTCAGGATCTCGATTTCCTCGGTCGATAGCTGAGGTTCCCGTTTCGGAGGCATGGCCGGCTTGGCTGTCTTCACGATCGTCTGAAGCAGATAGGAATTCTTCGGCTTTCCCGGAACGAGGATGGATTTCCCTTCCGTCTCTCCGCCTTCGAGGAGAGACGCGAAGGTCTCAACGGAGAACTCGCCTTCGTAGTCGCCTTCATTGTGACATCCGGCACAGTAGTCCCGCAACAAGGGGGCGACGTCTGTCTGATAGTCGATTCGGGATTCGGCAAAAAGCGGAAGGCACGCCGCCAGCGAGGTGAGCAGAAAACAGAGGGACACCGTCAATCTCATAGGTCGGGGAGGTCAGTGTTGGAAAAGAAATTCGCGGGAAGTCATGAGCGCCCAGAGAAGATCCTCCCAGGCCGCTCGTTTCTCCTCGGGAGTCGCCTCCTCGAGCAGGGCGAGGAGACCGCTCTTCTCGGAGTCGGTCGGAAACCGAGACAGCGTCGTAAGGTAGACTTCCTCGATCCGCTCTACATCGGTCAGTGACATCTTCTCCAGCCGCGCGAGGAGGCTCTTGGGATCGGCCAGCTTCTCATTGAGGGTGTCGCCATTGGCCAGGTGAAGCGCCTGAACCATACTCGGCTGGTTCGAACGCTCGCACTCACAGGTGATCTCCCGTTCGTTTCGGCCGAAGGTCTTGAGAAAGTAATTCAGCACCGCCGAGTCGTAGAGCTCGAGAGCGCGGGTCCCCATCTCATAGTGCTCGGTCTTCTGCGTGCTGCCATCCTTGAGCACGATCTGGTTGAAGTTCGTCGGCACTTCGGTGACGTCAACGATGGCGTCGTAGAGAACCTCCGCCATGAGTCGCCGCGGAAGGTAGCGAGAAAGATACCGAGTATCGTCGCGGTTCTCGGAGAGCACTTCCCCACTCCGTTGGTAGGTTTCACTTTCGAGGATCAATTTCATGAGAGCCTTGAGATTGAAATCCTGCTCGACCAGGTAGGAAGAGAGATAGTTCAGAAGCGGCTCATTGCTGGCCGGATTCGAGGCACGAAGATCGTCGACAGGATCGACGAGCCCCGTTCCGAAAAAAGCCGCCCAGACTCGATTGGTGATCGATCGAGTGAAGTAATGATTGTCTCCGCTGGTGAGCCAGTCCGCGAGCGCTTCGCGGCGGTCTTCAGGATCGGCAGGATCGATCGGCTCTCCATCCAGTGGCGCGGGCACCTGGGGCTTCCCGGTCCGTGGTTGCATGAGTTCTCCCCGTGGTTCGACATAGACGGTCCGAACCCCGTCCCCATTTCTCGGATCTCCGCCCCAGCCCTTGGCTCGCACTCGCGAGAAGAGATTGGCGAAGGCGTAGTATTGATCATTCGTCCATTTCTCGAGGGGATGGTCATGACACTTGGCGCAGTTGATCGAGAGACTGAGAAACGCCTGGCTGACATTTTCCGCCATTGTCTCCGGATCCTGGTGCACGGCGTAGAAGTTGGTCGCCCCATTCTCCGTACTGATCCCCTTGGCCGTCACGACCTGGCGGGCCATTTCATCCCAGGGGAGGTTCTGCTCGACCCCAGACCGGATCCACTCGTAGTAGGACTTCACCGCATCGGGACGAAGGAGCTGCCCATTCACGAGAAAGACATCGGACCCGCGATAGGTCCAGTAGTCCACGAATTCGGGACGCTCGAGCAGGGACTCGATCATCCGGCTCCGCTTTTCCGGATCCTCGTCCGACAAAAACGCCCGGGTTTCCTCCGCACTTGGCAGAGTCCCGATGGTATCGAGGAAAGCCCGCCGGATGAAATCGCCATCGCTGCTGCGGGGAGAAGGTTTCAGCTGCAACTGCTCGAGCTGCGTATAGACGAGCTCATCGATCTGATTCGCTCGCGGTGCTTCCGTGAAGGTGGAGGGAGTGAGGGTATGGGGAAAAGGTGAACGAAGTCGAGCGAGCGCGACATTGCTGGAGAACAACGCGGAAACGGCGCCTTGTCCGTTCCCGACGATCTCGACGACACCGTCTTCATCCACAATCGCGACCGCTTCGTCGGCGGAGGCGAACTTGGCCCAATCGGTGACATCCATGCGGGTGCCATCCTTGTAATGCGCCGTAACCAGCAAAGGCTGACGTTGCCCTTTCTTCAGAATCGAAAGCTCCGGGGTGATCTCGATGCGATCGATGCCCGCCTCCTCATCATGAGGGCCAACGGCCCCCTCGGCGACCCATTCGGCCAGAATCCGATATTCGCGAGAGCGAACGTCGAGCCGTTTTCCTCCTTTGTGAGGAGTCGCCATCGTCGGCTTGGTGAGGAGAAGGCTCCGCGATGGATCGGAAAGCTCGACCCGTCTCCCACGCGCCTCACGGGTGAGGGTGTAGAAATCAGCCGGCGGATCGTAGCCTCGCAGGCTCAGTCGAAATCCCCCCTTCCCCGCCACGGCCCCGTGGCAGGCTCCCATGTTGCAACCCTGGCGAGTCAAAACCGGGAGAACATGACGATTGAAGCTCCAACCGAAATCCTGTTCGAATCCGGTAACGGCGATATCTCGCTTCAACGACTTTCCACCCACCTGGACGGTGATCGTGGCACTACCGTTTCCTGAGGCAATGAGAACACCGTCTTCAATCCGGGCAACGGAAGGATCGCTGACCTGCCATTTTCCCGACTCGACAACTCCGCGAAAGGCCTCGCCCTCCCGCCTCATGACGAGAAGGTGTTGCCGAGCTTCCGGACCTTCGAGACGGATCGCTTCAGGAACGATCAACACTTCGGTCGCCGGCTCGGCACCCACCTCACGGACCGCGACCAGGGCCAGGGTCCATCCGAAAAGAAAAAGTGGAAACCACTTCATGCGAACAATTCCTTGATGGGTTCTCTTCCGAAATCGACGAGTGGGAAAGGACGTCCCGCAGGTCCCGGCAAATGGGTTTCAAGATCGAATCCCAGGGCGTGAAAAATCGTCGCCACGATATCTCCGGGCTCGACGGGACGCTCGGCGGGAAAGCCCCCGATCGGATCGCTTTTCCCGACGACCTCGCCTCCTTTGATCCCGCCTCCGGCAAATGAACAGGTAAAGCATTGAGGCCAGTGATCGCGCCCCCCGGCTGGATTCACTTTCGGCGTCCGACCGAATTCACTGAGGCCTGCCACGACCACATTGTCGAGCATGCCTCGCTGGTGGAGATCTTCGAGGAGCGCAGAGTAAGCCTGGTCATACATCGGAGCGACCTCGTCTTTCATCTGGGTCACCGAGATGAACGGCTTCGAACCATGGATATCCCAGGAGAGTTCATTGAACACGGTCAGGAAAGTATTCACCGTGACGAAGCGTACTCCGTTCTCGATCAGTCGGCGCGAAAGAAGAAAGCACTGCCCGACTCGATTCATCCCATAGCGCTCCCGGACCTTCTTCGGCTCCTTGGACAAATCAAAGGCAGAGCGCGCCTGTTCACTGGTCATGAGTCGGAAGGCGGAGTGAAAATTCTCATCGAGGAGACGGGCATCCTCACTTGCTTCGAAATCCTTCACCGTCTGATCCACGATGTCCCGCATCGCCTTGCGACGATCGAGACGAGACGCTCCGATCTGATCCGGAGGCAACAAATCAGGGACCCGAAAGTCCGGTTTCGAAGGGTCAGCCATCAGCGCAAAGGGATCCTGTGCTTTTCCGAGGAATCCACCGGCCTGACCGTTGGGAAGATTTCCCCCTCCCCGCCCCATCAATTCCGGAAGAACCACAAAGGGCGGCAAATCGTTCCGCGGAGGCATCAGGTAGCTCGCGACGGCTCCGGCATGCGGCGTCTCGACCCCACCCGTGAAACGGCGGCCCGTCTGCATGATCTGCCATCCCGCATCGTGGACTGCAGCGCCTCCGTGATGGCAGGAACGAACCAGTGAAAACTTGTCCGCCACCTTGGCGTGCATAGGGAGAATCTCGGAGATGTCGATCGCCTCCGACTTCGTCCGGATCGGTTGGAAAGGACCTCGGATCTCGCTGGGAGCATCCGGCTTCATATCCCAGAGATCGATGTGACTCGGTCCACCGAGATTGAAGATCATGATGCAACTCTTCGAGTCGTCGCCTTTGACATATCCCTGCTGCTTGGCGGAGAGATACTGAGGCAACGAGAGCCCGATGGGACCGAGAGCGCCAATCGAGAGAAAGTCCCTCCGCGATCGTTTTTTGCCACAAAGTGGGCCTGGGCCTTCCGCAAGAAAATCAAACATGGTGAGTCGGGGGTGAACGTTTGCGGAATAATCGTAGCAAAATCCAGGAAACCTGTCTTGTAGCGCGATCATTGTTTTTGGTAGGATCCGAACATGCTCAAAGAGGAAGCCATTCAGTTCCAGGACACGTTTTTCTCCCAGGTTCCAGGCCTCAGGGGACCGATCGAGCTCATGGCAGCGATTCCTTCCGTTTGCGTTTTTGTAAAGAATCTCGAGAGCCGCTACGTCTACAACAATGCGTTTCATCGGATACGCTATGACCGGATTTCCGCCGAGGACCTTGTCGGAAAGCGGGCCCGCGATTTCTTCCCCGCCCTTCTTGGAGACGCCTACGAAGCCAACGACCGGATCGTTTTTGAAACCGGAGAAACGATTCGAAACGAAGTCTGGCTCGTCCCCACGATTCGGGGCACCCCGGGATGGTTTCTCTCCAGCAAAGCCCCCCTCCACGATCCCTCGGGCAAGATCATCGGCTTGCTCGGCCTGATGTATCCCATCGATACCCCGCAGGATCAACAGGTCTACCTCGGAAGCCTGCACAAAGCGATCGAGTACATCGAAACCCATCTCATCGATGAACTTTCCGCCGAGAAACTGGCCGACGTCGCAGGCATGTCCGTTCCCCACTTCAATCGAGTCTTCCGAAAAACCCTTCGGCTGTCCCCGATGGAGTATGTGCTCTCTCTTCGCGTGCAGGAAGCCCAACGCCTACTCGTCACCACCGATCTACCGCTCAGCGAGATCGCAACAACGGTAGGATTCTACGACCAGAGTCACTTTACCAAGAGGTTCCGGAAGGTCACCGGGATCACTCCTCGCCAATACCGGAAAGACTTCCTGCACCGGTAATGCCGGATCGAGCTTTCACGAAGGGACCACGAGATCCTCATTCTTGTGAAGGCCCTGAATCGTCTTCTTGTAGACGTGCTCGTCTTTCCGAATCGTCCCGCGAGTCGTCGCCTCATTCACATACCCGCCTGCCAGGGCCACCGATTCCTGCCAGCTCATTCGAACCTCTCCCGATTCTGACTGGCAATAGAGCGCGTGATCGAACTCTGCCTCGGCATGGACTTTTCCGTCGTGGATATGAACCGTCGGAAAGACGATCTGCTCTCGATCGCGAGCCGGATAGGCGAACGCCATCGGGTGAACCTTTTGCTTGCCTGCTTTCAGTTTGAAAACGACGAAACCGTGATCCTGATACTGCGGAAGACTCTGCCAAACGGAAGACTCGATTCGGAACTGGCGATCGAGACGGTCGAAGTCTCGAATCCGAGGGACAAAGGAGGCGGCAAAACTGCCCACAGACTGCACTTCGAGAGCCGCTGATTCAGGCTCGTCTCCAAAAGGTGCGCTCAGCGTGACCCCTCTCGGGAAGGTCACAGGAAATGCGCGATCGAGTTTCTCGAACAACTTCGGCGCCAACTTCAGATTGATGAACTTCACGCTTTCTTTCATCGCGATCTTCCTGGATCGGGATGGGGAGAATCATGGCCACATCTCGCTCGGTCTCGAGCGCCATCGAGTAGATGACGACCTGGTTCCCCTGTGCCCCCATCCGGCAGAAGATCGAGGTATCCGAGACGCTCTTGACGTTTCCTGAGAAGCAACACACGACCAAGAAGATCTCAAATTCTGTCCCGAAAGTAAATCGTTCTTTCCGATCAAAAGACCATCCCGCCGACAAACCCTGCAATCCCTGATTGCTCTGGGCTCAATCCCCGGTATCCTCGGAATCCTGTGACGATTCCCTACGATGTAACCTGGCTGGCAATTGCGATTGCCTGTCTCGGCGCTTTCAGTCTTGGCATTTCCAAAACCGGATTTCCTGGCTTGGCCATCGTGAATGTGCTCATCATCGCGGAGATCTTCGGAGCCAAGAACAGCGTCGGGATCATTCTGCCACTCCTCGTCGTCTGTGACATCGTCGTGCTCCCCCTCTTCTGGAAGCACGCCACCTGGAAGATGATCTGGCCGCTGGTTCCCGTGACCTTTGCCGCCATCATAGGGGCCTGGTTTCTGCTCGACGCCATCAACGACCTAACCGCGAGACGGGTCATCGGCGGCATCATCCTCCTCATGCTGGTGTTGCAGTTGATCCGTGAATTCAAGAAGGAGTTCCTCGAACATCTTCCCGACTCTCGGATTTTTCGATGGATCAGCTGCGGCTTGATCGGGGTTTCCACGATGCTGGCGAACGCAGCGGGGCCGGTGTATTCGATCTACGCCCTGGTCCACAAGATGCCAAAAATGTTGTTCCTCGGGGTTGGGGCACGCTTTTTCCTCCTCGTGAATCTTTTCAAAATGCCTTTTCTCGGCCAACTCGACTTGATCAACCCCGAGTCTCTCCGACTCAACCTCTGGCTCCTGCCAGCCCTCCTCATCGGAATCTTCCTGGGAAGAAAAGTCATCCACTACGTCCCGCAACGCACCTTCGAGATTCTGCTCTATGCCTTCTCGGCCATTGCGGGACTGCGCATGCTCTTTTTTTAGAGGGATCGCTCGTCATGAATTCCCCCCTGTGGTCTGAATGAAAATCTTTTTCCGCTCATTTTGAACAAAAAGCTGCAATGGGAATCAAAAATAGCGAAATAGACAATTCAGGCCGGCCTCGAAACAACGAAAGCTGAGCCTTCAACCCCCTACCCTCTACAATATTTTAGGAACCGTTTTCCCACACGACCGCTTATGAATCCGAATCAATTCACTCTCAAGCTACAAGAAGCTTTCCAGGCTGCCCAGACGCTTGCGAACAATCAATCGCAAGCGGAACTCAGCAGCATTCACCTGATCTCTGCCCTCCTCGATCAACCGGAGGGCGTGGTGGTCCCCATTCTCTCCAAAGTCGGAGCCGACCCAGCAGCGTTGCGGAACGGAGTCGCCAGCTTGATGGACAAACTGCCCAGTGTGCAAGGCAATGCCGGGCAGCAGGTCTACATGAGCTCCGATCTCCGTGCCGTCATGAATACCGCCGAGAAGGTCCGCGGCGAAATGAAGGACGAATACACCAGCGTGGAGCACGTCCTCATCGCCATCCTCCGGGAAGGACACTCCGATCTGAAGACGCTCCTTTCTCAGAACGGGGTCACCGAAAAGACCCTTACAGAAGCGATCGAGTCCGTCCGCGGAAGTCAGCGGGTCACCGACCAGGATCCCGAGGGCAAATACCAGTCCCTCGAAAAATACGGGACTGACCTCACCGAAATCGCCCGAAAGGGGAAAATCGATCCCATCATTGGACGAGATGAAGAAATCCGCCGAGTCATGCAGATCCTTTCTCGCCGGACCAAGAACAATCCCGTTCTCATCGGTGAACCCGGTGTCGGGAAGACAGCCATCGCTGAAGGCCTCGCCCGCCGCATCGTCAGCGGTGATGTTCCCGAGTCGCTCAAGAACAAGCGCCTCATCGTGCTCGACATCGGATCGATGATCGCCGGGGCCAAGTATCGCGGAGAATTCGAAGACCGCCTCAAGGCCTTTCTCAAGGAAGTCACCGAGAGCGAGGGAGAGATCATCCTCTTCATCGACGAGCTCCACACGATCGTCGGAGCCGGCGCCAGCGAAGGTGCCGTCGATGCCTCGAACCTGCTCAAACCCCAATTGGCCCGTGGCGAGCTCCGCACCATCGGAGCGACGACGCTCGACGAATATCGGAAATACATCGAAAAAGACGCGGCGCTCGAACGCCGTTTCCAGCCCGTCTTGGTAGACGAGCCCAGTGCCGAAGACACCATTGCGATCCTGCGTGGAATCAAAGAGCGCTACGAAGTGCATCATGGCGTCCGCATCAAGGATGCAGCAATTGTCGCCGCAGCCACTCTCAGCGATCGCTACATCTCCGATCGATTTCTTCCGGACAAGGCCGTCGACCTCATCGACGAAGCCGCGTCTCGTCTCAAGATCGAGCTCGACAGCCTTCCCACGGAAATCGATCAGCTCGAACGACAATCCATGCAGCTCGAAATGGAGCGCCAGGCTCTCGAGAAAGAAAAAGATGACGCGAGCAAGGATCGGCTGGAGAAGGTCGAGAAGGAAATCGCCGACCTCAATGAGAAAGCCGACGGTCTCAAGGCCCAATGGCATAATGAAAAGTCGGTTATCGACCAGACCAATGTCGTCCAGGAAGAGTTGGAGCAACTCAAGCTCGAACTCGAACAGGCCCAGCGCGAGGGCAACCTCGGCCGAGCCAGCGAGATTCAATACGGCCTCCTTCCCGACAAGGAAGAAGCTCTCAACGAAGCGAAGAAAGAGCTCGAAAAAATGCAGAGCACTTCTCGACTCCTCAAGGAAGAGGTCACCGAAGAAGACATCGCCGAAGTCGTCAGCTCCTGGACCAACATCCCGGTGTCACGACTGCAGGAAGGCGAGCGCTCCAAGCTCGTGCAGATGGAAGATCGTCTCGGCGACCGCGTCATCGGACAACGACAGGCCATCACCGCGGTCTCGAATGCCGTCCGCCGTGCCCGCGCGGGTCTGCAGGATGAGAATCGCCCCATCGGATCCTTTCTCTTTCTCGGTCCCACCGGGGTCGGAAAGACGGAGCTGTCTCGCTCGCTCGCAGAGTTCCTCTTCGACGACGATCACGCCATGGTGCGCATCGACATGAGCGAATACATGGAGAAACACGCCGTTGCCCGGCTCATCGGAGCACCTCCCGGCTACGTCGGCTACGAGGAGGGCGGTCAGCTCTCCGAGACGGTTCGGCGGAAACCCTACTCCGTCGTCCTCTTCGACGAGGTCGAGAAAGCCCATCCCGACGTCTTCAATGTCCTTCTCCAGGTCCTCGACGATGGTCGCATCACCGATGGGCAGGGACGCACCGTGGATTTCCGAAATACCGTCATCATTATGACGAGCAATATCGGCTCGGAGTATATCATGACTGAAGAGAACCCGGAACAGCGCGAGGCTCTCGTGACCGAGGCCCTGCGAGGTCACTTTCGTCCCGAGTTCCTGAACCGGATCGACGAGACCATCATCTTCGATCGACTTTCCGAAGAAGACATCCAGGAGATCGTCAAGATCCAGCTCAAGCGAGTCGTAAAACGGCTCGAAGCGCAGGGACTTGCCCTGGAACTCTCCGACGACGCCCTCGCCCAGGTCGCCATCGAAGGATACGATCCCGCCTATGGGGCCCGTCCCCTCAAGCGGGTCATCCAGAATCGCATCCTCGACCCACTCAGTCTCGACCTGCTCGAAGGCAACTTCAAAGACGGAGACACGATTCGGGTCGGAGTCGAAGGAGGGAAATTCGTGTTCTCATCGTAGGACCGACTGGCCTGAAAGAGCCCCTACCCTAAACTTCAGGCACCCTGAGTTTCGCAACTTGGGGTGCCTTTTTCTTTCGGATAACTTAATTTTCAACCAGCTCGAAAGAGCTAGCCCTTTCGAGCCGAGGCTCGTGCACAATCGCGCGAAAATCAGTGTCGACAGTGGAAACTGATCGGCCTTATGGTCAGAGCAGAATTTGAGGGCTGCAAATCGGCTCTCCTCCCTCTACTCATACCCAATCATCATGGCAGAATCGGCAACGCAACAGGAAGCGGATCTTGGCAGCTCGGACAAGGCGGTCATCGAAGAACTCAAACAGGCCTACGAGGCCATGAAAGAACAACTCGACCTGGTCATCGTCGGTCAGCACGATGTCATCGAGCAGCTTCTCATTTCCATTTTCTGCCGATCGCATGCCCTTCTCGTGGGTGTCCCCGGCCTGGCGAAAACTCTCCTCGTCTCGACTCTTTCGGACGTCCTTGATCTGAGTTTCAAGCGGATCCAGTTCACCCCGGACCTCATGCCCGCCGACATCACCGGCACCGAGGTTCTCGAGGAAGACATGAGCACCGGAAAGCGAATCTTCAAATTCGTCAAAGGTCCGATCTTTGCCAACATGATCCTCGCGGATGAGATCAACCGAACTCCTCCCAAGACCCAGGCAGCGCTCCTCGAGGCGATGCAGGAGCATCACGTTACCATTGGCGACGAGACTTACCCTCTCCCCGAGCCTTTTTTCGTCCTCGCGACCCAGAACCCGATCGAACAGGAAGGAACCTATCCCCTGCCCGAGGCACAACTCGACCGTTTCATGTTCAACATCCGGGTCAACTACCCCGAGGTCGCCGAGGAAGAGGCGATCATCAAGCGAGTCACCGGAACCTACAAAGCGAAGATCGAGAAGCAACTCACTGGCGAGTCCGTCATGAAACTCCAGCAAGTCGTCCGCCGGGTTCCCGTCGCCGACCACGTCGTTTCCTACGCCGCTCAGATCGCTCGGGCCTCTCGCCCGAAGATGGAGGACGCTCCCGATTTTGTTCGTGAAATGGTATCCTGGGGTGCCGGTCCTCGTGCCGGGATCAACCTCATCCTCGCGGCCAAGGCTCGCGCCATTCTCCAAGGTCGCTACCACACGACCACGGCCGATGTCCGTGCCGTCGCACTGCCCGTGCTCCGTCACCGGATTCTCACCACCTTCAATGCGGAAGCCGCAGGAGTGACCTCCGACGAGATCGTCAACATGCTCGTCGAGAAGTTCCAGCCCAGTGCCGATCTCGAAGTGTAGAACCTGTTTTTTCTTCTCCTCATTTCACGCCCGGTCAGCCCCTCTGACTCCATGCCGGAAGCCAACTCACCCTCCTTCACCGAACTCCTTCCCAACGAGATCATCCAGATGATCGGGCGGCTCGAGTTCCTTGCCCGTTCTGCCAAGGAGGGAACCATCAACGGACGGCACACCAGTCCCCACAAGGGGTTCTCGGTCGAGTTCGCCGAGCACCGTCAGTATGTCTCGGGAGACGACCTGAGAAATCTCGACTGGCGAGTCTACGGGAAAAGCGATCGCTATTACATCAAGCAGTTCATCGAGGAGACCAACATGAGGGTCACCATCCTCGTGGACGCATCCGGCTCGATGGCCTACTCGGGAGAAGAAGCCACCTCCATAGCGGGAAAAGAGAGCATCTCGAAGTTCGACTACGCTCGCTATCTCGCCTCGGCTCTCAGCTACCTGCTGATTCGCCAGCAGGATGCCGTCGGCCTCGTCACCTTCGCCGACGGGATTCGCAAATACCTTCGCCCGGCGGCCAAGCCCAGCCAGGTACGCTCGATCCTGGAGGAACTCGCCAATACCGAGCCAGGGGAAGACACCCGCTGCGCCGACACCTTCCACGAAATCGCTGAGCGGATTCCCTCTCGGGGTCTGGTCATCGTGATCAGCGATCTCTTCGACGATGCCGAAGCGATCAAGAACGCGCTTCATCATTTCCGTTTCAAGAACCACGAACTCGTCGTCTTTCACCTTATGGCCGAAGAGGAGATTACCTTCCCCTTCGACAAGTTCGATGACTTCAAATGCCTCGAAGTGGAGGGCCGTCGTCTCAACATCGATCCGTCGACGATTCGCGCGTCCTATCTTGACCGGGTCAAGGAACACCTCAAGTCGATCGAGCTCTCCTGCGGCCAGATGGAAGCCGACTACGTTCCGATCAATACCAAGACCCCTGTGCCCGAGGCACTGTTCTCGTATTTCTCGCAACGCAAGACCTGATCGCCAGCCCCTCTTCGTCCCGTGCTTTTTCTCAATACCATCCTGCTTCTTGGTGCTCTTGGAATCTCGATCCCGATCGTGATCCACCTCCTGAACCGACGCTCCAGCCGCATCGTCGACTGGGGAGCGATGAACTTCCTCCTCGAATCACTCGCGATTCGGAATCGTCGCATCCAGCTGGAAGAAGCCCTGCTGATGGCGTGCCGCTGTCTCCTCGTAGGCTTGCTCGCCCTGGCACTCGCACGTCCTTTTATACCGCCCGGATCCTCCATCCCGTGGATCGTGATCCTCCCTCTCCTCCTGATCGCCATCGTGGGGATCGGAGTCGCTGTCGTCCTTCACGACGAACCCAAGTGGCGACGTTGGGTCGGAGGGATTTCGGTGGGACTCCTACTCCTCTGCGTCGCTCTCGTTGCCTTCGAGAAATACCTGAATCTTTCCCGCTTCACTCCGGGCGCACGCCAGGACATCGCGATCATCATCGATGGCTCGACCTCCATGTCGGTCGCCCAGTCGGGAGAGCGAAATTTTGACCGGGCCGTGGAGGAAGTGAGAACTCTCATCAAGCGGGCTCCCCGTGGTCACGCTTTCAGCCTCATCCTCGGTGGCCCCTCTCCGACAGGGGTCGTCCTCGATCCGACCACCGACCGTGCCGAGCTCGAAGCGGCACTGGACGACCTTGACCCGATCGATGGCGCGATGGCAACCTACCAGGCTTTTACCCTTGCCTCGCTGAGCCTTGCCCGAGGAGACAACCCTGCCAAGCAGATTGTCATCCTGACCGATGAACAGAACATGGGGTGGGAAATCGGCCAGAGTGGAAGATGGAACTATCTCCGCGATGCCTTCCGCAACCTACCTTCAGAGCCGCAGCTCATGCTGCGCAAGCTTCCACTTCCGGCTTACCTGCGAAACGTCGCCGTCACCGACGTGACCTTCTCCCGGGATATCGTCGGGATCGATCGTCCCGTCGAGATCCAGGTCACAGTGGAAAACACCGGGAACGAAGCCGTGACCCCAGAAGCGCTCCTTCTCACCGTGGACGACGGTCGCGACTACCGCGACCAATCACTGGGCCAGTTGCAGCCTGGCGAACAGCAAACCGTGAAGTTCGCACATCAGTTTACCGAACCTGGAGCCCACTCCGTCGCGGCCACGCTCGAGGTCACCGACGACATCGATTCGGACAACACGGGCTACTATGCGACGACCGTGGCCGACGAGCTCAAGGTCCTCATCGTCGATGGCCGCCCCTCGGCTCGTCCCTTTGACCGAGCGTCCGCCTTCGCCGCAGTCGCCCTCGCCCCGTCCGCCCTGACCCTGGACCCCTCCCTCGATGCGAATACGCCGGGAGTCAGCGATCCGGCTTCCGACGACTTCAACATGGAGTATGACCCGACGCTCGACCCGATCCGGTTTCTCGTCGAGCCCCAGGTCATCGATGCCCCCTCGATCGGGACGATTCCCGACTTCGGCATGTTCGATGTCGTCATCCTCGGCGACGTCCCCCGACTCCCCTCCTCCACAGCAGAATCGCTGATCGACTTTGCCCGGAATGGTGGAGGTCTCCTTGTCACGGCAGGGAACAAGGTCCAGGCCGACTTCTACAATGAATGGGTGGACGAGGAGGACGCCTCCTTTCTTCCCGCCCGACTCTCCGATCAGCCCGAGATCGCACCGGGACCCGAGGGATTTTCGCCGTCCGCCCAGACCCTGACACATCCCGCTCTCGCAAAAGTCGCCGATCCGACGAAAAGCGATTTTTCCTCCGCCTTCTTCTCCAGCTACCGAAAGCAGGAAGTCCCCGAGGAACTCCAGCAACAGACCTCGGTAGGCGGCCGGTTCAACAATGGCGACATCCTTCTCTCTTCCCGGGAATACGGGCAGGGTCAGGTCGTCCTCACCAGTATCCCTCTCGACCTTTCGGCCGGCAATCTCGTGACCCGCCAGGCTTTTCTCCCCTTCCTCCACGAACTCGTCTATCACCTCGCCGACCCGGCGGCCTACCAGCTGAATCTCGATCCAGGTTGGGAGATCAGCATCGGGCTTTCCGGGAGGAAAGGCCGCCCCATCGGGCAGGGACTGACCGGCTCGTATTACGCCTCGCACAATGCAGATGCCCCCGCCCATGTCCGCAACGATCCCGCAATCCAGTTTCGATGGATCGATGGGAATCCCGCGCCTGGCATCCCGGCCGACAATTTCAAGGTCGAGTGGAAAGGCAGCCTCCAGGTCCCTGAGACGGACCGCTATGCTTTCTCGGTCGATGTCGATGACCGCTTCCAGTTCTGGCTCGACGGACGGCAGGTCGGCGATTTCCGTGAACCGGGAGGAAAGAAGAACTTCAGCGGCAAACTCGAACGCGGAAAGTGGTATGACTTTCGAGCCGTCTACTACGAGGATTCCGGAAATGCCCACGCCGTTCTTTCCTGGGAAGCGGATTCGGTGCCGCGTTCTCCCATTCCCCCCCAGTATTTCCGGACCTTCGCTCCGAAGAATGAGATTGTGCCCGGTCGCGAATCTCAGCTGACCTCCTACGAGGTTTCCGGCCCAGGCGGCAAGATGCGTACTGCTCAACTTTCCTCGACAGGATCAGGTTCGGTCATCAAGCTCCAGGGAGAAATTTCATCCGGCCTCTATCGACTCTCCGTTCCGGAAGATCAGGTCCCTTTCTATGCCGACTTTCTGCGTCCGGAGAGCCAGGAGATTCCTTTCACCGTTCGCCGCGATGCCAAGGAGAGCTATCTCGTCCAACTGACCGAATCCGATTACCAGTTCCTCGAGAACTTCGTCACCCTGTCTCAACCACAAACCCTGGAAGAGCTGATCGGGTTTCTCAACGGCAATCAGTTCGGACAGGAGTTGTGGAAGTATCTTGCGATGGGTGCCTTCCTCTTCCTCCTCATCGAAGTGGCGCTCTCCCGCTGGATCGCCCACAGCCGGCGGATGGGCGAAGAGATTTCCATCCAGTTCGAATCCAAAGACACGCCCAGCACCGCTTTCCGTGATCAACTCGTCAAGATGGGGAAAGCCTGAGCCCTGCCCTCCTATTCAATTCAACCCACTCCTTTTCTCGTGAATCCCGAAGACTTCAGCCGTGATGACCTCCTCCCCAACCTGAGCCCCATCGTGGCTGGAATTGGCTGTCTCGTCGCCCTGGTTCTCTGGATCCTCCGGTTGCGCGCTCCAGGTCGACTTCCGGCGCTCGGGCCCGCCTGGCACCTTATCGGGTTCGTGGTCGCGGCAGCGGCATTTTGGTTGGCCTTTCAGTGCAGCGGTCAGTTCATCTCGTATGCAACCAGTTGGCCTCTCTGGGCTCTCGCAGTTGCAGGCGCCTTCGCTGCTGAAATCATCGTTCTCCTCTACGGGTTTGAGAAGACGTTGGTCCGCCCGGTCCGAGGCCGCTGGCTTCTCGGTCTTCGTCTCACCGCGCTACTGGTGCTCATCTTGATCCTGGCACAGCCTGTCCTGTCCTTTCTCGAGTCTCGCGAGATCGAACGGGAGATCGCGATCCTCGTTGACGAATCCGACTCCATGCTTCTGGCTGATCAGCGGCTCTCCGCGACGGAGATCCTGGACCGAGCCGAACTTCTCGAAGTCGAAGCCGCCCAGAACCGGCCTCCCCTGGGAGATGTCCGAATCCTGACCGAAAACCTGGAGCAGCAACTCAGTGCTGAAATTTCAGCCCTCTCCTCCGCCCCCAGTCTCCAGGCCGGTTTGGAGGGGCGTGCCGAACAGCTTCCCGAGACCTTCGAATCTCTGCGGGAAACCAACACTGCACTGCGGAACCATCTCGACCAGATCACCCTCGATAAACTGCCCGGAGACGTTCGGAACCGAGTCGAGGATTACAAGAAGCGTACCCGCGACGGGCTCCCCCGCATCTTCACTACGGCGGAAGAATCGGCGAACAAGGGAAATGCCAACGAACTGAGTCGACAGCTCCAGGTGGCCCGGGAAGAAATTCGGGCCATTCTCGAGACTCTCCCCACTACCCTGGCCAAAGCCGACGAAGCCTTCTACCAGGGGCTCGGAGAAGATGTCCGAAACGAGGTCAATCTCGCCGCTGCAACACCCCGCCTCGAATTGGCTCGTGAGATTCTCAATGCTTCCGTTTCCCCGCAGACTCAGGAGGGTGAGGTCGCAGACCCAACCCTGTCATCGGAGGAGGGGCTGCCTCTTTGGGAGGCCCTCCAAGAGAATTACAACCTTCGTCTTTTCCGCTTTGACCGGGAGATCACCCAGATGCCCTCCCCCGAAGAAGGGGAATGGGCGGGAGAAATCGGATCGGTCCCCACTCGTGCGCAAACCGACCTCACGGGAGCACTCGAATACATCATCGAGAACACCGCCCCCGAGTCTCTCGCCGGCGTTCTGCTTCTCAGTGACGGACGTCACAACGGAGGGCTTCTTCCCGAGGACAGCCTGCGACAGCTCGCGGTCCAGAACACTCCCCTCTCTGCCGTCCCGATCGGAGGGAAAACCGGTCCCGTCGACATCTCGCTCTTGAACCTGCGCGCTCCCGAATCGATCTACCTCGACGATCGCGTCGTGGTCTCCGCCGAGGCCAAGCTGGATGGGATGTTAGGGAAGAAAGTGAAGGCCGAACTGGTTTCCAACGAGGAAGTGGTCGACACCATCGAGATCGACGTGACCGATGTAAACTTTCGCACCGAGATCCGATTTGTGCACCGGCCCGAGGAGAAAGGCATTCTCGACTACAAGATCCGACTCGAACCCGACGAGCGGGAGATCTTCCAGAACAACAACGAGTGGGACTTCAAGATCGCCGTCACCGATGACCGCACCAATGTCCTCCTCGTCGACAGCTATCCCCGCTGGGAGTTCCGCTACCTTCGCAACCTCTTCTATGGACGCGACAAGTCGGTCCACTTGCAATACGTGCTCCTGAATCCCGATGAGATCCATCGTGGACGGCGTCCACAGCCCACAGCCGCGAGCGCGACCCGGAAGTTCGGCGAAGCCACCGCCACGATGCTTCCGCAGACCTCCGAAGAATGGCAGCTCTTCGATGTCATCATCCTGGGAGACATTGCTCCGGGTGCCCTCACCCTCCGTGACTGGAATGCGATCGAGGAAGCCGTGAACCGTCGCGGCGCACTCCTTGTCTGTGTCGCCGGCGCACGCCATATGCCGCATGGCTTCGAGAATGAGACCCTGCAGTCGCTTCTCCCCATCACCTACACCCCGACGGGCACGGTCCAACTCGATTCTCCGGAAAAGGCGTATCACATCGAACTGACGTCCGCCGGTCAGAGTCACTCGGTGACCTCCCAATCGACGAGTCGATCTCTCAACCAGGAAAGGTGGGCCGGATTCCAAAAGATGCGGTGGCGCTTTCAGCCGGATGGAGTCAAGGAAACCGCCGAAGTCCTCGCCTATGCCCGCCCCGAAGGTGCCCCGGCGATTTATGAAACCGTCACCCCGGACGGCTCGCCTGGCTCGGTCGAGGCCGCGATCGAGCGACTCGCCAATCGTAAGGAACTGGAGCGGGAGAACGCGCTCATTTCGACGATCCGTGCCGGGCTCGGCAAGGTTCTCATGCTCAACTTCGATGAAACCTGGCGTTTCCGCTACGGCGTCGGTGATACCTACCACCATCGTTTCTGGGGACAGGTGACACGCTGGGGAGCAGGAGACAATCTTCGTTCGGGCAATGAATTGGTTCGTCTCGGCTCCGATCGTCTCAGCTACACTCCGAACGACTCGATCGAGGTCACGGCAAAGATCCTCGATGCGGAACGGCGTCCCATCATGGATGCGGACGTCGACGTGGAGATCTGGAGAAACGACGAGCGAATCGGCACTCAAAAAATGAGCTATCGTTCCGAGTCCTCCGGCATCTACGAAACGAGCCTGGGCGGACTGAGCGAGGAGGGCGAATATGAACTCCGACTCGTCGGAGACGACGTGGAGAAATCGCTGCAGGATTCTCCGGATGCAGAAGAATTCGTCTCGACCGAACTGCTCGTGGTCACGACTCGGAACCCCGTCGAGCTTGCAGAATTGACCTCCGATCGCGAATTTCTCAAGCGAGCCACCTCCCTGACCGGGGGCGAGATGGTCGAACTCGGCAATCTCGATGCCCTGCTCACCTCCTTTGGTGCTCCCAAGGAGACCCTGACCGAGCGACGAAACATCACACTCTGGGACACCTGGCCCCTTCTCCTGACTTTTCTTGGCGTATTAACCACCGAATGGATCCTGCGCCGACGCAGTGGTCTTGTTTGATCCTTCCCCTCACCCCATCCTATCATGAGCACTCTTGAAGCTGCCTTTGGTCAACTCCCCGAGCCGATCCTGAACAAGCTCGACTCGATGATTCGTCGAGTCCGGCGACTGCTTTTCCTCCGAGGTCTCTTTGCGACCCTGGCGGTGGCGCTGGCCTGCCTCCTCACCATCATGCTGATCGATGCCTCGGTGACCCTGTTCTCCAGTGCCTCGCGCTGGGCCTTGAGTCTCGTAGGATTGGCGATCACAGCAGCCGCTGCCTGGAAGTTTCTCGTTCGCCCGCTATCGAAAAAGTTCACCCTGACCCACATGGCTCGAATTCTCGAGATCCGTCATCCGGAGCTGCAGGAAAGGATCTCGACTGCGGTCGAACTTCTCTCCTCGGACGATCCCGATTCGATCAAAGGATCCGAAGAGCTCATCTCGGCGGTTGTCGACTCGGCGGTGGATGATGTCCAGGCCGTCGATCCGAACACGGAATTCAATCCGACGAAGACCCGCAAATTTCGCAACGTCTCCATCGCCTTCGCGGTTGTCCTGCTGCTCTCACTCGTCATCTGGCCGAAGCAGTCCTGGACCCTGTTGGCTCGCGCTTTTGCTCCCTTTCTCGATATCGGAAACGCCTATGCCGATTCGCTCGTGGTCGATCCGGGAGATATTCGCATCGCCCAGGGAGAACCCGTCAGCATCGAGGTTTCAGTGAAACACAAGCGCCTTCGCCGCGCCGAGATTCGCCGGATCATGCCGGATGGAACGGAGTCGGTGGAGCGAATGACCCTGATCGGAGAAGACGCCGACGGGACCAAGCGATTTTCGACCACCTTCCCCAGTGTCGAACTCGGTTTCGACTACCGGATCCGAGCCGGATCCGCCCTGACCCGCTACTATGATGTCGAAGCCGTCGCCCCTCCGATGGTCGAAAACCTCAAAATCGCCTACGACTATCCGGATTACACCGGTCTGGAATCGAGAGAAATCGACTCGGAGACGGGAGAGATTCGTGCCGTGGCCAACACGCGCGTCACCGTGGAGGCGAACGTAAACAAACCGGTTCAAACCTCGCAACTTCTCATCAATGAATCCACCGATCTCGGGGTACCCGAAGTCGAAGGCAATCTCCTTCGCTGGTATTTCGAACTCAAACCGAACATGAAGGGCAACTGGCAACTCGACCTGACCGATCTCGACGGATTCCGGAACCCCGCCACGACCTACCCTCTCGAAGCACTTCCTGACAAGGCCCCCACAGTGCAGTTGACCCAACCGGTCTTGCGTGAAATGAAGCTTAAGCCAACCGAGAGACTGCAACTTCATGCCGAAGTGACAGAGGACTTCGGGGTTCAAGATGTGGCCTTGCTCGTGATCCCCCAGGGGTCCACGCAACCGATCGAGATCAAGCAACCTGCTGCAACCCCGGCAAACGGGCCCAACCAGTATCATGGCGCCGGTCTGCTCGACCTCGCGGCCCTTTCCTTGAAGCCGGAACAAAGAAAAATTTCCGTCCAGATGCAGGTTCGCGACAATCGCCCCACCGACTACGACGGCCCCGGCATTGGACTCAGCGAGATGATCTATATCGAGATCGATCGCAGTGCCAAGTCGCTCGCCGACCAAGCGATCGAGGCGCAGAAAAAGGAGGTCAAGGAAGCGCTCAAGAAGGCCAAGCAGGAACTGGAGAAAGCCCGCGACGACATCCGCCGCACCGAAGATGCCCTCAAGCGCGACGACGAAGTTTCTCGCGAGGCACGCGAGCGCTTGGAAGAATTCTCCGAACACACGGAGAAAGCTCGCGATGAGCTGGACAAGGTCGCCACCGCCCTCGACGAAAGCCTCCTCGCAGAACAGGCAGAGAAGGCCGACGAGATCGCGAATGAAACGATCGCGGAAGCTCGGGAAAAAGCCGATCTTGTTCCCGTCCTCGATGAAAAATCCGAGCGGATCGAGGAAGCTCGTGCCGCCCGCGAGAAGATTGAGGAGGCAATCAAGCAGGTCGATGAGATCGCCAAGGAAATGGACAAAGCCGAGGATGACTACGAGATGATCTCGGAGCTCAATGATCTTTCCAACAAGCAGCAGGAACTGGCGATGAACGCTGAACAAATGGCTCAGGAAGCGCAGGCCAAGGCAGAGTCGCAGGATCCCGAAACCCAGCAGGAATCTTCGCAGCAGCCGGAGATGAGCCCGGAAGAGAAGCGAAAGCTGGCCGAGTTCCAGCAGAAGCAGGAGCAACTGCAGAAGGAATTGGGAGAAATGCTCAAGGAAAACGCAGCCGCCCTGTCTGAAGTTCTCGAAGAACAGAAAGCCGATGCGCAGCAAATGGCGGAGAAGGCAGCGGAATTGGCGGAGCAGCAGAACGAGCTCCGCGAAATGAGCAAAAAAGCAATCGAAGCCGACGCCAACCAGGAAGAAGTTCTCCGAGAGCAGCTTCTCGCCTTTCTCGAGAAGGAGCAGTCCGAACTCGCCAACGACGCGGCAGCTGAAGCTCAAGCAGCCCAGCAGGAGGCGCAGCAATCCGAGCAATCCACGGAGAGCGCAGCAGAGCCTTCGAACTCCGCCGAGTCACCATCCACCGAACAGCCGAATACAGAGTCTAGTGAAACCAGCCCCTCGGAGTCCGATCCCTCGGGAGCGGAACCCACAGGTGCGGAACCCGAAGCGGGTGAAGCTTCCGGCAAGGAAGAGAGCTCCACCGAGCCACAGATGGCGTCGACAGAATCGAGCGAATCCCAAACCGAAGCTGGTTCCGAAGCGGCAGAGATGGCTCAGTCCGATCCCGCGGCAAGCGAATCCTCGCCGACGGAAGACAGTCCTTCCGAGAATGGGGAATCCCAGTCCGCCCCTACCCCAGAGCAGGCTCTCGCAGACCAGCTCGCCGAAGCCGCCGAGCAGGCGTCGGAGGCGGCACAGTCTCTCGGAGAAGAGAATCTCGAAGCCGCCTCCGAGGCCGCCTCGGAAGCCAGCGAATCACTCGCCGAAGCCGCCAGCCAGTCCGAGTCCGGAGAAATGAGCGAGGCCGGCGAAGCCGCCTCGGAATCCGCGGCATCGGAAGAGGGCTCGGCAGAGGCCAGCAGCCCGGAGATGGCTCAGAATGGGGAAGCTTCCGACCCCGCGTCCCCGGCAAGCGCCGAAAGTGGTTCCGAAGAAGCTGGATCACAAGAAAGCGGATCTGAAGCCGCCGGGGAGCCAAGTAACTCTGAGATGGCGGAGAGCCCGGCCTCGGGAACCACTCCCCAGGAGCTTGCCGAACGTCAGCAGGCGCTCGCGGAACAGATCGAGGCCGTGAAGAACGGCGATCTCCAGGAAGCCCTCGCGCAAATCGAAGCCCAATTGAGCGAGGAAGCTTCCGAACTGCAGGCCGCAGCGGATGCCCTCGAGGAAAACATGGAGAACCTTTCGCAAAACAGCGCCAAGTCCGGAGCCGACCGTGCTGAGCAAGCGCTCTCGCGTGGCTCCCAGAAAGCCAGCGATGCCGCGAACCAACTTGCCCAGGCCCAGCAGCAGCAGTCTCAGGCGGAAGCTCAGTCCCAGGTTCCGGAGGGCGAACTCTCGCAGGGAGCCGAGCAATCGATGAGTCGCGGATTGGTCGAGCAGGAGAAAACCGCCAACTACCTCGAACAAGCAGCCGAAGCGCTGCAGGCCACCTCGGAGGCTATTGGGCAGACGCAGGAGGGACTCGAACCCTCGGACATGGACCAGCGGATTGCCGACAGTTCTGATCTCGCCAATGGCTTTGACGAGATGTCCGAATCGGCTCAATCCCAATCAGCCCAGGAAGCGGCCCAGCAGTCCCAGGAGGCCGCGGAGGCGATGCAGCAGCTCGCCCAGGCCGCGATGGAGAAACTCGGCATGCCGGGAACCCCTTCCCAGGACACCCCTCCCGGACCACCAATGCCACCTCAGCAAATGACGGGCGACCCGACTTCGGAGAGTCTCAACGAAACGGGACTCAAAGCGGCCGACGCAAATGGATCGGGAATCCCCCCCGAGCTCGAGCAGTTGGGGATCAGCGTCGAGGACTGGGCCAAGTTCCGGGGAGCCCTGGTCGGTGGCAGCGCCACGGCCATCGAGACCGAACTACCTGCCGAGTATCGCGAGCTCGTGGGACGGTATTTTCAAGTCATCGCGAAAGAAGCTGGCAAGAAGAAATGAAGCATCTCTCCCTCCTCCTCGCGCTAAGCCTGGTAGCGGTTTCCACCAGCCCTGCCAGCGACGGGCTTTCCAATACGGTTTTTCAGAAACACCGCCCTGCCGTCGAAGCGGCAGTGGATCGGGCTCTCAGCTATCTCGCCGTCAATCAATCGACCGACGGAACCTTCAGCGACTCCTATGGGCAATCAGTCGGAGTCGTCTCGCTGGTCGGCATGGCCTTTCTCTCAGCAGGGCATACTCCCGACTATGGGGAGTATGCGGTCAACCTCGAGCGGTGTCTCAACTACGTGCTCGACAGCCAGCGATCGAATGGTCTCCTCGACAAAGGGGACTCCGGACACGGACTCATGTATGCCCACACCATCGCGACGCTTTTTTTGTCCGAGTGCAGCGGGATGGTTTCTCCCAAGATGCAGGAAAAGCTCGAACCCGTCCTCGCCAAAGCGACCCGTCTCATCCTCGATGCGCAGGCGGTGAAAAAGAACGAGAAGAACCAGGGGGGCTGGCGCTACAAGCCCGACTCCCGCGATTCCGATCTTTCCTGCTCCGGTTGGGCGCTCATGGCCCTCCGATCCGCGAAGCTCAACGGGGCCAATGTGCCCGATGAAGCCATCGAAGAAGCCGTCGGCTATGTCTTCAAAAACCACGACAAGGAGCAGGGGCGATTCGGATACACCGACCCTTGGGGACACTCGGAAACCCTGACGGGCTGCGGACTGCTTTGTCTCGAGCTCTGCGGATATCACGGCACCGAATCGACCTACCGTTCTGGAGAATTCATCCTGAAACACCGCCAGCAGATCGTCGGGAATGCCCACGAGTACTACGCCAACTACTACAACGCACAGGGTATGTTCCAACTCGGGGGGCGCTATTGGGAGCAGTATGCGGACTGGATGTATGCGGAGTACGTTCCGAAGCAGCAATCCAATGGATCCTGGTCCAATGGGCGCAATGGTGGCACCTACGGCACATCGATGATGATTCTTTCCTTCACCGTCCCCTATCGCCAGCTCCCCATTTATCAGCGGGATGAAACCGTTGACGAGCTGCCCTGAATCGCGTTCGTTCCGCCATGAAATTTCGTTGGCTGGGGAGGATCAGCTACTCCGAAGGCCTCGGCCTCCAGCAGGATCTGGTAGACGCACACCTCGCCGGAACCGGTGAGGACACGATCCTGCTTCTGGAACACGACCCGGTCTACACAATCGGTCGGACCCGCGACCGGACCAGTCTTCGCGATCCCGACTCGCTCCCCTTTCCCGTGATTGAAACCAATCGAGGGGGGCAGGCGACCTTCCATGGGCCGGGACAACTGGTCGGCTACCTCATTCTCGACCTCACGCGCTACGGGAAAGACCTCCATTTCTATCTCCGCGAAATCGAGAGCTTCCTCATTGATTTCGTGGCAGATTTTGGTATCAATTCGCATCGGCGGGATGGCCTCACCGGAGTCTGGACGGAAGACCGGAAAATGGCTTCCATTGGCGTAGGAGTTCGAAAATGGATTTCGATGCATGGATTCGGCCTGAATGTCACCTCCGATCTCTCTGGTTATGAAGCAATTACGCCCTGCGGCATCAGTGATGTCAAAATGACATCCCTCTCTTTGGAGACCGGAAGCGATATCTCAGTCGAAGAAGCGGCGCAAAAGATCCCGTCTTTCATCTCCGCCTCGCTGGAGAAACTGCACTCTGTGTAACCCCTCGCCCCCTCTCGAACGCTTCATGTATCTGATCGCCGTCAATTTGGAGAATCCCCGCGAGATGTCGGTTGCCAAGGCATCCGAAGACCGCGCGATTCGCCTCGGTCGACGCCCCATGACGGAAGAAGGCGAAGAGGTCGACGTCCTGCGAATCACCTGGAATGACCGACTCGTGAGCAGAAACCATTGCGAAGCGGTCCGGGAAGGTGACCGCCTCTCTCTCTCCCGGCTTCCGGCTCTTGCTGGCCGCTCGACTCCCAACGCGCTCTATTCGATGAAGCCGCCCCTGGAGCGGGAGGTGATCGCAGAACCGGTTTCCCTCTCTCTCGGCGATGCCGCGGTCATCGGAGCGAAAGGAACCACCGCGTTGCTTTGGCTTCGTGAATTGGGTGAACTGGAGCCCGCTTTGGAGGCCTATCATCAAGCCGAAAAGGGAGAAGAAAAACCCTTTGAAGACGCCACTTTCTCGAACCAGAACTACGACGAGGTCGCCCAACTCGACGAATACAGTCTCCGCCTGCAGCTCAAGCTCCTTCAGAAAGAACTTCCCGAGCAGGTCCTGACGGGCTGGACCAATGACACCGACCTCTTCACCCGGGCCTCCATCTTCCTCGAGAATGCTCTCCCCGGCCAGAAAGGAGTCAGCGCCGTCTTTCTCGGGTTGGAAGCGACGAAAGAAGGGATTGGCTACGAAATCGAGAGTCCCGATCCGACGGCTCGCGCGGACTTCCGGCCCAGCCGCACCCTTCTCTCACAGATCGATCCCAGGAATCCCGAGCCACGAAAGATCCATATCTGGTCCTCCCGAGAGCACCATACTGTTTTCCGGGCCGAGAGCCTGGGAGACCAGGTCGACTGGGTCATCGTCATCCCGGTGGCCCGACTCGATGAAAAAGCAGACATATCTCGAGACTCGGAAGGACGTCCCCTCTTTCTCTACGTCGAAACCCGGCAAGCGTCAGAAACCGCCGCAGCCTCCTTTGTCCCCTTTCTTCGCCTGATCAGTTCCCTTGTCGCGAGCCTCCTCTCGGCACGAGAAGAACAGAAGCTCCAGGACCAGATGGCGGCTTATTTCTCTCCCGGTCTCCGGAGACTGATGCAACGACAGGACCAATCCGTCCTCGAGCCTGCCATGGTCGACTGCACCGTGATGTTCGCCGACCGGCGCGGCCACTCTCGGATGCTCGAGGTCGCGAAGAGCGATGAGGAGATCCTCGATCGACTCGACGAAAACCAGAAGGTCGTGGGACTGATCACGGAGGAGGTTTTCCGCAGCAACGGGGTCGTGACGGACTTTGCTGGCGACGGAGCCCTTGGGCTCTGGGGCTGGCCCAACCTCGGAAAAGACGAAGACACCCATGCCCTCGAGGCCGTCGAAGCCGCCGAGGCCATCATCCACCGGCTTGCCGATCGGGTCATCTACGAGGAAGAACAGGCCAGGGATATGGCGGCGGTCCGAATCGGAATCAGCACCGGTCGAATCGCAGTCGGAAAAACCGGTCCCGCTCAGCAATGGCACATCAGTGTTTTTGGAAGCGTCGCCAACCTGGGGGCCCGACTCGAGCGCATTGCCAAGGAATTCAGAATCCCCGTCCTCGTATCGGATGACACATTTCACCGGGTATCGCGGGTCAAAAGCGACCGCCGCTTTCGGAAACTCTGCCTGATCCGGCCGGCAGGATTCGAGGAAAGCTACCCCATCTACGAACTCGTCCTCCCGAAATCGGTCGGAGGCTCCGGAATCACCGAAGAAGATACCAAGGTCTACGAAGAGGCCCTCCAATGCGTCATTGATCGCCGCTGGGATGAGGCGATTGACTTCCTCGATCAGCTCCCTCACGATGATCCCCCCTCCGCCTGGCTCCGGGAGAAGGCCGTTCACTTCCGCGAGAATCCTCCCGGAGAATCATGGGGAGGAGAAATCTCCAGTATCAGCAAATAATCCTGCCTTGCCCGAAGAAGAGAACATCAAGATCAAGGACTACAAAATCCATTCGCCTCCCCTGGGGGAAGGGGCGTTCGGACGAGTCTTTCGTGCGACTTACCGCGGGATATCCGACCGGGCCTTGAAGATCTTTCGTCCGGGAGCTGTCGATCTCTCGACCATGGCCAGAGAGCTTGAAAAGCTCTCTCAAGTTGCTGAACACCAAGGAATTGTAACCCTCCATGACTTCGACCTTCTCAATGATCCCCCCTACTACGCGATGGGGTTGCATGCAGACAGCAGCGCGGATGGAGAATGGGAAACGCGGACCTTGGAGAAACTCTGCGGCGAAGTCGACCACCGCGAGGGGTGGCGCTTGATTCGGGACATCGCCGATGCCCTTTCCTACCTCCACCAACACCAAATCGTCCACTGCGACATCAAGCCGTCGAATATCCTGCTGACTGACGAGAACCCCTATCACACCAAGATCTGTGATTTTGGCCAGAGTCGAGGTCTCGCCGCCGAAGGATTCGAGCCCGTGGGAACACCTCTCTACGCCAGCCCAGAACAACTCCGGGACCCTCGGGATTCGGCCGAAGGAAAAGGATTTCGTTGGGATGTCTACAGTTTCGGGGTCCTCAGCTTCAAGCTTTTCACCGGCAAACTCCCCCGACTCCAGGAACTTTCCGATGCGGAGAGAAAGAGCTACGATCCCGACGCGACAGTCCGCGAAACCAGTCTCGAAGCGACCCTGGCGGAGACCGGAAATGCCATCGACGGCGAACAGCTCGCAACGATGACGGAAGCGGTCGAGGAAATCCAGTGGCCCGCCGATCTCTATATTCCCAGTGATCGCAAAGAGCTCATCGAGCAATGCCTCAACCTCGACCCCAACCAGCGGCCCGCCGATATGCGAGAGGTTTGGATACGCATCCAGCAACTCGATCAGCAGGCCGTAGTGAAGCGAGCGCGAAGACTCAACACCATCTTTGCCACGCTGCTTGTGGTAGCGATCTGGGCTTCCGGTTTCGCCTTTGTCCAGGCGCAGAAAGCCAAGAAAGCGACCGAGGCGGCCATGGAGGCGAAAGAGGAATCCGAACAGAGTGCCGGGGCTGCTGTCGACCTCATGCGACTCTTCGTGAGCGAACTCAACAAGGGGGATATTTCCGGTGTGGGAGCTGACCGCCTCTACTCCATTGTTGCCGAAAACGCCTCCACATTCCTCGAGAATCGTTACAAGGACCGAACCGCCTCCACCCGCATTCTGCGCTTCTCGGCGCAAACGGCCTCCTTGAGAGGAAGACAGGCTCTCGATCGCGGAGAACTCGAAGAGGCGCTGCAGGATTTCACGCGTGCTTACGAAATTCGCTCCGAGTTGGCGAATGATCCCAATGCAGCTCCCGAACTCCCCATGCTGGCCTCCCGCGATCTCATGGAGATCGGGAAAATCCACGAACTGGAGAGCAACTATACCGAAGCGGTCATCGCTTACTCGAGAGCTCTCGAATGGCGAAGTCAGAAAGGAGAATCCGAAGGAGGTTTCTCACCGGTTCATATTCGTGAGATCTCAGCGACTTACAAAGCCCTCGCGAGGGTGCACTTCATGAGCGGCGACACCCGCTCTTCTCTCGAGTCGCTGGAAGAGATTCTCGTGATTTTGAATTCCCGAATGGGCGACGCCGCCCCAATCGACCTGGCAAACTACACGATAGAGACCGTTCGCGTCTTGGAACTCAAGGGCTCGATCGAATATCGCTCCGAGGATCTCGTGGGAGCCACGAAGACCTACCAGGAGATCATGCGAATGACCCAGGACTTGGAAGAGGCTCCTCCCAGCCTCGTGGAAGAAGCCAGGGTCAGCTACGTGGCTGCCGTCAACTCACTCGGGCAGATTCAACACGACCAGGAACAGTTCGAGGCGGCGCTGGTGCTGTTTCGTGAAGAAATCAAGCTGCGCGAGGAAACGACGCGCAACCGCCCCTACGATGGTGAGGAACGGGTCGCTCTTGCCAGTGCCTACGCCATGGCTTCCGAATGTCTCGACCTCGAAAATGAGACCTCTCGATCTCTCGCGATCTTCTATCTCGAACAGAGCATTTCCCTGATCGGCTCCCTGCCCTCGCAGATCCGAAATCGCCCCGAAGTCCAGGCTCTCGTTCTGCAATACAACGACCGCCTTTCGAGGGTTCTCGAAATGGACGAGTAGCCTCTCGCTCGATTCGAACACGAGTTGACCTCCGGCTCAAATGGCGCCGCTTTAAGGGTGATGGTTGTTAACCCAACAGTCGGAAGATTGGCATCTTCCGCTACAAGTCCCTGACGTAGCGGGATTCGCAAGAATTCCGAACGCTTCGAAAATGTTCCATAAGCCAGCTAAAGCAGTGCCATTCACCGCTGGCTCGGGATTCATAACAAGAACCCCAACCTTGGATTTCCGTAGGAAGACCCGCGGAAAACTCGGCTTCCTTCCGGCTTTCCTCGGAGCAGTATGGCCCCGGGAAGGCCTTCGAGCTGATGAAGACTAATCGCCGTAGGACTGCTCGACGCGGTCCGCGACGTCGCGATAATCGTAGTCGACTGCGTAGATCTGCTTCAGGCACTCGAGATAGCGATCCTTGTCGTCCATCTTTTCGTAGAGAAGAGCGAGGTTGTAGAGCAACTCCTTCTTGGTGTCGTCCATGACCTGGATCTCCTTGATCGCCTCCTCATACTGCGTCGCGGCAAGGTCGCTCATGTTCATGTGGTCGTAGCACTGTCCCAGCATGTTCATGACCTTGATCCGAAGATTGGGGCTTCGCTTGGCCTGCTGAAGGTGCTTGATCGCCTCGCGATACTCACCCGCCTTGTAGAGACGACCTCCCAGCTCGAACCGAAGTTCGTTGTCGGTCGGATTGCGATCGACCCGCTCCTGGGACTCGGCAATCAATTGATCCATCTGGCCTTTCTCAGCTTCCTGAAGCTGCTTCCGATATTGCTCGATCTCAGGATGATCCGGATTCTCATCGACGAACTTCTTCAGCTCGGTGAGGTGGGCGGCATTGACCGTCTCCCGAATGTCGGCCACTTTTTTCTCCAGCGCCGGGTCGTTGCTGCTGAGGTGATACGCCCATTCGTAAAACTGCAACGCCATGGGAAAGTCTTCCAACTCCTCGTAGGTGGCAGCGAGACGCTTGCTGACATCGAGATTGTTTTGATCGGCCGCGTATTCGGCAGCCAGCTGCTCGGCTTGTGCCTGGAGCATTTCGGGAGTCATCGCGGCGCGCCCCTTGCTCTCCAGGTCAGCCGCCGCATCCTTGTCCTTGAGAAGGTCTCGCCAATCCCCTTCGGAATCCCATTTCTGCGAGGCGATCGACCCCTTCGCAGTGGCGTCCTTGTATTTCTTTCCGGCCGCGAGATCGGTGCGGTCCTTGTCGACGATCTTTCCGAAAGTCACCGCAGCCTCCTCGTACATCTCCTGCTCCATGTAGAAGTCGCCGAGCTTGTGATAGAACTTGATGTTTTCAGGGTCTCCTTCAATGACCGTCTCAAGCGCGAAGCCTCCCGTCGTCGGAAGTCCGGCCGCCACGGCGGCATCGTAAAAGAGCTCGTTGCCCTGGGCGTTGTAGGGATCTTTCGCGAGGACCTCTTTCTCCAGAGCGGCCATAACGCCGAGCGGGTCCTTTTTCACCTGGCTCTGCATCTTCATGACCTTGAGTGCATCTCCCCCAAGTTTCATTCCACGCTTGCCTTCTTTCTCTTTGATCGCAGCGAGGCGCAGGCGTTTCCGACCGTCAAGGAATCCCGGCTCCTTCTGGAGAATGGCCTGCATCAGGCTGATGGCGTAGCTCCAGTTTCGAAGTTCCATCGCGCTCTCGGCCTTTAAATAGAGCTTCTGGAGATTCGGCGCCAACTCACTCTGTTTCACGTTATCCCTTGGTCCGGTCTCGTTTCCCTCTGATTCTGACATAATCTGTATCGCTGAAATGGTTTTGCACGCTCGTCACCGATCGGAAGAGCTTCCCCCTCAGTTCAACTGGGGGAAACTGATCGTATCATGAAAAGCAGGGCCTGATCTAGCGAATCTTCCCAAACGGGACAAGAAAAAACACCGAATCAGCTTCACTCATCCCTCATCTCAGGCGAGATGCTCAAGGACCTGACTTGCCAGAAGGTGGGTTTCCCGCTTACAGTTCCCCATGATCCGGCCGATTCTCTTTTGTCTCACCCTGCTCGTTCTCCCGTCGTGGACCGAGGCAGGAGGGAAAAAAACCCAGAACTCGATCATTTCGTTTCATCTCGAGGCGGACCAGACGGACAATCCCAAGTTCATTGTTCCAGCAAAACTCGGGAGTGAACATCGGCAGTATTTTTTCCAGAAAGTTCCCACCTTCAACGACAAGGATGTCGCCTGGTTCTATCCCTTTCTTTCGGAGGATGGCGTCAGCTATGGCGTAGCCTTCAAATTGAAAGAACATGCTGCCGTCGAACTCAAGGCCGTGACCTTGACCAACCAGGGAAAACTGCTGGGGCTTCGTTGCGCTGATGCGCCCCTGCAGGCCGTCTTGATTGATCGCCCTCTCGATGATGGTGTCGTCGTGGTCTGGAAGGGGCTTCAGCAGCGACACTTGAAGGACTTCAAAAAGAAGTTTCCTCATGTCGACGACGTACAGCAGAACACGGGTCCCGAGTTTGCGCTGCCGGGGAGGTAGTCTCCAGGGGGAATCCCACCTCGTCACCAGTGAGCCCCGCAAACGTCAGGGTGGTGATTGGATTCTCACTTAACTTGTGTTAAGTAAACTCTGGAATTCCCATCGATCCCATGAAAGCACTCGCCTTCACCCTGATCCTCCTCTCCTCGTTCACCGCATGGGGGAACCCGCTCGGTCTGGTTCTGCCCACGGAGAACGACGCCATCTTTTCGGATGATCCATCCCAGTTCTACATGTACACCGATCGGAACTTCGAAGGGGTTCGTTCCAAGCCCTGGCAGGGTGGCACCTACGGATTCTCCCGAAACCAGAAAAGGACCAGCATCGGAATCGTCTACACCCGATTCCACGAAGGGGTAGACATCCGTCCCGTGCGGAGAGACAGCTCCGGAAATCCCCTCGACGATGTCCGTTCCATTGCCAACGGGACCGTGGTCTATGTGAACGACTCATCGACCGCGAGCAACTACGGCAAATACATGGTCGTCCATCACGACTGGGGATATGGCCCCTTCTTCTCACTCTATGCCCACCTCAGCAGCTCTCTAGCAAAACGGGGAGAACGAGTTCGGGCGGGACAACCCATCGCCAAGATGGGATACACCGGTGCCGGCCTCAATCGGGAACGCGCACACGTGCATGTCGAGCTCAACATGATCTTGAGCGACCGTTTCCCAAAGTGGTATGAGCGCCATTTCACAAGCCCAAATCACCACAGTATTTTCAACGGATTCAATCTCGTTGGAATGGACATCGCAGCCCTCTTCAAGGCTCATCGTGCCAATCCCAATCTCACCATCCCTGAGTTTCTCGCTTCCACCGCCGAGGTTCACTACAAGGTGTTGGTTCCCGGAAAAGCGAAACTCGACTTTCTCCGGCGCTATCCTTTCCTCGGTCGTGATCTAAATTCAGTCGCCTTTCCGAAAAGCTGGGAATTCTCCTTTGCCGCGACCGGAGTCCCCCTCGCGGTGCGCCCCAGCGATCAGAAGCTCGATTATCCCATCGTGACCTACGTGAAACCTTCCCAGATCGACCACCGCGACATCACCGTGGGCCGCATCATGGGCACTGGCTCAAGCGCAAAACTGACGCCCAGCGGATCGCGCTACGTCCAGCTGATCTCGGACTCGTTCTGAGCCGAGCCGGGACGTTCCGTAAAACGTAGGAACAGACGAGTGGGACGGTCTACCGAATCTCGCGAAACACTCCTCCGCCGAGGAGAGTCTCTCCTTCGTAGAACGCACAGATTTGTCCCGGAGTCAGGGCTCGCTGCGGAGTCTTGAAGGTCAACTCGAGAACTCCTTCCCCGACCTCCTCGCGATCAACCTCGATGGCTTCGCATCGATAGCGAGGCTGGGCCAGCACCGTCTCGATCTGATCGAGAGGACGATTCGTGACTGAGATGGATCCTACCCGACACGCACTGGCATAGAGGCCCGGGGTGTCCGGCTCATCGAAGGCGACGACGAGTTCATTGCGGTCCCAGCGTTTCTCGACCACGACATAGGCCTTGCCAAAGGTATTCGATGGGACTCCATGCCCCTTCCGCTGACCGAGCGTGTATAGATGAAGTCCACGATGGGCGCCCACTTCCTTCCCCTCGAGATTGACGATGGGGCCGGGTTTCTCGTCGATATAATGCCCGAGAAAATCCGCCATCTTGATGTTGCCGATAAAACAGATCCCCTGGCTGTCTTTCTTCTTGGCGACCGGAATCTGCAATCTCTCAGCCACCTCTCGAACTTCCGGTTTCGAGAGATGCCCGATCGGGAAAAGCGCAGGCCGAATCTGCTCCTGCTCGAGCAGAGCAAGAAAATAGGTCTGGTCTTTGCCAAACGCACCCCGGGCGATATCCGTCGTCCCATCTGGGCGTTTCTCGATCCTGGCATAGTGTCCCGTAGCCACATGATCAAATCCCTGGGCGGTCGCAAAGTCTCGAAAGATACCGAACTTCATCTCGCGATTGCACATCACATCCGGGTTTGGAGTGATCCCCTCGCGGTATCCGCTCAAAAGGTAGTCGACGACCCGGTCTCGATACTCATCCATGAGGCTGAGAATCCGGAACTCGATCCCGAGAAAGTCGCAGACCTCCCGCGCATCGCGGATATCCTGCTCCCAGGGGCAATCTCCTGGCAGGCCTTCCTCGTTGGTCCAATTCTTCATGTAGGCCCCGACGACTTCGTGCCCCTGCTCCAGCAGCAAAGCCGCCGCGACACTGGAGTCGACTCCGCCTGACATTCCTACCAAGACTCTGGCCATATCCTTATCCCTCTATTCCCTGCCCAAGACGATTTCGCCGGCGATTCCTGACGATTACGCAGCTTCGACCCGGCCGGTCGCCAGGTGCATGATAGACTCTTCACTGAGTTCGTTCCGGAGCAGTTCCCCAGAAAGGGCTCCCTCGTGCATGACGAGCCCCCGATCGGCCATCCCGATGACCTCCTCCAATTCGCTGGAAACGAACAGGATCGCTACTCCCTCTCGCGCGAGCTCCTCCATCAGGGCGTAAATTTCCTGTTTCGCCCCGATATCGATGCCACGGGTCGGCTCATCCAGGAGGAGCACCTTCGGTTTCATCGCCAGCCATTTGCCCAGCACCACTTTCTGCTGATTTCCTCCTGACAAAAACCGAACGATCTGGCGAGACGATGGCGTCTTGATCTTCATTTTTTCCGTCATCTCGGCAGAAATCTCATCTTCTGCCCTGAAGTTGAGAAAACCGGCCTTCGCGTCACGTCCCACCGAAGCGAGACTGACATTGTCTCCTACCGCCATATCGAGGACGAGGCCTTTTCCTTTCCTGTCCTCGGGGACGAGGGCGATCCCCGACTCGATCGCCGTCTCTGGAGACGTAACCAAGATCCCTTTTCCTTCTACCTCGATGGAACCGGAAAGAGCTGGAGTGACTCCGAACAAGGTTTCCAGCAATTCGGAACGACCAGCTCCAACCAGCCCTGCCATTCCCACGATCTCGCCCGCCTTCACCTCGAAAGAGATTTCGTGTCCGGGATGGGCAGGGCTTCGCAAATTCTTCACCGAAAGCACGGACTCCCCCGCAGCGTGAGGCTCATGGGCGTAGAATCGGGACAGGTCCCGCCCCACCATGAGACTGACCATGGCGTCGTGGGTGATCTTCTCTCCCGACAACTCCCCGGCATTCTCCCCGTCCCGCAGGACGACGACACGATCGGCGAGCTCAATCACTTCGCCCAACCGGTGAGAAATATAGACAATGCTGACCCCGGACTCTCGAAGCCCTTTGACGACTTCAAAAAGTCGATCGGTCTCCTTCTGCGAAAGACTCGAGGTCGGCTCATCCATGATCAGGATCTTCGCGTCGGTCGAAAGAGCCTTGGCAATCTCCACGAGCTGCTGCTTGCCGATTGGCAGCTCGGAAACGAGCGTCTCCGGAGACACTTCCAGGCCTACGCGTTCCAGATAGCCAGCGGCTTTGCGAGCGATCTCCTCCTCATCGATGAGGCCCCTTCGAAGCGGTTCCTGACCGAGAAAGATATTTGCACCCACCGACAGGTTCGTCGCCAGATTCAATTCCTGGTGAATCAGGGCGATCCCCAGTTTCAACCCTTCTTCGACCGATCCAATTTCAACTTCCTTGCCTGCAACTCGGATGACGCCTTCGTCGGGTCCCTGGACACCTGCAAGGATCTTCATCAACGTGCTCTTGCCTGCACCATTTTCACCGAGGACGGCCACCACTTCACTCTCCCCGAGCGCCAAGTCGACCTCGTGGAGTGCTCGGACTCCGGGAAAACGTTTCCCGATCCCCGTGACTTCCAGAACATGATTCATGCACTCACGCTAGCGAACGCCCCAAATACTTCCACCCTTTTCCCTCCGAAATCGTGGATGAACAGGAGCCAATGCCATACGTAACAGCGAAATTCTTTGCGTCTTCTTCCCAGGCATCCTCATCGAGCCTCTTGTGCCGGAAAATCACGACTGGAACTGTTCAGCAGAACATGCTATGTTCCTCGCGTGATTTCGCCTGCCCTGCCCCAGCTTTCCAGCCGGTACTACCTCGAACACTTCGAGGAAATGGTCCGTTTCGTGGAGGAGCATTACGCGCATGTCCTTGAGCCCCCCCACCAGGAGTTTCTCGAGAAGTTCGGAGAGCTCTCCCGCGACGCTCGTTGTCTCTATGTCCGAATGGCGAATCGGAAGGGGCGTCTCTTCCGTCGCGATACGTTGCGCTACGACGAGATTGGCGAACCTGAAACAGCCGAACGAGTCCTCGGAGTAGCGAACTTCATTCGCCCCCCTTCGGAAGAGGATATCGTCCCACTCCTGCAGTGGCAGTCATGCACGATCCTCACGCAATGGATCCGGACTTCCTCCCTCATCCCGGATCTCGAGCGATGGTCGGCCATTCGAAAAAAAGACCTCGTTCAACATGTCCGGGAAAACCTGACTTTCGAACAATTGACGGAGTATCTCGACCCGAACGAATTCCTTGTTCAGGAAAAAAGCGAAGAGCTCGACTACCTTCTCTTTCTCTATTTTGGCCGTCCCGAGGACAACCTGACGGCTTTCGCGTTGCGGGATCTTGGAGTCATGGGGCGTTCGCGTTTTCGCACTCGCTTCGAAGCCCGATTCTCAAATCGGAAGGAATCCCGGACTTCCTATCGCTATGAGAAAATTCTGCGAGAGCTCGACAAGCCATCCCCCGAAATCCTTCACGCCCTTCTCGAAGAAGTCGACGATTGGCTCGAGGCTGGCGATCCGGAGTCTCGAATTCTTCGAGACCGTTGCCTTCATCGATTGGGACGGGGATTGGAACGCCGGGGCGAGGAGGCCGACGCTCTCGAAGTCTACCGAAGAAGCCGCCAGTTTCCCGCCACCGAGCGCGCAGCACGACTTCTCGTTTCCCTGGGACACAGGGGAGAGGCGGAAGACCTGCTTCGGGAGCTGATCGAGTCTCCCTCTTGTGATGAAGAACTCCTCTTCGCAGAAGATTTCCTCGCCCGGAAATTCGGGACCCGACGGATCGGCCGGCTCACCCACCTCCTGCGTTCCGCGGAAACGATCGTCCTCGATGAAACGATGCGCGGTCAACCGGAAGCCGGCGCAATTTCTCACTACGAACGAGAAGGCATCGCCGCCTTCCACGTCGAGAATGCGATCTGGCGACAGCTCTTCGGTCTTCTCTTCTGGGACCTCCTTTTTGGTGAAAACGCCGCCCTCCACAACGATTTCGATCGAAAACCGCGAGGACTGGATTCCGGAGAGTTTTTCCTCAAGAACCAGGAGGAAATCGAAGCTCGCCTGGCAGAGCTGGACGCGCCCGAGAAAGTGACTTCTCGCCTCGCTGCGACTTGGGACGAATGGGCAGACACCCCGAATGCGATCCTGTCCTGGTATCCGGAGCTCTTTCGTCTCGTGCAGGAATTGATCCAACGGGCACCGTCGCGAAGCCTGGCCCAGGTCATCGAGCCCATGACCCGACAATTTCGGACTTATCGGGCCGGATTCCCGGATCTCATGCTCATCGAGAACGGCGGAGTCCGCTTTGTCGAGATCAAGGCGGAAGGAGACCAGATCCAGCGTCACCAACTCGCACAGATCGAGCGGCTCAATGAGGCTGGGCTCCCTGTTACGGTGGTGAAAGCCCACTGGGCCTGTGATCCCGACCAGGAGTATGTCGTCGTCGATGTCGAAACGACCGGTGGCAATCCGCGCTGGAGCCGCGTGACCGAGATCGGAGCGGTCCGAGTCAAGGGAGACGAGATCCTCGAAGAATGGAGTTCATTGGTGAATCCCGGCATGAAGATTCCGAAACGCATCGTCGAACTCACGGGTATCACGGATGAGATGGTCGCGGAAGCCCCTGCCTTCGAGGAGATCGCCGAAGAATTTCTCGATTTCGTCGGTCACCGGGTCTTTGTCGGTCACCGAGTCAAATTCGACCATGGGTTTCTGCGTGCCGAGTGCGAGCGAGCCGGATACGAACTCCACTGCCCCACTCTTTGCACCGTCGTCTCGATGCGGCGCTATTTCCCCGGACTTCCTTCCTACGGTCTCGCAAAGCTTTCGGAGCACTTCGAGGTGCCTCTCGAGAATCATCATCGCGCCCTGGATGATGCGAGAGCTACGGCTCACCTCCTGATGATCCTGAATCAGAAGAGAGTCGAGAAGGCAGCCGCTGCGGTGCTGTAGCCGGGCTCTGCAAGCCCGGAAGGCGCTGGCAGTTTCCAACGCCGCTTCCTTCGCGAGGTCGGAGACCTCACCTACAGGTCTCTAGAGCCGCTCCTCCATGATTTCGCGGAGACGCCCGGCGACATCCGGGTTCTCCTTGGCGATATTCTTCGTCTCCCCTTCCTCTGAATCATGATCGTACAACTCGAGATCGCCGTTCCGGTGTACGATGAGACGATATCGATCGGTCCGGATCGTTTGATTGCCTCGGTGGTAGCCATAGGCAGGACGGCTCACACCGTCGCCCCGATCGAGAAAGCTTCGCAACGAACGCCCCGGGAGCGGCTCGTCGGGATTCGGCAATCCAGCAAGATCCACCAAAGTAGGGAACAAATCGAGAGTCTCGACAATCGTATCTACGGCCGTATTGCGTTTGCCAGCACCAGGCGCGGAAATGATCAGCGGAGCCCGCAGGGACTCCTCATACAAGGTGTGTTTCCCCCAGACAGCGTGTTCTCCCAAGTGCCAGCCATGGTCTCCCCACAAAACTACGATCGTGTTGTCACGGATCCCCAGTTCATCGAGCTTCGCGAGCAGCTTGCCGACCTGGGCGTCGGCGTAGGTGACGCAGGCGGCATAGTGCTTGCGAACCTCTTCGGCAAATTCGGCATCCTCGTTGGGATTCCGTCCCCACCGTTGATACTTCATGAACTCGCCCGATCCATGCCAGGTCGTTTTCCCTTCCGGTTTGTCCGGGTGGGGAACGGCCGGCAGCGTGACGTCGAGATAGGGCTCCAGATACTTCTTCGGAGCTCCAAACGGCAAATGAGGACGCAGGATCCCAGCAGCGAGGAAGAAGGGCTTGTCCTTCGCCGCCTTTCCCAGGGTCTCCAGTTCTTCGAGGGCGACTTCGATACTCGGCCCATCCGGGTAGATACTGTCATCCCCCTCTTCTGCCTGAAACAGAGCCATATCCTTGGCAATTTTACGAATTTCTCCGTATGCCAAACCATGCATCCAACCTCGTGGACGTTTCCACTGTCCTGCCGGCAAGAGACTGCGATCCCAGGAATCTGGCATCTCCGGAATCATGGGATCATCCCAGTCGGGACCACCCTTTCCTCCCGGATGATGCGACACCTTTCCGACAGCCACGGTCGTGTATCCGTTTTCTCGAAACCACGCGGGGAGGCTGGGCGCGACGCTCTCCGGATCTTTCGCCAATTGCTTAGCCCGTTTGAACAGGGCATCGTTACCGGCCGCTCCGTAGCGCCCCGTCAGGAGGGTATTTCGGGAGGCTCCACAAGTCGGCGCCTGGACATAGTGACGCTTGAAAAGGGTCCCACGAGCGGCAAGCCCATCGATGTGGGGCGACAAAATGTAGTCGACGCCATAGCATCCCAGTTCCGGTCGAAGATCGTCGACACAGATCAGGAGAACGTTGGGCCGGTCTGCCCCGAAAGTCGTCGTAGCCAGGACCAGAAAAGCGAAGAGAAAACGTTTCATTCCCACTGCCTACACCGGGAAGCCTCCGCCTGTCAGCCCCTTTCCGGTCCCCGATCACGGATTTTCTCCATCCTCTGGTTGAATCATGCAAAAGCGAGGACAAGGTGCCCCCATGGTCGAAACGATTGGAAAAAGGATTTCACGCTGGGGCGAAGGCCCGGTTTGGTACGACGATGTTCTCTGGTATGTCGACATCGAAGGACACGAAATCTGCTCCCTGAATCCGAAAACGGGAGAAGAGAATTCCTGGGAAGTCGGCGAACGAGTCGGGTTTGCAATTCCTCGAGCCAAGGGAGGTATCCTCATGGGCGGAGACAATGGACTCGCCTTCTTCGATCTCGATACCGGGGAAAAAACTCCCCTCATCGATCCCGAACCCGAAAAGAAACCCGACAACCGATTCAACGATGGCAAATGCGACCCCCAGGGACGCCTCTGGGCCGGAACCATCAGCACGGTGAAGAAGGAAGGCGATGCCACCCTCTATCGCCTCGATACGGAAAAGGAGCTGACCGTCCAGTTTCCCAACGTTACCAACTCCAACGGCCTCTGCTGGACCAAGGACGGCAGCGCCATGTTCTACATCGATACCCCGAGTAAGAAGATCCGACGCTTCGATTTCGACGGCGCAACCGGTGAGATCTCCAATGAAAGCATCGCCGTTGATACCGTGGCCTGGGAAGGCTCTCCTGACGGAATGACGATCGATGAAAATGACCATCTCTGGGTCGCCTTTTGCCGGGGAAGCGCCGTTCGTTGTTTCGATCCGGAATCTGCGGAGTTGCTGGACACAATAGAGATTCCTGTGACCGGTCCCACCTCGTGTATTTTTGGCGGAGACGACCTCTCGACGCTCTACATCACCTCCGGAAAATTTCCCAATCTCGAAGAGGAAGGTGCCGGTGCTGTCTACGCCTGCACTCCCGGCGTGCGGGGAAGACCTTCCGTGCCCTACGCGGGCTGATTCCCCCCAGGGCCCTCACCCGATGGTCGACTCATCCTTGGGAGGATTTCTTCCAAAAGCGGGATACTGCTCGAGATCCACCACCTGTCCGCTGACCGGTCCGCTCTCGCGCGACAACCAATAGACCGCCGCGGCGGCGATTTCGTCGGGGTGCAGGATTCTTCCCGCGGGTGCGAAGACCTCCGGGAGATCGGCGTCCCAGTCTTCCTGCAGGCCTTGCTCCCGTTTCCGGAGAGCTTCATTCTCTGTCAGCACCCATCCAGGATTGATCTGGTTGACCCGGATGCCGTATTCTCGATGGAGGGTATCGCCGAGATTCCGAGTCAGGGTCATCAGCGCTCCCTTGGACACGGAGTAGGCCATCAGGTTCGGCTCACCCGAGTAGGCATTGACGCTTCCGATGTTCAACACGCTCCCCTTGGATGCCCGAAGCTCGCTCAAGGCCGCTCGAATGACCTCGTAGGGAGCGAGCGTGTTGACGTCGAGAACACGAGAAAATCGATCGCGATCCGTGTCACCAATGTTCCCGGTAGCGACCCAGGCCGCATTGTTGACCACGGCATCGAGCTTTCCCCATCTCTCTACCGCGATCGCCACAAGAGTCAGGGCACAATCCGGCTCAAGGAGATCCTGGATGTGCAAGGCAGCCGAGTCTTCTCCCAATTCGGAAACCAGTTCCTCGCCCAGATCCTTCTCCAACCCATGAACGACGACTCGTGCACCTTCCTCGACGAAACGTTTCGCCATCGCTCTCCCGATCCCAGTGCAACTTCCCGTCACCACGACGACCTCATCCATCATTCGTTTCATGCCGGGAGTATACACAAACGAATCAAGGAAGAACAAAATTCTGGGAAAAGCCCTCCGGAATCGCCCTGGACGCAGACGGGGAACACGTTTACACGCCAGTGCCATCCTTTGCAGGACGCAAGATTTGCATGGAAGCTGCCCTATGGCTGAGAAACTCGATCGACGTTCTTTTTTCCTCCGCTCCGTGGGCGCGAGTCTGGCACTGCCGGGACTCCCTTCGCTGATGGCCAACTCCCAGACTGCAGCGGGGGTTGGTCATGCCCGCAAGGGGATTGGAACGAAGCGCTTCGTCGCCGTGGGCAACCTGCTTGGATATCAGCAGAAGCACTTCTTTCCGGAAACCCCGGGCAAGGGCTACGAGACGACCCGACTTCTCAAGCCCCTCGAAGCCAATCGCGAGCACATGACCGTGTATCGCGGCCTTGATCATGGAGTCAAAGGCGGACACTTTGCGGTGCATTCCTTCCTTTCGGGAGTGCTCAATTCCGAGGCCCAGAATCGCCCGGACGGAAATGTCAGCCTCGACCAGTTTCTCGCCGAGGAGATCGGGATGCACACTCGCTTCCCCTCGCTCACGGTAGGATCCGAAGGAGGAATCCACGGTGGATGTCAACTCGCCTGGACGAAGTCGGGAGTCCGCGTGCCCCCGATCACCGGACCCGCAGATCTCTTCGAGAAGCTTTTTGTCAGTGATTCCCCCGAGCGTCAGAAACAACGGATCGAGGAAAATCGCATCCAATCCTCCATCCTCGATTCGGTGCGCGAGGATGCGAATCGACTCTCGAAGCGGGTCAACAGTGAAGACCGTGACAAGCTGGACGAGTATTTCACCTCCATCCGAGACGTTGAGAAGCGGCTCCAGTTGAGGGAACGATGGGCCCACCAGCCCAAGCCCAAGGCTCCCTTCGAAAAGCCTGCCAACACCAACACGGTGGAGGACCTGCCTCTGCTCTACGAACTGATCGCCCTCGCGCTCCAGACCGACTCGACTCGCATCGCGACCCTGGAAATTGGTGGCTGCTTCCTCCCCCAGCATCTCGGGATCGACAAGAAGTCCTATCATGGACTCTCCCACCACGGGAACGATGAGGAAAACATCAAGCATCTCCTCACCCTGGAAACCTATCAAATCACCGAGTTCGCGAAATTCCTCACTCGACTCGCTTCAATGAAGGACGGAGAAAAGTCCCTGCTCGATTCCACCTCCGTGATCTTTGGCAGCGGAATCGGAAACGCGGCCTCCCACAAGAACTCCGATCTCCCCGTCATCGTCGCCGGAGGTGGCTATTCGCATGGTGAGTTCAAGCGAGTCAATACCAAGCCGCATCACAAGATCCCTCTCTGCAACCTCTACGTCGACATCGCCCAGAAACTCGGGGTCGAGACAGAGCGTTTTGGCACCAGCACGGGAACGTTCTCCTGATCCCCGGCCATTACCGGATCGCTTTCCGGAAACCCATTCTCTCCCGATGCGAAGGCTCGTTCTCCCTCTTTTTGCAGGGTGTTTTCTGCTCCCCAGTTCTCCGGGAGACGCCAGCGAGAGCGAACGGGAGAAGGTCCTTTTCGACTTCGTCGGGAAATACTGTCTCGAGTGTCACGATACCGATGTCCAGAAAGGCGAACGCGAGTTCGAAACCTTCAATTTCCCACTGGAGAATGTAGCCGATCTCATCACCGCCGATGAAATCATCGATCAGGTGACTCTGAAGGAGATGCCGCCGAAGGATGCGGATCAACCTACCGACGAGGAACGCATCGCCGTGATTCGTGCCTTGCGGGAAACCATTGCCGCGACGCGGGACAAATTCGAGAGCACCGGCGGACGAACCGTGATGCGACGGCTCTCGCATCGGGAGTATGAGAACACACTGGAAGACCTCTTCGGACGTCGCGTCGACACGCTCGGCCTGACTGCTGATTTTCCGAAAGAGCGAACCAGCGAACATGTCGACACGATCGGTGAGGCCCTCGTCACCTCGGGATTTCTCCTCGATCAATATTTTGCCGCCGCGCATCGGCTCGTCGAATCCCGTCTTGGGAAAGACGCGATGGAGCCGAAGAACTGGCACTTCACGGAAAACTTTGTTCAATACGAAGAGCTCACCGGCTCTCACCGCTCTGCTTTGAAGTTCCAATACCTCTGCCTCTACGAGCAGCCCAATACCGACACTCGCCAGGGTGGCTATGGCCATATCGAGGACTTTCTCGAAGGAGTTCCCGTCTCCGGACTCTACGAAATCAAGACCCTCGCCCAGGCCAAGCATCGAGACACGCACTACGATCCAAAGATCTTCCAGATCGACTTCTCCGAACCCTTCCAGCTCGCCGTCGTTCCCGGCGATGTCACGAAAGGCCACATTCACTACCCCCAGGCGATCGAACCCATCCTCGCGCAGACCCTCGTTCCCGACGAAAAGCCGGAGTGGCTCACCTTCCGCGTCTGGCTCGAAGCCGGACAGACCCCCCGATTCATTTTTCCCAACGGCCCCTACGAGTCGAGGGCTTCGGTGATCCAGATCAACAAGCGCTACAAGGACGAGTTCGAGGCCGAGATCCCCGGCTCGCTCGTCGGTCGGGCGCACATCCTGCGCGAAGGCGCCCTGCCCCACATCCGCATCGGCGAGATCAAGATCACCGGCCCCCTTCCCGAGAAAGGAGGCTCCGCCGAAGAGATCGCCGTCTTCGGCAAGGACGGCTTCCAGGCCGAGAAAGCTCTGAATCAGCTCTACGCCTTCGGAGAGCGCGCCTACCGCCGACCACTCACTCAAGAGGACCGCGAAAGAATTCAGCGAACCTACGACAAGCGGATCTCGGAGGAGGCTTCGCCTCGACAAGCCGCTCTCGATACCATCAAGATGATTCTCTGTTCCCCTTCCTTTCTCTATCTCACCGAGATCACTCCCGAAGAGGAGAAATGGCTCCGCCCCTATGATCTCGCTTCTCGTCTCTCCTATGCGCTCTGGGCCGCGCCCCCCGATCAGGATCTCCTGGCCAAGGCTGCGGATTCGTCGATTTTGAAGCCGGATGTTCTCGCGGAGGAAGCGAAACGCCTGCTCAAGGATCCTCGGTCGACCGACTTCATCGACGGCTTTCTCGACAGCTGGTTGAATCTTCGTGACATCGGGAACCTCCCGCCTCCACGACAGGCGGCCCGCAGCTACTACGCGGAGGATCTCCCGACCTCGATGAAGAAAGAAGCCCACCTCTTCTTTCGTTATCTTCTCGAGAACAACCGACCCGTCACCGAATTCCTCGATTCCGATTACACCTTTGTCGACAAGAAACTGGCCAAGCTCTATGCGCTTCCAGAGAAGGACACGCTTCGTCTCGCCGATGGATTCCAGAAAGTGAGCCTGAAGGAGAATTCCCGGAGAGGCGGGATTCTCGGCATGGCGGGCGTCCTCACCGTCAGCGCCAATGGGGTGGAAACCTCTCCCGTCACTCGCGGCGTCTTCATTTCCGAGAACGTCCTCGGAATGCCACCGCCTCCCCCACCGGATGAAGTGCCCGCCATCGATGCCGACACCACGGCAGGAAAGACGATCCGGGAGAAACTGGCCCTGCACTCCTCCGACAAGACCTGTGCCGAATGCCATCGCAAGATCGATCCCCTGGGCTTCAGTCTCGAGAAGTTCGACCCGATCGGTCGGTGGAGAACCACCTATCCCAAGCCCGCGGGGAAATCCAAAGCCCCCGCCCAGTCGATCGATTCCTCGGGAGAACTGCCTTCTGGAGAAACCTTCTCCGGATTCGACGAGTTCAAGCAAGTCCTGAAGTCGACCCGGAAAGACGTCTTTGCCCGGAACCTCATCGCCAAGTTGCTGACCTACTCCACAGGACGCCACCTCGAAGCCGTTGACGAATATGTCGTCGACGATATCCTCGCGACCGTGAAAGCCGAAAACTACGGGTTGAAGACTCTCCTCATCGAATCGGTTTCCAGCGATATCTTCCGGGCTCGCTAGAGCTTCTTTTCTTCCACCCAACCCTCTTTGCTCATGCACCGACCCCTGTTTCGTGTCCTTCTTCTCCTTTGTTCCCTCGGGGGGATCGCCGTCTCAGCCGAAGAGAGAATGAATGTTCTCCTGGTCACGGCGGACGACCTCGGTCTTCAGTTGTCCTGCTACGGAGATCCCTACATCAAGACTCCCCACCTCGACCAGTTGGCGACCGAAGGCGTCCTCTACCGCACCGCCTATGTCACCCAGGCGAGCTGCAGTTCTTCCCGTTCGTCCATGTTCTCCGGAATGTATCCACACGCGACCGGACAGATCGGGCTGGCAAACGGAGGGTTTGTTCTCGCTCCCGAGGAAGTCGGCAAGAATCTCCCCGCCTACCTCAAGCCAGCGGGCTACCGCACCGGAATCCTCGGGAAACTGCATGTCGCTCCCGAGAAGAGTTTTCCATTCGATTATCGCCCCAAAGCCGGCAATACCCGAGATGTCCGGGAGGTCGCCAAGAACGCGGCGGCGTTTTTCAACGAAGAGAACCCGGATCCGTTCTTTCTCATGGTGAACTACTCCGACCCTCACTTCTACAAGGATCCCAAAACGCAGCGCCCCATTTTCCCGTCCGTTTGGAAAGGCATCCCCAAGAACCCGATCGCAAAGGACACCGTTCCGGGATGGGACTTCCAGGGCTTTGACGAGCCCAGCGCAAGGGAGCGAACCTCCAACTACTACAACACGATCAAGCGACTCGACGCTGGGGTCGGAATGCTGCTCAAGGCGCTCGAAGACTCGGGGCACGCGGACAATACCCTCGTCATTTTCCTTGGGGACCACGGTCCTCCTTTCAGCCGAGGAAAAACGACCTGCTACGAGTCCGGACTGCGAGTCCCCTTCCTCGTTCGCTGGCCGGGAGTCTCGGAGGCCGGACTGGAGAGCGCTGCTCTCGTCTCTGGCGTCGATATCGTCCCCACGATTCTCGATGCGACCAAAATTGAGTATCCTCGGAAGTTTCACGGAGTGAGCCTCCGTCCGACCGCAACCACCTCCGAGCCACCTGCGGGATGGCGCACCCACCTCGCGGGGGAATTCCACTACCACGGGTTTCAGCCCTTTTTCCCTCGCCGTGCCATCCGCGACGAGCGTTTCAAGCTCATCCACAACCTGATCGCTGGAGAAGCCAAACCGGTGGGGCGAGTCGATGGCGATCCCAACAATCGCTTTGCCGATACCGACAAGTATCGAGACACTCCAGCCGGAAAAGCCTTTCAGCGCTATCTCGATCCCCCCGAGTGGGAACTCTACGATCTCGAAGCGGACCCGATCGAATTCTACAATCTTGCCGACGATCCCCAGCACGCTGAAACCTTGGCGGAGCTCCAGTCAGCACTCCGGAAATGGCAGGAGGAAACGGACGATCCACTCCTCACCTCGGAAGGATTCGCCCGCTTCCGCAAGTGGGGAGAACAGGCCGAAGCGCGAGCGAAGCGGTAGATCACCACTCGCCGGTCACAGCAGGCGAATCGTAGCTGGGTAGCGATAGGCTTCGCCGTAATTCACTCGGACCGCACCGAGGATGGTGAGGATGATATCACCTACGACGAGGGCTATGATCATCGGGATCGCAATGACCAACCCCACGATAGTGACCGCCAGCAACCCCGCGAGAATGGCGTAGAGCGTCATCGAGATCTGGAAATTGAGACTCTCGATCGCCTGGCTGCGGACAAACTCACTGTCATCCCTTTTGATCAGCCACACCACCAAGGGCGCAAGGATGTGCCCAAAAGGGATTCCCACCCAGCCTGCTACCGATGCGAGATGGGCTCCGATCGCCCAGTTTCGCTCGGAACGGGTGGGGATCCGCTCATCCATCGCGTTCGATGTCAAACTGGTGATCGGTGGCGGGGCTTGGGGGTCTTCGTTCATGACAGAATCATCTTGAAGCAGTTTCCGGCTCCACGCTGCTACAATTCGAGGAAAGGATTGGAACCACCCGATCCAGCGCAATCAAGCATCTTTCCGAATACACGAAATCCGGGATCTTCTCACGTGAACCGACTGTCTCAGCTTTTTCTACTCTGCTGCATTTTTTCTACCTGGCCTCCTTGTCTCTCGGCTCGAGAGGAATACGCCACCGTGCCAAAAGCACATGACAAGATCCTCGTGAAATACTGCTTCGAGTGTCACGACTCTCTCTCGGAAAAAGGAGGCATCGATCTCGAGTCAATCTCCTACACCCTCGCCTCCGTCGAGTCAGCCGAGACCTGGCAGAAGGTCCTGAATGTTCTCAATTCCGGAGAAATGCCGCCGGAGGACCAGCCCCAACTTTCCGACGAAGAGAAAATCGCACTTCTCCGCGATCTTTCCGATCAAATGGTCCTGGCCCGGGAGCTCCTGAGCGATACGGGGGGGATTACCACGATGCGACGCCTCAATCGTCGGGAGTATGAGAACACGATCGAGTCCCTTCTCGGTGTCCGGATCGAAGCCGAAGACCTGCCCGACGACAGCAATTCGGGCGGCTTCGACACCAATGGAGCCTCCCTCTTTTTCTCTGCCGACCAGTTCGAGCAATACCTGGAACTGGGACGGAAAGCGCTCGACGAGGCCTTTCTTTTTGGGAAGAAGCCACCCAAGCCGATCCGAATCGAGATCCAACCCGAAAAAGGGACGAACCAATTCATTCAGCGAGTGTCGGGCACGATCAAGGCCAACTGGGAGAAAGCCCAGGCCTGGCGCAACTCGGACGGAAGCAAACCACCCAGCGAGTTCGGTCTGCTCGACGAGTTCGATGTTCGTTTTCGCGAGCGTCTCTACAATCAGCAATACGCGAGCTACAAACGGTATCTCGACGATCCCCGCTCGAAGACTGAGGTTCTGCTTCAACCCTTCTTCGACCGAACCAACGCGATCACCGTCAACATCCCGAAGAACGCTCCTCACGGCAACTTCTCCATCGAGATCTTTGCCTCTCCATTGAAAGGAGCGACCCGAAAAGACACCTACCTCGAGTACGGATTTCCGGGAGCTCGTGGAGGTGAGATCGCAAGACTGGGCTACGAGCGGGTGGCGAGCACTGCCGAGAAAGTCATTCCCCTCACCATCGAGGTGCCGATTACCAAGGGTGGCCCACGCAGCATCGTGATCCGCCATCGCCAGCACAACAATCGGGATTTCTCTCGATCGGTCTTTCTTCGATCCCAGCAAAAGACCGGTGTCGGTCCGTCGCCCAAGCTCGCGATCGACCGCGTCGTTCTGAGCGGCCCTCGCCACGAAACCTGGCCTCCCCTAGCCGTGTCGGAGGTCTTCTTCAAGGGGGTGTGGTGGGAACAACCGGACCAGGACGCCTACGCCCGCGAAATCATCGAGCGCTTCGCGACGCGAGCCTTTCGGACTCGCAAGCCGGATGCCGAGTTTCTCGTTCGCCTTCACAGGCTCTACCTTGGCGAGAGGGAGTCGGGGAAGAAATTCTATGAAGCAATCCGTGAACCTCTCGCCCTGGTGCTCGCCTCGCCCGGTTTCCTCTACCTCGCCGAACCCGTCGAGAAAAAGAATGAAGGCAAGAGAGAACTCCTCAGCAATGAGGAACTGGCAGTCCGGCTCAGCTATCTTCTCTGGTCTGCTCCACCCGATCAGAAATTGATGCAGGATGCTCGCGCAGGTCGCCTCCAGCAAAAAGGTGTCCTCCGAGCTCACGCAGAACGTCTCCTCGACGACCGTCGCTCCAACGAATTCATTTCCTCGATCGCTCATCAATGGCTTCATATGGAACGGCTCGACTTCTTTCAGTTCAATTTTCGCACCTTCCCCGAGTTTGATGACAGTGTGAAGGAATCGGCACGCGCGGAGGTGTATGAAACGATCCGGCACATCCTCGAGAAGAGGCTCCCCACCCGTGACCTCCTCGATCCCGGCTACGTCGTGGTGAACGATCTCCTCGCCGACTACTACGGACTTCCTCCGGTAGAGGGTGCGGCCTATCAACCGGTGAAACTCCCAGCACGATCTCCCCGCGGCGGGCTGCTCGGGATGGCTGCGATCCATGCGATGGGCTCGGATGGCAATCACTCTTCGCTGGTCGAACGTGGGACCTGGGTGATGCGATACCTCCTGAACGATCCTCCTCCCCCGGCTCCACCCAACGTTCCGCAGCTCAGCCGGGTTCGAGGAAAGCTCCTTTCCCCTCGGGAAGAGCTCACCGCTCACATGGAAGAAGCTCAGTGCGCCCAGTGTCATCAGCGCATCGACCCGATTGGCTACGGGATGGAGAACTTCGACCCCGCAGGGCAATGGCGAGAGGTGCTCGTCCTCCAGAAGAAGCAGGGCCGGAAAACGATCAAGAAGGAGATCCCGGTGGATCCCAGCGGAACGCTTCCCGATGGAACTGCCTTCACCGACTTCTACGGTCTCCGGAAAGAAGTGGCCCAGCATGGAGAAGCATTTACGAGCGGTTTCACGGAAGCTCTTATCGAGTATGGTCTAGGGCGTCCTTATGGCTTCTCCGACGAGAGCCTTCGCGAACGATTGCTCAAACGCGCCAATGCCAAGGACGGCTCCATGCGCGAACTTATCCTGGCCTTCATCGAATCCGAACCCTTTCACTACAAGAAATGAACCCCAAGCTCCCCACCCTCCAGCGCCGCGGATTTCTTCGAAGCAGCTCGGCTCTGATCGCGCTGCCTTTTCTTGATTCCCTCGGATTTCGATCGTTCGCCAAGGCCGCCAGCGCTCCGACTCCACCCAAACGGTTCGTCTTTCTGGGGATGGGCTTCGGGGTGACCAAGGAGAGCTGGTATCCCAAGAAGACGGATACGGGAAGTGACTACTCGCTTCCCGAGGGACTCGCTCCCCTGGCAAAACACCGCAAGGACCTCACCATCATCCAGAATCTGGCCAACCAGTACAACAACGAGGCCCATTGGGGCAGCACTTTCTGGCTCACTGGCGCGAACCGCTACGCGGAACCCGGGCAGAGTTTCCACAACACAATCTCGGTCGACCAGGTCGCTGCCGAACAGTTGGGAACGGACACTCGATTCTCCTCCGTTCAGTTGGGATACAAGGGCGGCGACAATTCCGGCCATGGCCCCGGACTTTCACTCTCCTGGAATCGACAGGGCAAACCACTCTCGGCACTGACAACACCGGTGGCAACCTTCCACCGAATGTTCTCTGATGATTCGACTCCACTCGAACAGCGTCAGGCAGACCTACTCAAACAGAAAAGCATCCTCGACACCGTCTTCCAGGATGCGAAGTCGACCCGCCGAGGTCTTACCAAAGTGGATCAGGACAAGCTCGACGAGTATCTTCAGTCCATTCGAGAGATCGAGCAGCGACTGGCGAAGGAGAAAGAATGGCTCGAAGTTCCCAAGCGAATCCCCGATCCCGCGCCCATCGAGCCTGACAAATCACTCCAGGGAGTCGAGGAGGTGAAGATGATGTATGACCTCATCGTCGCAGCTCTCCAGGTTGATACCTCACGGGTATTTTCCTATCGCCAACCCCTCGATACCTTGATCCGAAGCATGGGCGCGACCATCACGGCTCACAACATGAGTCACTATGAACCCGGCACTCGCATGGAGGTCTCGAAACAGCGAGACCAGAAACAATCCGAGTTGTTTGCCCATTTCCTCGATCGATTGAAGGGCGTCAAGGAATCGGATGGCAGCAGCCTTTTCGATCACACCACGGTGACTCTTGGAAGCAACATTCACTCCATCCACTACCTGACCAACTGTCCGACGATCGTTGCCGGAGGCGGAGCCGGGATTCAACACGGAAGGCACATCGTCACTCCCGAAAAAACGCCCCTCTGCAATCTCTGGCTCAGTCTTCTCCAGGGATCCGGGCTCGAGGCGGAAACGCATGGGGATTCTACGGCAACGCTACCTCAGTTGTTCGAGGTGTAGGGATCTTCCAGAGTTCGATCGAAGCGAGGCCAGAGAAAGACGGACAACGAGGACGTTGTCCCTCCATTTGTTCCCCAGGCAATCGATCCTTGCACAGTTTTCCACGAAGGGAGATTGGGCTTGTGATCGCCGCTTCCGTATTCCTCCACGTGCGCGTAAGTAGCGGAGCCTGCAAGGGCTCCGACCATCGCGCTGCCTGACCTCAACGTTTCGGAATTTTTACAAATCCCCCTACCAGGACAGCAACAATCAAGATCCTTTCACCCCCGAAACTTCGCCGGAACTGTCGGCAAATCGATCCATCTCCAGCCCCATCATGCGGGCCTGGGTCAGCCAGAGATTGGCGAGTGGTGTTCCCTCGGCCATGTTGATGTGCTGCCCCGTCTGAGTGACACGACCGCCACCGGCCATGATGATGGGCAGGTCGTTGTATTGATGGGTGGAACCATCCCCGAGTCCGGACCCGTAGGTGAACAAGGTATTGTCGAGCAGCGTCGTTCCATCCGCCTCCTCCATCTGGTTCATTCGCCCTAACAGGTAGGCGAACTGCTCCATGTGAAACCGGTCCACCTCGAGGAGTTGGTCGATCATCTTGGTCTGGTTGTGAGACATCCCATGGTGGCTCAACGGTTTGTCGGAAATCTCTTCAAACAGGTAAGGGGTATCCCATCGCTCCGGACCGACCATGAACGTCGCTACATTCGTGAGCCCGGTCTGCAAGGCGACCACCATGAGATCGCCCATCAAGCGGATGTATTCCCCCCTAGGCAAATAGGCCTCGGGCGGCTCCTCGAAGTCGACTTGAGCGAGTTCCGCTTTCATCTTTTCGAGGCGATCCATCTGCATTTCGATGGCACGGATAGACTCGAAATATTCATCAAACTTCTGGCCATCGACATATCCCAGGTCCTTCTGCAATGACTTGGCATCCTCGAGAACGAGGTCGGTCACATCGCGATAGCGATCGATCTCCCCGGTTGAGAAGAGACGGCGATACATCTTTCTCGGATCTCGAATCGAGGGCGCGAGATGTCCCGTGCCATACCAGGAAATATTGTCGAAATAGATCGATTCCTTGTTGTCCTTGTGACTGTTGCAACTGAACTCCAGCGTCCGAAACGGAGTCTTCTGCCCGACATGATCAGCCACGAGATGATCCAGCGTCCGGTCCAGCGGCCAGGCTGTCCCCTCGATCGTGTAGGGCTCGGCGCTGCTGAGATAACAAGAGGCACACTGCGCATGCACATCGGTTCCCTGCTGAAAGGTTCGATCCATTCCCGTAATCAGATTGATCTGGTCCTTGAAATCCGCGAGGGGCTGCAAGGTCGGAGTCAAATTCTCAAGTGGCTTGACGAAAGGATTCGGGTCCTGCTTGTCGAGCGACTTCATGACGTTCCCCAGGTTCCCCTTCGGAATAATGGAATTTGCTTCACCGGGAAAGAATCCTCGTCGAACGACTCCGATCGGAACGTAAAAATGGGCCATTCGCAATGGCACTGCTTTCGCCGCATGGGCCGTTGTTCCGAGACTCTCCAGCGCAGGCAGTGCCAGGGCCGCTCCTCCGATTCCTCGGAGAAAGTTTCGTCGGGAGGGATTCCGTTTCTTCATGATGATCTCTTCACTGAACAGGGGAAAGCGCTCGGCTCAACCCTGTTTGTTTTCCGCGACCTGATTGGATGGTGCGGGAATGGTCTTGGTTTGGAAAGGTTCACTCCGGATCACTTCCTTGATCAAGGTCTGAATCAGGTAGTCGTCTTCGGCTACGTTCTGAGCAATCTCATCGAGAGCTATCTGGTCGGCCGGCCCCAATTCACGGGCAAGGGCAAAGCTCAGGAGATGACCGGCAAGCCCGCGCGCAAAGCGATCTTTCTCTGCGAGAATCGCATCCTTGAACTCGATCACGCTTTCGAAACGATGCTTCCGAAAGAGGGTCCCTTCCATGTCGACGTCCCGCCCATTCTCATAAACTTCGCGCCAGGTGCCGATAGGGCTGTAGTTCTCTAAGGCGAATCCCAGGGGATCGATCTGCTCGTGGCAGCCTTTGCAATCGGATCGCTCTCGGTGCTTGGCAAGACGCTCCCGCAGGGTCAAGTGAGCTTCTTCCTCGGTGGGTTCCTCTCCCAGGGCAGGCACATCGGCGGGAGGCGGGTTGGGTGGATTGTTGAAGATCACGGTGGCGAGCCAGGCGCCTCTCGTAATTGGCTGGGTTCGCTCGGGACCGGAGGTCATTGTCATCACAGCAGCGTTGGTGATGAGTCCTCCGTTGCGACGGTCCGATATCGGGACCCGATCAAAACGCAAGGCGGTGACGCCTCCGCGATTCACTCCACTCCCCTGGACCTTGGCCGGACTGAGATCACTTTCCAGCACGCCGTAAGCTTCTTCAAGCAGGCCCGAACGATAAGTGAAGTCCGAATCGATGAACTGGGTGATCGACTGATTCTCGATCAACACCGTTTCAAAAAGCAACAAGGGTTCCAGCATCATGTGCATGCTGTCTCGATATTTGCTGAAATAAAATTTCGGAAAATGCTCCGGGTCCGGAACTGCAGAAATGATCCGTTCCAACTGCAACCACTGCGCCGGAAAGCTGTCACAAAATCGCTTCAACTTGCGATCCTTGAGCATTCTTTCGATCTCGGAATTCAGCACCTCTTCCTCCTGCAGAGAGCCCTCCGCCGCGAGTTTCAGCAGGGTCTCGTCAGGAATACTTCCCCAGAGGAAGAAAGAGAGCCGAGAGGCGAGCTCGTAGTCATCGAGAGTTTGAACGCCCTCCGAGTCACCACCCTGGTCATACAGGTAGAGAAACTTGGGTGATGAGATCGTCGCTGCCGCCACCGATTTCATGGCCTCGGAGAACTCCCCTCCCGAGTCGAGCTGATGCATAACATGATCGGTGTATCGAGCGAGGACCTCGTCGGCCACAGGTCTCCGGAAGGCTTTGGTTAGAAATGGTCTCAGACGAGATTCCACCTCCTCCCGAAGATCCTCGGACGACTTGGGTTCGACGAAGAAGGAATTCCAGATCCCGACGTTGCGAGCTCCGAAATCCTTACTCTCCGTGATCGACTGTCCAAGCGTCAGGAACGCCTCCATCAAGAGTGGTGACAGCGACAGGTGATCGGCCTGGTTGTCATATCCGTGTTCCGCCCTGAGATCCTGGGGAAACGCGGCAACCCCTGCGAGGCGTGGCTCGATCATCTGGGATTTACCCAGGGGCCGACTTCCCACCTTCACCATTTCCGCCATCTTCCCCGTCTCCGGCTGGAAGTAGCCGCTGTGTTCCCGCATCATGCGTTCGGGCAGAGTGAAGACATTGCACTTGAGATCGAAGAGGTCGATCACGGCATTATGATATTGAAACCGATTCATCCTCCGAATCGGGGTGTGCGTGTAGGCTTTGTCCTCCGTCACCGACTGGTGGAGGAGCGCATCCAGTTTCGAAAGGAGCTCTTTTCGTTTTTCCGGCTCGATCTGGGGCTCATCCTCAGGAGGCATTTCCTCAAAATCGATCACGTCGACCAAGGTCTGGAGAAGTTCGGGATCAGCCGTGAGATCCTCAACGCTCTTGATCTCCCGAAGATCCACTTTCCCCTTCACCTTCCCATCCTGTCCATGGCACTGAATGCAGTTCTTCTGAAAGACATCCAGGACAAGTTCTTCCCCCGCCCGCAACGAGCAAAGAAAACCGGAAAAAAGGAGCAAGGTGGCAAGCGCACCCGGATGGAACCGACGAATGAACATGATCTGTTGCAGCCTATCGGATCGAATTCGACTTCCAAGGTCCGGGTTCAGGCCCTTCTCCAGAGAAGCCGCCTCTTGACGACTCCTCCAAGAGCACGTCGACTTCCCTACACATGAAAGCATGTCCCCACCTTTTTGCAGGCTTCTGCCTCGCTCTTGCCAGTCTTCCACTCGGGATGCCAGATATCACACGTGCTGAGGAGCATTCCACGACACCGGCCTCCCGGCAGACTGTTCAAACGCTACCAGAGAAAGTCGCGGAAAAAACGGACAACCTCAACGACCAGTTCTGGCTCTATCTCCCAAAGCGCTATCACGAGGCAGAAGATGTGAAACTCCCCCTCATTATCTACCTCCACGGCAGCAGTCGCCGAGGTCGCGACGTCGAGCAGGTCAAGGCCAACGGGATTCCTCCGCTTCTCGATGGGATGGAGGATTTCGACTTTATCGTCGCCTCGCCCCAGGCGCTGGCGAACTATCGCTGGCAGGAATGCTGGCAACCGGACGATCTCATTCTCCTCCTCGATCACCTCCTCGCCAACTACCGGATCGATCCCGCTCGCGTTTACCTCACCGGACTCAGCATGGGTGGATACGGCACCTGGGCCTGCCTTAGCAAGCATGCCGACCGATTTGCCGCCGCGATTCCGATCTGCGGTGGCGGCGACCCGGCCTGGGCGCCAGCGATGAAAGGCCTACCGATCTGGGCTTTCCATGGGGAGGATGACTATGTCGTTCCCATCGCCCGGTCCGAGGAGATGGTAGAAGCGGTCAAAGAGGCCGGCGGAAAAGTGAAGTTCACCCGCTATCCGGATACCGGACATGATTCCTTCACCCAGACCTATGCAAATCCCGAGATCTTCCGTTGGCTCCTTCAACAGTCTCGCGAGAAGTGACCTGCCCAACTCGGACTCGCCCTTCTTCTACTCTTTTCTTTTTGCGTTGTAGCGCCCTTCGATACGGAGGGTGCCATCCGAGTGAAGCAGGTGACCAAGGTTCCCCTCGAGAACGACGCGATCGGCAGCCTTCTTCGTGACTCCGCGTTTCCAGATGACTTCTTCACCGTTGCGGAGAATGCAAACCCCATCGGCCGTAAACTCCCGGGTATAAGTCTTCAGATACGTCCAGGTTCCCAGAATATTGTGTCCCTCGAGCGTCACCTTGGGTTGGGGAGGCGCAGGAGGCGGCGGTCCATCGAGCACCGGGACTGGGATATCGACCACTTCGAAATCGGGTGACAAGGGAGACAGCTTCTTGAGTTTGAGATTCCGAAACTCGATCGGCGCCCCCTCGGACTCGAGACAAAGATATCCAGAGGCAGGCTCGATCTGATCTCCTCCCGAAACTTCCACTCCGTTGACCCAGAGCCGGACTTCTCCTTTCACGGCCTTCACGTGATAGTGATTCCACTGGAAGATGCCGCGTGTCGTTTCCTGGGAAGGAAAGCTCCGGCGTCCTTGAGGTCCAACCGGCGGGAAAGGGTTCATTTTCACGGGTCCGACGGTAAAGACATCGCCGTGACTCGTGAACCAATCACCCGGTTTCCCAAACTGTTTCTCGTAGACTTCCTTATACCCCAAATCGAGAACCTGGACCTCGATTCCGTGCGGCAATCGCGCCCTTCCCGCCGCACAGTTGATCAAGGATGGATTGCTGGCCCAGACAAAGACGCCGGAGTTCCCGCCCTTTTTCTTGTGCATCCACTCACACACAAATTCGAAGTCGGTCAGGGGCTCGCGATAGCGAATCACTCCGGTCGGTCTCCCGGTGCAGTAGACATGCCCCCCATCCCACTTCCAGGTATCGGTGTAGCAATTCACGTTGAGGAAATCCTCCTCTCCAAGGCTGACCCATTCCGGGCCGGAGGTGTCGACCAAAGCCGGTGCTTCGGGAACGTCTTCGTCGGTTTCTCCGAGGGTGTGCAGATACTCGGCCACATCGCGGACATTCTGATCCGTCATCGCCATCTCTGCGGCTGATGGCATCCAGGATTCCTTGGGAAACTCCACCTGAGCCCCGGATCTCCGGAAGAGGATCTTGCGAGTCTCGCCTCCCATCAACTTCACTTTCAGCGATCCGGCATGCCAGCTGTAGTTGGAGAGCAACCCTTCGATGACATGCTGACCTTTCTTCAGTCGAACGGGCTTGCCATAGCCATGCGCAAGTTTGGCATCGGGATCGACGATCTCCTGGATGATCTCTTCGACGGTTCGCTGACCACCCCAGTGAGTCAGGTCCGGGCCGAAGGCGACCCCGCTCCCACCAATGCGATGACACATGACGCAACGAGCGGACTGGAGAGCCCCCTGCTCGCGATCTCCCGGCAATTTGGCGATCACGGCGGCCTCGGAAAGCGTGGCATCGGGGTCTCCTCCGAAGCTCTCGGGAATCACGCTACTGAAATCGACATAACGTCCCTGGAGCTCGTTCAGGTCTTTCGCGATGATTTCATCGATCGTGACCTGGTAGCCTTCACCTGCAGTCCAGGGAAGATCTCCAATTTTCTCCAGTCGCGCTTTGCGGTCAGCTCGATCTTCTGGAGTTCGGAAACTGGCGAAGGCCATCGCAAGATGGCGGAATTCCTCCAATTCCGGTTTCTGCGATCGGATGCAGGTATCGAGATCCGCAATTGCCTTGCTCGTATGCAACCGCCAGGCGAGGTCCTTCGCCTTGGTTCCCCAATCGGTAGCTTCTCCAAATAGTGCAGCGACCAACTCTCGGTATACCTCCTCTTCCTTCCCTGTAAAGGCGATGCCGAGGGCCTCGAGAGCATACCGATCCGAAGCTTCATAGCCGGCAATCAAGGTGTTCAAAATATGCCGACAGTCAGAAAAGGAAACGTCGCGAAGGGAAAGCGCCACCTCCCGCCTCACCGCAGCGGAAGTCGCCGATGCGAGAAGGGCCGCCCGATTCAGCATTCCATCCGGATCGCCAAGGCGGAGAGCTCGATAGGCGGTAACAACGAGACGCTCGTCTTCGTCCTTGAGAAAGTTTTCGACATCGGCGACACCCGACTCCCCCATCTGCGCCAGGATCCAGATTCCCCGAGCTATGGCTTTCGGATCGGACTCTCTGCGACTCATCCAATTCTTTACCGACTCCGTGACCGGCTCGCCTTTTCCAACCAGCAGCCAAGCGGCATGAGAGCGAATATTCACCGCCGGACTCTCGAGCGCTGCGAGAAGACCGGGAACGGTTTCGAAATCGACTTCGGGGCTTGCCTCGGTCTTGCTCCCCTTTCGAGAGATCCGATAAATCGTTCCGCTGACCTGGTTCGTTCTCCGGCTCGTGTCATTGTAGAAGTCACTCAGCAGGAGGCTGCCATCTGGGGCAACGACAACATCGGTGGGGAGAAAGTGCCGCCCCTTTTCGCCCACCTTCAGGGAAAGAAAGGGTTCGTGCTCTCCCAGGTCGTAATGGGACCCCTCGAGCTTGGGACGAGTCATCATGACTTCCTTTCTCACCATGCAACAATTCAAATAGATGCCTGCGAGACCGAGCGTGTCATCTTCGATCAGGGCATTGCCGGTCGGCGATCCCGCGCCATACACGGATCCCGGAGGACAGGCTCCCGGGTAGTTCTCCCGCCAGTGGGACCGCGAATACCGCAGGCTCTTGTCCCATCCTTCCGGCTCCTCCCAAGTCTTCGCCACCTCTTCCCAGGATCGGCTACCATCACGGAGATCGGCGTAACCCATATTCCCATATTCCATCACCCAGGACGAACGGCAATGAGCAGGGTCGTCATTGTCGCTTTGATAGACGTCTCCAAAGGCACTCACCGCCATATCATGGGGATTCCGCATATTGTGCCCAGTCGCCGCGAGTCCGGTCCCGTCGGGATTGATCCGCATCGTCACCCCGCCAACGTAGACGTGACCGTCCGAGCTTGCTTTTCCGATCGCCTCAGGAAACCCGTAGTAACAACCCGAGAGAAAGTGTCGCCCATCCTTGGTCTGGACGTCCGCCCCGCAGTTCCCGAAAGAGAAATGCCATTGCCCGCTCGGAGCTCCAACCACCGCGTGCAGGGTATGATCATGTCGGTCATTCTTAAATCCGGTCAGGAACACCTCCCGCTTGTCGATTTCGGGATCGAACAATGCATTCCGATCGACATCGGTATAGACGATGATCGACGGCGTCGCCGATAGAACGATCCGATTGTCAAAGACTGCTATGCCGAGGGGCGCGTGACGCAGCCCCGTCTCCGAAACAAAGACATGCGATCGATCGGCCTTGCCATCTCGGTCCGAATCCTCGACCACGATGATGGACTGTCCCGTCGCAACCCGTCGTCCCTGGTTGTAATCGATCCCTTCGGTCGCCCAGACTCGCCCCTTGGCATCGACGTCCATCGCCACGGGAGAGAAGATCAACGGAGATTGCGCCCAGACCTCGATCTTCAGATCTTCCGCAGCGAGGTCAAACGCTTCCACGGGAACAAACTCAGCCGGTCCAGCGGACTCGGCGAAACTTTCTCGATCGGGAGCCTGACTGAAGACCAGGGACGATAAGAATCCTGTCAGGAACAAAACGGGAATCAGTAGTTTCATAAGATTGGGTTCATCCATTCAACGCACCTCGACATCCTCTGCCCAGGCTCGATACAGCCCCAACAGCCTTTGAACGAGGTCTGGATTTTGTGAGGAGTAATCAACCGTCTCGGGCTCCGCATTGCTGAGAGAATAAAGCAAATAGCGGGGTTCATTACCTCCCTTTCCAGGAGGGGAACCGATCAGCTTCCACTCCCCTTCTCTTACCGCCCATCGGTTCTGCCACTGAAAGTAGAGAACAGGATGAGCGGTCGGAGCATCCGGAGAGTCGATGATGGGTTGGAGACTGCGACCATCGAGCTCCACGTTTGGAAGATCGACCCGACACCACTCCATCAGGCTGGGATACCAATCCATGATCGTGACGATCTGATCTCGGACCACTCCCTGGGGAAGCTTGGCCGGCCAGCTGACCATAGCTGGAACCCGCACGCCGCCCTCGAGAAAGCTCCCCTTCGCACCGATCCATTTGCCCGTATTCCCGCCGCCACCATGAGCGCTATAGTAGTGGCCCTTCGGAAATCCACTCGCATGATCCTCAATGTCGATCGGACCTTTGTCCTCCACGGAATGGCCGTTATCACTCTGAAAAATGACGATCGTATTCTCCGTCAGCGAAAGTTCATCGAGTTTCTCCAGGACCAACCCGATGTAGTGATCGGTGGTCGTTGTAATCGCAGCGTAGGACCTGCGAGGCATGGGAAGGTGCTCATACATTTTCGTATGCTCTTCCAAAGCCTGCTCGGGATAATGAGGGATATTGAATCCCAGGTAGAGTAGAAATGGCTGGTCGGTATTCTTCTCCACGAACTCGAGCGCCCGATCCGTGATCAATTCGGGAAAATACTCCCCTTTCCGGAATACCTCCTCCGTTCCTTCGTAGAGATCGTGATACCCTTTTCCATGGAGAAAGAAATGGTTGTAGTTGTCGATGAATCCGTTTCGGATTCCGAAAAACTCATCGAATCCCTGTTTCATCGGTCCGAAGTCGCGATGAGACCCCACGTGCCACTTTCCGAACAGCGCAGTCCGATACCCAGCCGTTTTCAGCGCCTCGGCGATCGTCACTTCGTCGAGAGCCATATTTCGACCATCAGGCCCTTTCATGTTCCCCTGGGTCCAGGAGTTGATCCCGGATCGCTGAGGATGGCGTCCCGTGAGAAGCGCGGCTCTCGACGGACAACAAACCGTGTGAGCGTAGGCTTGGGTAAAGCGAATCCCATGAGCTGCGATTCGGTCCATGTTCGGGGTATGAAGATCATTCGATCCGTAGCACCCCGCATCGAGCGTCCCTTGATCATCCGTATAAAAGATCACCACGTTGGGCCGTTTTCCCTCCTCATCGCATAAGGCGAGACAGGGAAAAAAAGCAAACGCCAATAGCGAGAGGGAAAGAAAGGGGAAGATTCTCATAAGCTCGTTGATCACAGTCTTCGATGGATGGGGGAACGCCAGAAGGCCGCCCAGGGGAAATCGATCACTCATACGAATCAGGAATCGAATCGTAATCCTCTGCTGGATACAAGCCCGGAGGAGACCTCATTATTCCCTGATCCCGCAACCTTGCGATTCGACAAGTCGGTAACGAACCCCATAGCCTGCGAACTGAAATGAACTTCAGAAGCCTTCTCCTTGCACTCCTATGTGCCATTCAATCCGATTCGGTTCTCTTTGCGGAGCAGGAGGACCAGACCCTACCCAGAGGATATCGAGAGGTCGGTGAAGACAAGGCGGAAGCCATCAAGGAACTCTGTGTCGCGACGGCAAACACCGGTCTTTTCTCCGGAGCTGTGCTCGTCGCAGAAAAAGGAGAAGTCCTCTACCAAGGTGCGTTCGGACTCGCGAACCGAGAATGGGAAATTCCGAACACCGTCGACACCAAATTTCGGCTCGCCTCGGTCAGCAAACAGTTCTGCGCAGTTCTCATCCTGCAATTGGCCCAGGAAGGAAGGATCGGACTGGACGATGTGATCACGGATCACTTGCCCTGGTATCGAGCAGACACCGGCGACCGAATTACAATTCACCACCTCCTCAGCCACCAGTCCGGAATCAAGGACTACACCGCGAGTTACGACTACCGCAGCACGATCTCACGACTCCCGTTCCAGAAGGACGAATTCATCAAGATCTATTGCAGTGATGACCTCATCCACGAGCCCGGAACCCTTTACGCCTACTGCAACGCTGGATACTCCATCCTCGGACGAATCATTGAGAAAGTGACTCGCAAGTCTTTTGAAACCAACCTGCAAGAACGCATTTTTACACCACTTCGGATGAACGAAAGTGGCTACGATCGAAACAGCAAGATCCTTGAGAAACGTGCCAGTGGCTATACCCGAGGAATATTCGAATACACCAATGCTGACTACCTGGACATGGACTCCTCACCGGGAGCCGCTGGAGCACTCTATTCGACAATCGGAGACATGTTTCGCTGGGATCGAGCCCTCTACACCGATCTACTTCTCAATGAAAAATATCGACGGCTCATGTTCACGCCCAATCGTGATGTGCCCGAGGTCAAAGCCGCAGGAGGTCGTCCCCAGAGTCGCTACGGATACGGATGGCAAATCTATACGACAACGCATCCGGTTACGAAGCGCAGAACCAAAGTCGTCAACCATGGCGGTGCCATCAGCGGCTTCAGAGCCATGGAACATCGGCTCGTCGAGGAGGATGCTTTTGTTATTCTCCTCTGCAACCAGGGAGACGATTTCGGGAAGTCCGACGTCTGGAACGCGGTCACCCGGCTCGGAAGGGAACTGATCCATCTCGTCACCGACCAACCCTATCGCCTCCCCGGTGCTCCTCCTGTTTCCCAGGAACTAAGGATCTATCAAATCGTGCAGGAACAGGATGTGGATGCAGCCATCGCTTGGTTCAAGGACAACGGGAAACCTTCCGCATGGGGAGGTAGCACCATCGCCGTATCTGAGAAACTTCTCGAGGAGGGAAAGGTGGAGGCTGGGCTACAACTGATGGACTTCGAAGTGGAACAATCCCCCGGAAAGGTGTGGATCCTGAGAAAAGCGACCGAGACCTTCCTTCGCTATGGGGAGCCCGAAAAGGCAATGAGAGTTGCACAACTCGCCCTTGAGCGAAAACCTGAGGATGAACGACTTCTGGGCCTCCTCAATGATGCCAAGGAAGATCTCAAGAGGAAGTAGATCCTTTTCCCGTCGGCCTCGAAGTGCTCCCGATTGATCCCTAAAACGGAGCAGGAAGAGGGAAATTTCTGGTGGTAACGACGCAAAAAAGGGCCAGGAGCTACCTCCAGACCCTTTTCCAACCAAGGTTCGTAAATACTACGAAAAAATTAGAAGTGGATACGAGCTCCGACGGTCACCGCGGAGTAGTCCTCGCCGAGGTCAGCTGCAAACTTGAGCGCAAGGTGATCGGTGAGGTGGAAGAGCACTCCAGGATTGAAGACCCATCCTTCATCATTGATGTTGAGACCAGCAGGAACTCCCTCACGACCGAAGTAGAACGCTTTGGCAAATCCTTCGAGGCGACCGGCGCGAGCACGGATACCAGGCCCGACATAGTAACCCCAGGAATCAAAGGACTGAATTCCGTTTCCGTTGGCGGTGATGTCACGATGGTCGAAGCCACCCTCGAAAGTGAGGTCGATGCACTTCGCGAGACTGTAGCGAGCACCAAGTCCGAGACGATAAGAATGCTCTTCGAGACCATTGCTTACGCCATTGAGGAAATAGTCGGCATCGGTGTTGGTGTAGCTACCGGTGAGAAAGAAGGTATCTCCGAGCGACTTGGAGAAGCTGATGCCGAGACGGTCTGCATCGTCGTTCAGGAACGCGTTGCTGAAATCTGCCTGCCCGTAATCGAGATCGATGAAATCATAGGAGAGACAGGGGTGGCACTCGACAGGTGCTTTGCAGTCGGTGATGGGCTGCGCAGGAACAGGTCCGGCAGAAGCCGCAACTGGAACCAAAGAAGCAAACGCAAGGATGAGCGGTGTCTTTTTCATATTGTTGTTTGTCATTGAGTTAAAAAAGTTGAGTGGAATCAGGACGAATCCTTAACTTTTTCGAATATTACGGGAATCTTAACTAATTTGCAATTAAATTTTGTTATTTTCATAATTTTCGCGATGGAGACGTGAGGAATTACAAACATTCGATGAAAACTTTGTAGATTCGTTAGACTGCTTTCCCTTTTCCTGTCTTGCAGCGGAGACTTTCCGAAGAGCCTGGACTGAGGTCGGACGCGTCGCCTAGTCTGCGACTTGCGCTCAAGAGAGAAATCCAAGTTGGGTTCCCCCCACCTACTCAGAAACCTCTCCCAAGAGTAGCGTGCGCATCTCCCTGGGAGTCGAATCCCGAATTCCCCCGCGATTGGCACCTGTGATCCACCAGTAGATCATTCCCGCATCGGAACAATCGAACTTGTTGGTCTGAAAACGCACCACCCCGTCCCGCTCGGCGTAAGAGAGCCGCTCCCATATCCACCTCATCGCAGGATCGGAATGCACCTTCGCCCAGTCCCACTCAGCGATCCGGGTCTGCAATCCCACATTCTGGTCCCCGATCTGGTGTTCCCGGACCCCGAACTGAAGAATCTGTTTCCAGGTGAAATGGTCTCCACTGTTGTCATTCGCGGGATGATGAGAGACGACATGCACGTAGCGAGACTTCTTGGCATCGGCTTCTGCAAGGGCAAACCCGATCACATCGGGCTCCCCGGCTTCGATGATCCAGAGAGGATTGCCCACCGACGAGGCATTGATAGCGTCTTTCAAATTTTCGACCGCAGCGTGCTGCTCGACCCGACAGTTGAAAACCTTTTCAACAGCCGGAAAGGGCCCGAAAAACGCAATCCCTTCTTCGCACAGCTTCTGAAGCACGGATTGCCTGCGCAGCTCATCTTCCTTGGAAATCGGGTTTCTTGATCCGCGAAATGGCTCGAGGTCACAGGAATGCGACAAGTGAACGAGGCGATCCTCCAACCCGGCCCCATTCAGGAGTCCCAGCATGACGGCCGTCGCACCGATATCGTCCGGATCGGAAGAATTGCCATCGGCCACAAATGCCAACCGCCCCGCCGGAGGCTGAATGCGAAGCGTTTTTGTCTCCTGGGCTTCCTCGGAGATGCCCCTCACATTCTGCGCCCTGGCTGGAGTCACCATCGCGAGGAAAATCAGACCGAGTCCCCCGATGGAGGCAACTCTTGAAATCATCAGCAGGGCAGGCCCTTTCATCGCAGTTCGTTCCACTTCCTCAGGAACTCCTGATCCGCTTTGCTGAGAGACTCCAAAGGGAGTTCGTAGCGCCGTCCCTTGATCAAGCAAATCAAGACACCTGCTCGCAATTCCATGAGCTCCGCCTCGATCTTACGACCTTCCCGATTGGTAAGAACGCGTTCGGGCCGGGAGGAAGATGTCTGGTCCCTCCTATCGACCACCTTGCTCTCCGGTGGGTTATCTCGCTGGGCCGTTTTGACTCCGATGTCCTCGTGCACCAAGAGGATCCGATCGAAGTTGAAATTCTTGGAGCGACCGGAGATCGTCAATTCGTAGACTTCCCCGGCTTTCAATTGATAGATCGCAGGATGCTTCTTGTGGTTCACGTCGAGGAGGGTCGTCCACCCCCACCCGTCCGGTTTTCCTCCGAACATCTTGGTATCGCTTTTCAAAACACTCATGGGAGCAGTCGTGGCGCTTTGAAAATCGCCCTTGAGCGCCACATAGCAGTCATTGCAGATGTCCTCCCGTTTCGAGATCAACCGCTTCCTCGCTCGCAAGGTCAGCTGGTACTTCCCAGATTTCTGAATCTGGAAGTGGTATTTCAGAGGCGATTTCGGAGGCCCCATCTCCGGCTTGTTTCCCGTAAACTCAAGATGACAACTCCCCTGGAAGTCGGCAACATCCGATTTCTTTTCCCACTGGCCCAAACGCGAGTTGGTCGATTCCGCCTCGATGGCGACGACCCCTTTACTCTCCAGGAAAGTCTTCTCTTCCGCCGACCAGAGGAAACCAGAAAACACGAAGGGGATCAGCAGACAAAAACCACGCATGGAAAGAAGACTTTCCTTCCGGTCTATGATATTTCCCTCTCACCCGCAATCGAAACTCCTGCTTTTTTCCAAACCTCATCATGCCGAATCGCTGGAACATGGAACGAGCCGTCAAGGAACGTCCGCCTACTCTCCACCCCCTCGCCGGTGCGAGCCTCGGCAACTATCTCAGCAAGGTTGGAAGGAACGGGCCTTACGACTCCCGGTCCCGCATCCCCCGTGTCGTCGCCACCGCGGCAAACCTGCTTCGATTCCCGCTCTCTCGGATGCAGGCACTCCTCCACGACAAGGAGATTTTCTCCCGAGAGATCCAGGTGGGTCCGATCTTTGTTGTCGGTCACTGGCGAAGCGGGACCACGCACCTGCACAATATCCTCAGTGCCGATCCACAGTTCGGTTGGATTTCGTTCATCCAGACCGTGATGCCATGGGATATGCTCCTTGAGAAAAGACTTCCCTTCCTTCGCAGTCTGATTTCGCGAGAGTTACCTGAAAAACGCGGAACCGACAACGTCGCCTTGTCTATCGATTCCCCCCAGGAAGAAGAATGGGCTCTCGCCAATCTCAACGAACTCTCCTTCTTCAACTGCTACTATTTCCCTCAGAATTACGAATATCACTTTCGACGCGGGGTACTCCTCGAGAACGTTACCAGAGAGGAAAAATCCGCACTCGAACACGCCTACGTCCGCCTCGTGAAGACACTTCACTATGTTCACGAAGAAGAGAAACCTCTCCTCTTCAAGAACCCCTCTGCCACGGCGCGGATGCCCATGCTCAAGAAGCTGTTCCCGAACGCAAAGTTTGTTCATATCGTCCGAAATCCCTACTCTGTCTTCGCCTCGAGCCTGGCACGCTACCCACGACTCATGTCAGCGTTCTCCTGGCAGGAGTTTGCCGATATCGCTTTCGAGGACCATACCAAGCTAGCCTACGAGTCGCTCATGAGACGCTATCTGAAAGATCGTGAACTCATCCCTCCCGAAGACCTGGTCGAAACCAGCTACGAAGCTCTCACCGAAAACCCTCTCCGTGAAGTGACCAGAATCTACGAGAAATTCGAGATCCCGTTCCAGGAGAACTCTCTCCCTTCGATGCAGGATTACCTGGAGACGCTCTCCTCTTATCAGAAGAACACTCATCAACTCACCCAGGAGCAAGTCGACCACATACGGAATCACTGGCAATTCGCATTGGAAGAATGGGGCTACGAAATGCCCGGGATCGAGGTCGTTCCTTAGGCCTTCATCCAATCAGGTTCCAGTCCCCCCAAGGCTACCCTTTGAGAGAGCTGATCTCCTTGGTGCAACGGCGAAGGCGATCCACATTGATGAGAAGAATGTTCTGGATCAGCTTCGGATAGATCGGGTTCCCCGCCTCCTGCAGAGTTTTCAAACGATCCACGGACAGCGTGTAGCAGGTGGATGCATCGTCGGCAATGACATCAGCCGAACGCGGACTCCCATCGACCACGGCGAGGTCTCCAAAGCAAACCCCGGGTTCGAATGCGGCAATCCTCTGCGCTTTTCGGCCAGGATTTTCCGATCGGTGATAAATACTAACCGTTCCTTTCGCAAGGAGGTAGATCTGTTTCGCCTCAGCCCCCTGCTTGACGATACAGGCCCCCGCCTCAAACCCTTCCATCTCCAGCATACCCTCCACCGTAGAGAGCTCCTCCGAAGTCAGGGCAGAAAAGATATCGAAATCATGGAAGGGAACGATTCCTGAGACCATGGGTTTGGTGACGTTCGCTTCGACGATCCAGTTCTCGCAGGTCTCCAATGCCACGTCCAACTCATCGCAGAAAAGGACATCACAGGTCTGGGCATCGAACTTCTCTCGAGTCAGCGCGTGATGCGGATCGACCAGGATCAGCGTCTTGCCCTCTTCCTTCAAAGAAGAGGCAAGCTGGAGAATCAAATCTTCGGCCGCGCTGTCCGTCAGCCCCGTCCGAGCGAGGTCAATGACGAAGGTCGAAACCCCGTCCTCCAATTCGCTCGCTGACCGGATCAATCTCTCGGTCGCACTGTAGAAGAGATCACCCTGCATCTCGAATACCACAATGCTCTCTCCATGCTCGAGAATGGCATCATTGTGCGTTTTGGGGCGCTGACGGTTCGACCCGACATCACTCAGCCGATAAATTCTTCGGATCACAGTTTCCGAAAGCACCGGGTAGTTGAACAGATGAAGATTGAACCGGCGCGAGAGTTCCTTGAAGGTCGCCACCCCGCGAACACTGTTCCCTTTCGGGTCCAGGCGAGGGGAGAAAACAGCAACTCCCAACTGTCCCGGGAGAACACCGAGAATACCTCCCCCGACACCGCTCTTCGCTGGCAGTCCGACATTGAAAATCCACTCCCCGCTATAGTCATACATCCCACAAGTGCTCATGACACTGAGCACCTTCTCCACATTCTCAGGCTCGAGGACGCGTTTGTGAGTGATCGGATTCATTCCCCCATTGGCCAGTGACGCCGCCATGACCGCAAGATCTCGGCAATTGACCAGGATCGAGCATTGTTTGAAATAAACCTCCACGGCCTCGTCCACGGGATCATCGAGCATCTCGAAATTCCGGAGAAGATTCGCAATTGCACGATTTCGGAAACCTGTCCTGCTTTCGGATTGGTAGACAGATTCATCCACCCGGAGATCTCTCGCTGCGAATTCGCTGAATCGAGAACGAACCTTTTCAAAACGTTCTTCGAAGTCCTTGCCAGGTACCATCCCAGTCGCGGTGATGGCGCCGGCGTTGATCATCGGGTTGAGGGGGCGCCCAGTTTCGGGATCCAGACTGATGGAATTGAAGGCCTCTCCCGAAGGCTCGACCCCGATTCGCTTGGAGACCGCGTCGAAGCCAAATTCATCGAGAATCATTCCATACGAGAAAGCCTTTGAGACGGATTGGATAGTGAACTCCTGATCGGAGTCTCCCACTTCGTAGATATGGCCATCGGCCGTGATGATACAGATGCCAAACCAGTCAGGATCAGCCTTCGCCAGCTCCGGAATGTAGTCGGCTAGATCTCCGCCATCGAGCGACCGATAGGTCTCATGGAGTTGCTTGATGATCTGGGAAATAACGCTGGGCTTCATAGTAGCAGAAGCAACACTTCAATAGCAATTTCCATGCCACCGTGCCCTCAACTCGCTGCGCATCAAATAAACGTGGCGAACCGTTGCCTCGATTTGTCTTTCACAAGGGCCATGGTGCGCCAATTTCAGACCAGACCGGGAGGATTCGATAGCACCCATCACCTGCTTTTCGGAGCATATTCCTCATACGTAGGAGCCTCGTATTTCTCGCGAAGTCGATCGTATTCCGCTCGGAGTTCGATGAGGGTCTCTCCATAACTCGGGTCTTCGTGCACGCTCTTCATTTCCTGAGGATCGTTCACCAAGTCGAAGAGGTTCCATTCGTCGGTCTCTGGAAAATAGATCAGCTTGTGCCGGTGCGTCCTCACTCCAAAGTGCTGCGGCACCCGATGCTCGCCCAGTTCATAGTAGGCGTAGTAGACTGAGGTCCTCCAATCCTCTACCGATTCTCCTTTCAGAATCGGGACCAGCGATTCGCCTTGGATCTCGGCTGGCACAGGCTCTCCAGCAATCTCCAAGAAGGTCGGTGCGTAATCGATGTTCTGGATCAAAGCCTCGGGACGAGCGCCTGGCTCGATCACCCCGGGCCAGCGAACCACAAAAGGCATCTGAAACGATTCCTCGAACATCCATCGTTTGTCATACCAGCCATGTTCCCCCAGGAAAAATCCCTGATCGGAGGAATAGATGACCACGGTATTCTCAGCAAGACCGTTGTCCTCGAGATACTGCAGCATCCGGCCAACACTCTCATCGACCGCCTTTACCGTGGCGAGGTAGTTCTTGATATAACGTTGATACTTCCATCGAACGAGGTCCTCATGACTCAGCTTTCCCGCAGAAAAATCGGCGAGAAAGGCTTGGTTTTTCGGAGCAAAATGCGCATCCCAGACCTCCTTCTGAGCCTCCGTCATCCGATTGTATTCCGGGGTTCCATACCGGTTCGGGCCGGGCAGCGGAATGTCTCCCATTTCGTCCTTCCGCAACTTCACGTCATAGGCCCAATCGAAGTGTCGATCCAGCTCCATCTCGTTCGCCGCGAGCAGTGCGCTGCGGTCTGCATAGTCGTCGAACAAGGTCTCGGGTTCGGGGATCTCGATTCTCTCGAACGCGCCGAGGTGACGAAGCGCCGGGGAGAAGGTTCGATGAGGAGCCTTGTGCTGGCACATCAGGAAAAATGGTTTGTCAGGGTCCCGTTGCTCCAGCCAATCGATCGCTTTGTCAGTGGTGATATCCGTGGCGTATCCCTCGTATCTCACCGTCTCCCCGCTCATCTGAATAAAGGCGGGGTTGTAATAACTCCCCTGCCCCGGGAGGATCTCCCAGAAGTCGAACCCCACCGGATGAGATTTGAGGTGCCATTTCCCCACCACCGCCGTCGCATACCCGGTTGCCTGCAAGGCCTTTGCGACCGTCCACTGGCTCTGGTCGAACGGGGTCCGGCTGTTTCTCAAGAAGCCGTTCTTGTGACTGTGTTTTCCTGTCAGGATGCTGGCGCGCGACGGACCACAAATCGAATTGGCGCAGAAGGAATTGCGAAACAAGGCCCCCTCTTTCGCAATGCGATCGATGTGCGGAGTCGGCGCCACCTCCTTGAGCGGACCACCATAGGCGGAGATCGCCTTCAAGGCGTGGTCATCGCTGAAGAGAAAGAGGATGTTCGGTCGAGTTTCGTTTCCCTTGATCGAGAAACAGAGAACGAAGAGCAGAAAGCAGCAGGAAAGGAAGGTTTTCATCGCAAGGCCCCGAATCTTATCGCAGGCCACGACTTTGGATAGCAGATTATCGACGTCATGGAGCCATGTGGTCAATGAACTCGAATTCGAACGGCTCGTTTCGAAAACGAGACAACTTCGTCCGGACAGTCCACTCTTCTACCGCTACGAAAACAGCAACCTCGGGCTTGTCACCATTCTTCTCTCCGATATGATCGGAGCCATGATCACTCTGGATTGCTGTGCTACCCGCCCTTTCTTCGTGTTGTCATTTCTCCTGATCGTTCTCTCGTCCCTTCCCCGAAACGCGACAGCCGACTCGCAGTATGAACGAGACTTGAAGCGGCTTCGCGAGTTCCACCGGGAGGCGATCGAGCGAGCGGTGGAACCCGTCAACAAGAGATACTTCCAGGAATTGGAAACCCTCCTCAAGCGAGCCACTTTCGATGGGGATCTGGACACGGCTCTGCTCATCCAAAAGGAAATGCAACGGATCGCACCCGCCCAATCCGGTGCAGCAGGTTTTGTCGGCGAATGGGAATACCAGGAAAACGGCAAGACCTATCGCAGGATCATCCTCTCGGACGGAAAAGTGGAATTGTGGCGGAACGGCCAGAACTGGAAGAAAGATTCCGACAGCTATTGGTGGGAAGGGTTCACTTGGCGAAAAGCCGGCAAAGCTATCGAGATTTACAGCGACGGTGGAAACAAGTTCTATGTCTGGAGGCTCGAAGGGAACGACACCGTTGAACAGGAAGATCTCAAGAGCGGAAAGAAAACCAAGATGACCCGCGCCCCCAAAGCCTGGAGGAAGTGAATTTCCCGGAGCGGATGCATTCGTTGAGCTCTGAATCGTGAGTCCTCGAGGGAAGTCAGGTCAACACACACACAACACCACCATTCATTTCCTGCGCAATCCGCCAGAGTCCACCACGCAAGGCCACGCAATCGTGCAGTATCCGAATTGAAATTTCTCTTCTACCCTATTCTCTGTCCGTAGCACCTCGGATCCATATCAAGAACCAATTTAGCAAATACCATGAAGAAATCCCCTAGCACCTCACGCCGTCGATTCATCGCCGGAGCCGCTGGAGCCATCGCGGCCCCTACCATCATTCCGTCATCCGTGCTCGGCCAGAATGCACCGAGCAACCGAGTCAACATGGGCTTCGTTGGGATGGGCAACCGGGGCCGAGGTGTCATGTCCGCCCTCATGAATCACAAGCAGGCCCATGGCGTCGCTGTCTGTGACCTCCACAAGAGCTACAAGGCACCCAACAACGGAAATCCCCAGGGACTCGACGTAGGCCTCGAAATTCTCAACAAGGCAAACGCCAAGAAAGGCGGCGCCGAATCCGGGGTAAAAGGGTACGCCGACTACCGCGAGATGATCGCCAACGAAGATCTCGACGCCATCATGGTCGCAACGCCGGATCACTGGCACGCCCTGGTTTGCATGGAGGCGGCAAGGAAGGACATCGACATCTATTGCGAAAAGCCAATTACCCACCTCTTTGCCGAGGGCTATCATCTCCATCGAGAAGTGGCGAAACGTGATCTTATTTTCCAGGTCGGATCTCAGCAACGCTCCGACGGAAAGTTTCGCCAGGCCGTTGAGCTTGTGCGCAATGGAGTCATCGGAAAAATCCAGAAAGTCGAGGTCGGTTTGCCGAAAGGAAGAACCAGCGCCCAGGGAGACACGACGATCAAGGAACCGCCTGCCGGACTGGACTACGAGATGTATTGTGGTCCCAGTGAAAAGCTGCCCTTCATGGAAGCCCGCTATCACTGGAACTGGCGCTGGCACCTGAACTTCGGTGGCGGACAGCTCATGGACTGGATCGGGCACCACAACGACATTGCTCACTGGGGTCTTGGCATGGACAAGGCCGGGCCCGAGAAGGTCGAAGCCAGGAACTTTGAGTATATCGACGATCTGATGGATGTCTATGATTCACCTGTGAACTACGAATTCGTCAGCCAGTATCCCGGTGGCATTGAAGTCGTGGTTTCTTCCAACAATACGATGGGAACCAAGTGGATCGGAGAAGACGGCTGGGTCTACGTGACTCGAGGCAAAATCGAAGCTTCCAATCCCAAGTGGCTTGCCAAAGATTTCGTCGCCGGAGACTGGAAAGCTTACCACCCCGGTGCCGGCCACCAGAGCAACTTCGTTGAGGGTGTCATCAACCGCAAAGAATGCATTTGCACCGCTGAAACCGGTCACCGTTCGGCTACGCCCGGACACATTGCCTATGTTTCCCACAACCTGGGACGCCCCGTCGAGTGGGATTCCAAGGCCGAGAAAGTGGTTGGCGATGACGAAGCCCAGAAGATGCTCATGGCGCTTCCTTACCGTGGCGATTGGAAACTGGTCTAAGACGTTTCTCCACAGCTCATCACTCCTTGCAACAGGGTGTCGTCGTCGACGGCACCCTGTTTTGCTTTCCGCTCCTGGTGACAAGACTCTCGCTGGCAAAGTGACCCATCGCCGACCTCGATCGGTAATTCGGCACGGTCGGATTCACCCTTTTGCGAATCGGAGCATCCTTGTGATTGCATTCGCCCGTCCCGAAGGATTCGTGCTACCCTCCCCCCATGAGGTCAGTACGCCTTCTTTTCTTCGGATTCCTTCTCATCTGCATCTTTGGCTTGCTTGCGGTGCGAGGGACCTTCCTGGCAAAGGGAAACGAAAAGAGTTTCCAAGCACCCGAAACAACGAATCGGATCGCCGCCATCGGGAGTCTCCGATACCTGCCGGCTGAAGAGCAAAAAGCCTTCTCGGCGGGAAGCGCCTTTGTCCCGAAAAGGCCACCCGAGCCGTCCGACTGGCTGGCCCAGCATCGCGAACCAGGGCAAACCTTTGATCAATTCCTGCGAACCCGGCGGAACCTCTTTCAACCTCCCCGCGTCACCCTCTATGTCCAGCCGATCGGAGCCTTTGAGAACGAGGCGGCAAAGGTCCTTGAAGAGGTCGCCTCCTATGCGCAGATCTTTTTTGACGCGGAGGTTCGCCTGCAGAATCCGGTTGCCGCTGAAACCCTCGAGCTTACGACACGGAAAAATCCATTCGGAGGTCAGGAACAATTCTTATCGACTGATGTCCTCGATTGGCTTGAAAAGGACTTGCCGGCAGATGCCTACGCCCGGATCGCGGTGACGATGACGGATCTTTATCCGGACCCGACATGGAATTTCGTATTCGGACAAGCCTCTCTGCAGGAGCGCGTCGGAGTCTACAGTTTCCATCGCTATGGAAAAGCCGGAACCCCTCAGTTTCTTCGCCGATGCCTGAGAGTTTTCTCTCATGAAACAGGCCACATGTTCACCTTCTATCATTGCATTCACTTCGAATGTCTCATGAACGGAAGCAATCACCTCGAAGAATCCGATCGAACGCCTCTATTCCTTTGTCCCGTTTGCCTGCGAAAACTTCATGCAGCCAATGCATTTACAATCCGGAATCGCTACCAAGAAATGGGTCGTTTTTTCCAAGGAGCAGGACTGGAAGCGGAAGCGATTTGGATCGACAGGAGATTAAGCGAGATTGGTGAGTGAGGACGAGGCTCAAAGTCCGAGTCACCTCTCATCATGCCCCTGACAAGCGAAGATACCAACGCTGGAGAAGTTTCGCTATTGCAGCGGTCATCATCATCATTCGAGCGAAACTTGGCATATGCAGATCTAAATTCCATGGTCCTAGTTTCGAAGAAGCATTTCTGTCGAAACCTCGACAAGACCGCGGGAAGAGCGGCCCTGGATAACGCATCTAGTCCTGCACGCGGATCGACCTTTCTCGCGAATCCGCCACCAGGGCAAATCCACCGCTGAGAGGACGATTCCAGAAAAGGCTGTAGCCATCCGTTCCGTCCGAGAATAGAAACGAATCATTGTGGAGAGGCGGACCACCCGAGAGTAGCGCTTCCTTGTTGGGAAAACCTCCCCGCCTGTCTCGATATCCTTCTGCAAATTCGCGAATCTCCTTCCAATCCTGACGGAATCGAAGCTCTTCCCATTGGTAAGCTGACTCCACACCGAGAAAGAACAAAGAGGTGAGCCCGAAGACCCATCGCCGCTGCTGGCTTTGCTGCATCGCCCCCAGGATGACGAGGAATGAGCACAGTATTCCTCCAAAAAGGAGCCACTGTCCCCAACGAGGCATGCTCCCGTCAGAAGCGGGAGCGGAGGCCTCCACGATGGCACCTGGATCATCGGTCATCGGAATGACGATTTCAGCATTGGACGCCACTCCCATCATCCCGACCCCCATTGCGATTCCGATCGCCAGCCCTGCCGGAATCAGACCGAAGAGCCAGTTCTTTCGCCAAATGATTCCCGGCCAGGCAAAGATGATAACAGGGACATGAAAAAGCAACACGGCGGCGAGCGTCGCAGCACCTTCTGCCCCATAGCTCCAGGGGCGCACGTTCAAGCAGAGATAGATCGCCCATAGCAGCACGCCTACCGAAACCAGCCTGCGAAGAGTCTCGATGCGAGAAGAGCTCGCCGGGGCGACGACACCATCAATCCCGTGCGCGATTTCATGAGGACTCCCCATTTCCTGCAAAGCCAAGTCGACCGCGTCCTTTTCGGAATCGCCAGCATCCATCTCTGCCGCGATCCGATCCAGGAGGTCGGACTCGATCTCCGTTCGAATGTCTTCCTTTTGCCTTCGGGATCCCGAGAGACTTTCCTCCATCTCGTCGAGAAATCCTTCGATTCGTTCACGATTTTCCTTCTTCATGATCACATTCTTCGAGGATGGCGTTTACAGACCTGGTGAAGCGAGCCCACTCCTCGGCTCGAACTCGCTGCACCTTTCTGCCCTCGGCAGTCAGAGAATAGACTTTCCGCTTCTTTCCCTTGGGCGGGATTTCCCACTTCGCACGAATCCAACCCTCTCTTTCCAGTCGATACAGAACCGGATAAAGGGTCCCTTGCTTGAACTCGAAATCCCCATTTCCGCGATCGGCCAACGTCATCAGGATCTCGTACCCATACATCGAATTGTCCCGCAGCAGAGACAGCAGCACCAGGTCGGTGCTGCTCCGAATCAGCTCTGAGGAAAATCGTGACGAACCCATGCGTCACATATTATGCGTGGCATAATATAAAAGTCAATAGGTTCCACGAGTGGATAGGAGGAATGCCGATCGCGCTTGCCTCAACTCTCCTTCCAAAGCGCGAGCTCTCGACGCAGGTTGGCTCTTCCTCTCGCCTCGAAGTCCGCAAACTCGGGACTGCGAAAAAGAGTTCCGGAGAGGAGCTGCTCAAGAAGTGCAATCCGACCTTTCCGGAAGGCTGCCTCGGGAACGGCAGCATACTCCTTGCGGATCGCCCGCCGGTAGACCTCATACGAACCCTCCTCCGCTGCCAGGATACTCAAATCGATGTCACGAAGAAGGTCCGCCTCCCTGCTCTCCCGGACGCTCTTTTCGTGATCGGTTGCGAGGATGAGTTGCCTGACCGTTTCGATTCGTTCCCAAGGGCAGGAATCACGAAACTTCTGCACGAAATATTCGGCACTGGCTGCCTCATTCTCACCGGACAAGGGATCGTAAATCACATCATGAAACCAGATCGCCAGCTCGATGCCCCTTCGATCCCCTGTCTCAAGTCTCGAGAAGACTCCCAGCATCTGATCGAGATGATCGAGATTGTGATAGCAACGATGCGGCTCCGAATACCGAGCCTCCAACTCGCGCCAGAGTTTCTCTGCCGCAGATCGAGCCATCCCCGCTTCTTCGGTGACGCGCAAAAACGAATCCTTTGTCGCAAAATTCCGTTGGCTTCCCGGCATGGCATCTGTCCCCTACCAATCCGGCGAGTATTTCTCGATCAATTGCAGGACGATCTTGGCCGAGATCTCCAGACTCTCCGGGCTCAGTTTGTCCATCGTATCCGAAGGGGTGTGTTGGTAAGGATATTCGGAGTCGAGAACCTGGAACGCGGGAACGCCAGCAATCACATTGAGAGGAATATGCCCCCCGACCATGGATTTCGGACTGATCCCGACCGTGGAACCAAATTCGAGATCCCTTCCCGCTGTGGCCAGATCTCTCGCCATCTTCTGAAGAGAGTGCTGAACCGCAAGGATGTCCACGACATAGCCACTTCGATCTTTCGTCTCGGCAAGAGCTTCGAGTCCCGCGCTGGGGATCTGGATCGCGGCCCGAATTCGGAGATCCCGCCCTCCTGACATGCCCACCAGGATTCCCCAGCCTGGTCGTCGCCTTTCCGGAAGAACGAGCAGTTCTTTCGCGTAGTGCCGACTTCCGTAGAGCCCGTCTCTCGAGGTAATGCGGGGCCCCTGCGCCTCCTCCCCGTCAAAGAATACCAGCTCGAGCTCCTCGGCGATCGACGGCTGCAAGCGAAGAACCCTCGCCAACTCGAGGAGGACCCCAACCCCACTCGCTCCGTCATTCGCCCCGACATGGGAAAACCCTTCGAATCGCTTCGTGTCGTAGTGGGCGCACAAAACACCGTGGATCGGCTCCTCCCAGCGGTTCGGCCCGAATCGCGCCCTGACATTGACAAATTCCTGCTCACCTGCTGGCGTATCGACAATGAAGCTTTCCCGCTTCACGACCCAGCCCAACTCTCCCAACTGATCACCAAGATAGTCCTGGCTCTTCTCCCACGCAGGGGAACCCGTTGGTCTTGGACCGAACCCGACGAGGCTACGAACCTGGGCAAAGGCAAAGTCGCCGGAGACCTCATCGACCAGCGTAGACTCCGGATCATATTCTCGCTCGGGCTTACCACACCCCGCGAGGAGAAGACCGAAAATCGACAAGATGAGAATAACAGGGAACTGTCTTGCGAATACCTGGGAGGATCGAGTCATGCCGTCGACAGGACGATCCTAATCCAGTGAAATCCCCATCAACTCGAGAACACGGCCCAGGTCCTCGTTGCCATAGTATTCGATCTCGATCTTGCCGCGCTTGTCGCCATGTTGGATCGCCACATTCGTCGCGTATCGACTCCGCAGCTGATCCTGGATCTGTCGAATGTAGGCTTCGGCCTGGGGAGAGACTTTGCCCTTCTTTGGCTTTTTCGCCGTGGTCTTCCCGTTGATCTGCTCCGATACCAATTTCTCGGTATCACGGACATTCAATTTCTTGCGGACCACCATGTCCGCGAGGAGACGCTGTTCGGCCTTGGTCTTGATCCCCAGAATGGCCTTGGCATGACCGGAGGAAATCAATCTCTGCGAGACGAGGTTCTGCACCTCCGGATCGAGGTCGAGGAGGCGGATGGAATTGGAAACCGTAGCGCGATTTTTCCCCACCCGCTGGGCGATCTCGTCCTGCTTGAGACCAAAATCACTGGCGAGTCGAGCATAGGCCTCTGCCTCTTCGAGAGGATCGAGATCTTCCCGTTGAAGATTCTCGATCAGCGCCATCTCGAGAACGTCGCGATCGGAAGCCTCCCGCAAGATGATGGGAACTTCCTCGAGCCCGAGCTTGGTCGAGGCTCGCCAGCGTCGTTCTCCGGCGATGAGTTCGTAGCTCCCCGCGACCTCTCGCACGATAAGCGGCTGAATCACTCCATGCTCACGAATCGAATCGACCAACTCGTCGAGATTGTCTTCGTGAAATCGTTTCCTCGGCTGGAGCGGCGAGGGAACCACCTTCTCCAGCGAGACTCGGAGCACGCGCTCTCCTGTTGCCGCATCCGATTCATCCGCCTTGGAAGGCCCGGCGACGGGAACGGAATCCGGCGTGCGAATCAGGGCATTGAGCCCCTTTCCGAGCCCTTTTTTGGCGGATTTCCCGGATGGCATGAAGAAGACGTGTAAGTAGACTTAGAGCATCGAAAGATGGCTACTCGATGATGCGGACATTCGGAGTCCCACCGCCCATGTTAGCTCTTGCTTCCGCTTCCATCGCAGCATGCTGCTCGTCGGTGCAGGCCGAGTCGATCGGGGCGTCCGGAGCTTCATCACTCTTGGCAAGCAAACCCTGCTCGGTCATCCAGGCTTCGACTTCCTCCCCACTGACATCCGCGAGCATCGTCCCATTGACCACGACACAGGGAGACAGCGGCTGACCGCTTTTCTGCTCCATTTCCCAGCGAAATGCGGGATTCTTGATGATGTCTTTCTCTTCCCACTCAAGCCCATACTTCCGGAAAACGGAGCGAACACCTTCGCTCCAGCCGCAGAAAGTCTTGAGGTAAGCCGTTATTTCGATGTTTTGATCTGCCATGATAAAAGAGGATAGTTTCGTGAAAACAAGTAAGCCACCCTCCGAGAATTCGCAAATCCCATCGGACTGATTCGCAAATGTAGGTTTCGACGTCGGCACCTCGCCCAGATTCCTTTTCTCCTCCATTCATCCACGGCCCGAGCTGGCGCCCCGGATTGCCGCACCCGCATGATTTCACGGTTTCCATCGACTCAGACTTGGGTATACTTTTATGACCCCTCATTTTCTCATGATTCCAAAGTCATTGTCTGCGCTCATCCTGGTTGTTGGCGCCTTCTCCCTTGTATCTCTGACCAGTTGTGAGAAAGCCGCGCCCCTTGTCGAGAGGGTGAAGTCCGCACTCGACCGGGAAGTGATCACCGATGAAGAGGTGACTCCCGTCGTTGTCGACATCCCGCCGCCACCCGAGCCCGTCGCGATGGAGCCGATCATCAACAAGGAGGCCCGCGTCTCCATTCTCGGTTATCACGACTTCACCGAAGGGCGCTCGAGCAACGACATGGTCCTGAATATCGACGATTTTCGGCGACAGATGGAAGCGATCAAGGCGGCCGAACTCCCTGTCATCAGCATGCGTCAGTTTCTCGATTGGAAACAGGAGAAGGCCGACATCCCGGAGCAATGCGTCATGATCACGATCGACGATGGCTGGAAGGCGACCCACACTCTTGCCATGCAGGTGCTCAAGGAATTCGATTTTCCTTTTACCGTGTTTCTCTACAAGAATTACATCGGCGTTGGGGGACGGTCCATGACCCACGAAGAAGTTCGTGAAATTGCCGCGAACGGCGGCACCCTCTCCAGCCACTCGATCAGTCACCAGAACATGTCGAAACGTGGAGGACGCTCCGAGGAAGCCTACACCGAGTGGCTCAAGGAAGAACTCGAAGAATCTTACCGATTCCTCGAAGAAACATTTGGGGACACCGGCGCCGTTGTGAAGACTTTTGCCTTTCCCTATGGAATCTACAACGACCAGGTGCTCCAGCTCGCCCAGGATTTCGGCTACGAAGCCTGCTTCACCGTCAATGGAAAGAAGACCAACTGGGACACGAAGGACATGGAGATCGGACGGTATGTTGTCCATGGGACGACCCTGGCGAACTTTGATCCCGCTCTCAATTTTGGAGGCGGAAACCTGACGACATCAGGAAGAAAGCTCATGACGGAGGCGACGACCGAGGACGGCACCGAAAGAGGCCCCCTCGTCACGGTTCGCCCTCCTGACGGTTCGCTCATCGGCAACCGACTCCCCCTCATCGAGGTCGACCTCGGAAAGCTGGAAGGAGTGCGGCCTGACAGCATCACGATGAGGATTTCCGGCTTTGGAAAAGTGCCCCACACCTTTGACACCGAGACCGGGAAACTCACCTACCAGATTCCCCAGCGACTTCGCCTGAACGAAAGCTCGGTCCAGGTCAGCTTTCGACATGCCGGAAATGACGATACGGAAAAGATCGGATGGATGTTTTCTCTCGACCGCACCGCGGACTACCTCTCCTCCGAGATGACCACTCCGGGGAGCAACGAGACGCTTCCTCGTCCCGATGCCTCGGAGGAGGCTGAAACTGGCTCCCCAACTGCCTCGCCGTCCCTCTGACGACCCCGAACTTTCCGAGGCAGCCCGCGTCGGCTCCTCCCCCCTTTTCCGATTTCCCTCCTCCCCCTTTCTCTTATGTTCAATTCCCTTTCTGACAATCTCCAGGAAACCTTCAAGAAGCTTCGCGGACACGGCAAACTCTCCGAGAAGAACATCTCGGACGCCCTTCGCGAAATTCGACTGGCTCTTCTCGAGGCTGATGTCGAGTTCAGTGTCGCCAAGGACTTCATCGCCCGCGTCAAAGAACAGGCGATGGGCGAGACCGTGCTGAAGAGCATCAAGCCGGGGCAACAAATCGTGAAGATCTTCAACGATGAGCTCGCCGAGCTCCTCGGTGGAGACGCCGCCCCTCTCGATCTCAATCCACCGGCCCGTATTCTGATGGTCGGACTGAATGGTGCGGGAAAAACGACTACCTCGGCCAAGCTCGCCCTGCATCTCCGCAAGGAGGGTCGCCGGCCACTTCTGATCGCCTGCGACTTGTATCGCCCTGCGGCGGTGGAGCAATTGGTAACTCTCGGAAAACAGATCGATGTCCCGGTTTTCCGGCCCGAGCCGGGAGAGACCGATGTTCTCAAGGTCGCCAAGGCCGCCTTGAAGTGGGCCGAAGATCAGAATGGCACCGCCTTCATCTTCGATACCGCCGGTCGCCAGGAAGTCGACGATGCCTTGATCGAAGAACTGAAAGGGCTCAAGAAATTCCTCGATCCACGCGAAACCCTTCTCGTCGCGGACTCTGCCACCGGTCAGCAGGCCGTGAGCGTTGCCGAGACTTTCGACAACAGCATCGGCGTGACTGGACTGGTCCTGACCAAGCTCGACGGAGATGCCCGGGGCGGAGCCGCTCTTTCAATGCGGACGGTCACCAACAAGCCGATCAAGTTTGCTGGTGTCGGAGAGAAGATGTCCGACTTCGAAGCGTTCGTCCCCGATCGGATGGCAGGACGGATCCTCGGCATGGGTGATGTCGTCGGCCTCGTCGAGGCAGCCGCCGAAGCCATGGACGAGCAGGAGGCCCTCCGCATGGCGGAGCGGATGAAAAAGTCGAAGTTCGACTTCGACGACTTCCTTGCCCAGATGCGAATGATGAACAAGATGGGTGGTCTCCAGAACATCCTGGGCATGATGCCCGGGATGGGAGACAAGCTCAAGGGAGTCGATCTCGACGAGAAGCGGATGAAACATGTCGAGGCGATCGTTCTCTCGATGACTCCGAAGGAGCGAAGCCGACCCGAGATCATCAAGGCATCCCGTCGGAAACGGATTGCGGCCGGTAGCGGCACCAGCGTGACCCAGGTCAATGGGCTCCTCAAGCAGTTCGGCCAGATGCGCAAGATGATGCGCAGCAAGGGCAAGATGAACCAGATGATGAAACAGTTTGGTGGCGGCGGAGGCATGGGAGGAAAGCTCCCGTTTTAAAGCGCCCCTGCTTTCCAGCCAGATCGTAATTCCGGCAACGGACACCCTCGGAACGCTTGTGCATCCCGCTACGGGAGGAACGCGGCGCGAGGTTTGCAGCGGATGGAGGGACAACGTCCTCGTTGTCCGCGGTCGAGAAGGGGCTGCGAGAGCGACAGGTCGGAACGCTTGTGCGTTCCGCTACGGGAGGAACGCGGCGCGAGGTTTGCAGCGGATGGAGGGACAACGTCCTCGTTGTCCGCGGTCGAGACGGGGCTGCGAGAGCGACAGGTTGGAACGCTTGCGCGTTCCCCTACCTCCCTGATCCAGCGGAAAGGCCCGCCATTCCGAGTGATCCTCCAAGCCGCTAAAACCCTCCCATCAGTTGAAAGGTGAAACCTTTCAGGTATCGCGTCTCGGGCAAAGTGGCAATGACAGGATGATCCTGCCGCTGGGTGTGTTGATCGATCACGCGGAGAGTCTTCTTGGCATCCACCGAAGCATCACAGATCATGTCGAAGAACTCCTTCTCGCTGACATGATGACTGCAACTGTAAGTCGACAGTATGCCGCCACGCTCGAGAAGTTTCATCGCCCGAAGGTGGATCTCCTTGTAGCCGCGCATGGCTCCGGCGACCGACTTTCGATTCTTCGTAAATGACGGAGGGTCGAGAACAATGAGGTCGTATTTCTCCTCGGTCCCCTCCGCCTCTTTCAGAAAATCGAAAACATTCGCCTCGACCGCGTCGATCGTCATCCCGTTCCGCTCCGCATTGTTCCGGGTCGCCTCAATCGCAGAGGCACTGATATCGACCGCTTTCACGGAGGCAGCACCCGCCTTGGCAGCATGCAGTCCGAAGCCCCCCTGGTTGCAGAAGCAATCGAGCACCTTCTTCCCTGCGGAAAGCCGAGCCACCGCCGCATAGTTGTCGAGTTGGTCGAGATAGATCCCCGTCTTCTGCCCTTCGAGAAGATCGACCTCCTGACGGATCCCATTCACCTCGATTTCAAAGGCTCCTCCCCACTCACCGGCCAGGACGCCCGTTACGGGATCGAGACCCTCTGCCTTCCGAATCGCCGAATCGTTTCTTTCGATGACCACAATCTCCCCGAACTGCTTTTCAAGCGCTGCCACCAGCAAATCCTTTCTCCGATCCATTGCGAGCGTCAATGTCTGCAGCACGAAGTGGAAACCGTATCGGTCGATCACCACTCCGGGAAGCCCATCCGCCTCGCTCCAAACCAGCCGATAGAGTGAACCCTCCAAGCCCATGGTTTCACGCAAGGCCTGCGCTCTCTGGATACGGCGCTCGAAAAATTCGGCATCCAGTTCCTGTTTTCTTCTCGAGATCCGCCTCGCCACGATTTGAGACTCGGGGTTGTAGATCGCGGTTCCCAAGGGACGATCTTTGAAATCCTTGAGAGTGACCAGTTCGCCAGGCTCAGGATTGCCAAAGCTCTTCTGGATCTCGCTGGCATAGACCCAGTCATGACCATGAAAAATACGGGAGCGGGGCTTGATAACGAGTCCAGGCATGCGCGGAGCGTCGTTCAGAATTGCCCTCCCGTCAAAAGGACGAAAATCACACTGACATCGGCTCCTGACCCGATTGGACACCCCATTTGCGTGCATTCATGTCCCCAGTATGCGTACCCTGACCCGGCCGCTCTCCTTCGTAAGCTATTACAGATGTATAAAGCTTTTCCCAAGTCCCTGCTCTTTCTCGGCCACCTCCTCCTGGCAGGGAGCATCGTGATCTCCGGAAAAGCGATCGATCTTGAGAATCACCCGGGGAAAGCCATTTACCAGAAACTTTGCCTGGAGTGTCATGGGGCAACGGGAGAAGGCGCCGATGATCTGGACGTGGACCCTCTCGTTGGAACACGAACGATCGAGTCCCTCGCGGGGCGGATCGACCGGACGATGCCGGAGGATGAAGAGCACCTCTGCGTCGGTGACGATGCGAAGAAGGTCGCCGAGTATGTCTACCACGCTTTCTATTCCCCTGAGGCGCAGGCAAAGCTGCAACCGGTGACCACCGAATTGACGCGCCTCACCGCGCCGCAGTTGCAGAATTCCGTTACCGACCTGATCGGTTCTTTTCTCAATCCTGGGCACAATCCCGAGATCACCAACCGCGGACTCAAGGGGTCCTATACACTCGACGATCGAAAGCGCGCCGGGAACAACGATTACAAACGGGAACAGTTCGACCGAATCGATCCTCAGATCCGGTTCGACTTTGGCTCCGGCATTCCGGAACTCCCCGAAGGGAAGGAAAGCAAGATGACCCAATTCCGGATCACCTGGCGAGGGTCGATCTATGCGCGCGATACCGGCATCTACGAGTTTACCCTTCGAACGAGAAATGGAGCCAAGCTCTACATCAACGAACACGACACGAAGCTGGAACCCACGATCGATGCGTGGGTCGCCCCGAACAATGAAGTTCGGGAAGAGAGTGAAAAGGTAAAGCTGCTCGGTGGACGCCGATACTATGTCACTCTCGAGTTTTTCAAATACAAGGAGGAGAAGAGTCTCATCGAACTGCTCTGGAAAACGCCCCATGGCCCCCGCGAGCCCATTCCGAACCGGTACCTGACCACAGATCATTCTCATCCCGTCTTTGTCGCTCAAACCACCCTCCCCGCCGACGACCGCAGCTACGGCTACGAACGCGGCAGCAGCGTGTCACGCGTCTGGCTGGACGCTCTGACTTCGACAGCCTTCGAGGCAGCCGACCATGTCATCAAGAACCTCGATCGCCTCGCCCGCACCAAGGATGACGACCCCGAACGAGAAAAGAAATTGAAAGACTTTGCCGCCGAGTTCACCTCGCGCGCCTTTCGACGACCACTCCGCGGGAACGAACGAGATCTCTACGTCGAGAAACACTTCCGCGAAACGGAAAGCCTCGAGGACGCGATTCGCCGGACCGTGATCTATGGAGTGACCTCACCTTATTTTCTCTATCCGGGGACATCCTTCGATTCCCCTCGAGGTCCCTGGGCGCGGGCCAGTGCATTAGCCCTGTCACTCTGGGATTCTCTACCGGACCAGAAGCTGAGAAATCACGCTCAGAATGGAAACCTGGAGAAACCGAAATTCGTCGAACAGGAAGCGTGGCGCATGCTTCACGATGGAAGAGCTCGAAACAAGATGAACGGATTCTTCGAGCACTGGCTCGAGCTGTCCCGCGCTGACGACATGGCCAAGGATACCCAGAAGTTTCCCGACTACTCCGATGGCATGCTTACGGACCTTCGCACTTCCCTCGACCTCTTCATCGAGGACATTGTCTGGAGCGAGGCATCGGACTACCGCAAGCTCCTCCTTTCCGACCATCTCTACCTGAACGGTCGTCTCGGGAAAATCTACGGAAAACCGGATTTGAAGGGCGGCTTCCAGAAGGTCTCGCTACCCGCTGAGGGCCGGACTGGAGTCATCACACACCCGTTTCTACTCACCGCATTTTCCTATCACAACAATACCTCCCCCATTCATCGAGGAGTCTTCCTGACCAAAAACATCGTGGGGCTGCCACTGAAACCTCCCCCGGAAGCCATCGAGTTCGAGGACAGCAAGTTTCCGCCCAACCTCACAATGCGTGAGAAAGTGACCGAGATGACCCGAGCCAAGGCCTGCATGGCCTGTCATTCCATGATCAATCCTCTCGGGTTCAGTCTCGAAAAATACGACGCGATTGGTCGTTGGAGAACCGAGGATCAAGGCAAGCCGATCGATGACGACAGCGTCCTCAGGACGGACTACGGAAACCAGATCGACATCAAGGGCCCTCGTGATGTCGCGGAGTATGCTGCCAACTCCCCGGCTGCCCACGCCGCCTTCATCCGTCAGCTTTTCCACCACGCCACCAAGCAACCCCTGCTCGCCTACGGGGTCGATACCGAGGACCGCCTCGTCGAGCACTTCCGGAATACTAATTTCAATATTCGCCATCTCCTCGTGGAGATCGCCGTGACTGCCACCAATCCTTCTCTTCCTGACTCATGAACGCCCTCGAACGATCCCTTCAAAACCGACGCCAGTTCCTTCGCCGACTCGGAATTACCGGAGCGGCAGCCCCCTTCCTCTCCGGTTTGCCCGGAATGAGCTCCGCACTCGGTGCCCAGGCGGGATCGAAGAAGCGGGTCGTGATCATGTTTTCACCCAACGGAACGATCCCAGATGAATTCTGGCCGGAAGGGGAAGGAAAGGACTTCAAGTTCAAGCGCATCCTCAAGCCGCTCGAGAAGTATCGGAACCGGATGACGGTGATGAATGGGATCAACAACCGGATCGGTGGAGATGGAGACCGTCACATGCGTGGCATGAGCTGTCTCCTCACCGGAACCGAGCTTTTCCCCGGAAACATTCAGGGCGGCTCCGACTCCCCTGCCGGATGGGCGAGCGGCATTTCCATCGACCAGGAGATCAGGAATTTCTTCCAGTCTCGCGAAGACACCGCAACCCGTTTCGGATCGCTCGAATTCGGAGTCGCAGTTCCGAACCGTGCCGACCCGTGGACTCGGATGTCCTACGCCGGCCCAAACCAGCCCGTCGCTCCCATCGACGATCCCCGGAAGATGATGGAGAAACTCTACGGCAAGATGGATGACAAGGAGAGTCTCGTCAGCGTCGTCGACGAAGTTCGCACCGATCTCCAAAAAATCTCCAGTCAACTCGGAGCCGAGGACCGAGCACTCCTCGACAAGCACCTCAGCCTGGTCCGCGATCTGGAAACCGAACTTTCCCGGAGTGACGAAGACACCGAGCTCGCCCATCCCGTCCCCGAAGTAGATCCGACGATCGAGCTCGTCAATGACAACACACCACGTCTCTCCCGAATCCAGATCGACTTGCTCGTCAATGCTCTCGCCAACGACATGAGTCGTGTCGCAACGCTGCAATACATGCGCTCGGTGGGTCAGGCTCGGATGAACTGGCTGGGGATCGAGGAAGGCCACCACGGCCTCTCTCACGAACCCGACAACAACAAGGAAGCCGTCGAAAAACTCACGAAGATCAATGAGTGGTTCTGCGGCGAGCTGGCCTACCTCGTCGAGAGGCTCGACCAGACTCCGGAGCCAGGCCAGGACGGCAGCATGCTCGATCACACTCTCGTTGTCTGGCTGAACGAGCTCGGAAAAGGAAATTCTCACACCTTGAACAACATTCCCTTTGTCCTCATCGGCGGAGAAAAATCCACCGGATTCCAGATGGGTCGCTACTTCAAGGCCCCCAAGGACACCGCCCACAACCGACTCTGGTTGGCCATCGCGAGAGCAATGGGTCACGAGATCGAGACCTTTGGTACGGCAAAATATTGCGAGGGTGGTCCACTGGATCTCGCGTAGCGAGATTCGTCTCGATCTTGCTCCTGATCCTACTCTTACTCCAAGTCGATTCCCGTTTTCCCAACCGTTTTGGTTGATCGACTGCCCACGGCGGAAGAATTAAGAGCAAGATCAAGAAAATGGACGTTCAGTTCAGCACCCAGTAGCCCGCGTTGAGATAGGTCGCGTAGCCGACCCAGATCGAATACGGGATCATGAGTCGACCAGCTGCCTTGTGGAGACGGCGAAACCTGACGATCGTGATCACGATCGCCACGAGAAGCACTCCAATAACAACGAGCGCCAAGCCCAGTTGATGGGCTCCGAAAAAAATGGGGGTCCACGCGAGGTTCAAAACCATCTGGAAGAAGAACCACCCCAGAGAAACTTGCTTCTCTTTTCCCGAAGGAGCGAAATGCCAGAACAAGGCCAACGAAACTCCGATCAAGGCATAGAGCGTCGTCCAGACCGGTCCAAAGACCCAGTTCGGAGGAACCCCGGGCGGTTTTTCAAGCTCACGATACCAGGTCTCGATCTGGCTGCTTGTCACGAAAGCGCCTAGCCCTCCCAGCAGGTTGATGACGAACACACAAATCAAGATCTTAAGCCAGAGTTTCATAACAGGGTCTCCGAGACTAGACCGAAAGATTCAAAACGAGAAGCGGATTCCATGCAAAGCCCCCTCGGAACGGTGGCCCGTTCCGATACGGTTCTGTAGCGCAAGGTGCAAACCTTCCGAGGCACGATCCCCAGCTTCACCGATTCCTGCTTTCCAACGCGCAGGCTTGTCCTACACTTCCGTATGACTCTCATCGAGTTGGGCTGGAATCCCGAACATGCCAAGGCCTTCGCTCCCTACGAGAAGCGAGGTTGGGTACCCGCGCGCCTGATTCGTGACAACAAGATCACCTATGGCGCCCTCCTCGAGGATGGAGACGAGTACGAAGTCATCATGGGAGGAAAGGTCTATCATGACGCTTCCTGCGACGCCGAACTCCCCGCCGTAGGTGACTGGGTTGCCCTCGAGATCGGCACGGGCGACCTCGATACCGTGATCCGGGCTCGCCTTCCCCGGCAAACCTGTTTCTCTCGAAAGGCTCCGGGAAAGACCAGCGAGGAGCAGGTCATCGCGGCCAATGTCGACCTCGTCTGCATCGTCACGGACGCTGGGACCGACTTCAACCTTCGCCGTATGGAGCGATACTTCACCTTGATCGCACGTAGCGGAGCCCGTGCCATCGTTCTCGTCAACAAGTCCGATCTCCACTCCGATGAGCAGAATCGGGAAGCCGCCGAGGCAATCCGCGCAATCAGTCCGGACGCCAAAGTCCTCATCACCAGCGCCCGGGAGGGACAAAATGTGAAAGCGATCCGGGAGTTTCTCACCCCCGGGGTCTCGATCACCTTTGTCGGCTCAAGCGGAGTCGGAAAATCATCCCTCATCAACGCCCTCCTCGGCGACGAGTGGCAGGAAGAAGGAGAGGTCAACGAAGTCACCGGAAAAGGGCGCCATACCACCACCGCACGCGAGCTCATGGTCCTCCCCGAAGGTGGGATCCTGATCGACAATCCCGGTATCCGCGAGGTCCAGATGTGGACGGACGAAACGACCCTGCGCGAAAAATTTTCCGATATCGAAGCTCTCGCGCAGCAGTGCAAGTTCCATGATTGCAAACACGGCACCGATGCAGGGTGTGCGATCCGCGAAGCGGTGCAGTCAGGGGATTTGTCCCCGGAGCGTTTCGAAGGCTATCTCAAGCTCGATGAAGAAATCGACCATCTCAAAAAACGCCTCAAGAAACGCAAGATGACGATCGAAAGAAGGAACAAACGTGATCATCGTATCAAGGCGCGCAACCTTGCCGATCGCATCGACTACGAGCGCGAGCAGAAACCGAAGCCCGGAGCCTTTCCCTACGATGAAGATTAAGACCGCCCGATTTGCCACCAGTGCCGATGGACTCGAATCCTGCCCCATCGCCGAGCTTCCCGAGTTCGCCTTTATCGGACGATCCAACGTAGGGAAGTCGTCCCTGATCAACATGCTCGTGAACCAGAAAGGGCTCGCGCGCGTTTCGCAGAAACCGGGGCACACCCGCCTCATCAACTACTACGTCGTCAACGAGGACTGGTGTCTCGTCGACCTGCCAGGGTATGGCTATGCCAAGGCTCCCAAGGCGGAGCGATACCGCTTCAACGATTTCGTCGCCGACTACCTTGAATTTCGCGAGGGCTTGCAACATGTCTTTGTCCTCATCGACAGTCGGCTTCCACCGCAGAAAATGGATATCGATTTCCTGACCTGGCTCGTGGAAAAGGAGGTTCCTTTTTCCCTTGTCTTCACCAAGACCGACAAGACCAAGAAGGGACAATTGCAGACCAACCTGACGTTGTTTCTCGAAACGCTGGGAGACTATGTCGAAGGAGTCCCTCCCTTTTTCCTGACCTCAGCCAAAGACAAGAAAGGCCGACAAGATCTCATCAGGCGACTTGGTGAACTGGTGCGCCAGGCCTGACACCCCTACCAAAATTCTCTCCCGCATGAAACGACGCACTCTCCTCTCAGGCCTTACTGCCAGCTCGGCGGCTCTTCTCGGAAGCAATCTGAAGGCAGCTCCTGAGGTAGCCTTCACCCTGAACTACGCACCCCATTTCGGGATGTTCAAACACTCGGCGCCCGGCGGCCTGCTCGAGGAATTGCAGTTCGCCTACGATCATGGCTTTCGCGCTTGGGAAGACAATGGCATGGGCACCCGCCCGCTCGAGGACCAAAAAGCGATCGCGGCAAAGATGGAGAAGCTGGAGATGACGATGGGAGTGGTCTCCGCCAAGACTGGCATCAAGTCCCTCAACTTCGCATCCCAGGATGAAGAGGCCCGACAACTCGTTCTGGATCAGATCAAGGACACTATCGAGGTCGCGAAACGGGTCAACGCAGGCTACATGACGCTCGTCCCCGGCCAGCTCGATCCCCGCTGGCCGCGAGAGATTCAGTATGCGAATTGCATCGAACTCCTGCGACGGGCGGTCGAACTGGTCGAACCCCACAACATCACCTTGGTCATGGAACCTCTGAACCGTTTCCGGAACCACCCCGGTTCCTTTCTCGAAACCGTAACCGAAGGCTATCTCGTCTGCTCTGCCGTCGACCACCCCAACTGCAAGGTGCTCTACGACCTCTATCACCAGCAGATCGCGGGGGGAAACCTGATCCCTCTCTTCGATCTCTGTCGCGATCAGATCGGCTATCTCCAGGTCGGAGACAACCCCGGACGAAAAGAACCCGGCACCGGTGAGATCAACTACACCAAAGTCTTCGCTCACGTTCACGCTTCAGGTTTCAAAGGCATCGTGGGGATGGAACATGGCAACGCCAATCCGGGGATCGAAGGCGAGCAGGCGGTCATCGAATCGTATCGAACGGTCGACCCCGGTTCCTGAGAGAATTCAACCCTTTTCAATCCGTGACCTGACGGGGTTAATCGATGCACAGTTTTGCGGGTTTATGCGAAAGCGGACAAGGCTTCTCTTTTGACAGCTCGTCGGGAATCCCTTTTCGTATATGTGTTATGAGCGACTCCAATTGCGAAATCCACACCAACCATGATCACCAGCACGGTGCTGACTGCGGCCATACCGCAATCAAACATGGTGATCACATCGACTATCTCCACGACGGCCACCTCCATCACCAGGAAGCCAACGGAGTAGTCGAAGAGCACGTCATCCCTGTGACCGAAACCAACCCTGATGGCTGTCAGGATCATGACCACCAGGCCTGCCACGAAGATGGACACGTCCATGGACCCGGCTGTGGTCACGAAGCGGTTCCCCACGGCGATCACGTCGACTATCTCGTCGATGGACACCTCCATCATCCACACGGCGATCACTGCGATGATCACGGACCCGTAGAGGTAGTTTCCTAACCAAACCGATCACTTTCCGATTTTCGAAGAGACCGTCACGAGAGTGACGGTTTTTTTCGTGAGAGCGCTTCAAGCTATTGCAGAGGGAGAAAGGCACCGAGTTCTATCCTATTCTCTGCCATACAAATAGCAGATGCCTACGAAATCTCGCGACGACCCGCAACCCGGGTCACCATGGCCACGATCACCAGCAAGGCGACACCTCCAAGATCGTGGATCGTGAGCATCCACTCTTTCGGGAACAAGATGGCGTCCCCGGGATAGAGCATCAGGGCAGCCGCTACAAAAAGGAGACATCGCGAACCGGTTTTCAAACGGACGAGCAAGTAGCCTGACAAACCTCCAGCAAAGGCAACAATTCCCAAGGCCGCGATCGTCGTCGCATAGATCACCAGGATTACCGAAGGCGATTCTCCGCCCGGCGCCAGCAACAACAACTCAGGCCGGAAAACAAACATGAACGGCAGGGTGAACCCGACCAAGGCGACGCGAAAAGCAGCCATGCTCGTCGGGATAATCTTCGAACCTGCTACCGAGCTCGCCGCGTAGGCCGCGAGAGCTACCGGAGGCGTCACCATGCTCATCATGCCAAAGTAGAAGATAAAGAAATGAGCAGCCAGGGGAACCACTCCAAGTTTTCCCAACACCGGTCCCACGAGGGTTGCCATGAGAAGATAACAGACCACCGAAGGCAGCCCCATCCCGAGAACGAGCGAACCCACCATGATGAGAAGCAAGGCACCGAGGAGGTTGTTCTCCGCCATCGGCAGAATGAGGGCGGGAAATCGCGTTCCGACTCCTGTCAGGGTCACCACTCCGATGATGATCCCGACACAGGCTGCCGCACAGATCAGCGGTACAACATCCCGACCGGCTCCGCGGATGGCCTCCACGAACCTGGTCCAGGTCAGTCGGGTTTCCGGACGAAAAAAGCTGAGCGTAATCAACACGAGCAGGGCAAAAGTGACGGCCCGGAAAGGGGTAAATCCCATGATCAGGAAGGCGATCAAACTGGCCAGCGAAGCCGCGAAGAGGACTCCCTTGTAGGGTTCGAGTTTGACCGGCTCGTCGATGATCTTTTTCCCCTTCTCCACTGCCTCGGAGTCTTCTGGATCGCTGGGCTCCTCTTCGACGGCTGGAGCAGAAGCAATTCGGAGAGAATGAAAGTGCACGAAAAGAAAGAGCGAAAGATAATAGAGAATCGCCGGGATGAGGGCTGACTGGATGATCTGCAAATAGGTAACGGCGGGCTGGACGATCTCCAGCATCAGGTAGGCTGCGGCACCCATCACCGGTGGCACCAGCGCTCCCCCGGAACTCGAAGCCGCCTCGATTCCTCCCGCAATCTCTCGCTTGAAGCGAGCCGCCCGCATCATCGGAATGGTAAAGGTGCCGGTGGTGACCACATTGGCGACCGCACTGCCGGACAAGGATCCCATGAATCCGCTGCTGACTACCGCTACCTTGGCGGGAGCCCCAACACTGTTTCGGAAGATTCTTCGGGCAAACTCGATAATGAATCCGGTTGCTCCGGTCGCCCCGAGAAACGCTCCGAATACGACAAAGAGAAACACGTAGCGAAACATGACCCCAAGGGCGACGCCGAAGACACCCTGACCATGTAGAACGGTTTGGGCCACGGTGCGGTCAAGGTCATAGCCACGATGAGGAATCAACCAATTCGGCAAACTCGGCCCGAAAAGGGCATACGTGAGAAACAGGATCGCAAGAATAGGTAGCGCCCATCCCATGCAGCGACGAGCTGATTCCAACACCAGGATCAAGAGCACGACCGCGACAAAGATGTCGAGCCCCGTCTCTTGTCCGGGCCGATTCCCGAGCGGCTGTCCATCCAACCAGAGTGCCCGGAAGAGAGTCTCGGTCTGCGTGATGATGAAACCGCAGGCCAACACCGCCAGCACCGCCAGCGTGCCATCGAGAACTCGCGACCACTTCTTTCCACTCCATTTCTTGCGGAGCGGAAAATTCAAAAAACAGAGCACCAGTCCCGCCATCGCAAAAACGGCGAGACTCGACTGGGGCTGAAAAAGCGGGTAGTTGACCTCCCACAGCGTAAAAACGATGAGGATCCCTGCGATCAGCGAATTCAGGATTTTCATGATCGGCGCCAAAAAGAGGTCATTCCCACACGGTCCTCCGAAAAGAAGGCACTACTCCGACCAGATTCCGATCTCCTTGTAGAACCGGATTGCACCGGGATGGAAATCGGTTCCAACCGGACGAGCCGCATTCTTGGGATTGATTGCTTTCCCAGCTGGGTGCTTGGCCACGACTTCCTCACGATTCTCGTAGAGGGCCTTGGTCAGCTGATAGACGGTCTCTTCATCCTTGGCTGCGGAAGTGATCAGGTGCATGGACCCCACGTTCAGACAGGGATAGTCCACATCCTGTCCTCGATAGGTTCCCGCCTTGACAAGGGCCGGATGGAAGAAGGCATATTCGTCGATCAACTTCTGCCGGGCTTCCTCCTCGAAAGGAACAAAGAGAATGTCACCGGAAGCACAAGCCTGGGTGATCGATGCGGTCGGGATTGCTCCTCCAAGGAAAGCCGCTGCAGCTGATCCGTCAGAGAGCATATCGACCGCAGCGGGTTGAGTCCCGTAGAGAGGCGTCAGGTCGGCGAGTTTCACTCCGTGGGCCTCGAGGATGGGCTCCACGAAATGCTCAAAGCCGGCACCGGGAGGTCCAATCACGACCCGCTTCCCTTTCAGGTCGGCCATTGTCTTCACCCCGGAGTCCTTCGGAGTGATGAAAAATGCGACGTTCGGCGCCAGGGTCACCACGGATTGAATAGGCTGAGGCGTTTCCCAATCCCGTCCGCCACGAGATGCAAAATAGCTAATGGCCGCATTGGCCATCGCCAGGTCCAGTTCATCGCCGGCGAGGCGTCGGATATTTTCCTGCGTGCCCATCGTCGCCTCGGCAGTCACGACCCAGTTGCCACCCTCGGCGTGGGTTCCCAATACTTCGGCAATCGCGCCACCGACCACGAAGAAGGCTCCCCCCGGAGGCGCTGTGCCCACACTGAGAAACTGTTTCTTGCCGGATCCGCTATCGGAGCCATCTCCGGATTCCTCCGAGGAATTGCAACCGACGAGAAGAGAGCCGGCGATACAGATTGCGGAAAGAGTTTGCCAGGTGGGGGAAGAGAAAATCATGATGAGCAAAGGAATACGTCCTGAGTGTCCCGTTTCGACGGAGAAAATCAAGGGGCGGCTTTGGATTGCGTGGGTCAATCGCTTCCGTGAAGCCCGTCACCGAAGCGAGTATGCCAAGCGAGGGCGTTTGGACTATCCACCAAATGACACGAAGACATCGGATCCGATTTCCATACGGAGGGGCAAGCTCCTGCCCCTCCAGGAGTTGATGCCCTATTCGACAACAACGCTCCCCTCTTGTGCCGGATTGGGGCCGACCTGGGCACATGCCTCTCACTTCATCCGCGCCCGAACCTCGGGAGCAAAAAATTTCAGACGCAGTTCTTCGTCCGCCCCGATCAGCTCCGCTTTCACAATTGCCTCGGGACAACGCCCGCATTCGCAGGTCAGTTCTTCCTGCCAAAGGGAAAAGGACTCCTCCTCGTAGCGCTCCAATTTGTCGAGATCCTTGAATGGCGCTGCGCCGACCATTCGAGTGAGTCGGGCCTCCAGCCCCTGGAGAAAACCAATTCTCCGACTGACACCGCCGGCGACCAACCACCCAGGAGCGAGCAACTGAGCAAAATGGGCACGGGCATCGGCAATCGATTCCTCGTGCCCTGGCTGTTCTGTTTCAAGAAGCCCGCCGACTCGATCCGCCACCGCCAGCAACCGGCTCACGGTGCCGCACCATCTCGATGCCGTTTCGAAAAGCGAGCGTTCAGCGCCCGCGGCGGCTCTCTCCCACTCCTCCAGAGTAAGCGGACTACCGAGAAGATCGCCGAGAATCCCAAGAAGGAGATCGTCGCGATTGCGTCCGGCTCCTGGCCCAAGATTCGAAAGGAGCAGGGCTTCATCGGGAGCAAGAAATGTGAGTCCCTCTTTCTCCTCCCCAGGCCTGGGAGTCGACGACCGTTTTGCCGGAAGAGGCGTCTTTGCTTGCACGGGCTCAGTCGCCCCGAAAGCAGCCGCAAGAGAGCCAAATCCATCACTGGCTTTCCCAGGCTTCTGGGAAGCGGGCGACACAGACTTCGTCCGCGCTTTGGATGCGGATTGTGAGAACAAAACGGCCAGCAAGCGCTTTACCGGCTCCGGGTGAGTGACCTCGAACAACTTTGCGACGCCGAGCCGGTGCTGAAAGGAAGCACATGGCCAGGACGCAAACAGCTGCAGCGCGGGGAACGACTTCCCAGGATCGTAGAGCCTGGGGTATCCTGTCGTTCGCCGGTCCAGGGAAACTTCTTTCGGCAAATCGCCAAAGGACCAGTTGGTAACTTTTGCCTGCTCGTATTTCCCCCGGGCAACGATGGCGAATCGTTTCTGTACCCGATCAGCGAGACTCGTCTGTAGTTCGACAAGTTCTTTCCCGACTCCTACGACCTTTCCGCTGTCGTCGAACACCTCAAATCGCATCCGTAGATGTTCGGGCATACGGCTCAAATCAAAGGAACCTTCGGACAATTCGACTTCGTAGCTCTCGTGAAGAAATTCGAGGAAGGCATCAAGCAATCCCAGGTCCGGAACGTAGTCCCACCACGCATCGACAAAATGCTCGGCGACCTCGCGATTCGCGGGGAGAAGAGTTCGAGTTTCTTTGGGGAGGCATCGGAGCAGCACTGAAACTTTTTCCTCCAGCCATCCCGGGACAAGCCATTCGCCAAACCATTCCGGCAGGTGCGGCAACTCGACCAGGGGAATCTCGAGGGTCATCCCGTCCCCGGGATCGGAAGGATTGTGGAGATACCGCACGCGCATCTCGTGTTCGCCATCCGGCGAAAGGATGGTGTCCGGAAAGTTCTCCACCGGGATGGGTTCCTGCTGCGGGAGGAGGCAATCCTCCAGCGCAAGATTGATGACGCCCTCCTCTTCCCCAGCGACCCATTTCTCGAAATCCTTCTGGGTGCAGATCGATTCGGGGAGACGATCCTCGTAGAACGAAACAATCGCTTCGGGATGGATGAGCCCATTGAGACGACGCAGCTTGTGCTCGAGTCGCTCGGCAGCCCGCAGGGTTTCCCGATTTCGTTTCAGCACAGGAATCGGCGAGCGGGTATTGCCATTCACGAGTGCTTCCAGCAGGAAAACCTCCCGGGCGACACGACGATCGATACGACCGTAGTGAATGGGGCGCTTTTCGACGACGGGAAGTCCAAACGCGATGACTCGCTCTTCGCCATAGACAGCCCCCTGCTCTTTTGACCACTGGGGGTTCTGGTAACGATAGCGGCAGAGATGAGGCGCAACTTTCTCAAACCAGCCCGGATCGAACATGGCAGCGTTGCGGGCATAGAGTTTCGCCGTCTCGACCATCTCGAAGGCCATGACCCAGGCCGGGGCGCTGCCAAAGATTCCCGACCCTGGAAATAGCCAGAAAGTGGAGTTGCGAGCGCCTTTGTATCCCTTCTTCTGCCCCTGGTGCATTCCGATCTGGGATGGAATCGCAGCAAGAATGGCGCGGTGTAGCGGCTCCGAGTAGGTGTCCTTCGGATCGGCAAGCTTCTTTCCTGCCGGAGGCAGCTTCCATTTCAGCTCCCGCAAGGTGTCACGAATCTCCCGATAGAGATTTCGCCACTCCTGGACTCGACGGTAGTTGAGAAAGTTCTTCTGGCAGAACTTGCGAAGCTGGTTATTGGACTTCCCCCGAGCCTCGTCGATGGCGTGCCACCAGCGAAGCCATCCTGTGAAATCCGAACGCTTGTCGCGAAACTGGCCGTGCGCACTGTCGGCCGCTTCCTGCTTCTCCTTGGGACGCTCCCTCGGGTCCTGCACCGTCAGGGCGCTGGCGATGATGATTCCTTCGAAAAGGCAGTTTTCTTCCTGTGCCCCGACAAGGATGCGCCCTACCCGGGGATCGAGCGGAAGGCGCGCGAGGGTATGCCCGATCCCGGTCATCTCGATGTGCTTCCCCTTCTTGTCGATCGCCCCAATTTCTTCAAGCGTTCGGTAGGCCTGGGCAACGCGCTTGGCCTGGGGAGGGTCGACAAAGGGAAACTCGAGGGGATCGCCCAACCCGAGGTGCTCCATCTGGAGAACGACGCCGGCGAGATTGGAGCGCAAAATCTCGGGATCGGTGTATTCGTCGCGCCACTCGAAGTCTTCTTCCGAGTAGAGTCGAACGCAGATGCCTTCACTGACACGACCACAACGTCCTCGACGTTGACGGGCACTCGCTTTCGAAATCGGCTCGACCTGGAGCCGCTGGATACCCGATCCCGGATCATGGCGACTGATCCGGGCAATTCCAGAGTCGATGACGAAACGAATTCCTGGAATGGTCAGCGAGGTCTCCGCAACATTGGTCGCAAGGATGATGCGGCGTCGACCCGTGACCGGATTGAAAACCGCCTGTTGTTCTTTCCCCGCCTGCCGAGCAAAGAGAGGAAGGACCATCGTGTCGGGATACTTTCGCCCCTCGAGAAGCTCCGCGGCGTCGCGAATCTCCCGCTCCCCAGGCAGAAAGACGAGGGTGTCCCCGAGCCGATCTTCTTCTCCCAGGTCCTCCACCGCCCTGGCGATCTGGTCGGAAAGATGTTCCCGCTCGTGCGTCGGCTCCTGGTAGCGGTCCTCGACGGGAAAGGTACGCCCCTCGACCTCGACAACGGGGGCTCCGCTGAAAAACTCCGAGAACGAGCCGGCATCGAGGGTAGCCGAGGAAATAAGGATCTTGAGATCCTTTCTTCGTTTCAGGATGCGGTGGAGATAACCGAGAATGAAATCGATGTTGAGCGATCGCTCGTGGGCCTCATCGATGATGAGCGTGTCGTATTGCTTCAGGTTCCGATCCGCCCGTGTCTCGGCGAGGAGGACACCGTCGGTCATGAACTTCACCGCCGTGGTTTTCCGGTCTGTGCGATCCTCGAATCGGATCTGGTAGCCGACCTCTTTTCCAAGTGGCACCTGCAGTTCGTCGGCGACCCGCTTGGCCACGGAAGTCGCAGCGATCCGTCGCGGCTGAGTGCATCCGATGCGCCTGCCATCCGTCCCCCGCCCCATTTCGAGCGCGATCTTCGGCAACTGCGTGGTCTTCCCGGATCCGGTATCGCCACAGACGATGACGACCTGGTTTTTCGAGAGTGCCTCGCGAATCTCCTCGCGTCTTCGCGAAACGGGGAGATTCTCTGGAAAGTGAATCTTCAAGAGAGAAGACCCTTCCTCTATGGCCCGGGACTTGCAAGCAAGGAGGCGATCCTGAAATCGCAAAGCCGTTTGCGAGGAGTCGTTCTCACCGTATCTTCCCGGCAATGATCGAGGTCGAAAAAATCAAATACACCATCTGGGCAGCCGACACCGATCGCGCGGTGCGCTTCTACACCGACACCTTCGGTGCCGAGGTCGTGAAGCAGAACCCTCACATCACCGAGCTCGACATCGTGGGAGGTCTCCTCTCGATCCATAGCGGTGGAGAGGGAAAGAAAACCTGGACCGGGATCACCCTGCAAGTCGCCGACGTTGTCGTCGGCGCAAAGGAAGTGATGGCTGCCGGAGGCCAATGCCCGCGCGAGCCCCAACCCGAAGACGGAGAACCTCCCCATCTCGCGATGTGTATCGACCCGGAGGGAAACGAATTCATGCTGACACGCGATCGCAGCGGAGATTGAAGAATCATGGCCGAGCTGATTTCCATCGACGAAAACGTCTGGGTGCAGAAGCACTCGCTCCGTCTCATCGGAATGGAGATGGGGAGAAATGTCACGATCCTGCGACTGGAAAGCGGTCATCTGATTCTCCACTCGACCGCCGCTTTTTCGGAAGAGGATCGCAAAGCCATCGAGAGCCTGGGCGAGCCGGCCTGGCTGCTCGATGCCACCAATTTTCATGATACCCTCGTCTCCGAGGGCCGGTCCGTTTTTCCGCTCCTCCCCTACTTCGCACCCGAAGGGTTTCCCGGAGCTTCGAACTCCCTCCTTTTCACGGATCCGCCTGAAGAATGGGACGGGGAAGTCGATCTAATCAAGATCGAGGGAATGCCCAAGATCAATGAACATGTGGTTTTTCATCGAGCTTCCGGCACCCTGGTTGTCGCCGATCTTCTTTTCAACCAACCCGAAGAAGTCACGGGCTGGACACGAACCGGGCTCCGCATGATCTCCGGGATCCGAGAGCACCCCGGCTGCAGCCGCATGTATCGGTTTATGATCCGCGACCGCGGCGCTTTCGAAGCTTCGCTCCACCAGATTCTCGAACTCCCCTTCCGACGGATCGTCGTCGGTCATGGAGACCCCATCGAGATGGATGCGCGGACGAAGATGCGATCCATCTTTCTCGACCTCGGCTACGCGGTCTGAGCGGACCGGCGCTTGTTGATCACTCCGAGGAGGACCAGGAAAAGCAACAATCCCACTGGGCCGAAGAGGAAGGTCAAAATCATCGGGATCACGATCCATCCGTGCCTGATTTCTTCGCGCTTCGCCTTCTCGAGAATCCAGCACCCGACAAAAAAGTCGAAAGCGAGATAGTGAAGCCACCCTGCCACGACGACCCAGGGCTGGGTAAACAGGGCGGTAACCTGGGCCAGCGTCTGGAAGCCACCTTCCTCATTGGGTTCGGCGAGAATCATCGCGGCGATGTAGACAAGAGCGAAAAGGATGGGAACCGCGAAACGAACGATGCGAAAAAGGGCCGGAGTCCAGCGCGCTGCCGCGATGAGATAGACCCACGAGAAGAACGCGATGGAGTTGACGATGCTGAAAACGGTTTCGGGAGTCATGTCCGGTAAGGTGCTGTGGGGCTTTCAAGAATGCTGGCGCGAGACTACTCGACCAGTTGGAGATGATCGATATTGGCACCGCTCCGATCGAGCGCTTCCAAGGTAATGGTGTTCTCGCCCTGAGTCAGTTGGACCTTCTGGCTCAGGTCCTCCCAGCTCCCCCATCCCCCGGTCGACGGAAAGGGGAGGGTTTCGACCTCGCGATCGTTCACCTTAAGCTTCAAGGGACGCCCCCGACTGTCTCCGAGCGCATAACGAATGACGATCTCGTGCTCACCTGCCGTTTCTGCCTCGACCGTCCACGTCACGGACTGGTCCCCCGAACCAAAGTCGATGAATCCCGTTCCCGAAAAGCCCTCGTACCTGGCGTGATGGGACGGCCCTTTCACGAGAGCGTCCTCGGCTTCATACACGACTCCGCGAGGATCCTTCACCGGAACCGGCTTGGTTGGGATCGATACTTTCGAAGACTTCGCTTTTCCTGCCTGGAGAGGTTCCGGGGGAGTATTCTCCAGAAGACGGTTTACCGTGTAGGCGACAAGCCGATTGCCCAGTTCATCCCCGTCCTGAGAAGAAATCTCTCCGATGGTCACCTCATGGATGTGCCAGGCTTCAAGTTCTTCAAGATGAACCTCGACGACTCGTCCCCCATTCAAGATCTCGATCGACTCGACCGCTACTGGGGTCACGTCCATCTGCGGGGAACCATAGGAGGCGTGATATTGATAGTAGTAGCGTTGAAACGGCCAATTCCCGATCTCTTTTGCCGATGCCTCATCAACCGGCTTGGTGAAGGTGAACCGGAATCCAGTCCGGGTGAGGTTCACATCCTCTACCTCGAAGGGCATCTCGCCATTCCACTCGACTCGCTGAATGCCTTCGCTGCCTGCCCAGGAATGCTTGGTTTGCCCCACGTAGAGACTTCCATCGGGTGCCCAGTCCATTCGATTGCAACCTCGCTGGAGAGAACCTCCGTCGATGAACGGAATACAGGCTCCCTGCAATTCACCCCCGACTTCTTCGAGCATCACTCGCATGATGCGGGCTTTGTTCATCTCCCCGACGAGAAGTTGGCCGGTAAAGGGTCCGAAATTCGCTTTCTCCGAGATCGCCAGAACCTGGGTCGATGAGTTCGCCATCGAGCCATGAGGAAAAACAACGCAGGCCCGCGTGCGAAGTTTCGCAAGTTCCTCGATTGGAGTTTCCAACGGAACGCCTTCGAAGTCCTCTTTCCAGGCAAGACTCGCGACATGGCCGTAGAAGCGTCCCTCCTGGACGTGGAACAGTTTGCTGGAGCCAACCCAGTCGCCCTGGTTGTCGGTCACAAAGAGATTTCCCTTAAGGTCGAAACCCAGCCCATTCGGCGTCCGATGCCCGTAGCTCCACGGGATCGTTTCACCGTCCTTGGTCAACTTCACGACGCAACCGCGATACGGAGTGGAGGCATGCATCCTGCCAGGACGCCCTCGCGGATCGAATTCGCCACGAACGATGGTGCGGACTCCGTCTCCTGCGGATCCGGTTCCCAATGCGAAAAAGTAATTCCCCTTCTCGTCGCGAACGGGCGTGAAATGAAATTCGTGGTAGTTCCCCGACATCCCGAACTGATCGGTCAGGACTTCGTAGTCATCCGCTTTTCCGTCACCGTCCGTGTCGCTCACCCGGGTCAGTTCAGGACGTTGCGAGACGACCAGTTCCGTATTGGAAATCGCGATGACTCCGAGTGGATTGTGCAATCCTTCGGCAAAGAGGGTCCAGGCTTGGGACTCGGTGTCGTAGAGAAAGATTTCTCCGCTGGGCAGACAGACGACGAGTCGTCCATCGGGAAGAAAGGTGAGTCCGTCGATTTGCTTGGTCGAAAACTTGGAGGGTGGCACCGGAATATTTGTCACCGAGTACTGCGGCGCAGTATCTGCCTTCGCAAGAAAGCAACTCAGGGAAAGGAAAAGGCAGGAAAAGAGAGATTTCACGGTGTGACGGGAGTTGCTGGATTTTTCTCAATGATCGTGACTTGGAAGTCGGTCGAATCGGACTTGGTGACCCTCAGAACTCCGTCGTCGGAGAGCGCCCCTTTCGAAGTAGAAACATCCGCCAAGTCACTGATGGTAAGACGCATCGCAAGTTCTGCGGGCGGACTCAACGAAAATGACCTCACGATTCCGAGGCCAACCGAGGTCGCTCGAATCGATTCCCGAATCTCATAGTCTCCGAGGGAGACCCGGAACTCGGGATAGCCATCGAGAAGCCGGTAGCCTCGATATCGGGGAGCCTCGGAGACCCCTTCGATCTGAAATGGAAAATCGCTAGCCTCGGTGGTGTCGTAGAACGGCTCTTTCCGATTCGTCGCGGCGAGAACGTCATAGTCTTCCGGCTTCAGGAGACTCGATTTTGCCCGGTAGTAGGGAACCCCATTGAATTCGGCCACCGGCTTTCCATTGCTTGACCAGTGGACCTGGTTTCCCCGGATGAATCCTCCCTTGGTCCAAGCGTATCTCAGTCGGCATTCCCCGGCATCCCAGCAGAAATACTGATTCCCTGGCAAGGCAACCGCGAAAGCAGCTGGGGAAGCTCCCGGCATGAAGGTCCGATAAACGATGGGTTCGGTCACCGTGGTCAACAGATCGTCGAAGCTGGGTTCGAAAGTTCCGTTCCTTCTTCGATATTCTTTCTCAAAAGGAAAGGCTTTGAGCAGTGATTCCGGGGTGTAGACGGCTTCCGGAAGCTCGGCTCTTGCCTTGGCCACTTCCTTCGCGGTGACCATACGTTCCTCGTTCCCCCAGGCATGATTCACGTAGGAAACGATCGCAGCGATCTTGGCATCATCGAACAGCAGCTGGGGTGGCATCGCCGAGTAGTATCGCTTTCCGTTCACCTTGATCGGGCCCGCGAGCCCCCGCAACGTAATGGCAATGGTTCGATCCGCACTCCCTTTGAGCCAGTCGCTCCCAGCGAGTGGCGGGATCGACCCGGGCTGCCCCTTCCCATCCTCCATGTGACAGGCAACACAAGAGCCCGCGCTGTTGTAGAGCGCCTTGCCTTCTTCGATGATTTTGGAATCGGGAGCTGCCAGGCTGGAGGAAACTCCGACTCCCCAGAAGGCGAGCAAAGCGAGAATTCGTGAATGCATAGGAAAAATTGACTACGATCCTTCACCACCCCAGGGGATTCTCAACCCGAGAAAACTACGTGTTTTCCCGATTTCCCGGGGTGCCTCGAAAACCTTTCAGCCAGGGCACGGATACGGAACCGAGGGAAGAAGTCCACTTCGCAAAGCCTGTTTTTTCCATTGCCTTTGCCGTTCGGGCATCGAGCATCAGGTGCATTTTCCACGGACATCGCTTTCGTTTGCAACTTTGGCGTGCTCCCCGCGTTTCTCTTCCATGCCCCTTTTCATCGTCGCGATCTTCGTCAGTGCCTTTCTGCTCTTCCAGGTGCAGCCCGTGATCGCACGTTTCATCCTCCCCTGGTATGGAGGAAGCCCGGCGGTGTGGACGACCTGCCTGCTCTTTTTCCAGACAGGACTGCTCCTCGGTTATGCCTATGCCCACAGTCTCGTTACCGTTTTCCGGAGAAAGCGCCGGGTTCAAGTGGGCATCCACCTCGGACTCCTTCTCGTGGCGTTGATCCTTCTCCCCATCACTCCGGAAGCACCCGCAGTCGATCTTGAGAAATCTGGTTCCCCAGTTTGGGAGATCCTGATCCTTCTCGCAGGCAGCGTCGGGGTGCCCTACCTCCTGCTCTCGGCGTCCGGCCCGCTGTTCCAGCATTGGTTCGCAGAATGCCATCCCGGAAAGTCTCCCTATCGACTCTATGCCATCTCCAATGTGGGTTCCCTGCTCGGACTTCTTTCCTATCCCTTCCTCATCGAGCCAACCCTGGGGGTCACGAAGCAGGCTCTGTTCTGGTCCTTTGGATTCGTGGTCTTTGCCGTCGTGACTCTCCTTGTGGGCTGGCGACTGGTGAAAAAGGGGAAGGACGACGCCCTTCCGGGGTTTCTTTCGGATCAGGGCGGTTCTCGCCTCACGATTCGTTCCGTCGCTCTCTGGGTCGCCCTCGCCGCCACCGGGACCATGCTGCTGCTGTCTCTGACCAACCAGGTCTGTCAGGATGTCGCGGTGATTCCCTTCTTCTGGGTGGTCCCCCTCTCCCTCTATCTCCTCACCTTCGTGATCTCCTTTGATCATCCGCGTTGGTATAAGCGGTTCGTCTGGATTCCGCTGGCAGCGATTTCGGTGGGAGGAGTTGTCTACCTGCTGCTACAGCAATTCTCGGATGAGGAAATGCATTTTGCCGGTCAGCTGGCAATCTATCTTGCTGCGATCTTCTGCGGATGCCTCGTTGCCCATGGAGAAATGGTTCGGAAAAAACCACCTGCTCGTCAGCTCACCGCCTTCTATCTCGCAATCGCCTTCGGAGGTGCGCTCGGCGGCCTTTTTGTCAGTGTCATCGCTCCCCTCATCTTCGACGGATACTGGGAGCTTCACATCAGCTTTCTCGTTCTCACGCTCCTCGCCGCCGTCCTGATCCTCAGCGATCTGCGAACTTCCCGGTGGGCCGTTCGGCTAGGGGCCGTCCTGGGTTCCCTCGCTATCTGGGCGGTGCTTTCCATCGCCCTGGAAAGACACAAATCCATTGCCGAGGACGAAGTAATCGACTCGCGGAGAAGTTTCTACGGGGTTCTCCGGGTTTACGAGGAGGGATACGAGACGGTCGATCAGTATCGCTCCATCTATCATGGCCGGATCAGTCATGGCATGCAGTATACCGATCCGAGCTTCGAAGATCTGCCCACGACCTACTACACCGAAAACAGTGGCGTGGGGCTTGCCTTTCGCTTTCATCCGGCTCGGCTCGAAAACAGTGAAGCGCCGCTCCACGTTGGGGCCATCGGGCTGGGCTCGGGCACGGTCATGACCTACTCGAAGGAGAAAGATCGGTTTCGATTTTACGAGATCAATCCGCAGGTCGAGGAGCTGGCCCGGAAACACTTCACCTTCCTCGAGAACGGAGAGGGAGAGGAGACAGTCGTCCTGGGAGATGCTCGAATCACCCTGCAGGAAGAGCTTCGCACGCAGGGATCTCAGGAGTTCGATCTCCTCATTGTCGATGCCTTTTCAGGAGATGCCATTCCGCTTCATCTCCTCACCGATGAATCGATGGAGCTCTACTGGAAGCACCTGAAACCAGGTGGAGTGCTTGCAGTTCACATCAGCAATCTCCATCTCGACCTCAGCCCTCCCGTTCGAACGCTTGCCGAAAAGCATTCCCTCGATGCCATCCCCATTGAACACGACCCCACCGATAACGAAGTAACGGCCTACTATTCAGACTGGGTACTGCTGACTCGAAATCCGAAGCTCCGCGAACAAATCGAGGCCGAAGGCTATAACACCTTCTGGTATGAAGAAGAGTATGATCCCGTTCTTTGGACCGATGACTACAGCAATCTCCTGCACGTCATCCGGTGGGATTGATCAATCCGTCTTGTAAGGCCAATGAGTCTTGGTCCAGAGGCCCCCATCGACATAGATCGTCTGACCCGTCACGAAATCAGCGCCGTCTCCAGCCAGGTGAACCACCATGCGGGCAATATCGGCCGGATACCCGATGCGCCCCATCGGGGTCAGCGGCGACCAGGTGCCTGCGTAGTCGTCGGATTCTTCTCGGGTGCGCTCGATCTCGATGGCACCGGGAGCGACACAGTTGACGCGAATTCCATATTGCCCCAGCTCGCAGGCACTCACCCGGGTCAGTTGATCGAGTCCCCCCTTGGACGCGCAATAGTCGACGAGATTCAGGAAAGGCTGCTTGTTGGCTCCGGATCCGATGTTGATGATGGATCCCCCCTTCTTCTGATCTCTCATGATGCGTCCTGCCATCTGGGTGCAGAGAAAACTGCCCTTGAGATTGGTGCGAATCGTCTTGTCCCAGTCCGCCTCCTCCAGCTCAAGCAACGGAGCAAAGGTCTGCCGCCCGGCATTGTTGACCAGGCAGTCCAGCCCCCCGAGCTCGGCGACAACCGCAGAGAACATTGCCTCCACGTGATTCTTATTTCCGACATCGCCTGAAACGGTGAAACAGCGTCGCCCTTTATGCTCCACCACCGACCGGGTCTCTTCTGCGCCGGCTTCGTCACTGTGGTAGTTGATCGCTACATCCCATCCATCCTCGGCGAGTCCGTAGGCGATGCCTCGACCGACTCCTTTGCTGGCTCCTGTGACAAATGCAACTCGTGAACTCATAGCAGAAAATCTCTCATCCAAGGATCGTGATATCTTCGGAAAGTCAACGGAATATCTATGGTGAGCCCCCCGCTTCCCTTTCAAGGAAACTCTCACCAACTGAGATGGGGCGAGCCCACCCCTGACGAGCTTACCCATTTCTCGCGAAAGCCTTCTTCGATGCTCGTGCTCTCGAAGTCGAGGCTCAGGCCTCCTGCCCCCGTTTCCGGACCAACGACAAAGCCGCGGTCGCCGGTCATGCAGCAGGCAGGAAGTGAGGAAAAAGCACCCCTTCCGCGAACAAATCCCTCCCTCATTCCGGGCTTGACTTGATCGATGGGTATGCAACGGGTTTCCGGTTGAAGAAATCGGGCTTCATTCTTTGTATCCTCGCTACCACCGTCGTCACGGAGGTCCATTGGGCCGTGATGCAATCGGTAACGTGGGTGGCGATGATCCAGACTTCCAATTCTTCGGCCACGCTGGGGGAGAAGCTCCTCTCAACGATCTCGGGAGAAGCTCCCTGCGATCATTGTGAAGCGCTCGCCGAGGAGAAAGGAGCCTCACGCTCCGAAGTTCTTTCGATGATCGGTCAGGCTCCGCTTCTGGCGCCGACGCCATGGCAAAAGGCCAGCACCTCGCGGACTGACATTTATCTCTTTTTGCTTCGCGAAGGGTCCTCTTCGACCCCGCTTCCCGGAGCATCTCCCCCGCTTCCGCCTCCGGAAGAAACGGTTTCCTAGAACCTCCTCCTCAGCAATTCGAAGCCGAATTCGCTGATCTTTTCTCAGCAGCTCCCCTCCGGGATCTTGTTGATCGTCGCAGCGCCTGCGCTGCGCCAAACCAACCTATTGATACCTATTTCTATGAAACCTTTTTCGATTTTTTCTACTCTCCTTCTCATTTCCACCGTCGCCCTGCAAGCGGGCGATGATGCCTCCACCAAGCAACCCATCCTGGACCCCAAGGACTGTCACGATGTGCCCTACGATTGCCATCGGGTCGATGCTCATGCTCCGATCGGGGTGATGGGAGACCATACGCACCATGCGGGTGAGTTCATGGCCTCCTATCGCTACATGTTCATGCAGATGCGCCCCAACTTCGTGGGTAGCAGTGAAGTCTCCGCCGGTTCTCAGCTGAGTCCGACCGGATTCCGGGTCATGCCGCAGGACATGCAGACGGAAATGCACATGTTCGGTCTGATGTATGCTCCCACCGACGACCTGACGCTCGCTTTCATGCTGCCACAGATCGACAAGTCGATGCAGCATCTCGTCATCAACGGAACGACCTTCCGGACCAACACCAACGGCGTCGGCGATTTCAAATTCGGCGGTCTTCTCGATATCTTCGAAGAAGGCAATTCGAAGATGCATCTCAACCTCATGATGTCCGCTCCCACCGGATCCACGACCGAAACCGGTTTTGTTCCTCCGGCAGGACGCGTCGTTCGCCTCCCCTACCCCATGCAGTTGGGATCCGGAACCTGGGATCTCAAACCCGGGATCACCTACGCCGAGCAATGCCGGAACTATTCCTGGGGAGCCCAGCTCCTCGGAACGGTCCGCCTCGGCACAAACGACGAAGGATATTCCCTCGGAGACGATATCACAGCGAACCTTTGGGGGGCTTTGAAGCTGAGCGATTCTCTCAGCACCTCGCTGCGCCTCTCCGCGACATCCTGGGGAGATATCGATGGCCGAGATCCTCTCATTGCTCTTCCCGTGCCCACGGCACGTCCTGACCTCCGAGGGGGTGAGCGAGTCGACCTTTTCTACGGAATCAACTATCTCTTCCGGAAGGGACCGCTCTCTGGACACCGACTCGCCGTCGAGGCCGGCATTCCGCTCCACCAGGACCTTGATGGTCCCCAGTTGGGAATGGACTGGATGATGACGGTCGGTTGGCAGAAGGCATTCTAATCACCGAGATAACGTGATTTACATACCGGGGGCGAAACCGCTATTCTCGTGGGAATGAGAACAGCATTTCGCCCTTTTTTCTGCCTGCTCGCCTGCACCGCGACATTTTCAGTTGCTACCCTCGAGTCGCAGGAAAAGAAAGAGAGTGCTCGCCCGGTCATTCCGAAAGGCAGTGTCGCTGCAGGCAAAACCATCTTTGTCGCGAAGGGCTGCTACCAGTGCCACTCTGCGGGCGAAATCAAATTCCCTGTCTCAGAACTCGAGGAGACTCTCGTGATCGAGTTGGGAGGCGAAAAACAGCAAGCCTGGAGTCGAGACGATTACGCCCGAGCAATCCTGAACCCCAACCATACCGTCTCTCCCGATTATGAGAAGGCGATGATGATCCTGGGAGATCACTTTAAAGCCGTGAACTCTCCCATGCCGGGATTCAACGACATTCTCACCGCGTCCGATCTGATTCATCTCAGCACCTTCCTCACCAGTCTCCCTGAATAGACTTCCTTACCCAAAATCCCTATGAAACGCCGATCCTTCCTCCGAAATTCCGTTGCTTCCACGGCCGCGCTTTGCGCGACGCCATCTCTCTTTGCAGCCAAGAAATCCGCCGAACCGGAAACGGTCGTGAAGTCGCTCTTTGATTCCCTGACCGACGCGCAAAGAAAGGAACTGACCTTCGACTTTGCCCACCCCCTTCGCACCAAGATCTCGAACAACTGGCACATCACGAAACAGCGGATCGGGAACTTTCTCGACGAGGACCAGAACGCCATGGTCAAAGAAATTTTCCTCAAGGCACACTCCGAGGAATACGCCGAGACGGTTTATCAGCAGGTCGTCCACGACAGCGGAAAGAAGGGATTTGAAGATTCCTCCATCGCCATTTTTGGCGAACCCGGAACAGGAGACTTCGAGTTCGTCCTCACCGGCCGTCACACGACACGGAGGATCGATGGAGACTCGGTCGCCGGGAAAGCCTTCGGAGGCCCGATCTTCTACGGACACGCGGCCGACGGATTCTACGAGGGCCGGGATCATCCGGGCAATGCCTACTGGTATCAAGCGAAGGCTGCCAACCAGGTCTACCAACTTCTCGACGGCAAGCAGCAGGAGAAAGCCCTCCTCGAATACGAGCCTGCCGATGATGCCTCCACGATCAAGTTGAAACGGGCCGCCGGAGACCTACCCGGACTTTCCTTTGCTGACATGACCAGCGATCAACAGGAGGGCGTGCAGAACATTCTCAAGGAATTGCTGCTCCCCTTCCGCGAGGTCGACCGAAAGGAGTCGATGAAGTTGATCAAGAAAGCGGGCATGGAAAACCTCCATCTCTCCTTCTACGAGGAAGGCGACATCGGAAACGACAAGGTCTGGGACAACTGGAGAATCGAAGGCCCCCACATGGTCTGGTATTTCCGGGGAGCTCCCCACGTTCATACCTGGGTTCACATCTCAGACCCGGACACCCCGCGCGAAAAGCGGGGCTGATTCAGCAGCGATTGTCCTTTTCGAAAATGCGGCCCTCGCGCGACAGGAAAGTCGCCCGGGGCCGTTTGCATTTGGCCGTGCTCGGTGGAAGAATTCGTTGTTCGAATAGAAGTGCCCCATGACCGACTTTGCCTACCACAAACCATTCCCTCTCGGATCCGATTCCACGGAGTATCGACTCGTCACCACCGAGGGCATCGAGACCACCGAGTTCGAGGGACAAGAGATTCTCAAGGTTTCCCCCGAGACGCTCACGAAACTGGCGAACGAAGCGGTGAAGGACATCTCCTTCATGCTTCGCCCCGGTCATCTTCAGCAGGTCGCCGCCATTCTCGACGACGAGGAAGCGACCGACAACGATCGCATGGTCGCACTGACCCTGTTGCGAAATGCCGAGATTGCGGCCCGGGGAATTCTACCCATGTGCCAGGATACCGGAACCGCCATCGTCGTTGGCAAAAAAGGTCAGCAGGTCTGGACCGGAGCCAACGATGAAGAAGCCCTCGCTGCCGGCATCTGGAAGGCCTACCAGGAAGAGAACCTGCGCTACTCGCAGATGGCACCGCTGACCCTCTTTAACGAGGTCAACACGAAGAGCAATCTCCCTGCCCAGATCGAACTCTATGCCACCGAGGGCGACGCCTACGAATTTCTTTTCATCACCAAGGGAGGAGGCTCGGCCAACAAGACCTTTCTCTACCAGGAGACCAAGGCACTGCTCAATGAGAAGACTTTCGTCGACTGGGCCGTCGGCAAGATGGCCACTCTCGGCACCTCTGCCTGCCCGCCCTATCACATGGCTTTTGTCGTGGGGGGAACCAGTGCCGAGATGACCCTGAAAACCGTGAAGCTCGCCTCGACCCGCTACTACGACGAACTCCCCACCGAGGGCAGTGACAAGGCCCAGGCTTTCCGCGATGTCGAGATGGAGAAACGCCTCCTCGCCGAAGCCCGGGAAGTCGGAATCGGAGCGCAGTTCGGAGGAAAATATTTTGCCCTCGATGTTCGCGTCATCCGCCTGCCTCGCCACGGAGCGAGCTGCCCTGTCGGACTCGGGGTCAGCTGCTCGGCCGACCGTCAGGCCAAGGCCAAGATCACCAAGGACGGCGCTTTTCTTGAGCAACTGGAAACCAATCCCGGGCAATACATCCCGGAGAAGTGGAAGGATCACCAATTCCACGGAGTCGCTGTCGATCTCAATGCCGGAATGGAGGAAACCTTGAAGACGCTGTCCCAGTATCCGGTCACGACCGCGCTCGAACTGACCGGAACGATCATTGTCGCTCGAGACATCGCTCATGCGAAGCTCCGCGAGATGATCGAAGAGGGAAAAGATCTCCCCGACTACTTCAAGGAATACCCGGTCTACTACGCCGGCCCGGCAAAGAAACCCGACGGCATGCCGAGCGGGTCCTTCGGGCCCACCACGGCCGGACGAATGGATCCCTACGTCGAACTCTTCCAGTCTCGGGGAGCCTCCATGGTCATGATCGCCAAAGGAAACCGGAGCCAGCAGGTGACCGATTCCTGCAATAAGCATGGCGGATTCTACCTGGGCTCCATCGGAGGTCCCGCGGCCATCCTTGCCCAGAATCATATCAAGAAAGTCGAAGTCCTCGACTTTCCGGAGCTCGGAATGGAAGCCGTCTGGAAAATCGAGGTGGAGAAGTTCCCCGCCTTCATTCTCGTGGATGACAAGGGGAATGATTTCTTTCGCGATCTGAATTCCTGCCCAGTCTCTTGACCGGGGATTCCTGCTGCGTCATCCCCCAATCTCGCCAAATCGTTTCCAAGATGAGACTGGCTGGCAGCACGTCAATTCGCTACACTACAGCCATGAGATCGCTTTCAGCCTGTTTTCTTTTCTCCCTGCTCCTGGTCGGTTCTTCCATCGGCCAGGATTCCTTAATTTCGAAGCATCCCTTCTTTTCCCCCATGCTGGATGGCTCCTGGACTGAGAAGGGAGAGATGGCTCTCCCCCAGGGCGCTGTGGCCGGGGAGTCTACCTCGGAAGCCAAGGCGATCCTCGGAGGGCAATGGATTCAGCAGGACGGCAAGGCGGCATTTGGCAGCACCAACTGGGAATGGCGCTGGATGTTTCGACTCGCAAAAACACAAGACGGAAAGGAAGTCGTCCAGGCACGCTGCATGGATACCAATGGACAAGTCGCTGACTACCTGGGCGAGATTATGAACGATGGAAAAGTTCTGCGCCTTTCCCGATCTCTCAGCGAAACCGTCAAAAATGTCATCCAGGTCACGAACCAGGACGATGGCGGTCGACTCGTCGAAGTGGCCATCATCGACAACACAGGGAAAACCTCGCTGCAATACAAAGCATTGGGAAAGAAGAACCCGTAAATCCCTCTTTTCCCCTTGCCAGCCGACTACCAGAACGAGATCCGTCTCGAGGAACCTCATCGTTTCGAGACGAACTCGGCACTCGTCGCCGAACCTGCGGAGGGAGAAACCTTGATTCGGATTCGCCGAATCGGGGTTTGCGGAACCGACATTCACGCCTTCCACGGACGACAGCCCTTCTTCGAATACCCGAGAATCCTCGGACATGAACTGGGAGCCGAAGTCGTTGCCTCGCAAGGGCACTCCGACCTGTCCCCTGGAGACTGGGTCACCGTCGAACCCTATCTCAACGATCCGGAATCCCCTGCATCCCGGAAGGGAAAAACCAACTGCTGTGAGTCCCTTCGCGTTCTCGGAGTCCACACTGATGGCGGGATGCGCCCCTACCTCACGGTTCCGACGACCAAACTTCATCGCACCGGCAAGGCAACCCTGGACCAACTCGCACTCGTCGAGATGCTCTGCATCGGTCAGCATGCCGTGAACCGCAGCTTCGCGAGCCCGACCGATCGCGCCCTCATCCTCGGGACCGGTCCCATCGGCTTGAGCGTCCTGACCTTTCTCCAGAATCGAACTCAAAACGTTGCCGTCGCCGACATCAGCGAGACCCGCCTCGAGTTCTGCCGCGAGGCATTTGGGATCGAAGAAACGATTCTCGTGGAGCCAGGGCAGTCTCTCGAGCCTTCCGTGAGAGACGCCTTCGGTGGAGAGCTACCTGACCTCCTCTTCGATGCGACAGGAAACCGGGACTCGATGGCTTCCACTTTCGATCTGGCCGCCCATGGCGCCCGCATCGTCTTTGTCGGACTTTTCCAGGGAGAGGTTCGCTTTGATGACCCCAATTTTCATCGACGAGAGTTGACCCTGTTGGCGAGTCGAAACGCGACGGCAAAAGAGTTCGGTGAGGTCATTTCGGCGATCGAAACCCGTGCCATCGACACTTCCGCGTGGGTCACCCATCGGATGGCCCTCGCAGATGTTCCTGCGGAGTTTCCCAAGACGATCGCGGATCCGAGCCTGCGCAAGGCGATCATCGACTGCGACTGAAGCGTCCTCCTACCGACTCCCGCAGAAAGGCACTTTTTAGCGGTTGCACCCCGGCCTGGATTTCTTTACAACCCGCAGCATGAAGATTCATGCTGTCCTCACGATCCTTGCCGCCTTGTCCTGGTTTGCCACCCCGGCCCAGGCCGAACTGCGCCTCCCTTCCATTTTCGGACACCACATGGTGCTCCAGCGTGACATGGAGAATCCCGTCTGGGGCTGGGCGGAGCCAAACGCCACGGTCAAAGTAACGTTTGCGGGAGAAACTCGCGAAGCCAAGGCGGATGAGAAAGGCCACTGGAAGCTCAACATCAAGTCTCTCCAGGGATCCAGCCACGCCCTCAATCTCAAGATCGAGTCCGGCAACGAGTCGATTCTCCTCTCCAACATTGTCATCGGCGAGGTCTGGGTTTGCTCGGGACAGTCGAACATGCAGTGGTCGGTCGCTCAGTCTTACGATCCCGACCTCGAAATCGCGACCGCCAACTACCCCAACATCCGCATGATCAGTGTTCCCCAGGTCGGGACACAGGAATTGCAGGATGATTTTGAAGGGCAATGGGAAATCTGCACGCCTGCGACCGTCAGCCAGTTTTCCGCCGTCGGGTATTTTTATGGCCGACAGCTTCATCAAACACTCGGAGTGCCCGTTGGGCTGATCGACAATGCCTGGGGTGGTTCCGCGGCGGAAGCCTGGGTCAAGCGCGACGTTCTCGAAGAGGATGGCCGCTTCAACACCTACATCCAGGAATGGGTCGAAAGGGAAAGAACCTTCGACTGGGACAAGATGGTCGCAGACTGGAAGGTCAAGGCCGATCAGGCAAAAGCAGACGGAAAAAATGCACCACGCTATCCCCGGAACGTCATGGCCGGACAGCATCGTCCCGGCAACCTCTGGGCGGGTGTTCTCAACCCCATTATTGGATACGGAATCCGGGGAACGATCTGGTACCAGGGCGAGAGCAATGCCGGACGCGCCTACCAGTATGACGACTTGTTCAGCCTCATGATCACCGAGTGGCGCAAGGCGTGGGGACAGGGAGACTTCCCCTTCTACTGGGTGCAGCTCGCCGATTTTCGAGACGAAGTCGACGAACCTGTCGAGAGCGATTGGGCGGAACTCCGAGAAGCGCAATCCAACACCCTGGCTCTCCCGAATACGGGGCAGGCTGTCATCTATGATATCGGAGAAGGCCGCGACATTCACCCCCGGGACAAGCAGAATGTGGCGAAACGGCTTGCCCGAATCGCGCTGGCTCGTGACTACGGTCTCCAGATTCCCTACAAGAGTCCTTCTTTCAAAAGCATGGAGGTCCAGGGCAACAAGGCCATCCTCACCTTCCAGGATGTAGGCAGCACTCTCTATACCTTCGATGTTCGCGAAGCCGTCGGATTCGTCGTCGCTGGCGAAGACAAAGTGTGGCACAAAGCGACTGGGAAACTCCTCGGTCAGGACAAAATCGAAGTGACCAGCCCCGCCGTGGAAACCCCTGTCGCAGTGCGTTATGCCTGGGCGACCAATCCCGTTGCCAACCTCATGAGCCGCGAGGGACTTCCGGTCGATCCGTTCCGGACCGACGACTGGCCGTTGTCGACCGAACCAGTGGCGGCTGAGCAGGCAGAGTAACGTCGTTTTTCGAAGGCCGCTTGCCATTCTCTTCCCATCCGCCCGCTCACTGAACCTTTTTCCCACTTCGCATCGTGTCTGAAACTCCCGCCGCACCAGCTTCGCTCGTCGAAGATCCGCCATCCCGACTCCGCGGGATGCTTCGCTATCTCGGACCGGGATTCATTCTCTCGGCTTCGATCGTGGGTTCGGGGGAGTTGATTGCAACGACCGCGCTGGGAGCCGAAGCCGGGTTTGTCGCGCTGTGGGTGATCCTCGTCAGCTGCCTCGTCAAAGTTTTCGTCCAGTTGGAGTTTGGGAAACACGCCATCCAGTCGGGCGAAACGACCTTTCAATCCATCAACCAACTTCCGGGGCCCAAGTTTGGAAAAGGCAGTTGGGCGACCTGGCTCTGGCTGGTCATGATGCTCATCAAGCCACTCCAGGTGGGAGGCATCATCGGTGGGGTCGGACTGGTGCTCAATATTCTCTTCCCCAGCGTTTCCGTCCTTGTCTGGGTCCTCATCGTGGCCCCGATCGTCTCCCTCCTCATCTTCCAGGGGAAATACGTCTTCATCGAGAAGTTCTCCCTCGTCATGATCGGGCTCTTCGCCCTCTTCACGATCGCCTGCGTCGTGGGAGTCCAGTATACCGAATTTGCCTTTGGCAAAGAAGACCTTCTCAACGGCCTCTCGTTCTGGAATGGGATCCCTATCGCCTACATAGGCGTCGCGATCGCTGCATTCGGCATCACCGGAGTCGGTGGAGACGAAGTCATGGCCTACAACTACTGGTTGGTCGAGAAGGGATATGCCGCCAAGACAGGACCGCGGGACGATTCCCCGGAGTGGATCGCCCGCGCTCGGGGATGGATCAAGGTGATGTATTGGGATGCCTTTCTCTCCATGCTGGTCTACACCTTCATGACCGTGGCGTTCTATATTCTCGGGGCCGCGATTCTGAATGCTCAGGGGCTCGTTCCGGAAGGCTTCGAAACCGTGAAAACCCTGTCCCGCATGTATACCGACTCGCTCGGCGGATGGGCGGAAATGGCTTTCCTCATCGGTGCGTTCTTTGTTCTTTTCTCCACCCTGTTTTCCGCTCTCGCCGCCTGGAGTCGCCTCTTCTCCGATGCCTTCAGCGAGGTAGGGCTGCTCGACTACTCGAATCCCAAGAGCCGCAAGAAAGCGATTGCCTTCTTCGCCTTCTTTTTTCCAGCACTCTGGGCTTTTCTCTACTTCCGTTTCGAAGATCCTGTCTGGATGGTTCTCGCAGGAGGCGCCATCACCTCGGCCATCCTCCTCCTCGTCGTCGTCGCTGCGGTGCACTTCCGCTATCGTCGACTCCCGAAGTCGCTTCAACCAAACTTCGGATACGATCTCGGGTTCTGGATCAGTATTCTCTCGATCACCGCCCTCGCTGCTCTCGCCGTCTGGAAAGCCGTCGAAAAGTTCCTGAGTCAGACCGTGTGAAGAATTTTCTTTTCACGAAAATTCGATCACGTCCGGAAATTTTTTGAGACTCCGGTGGCTCGAATACTTTTGCACCATTGCGAGTTGCAAAGTCTCTCCCAGAATTCCATTCTCGCGCCACTATGTGGGAAGACTTCAAAAAATTCGCGTTCAAAGGGAACCTCGTCGATATGGCGGTGGGGATTATTATCGGTGGTGCTTTCGGAACGGTGGTGAAAAGCCTCGTGGACGACATCTTCATGCCGATTCTGGGAAAGATCACCGGTGGCCTCGATTTCAGTAACAAGTATATCGTTCTCAGTGGCGAAGTTCCCGAAGGGGCTCCGTTGGCCAAAGCTCTCGAGGTCGACAATGTGAACCTGCTGACTTACGGCAGTTTCATCACTGCCTTCATCAGCTTCATCATCCTCGCCTTCGTGCTCTTTCTCGTGATCAAGAAATTCATGGCGGCACTCCAGAAAGAGGAAGAAAAGCCTGCAGAAGACCCGAAACCCAGCGACGAGGTCGTCCTTCTCCAGGAGATTCGGGACCTTCTCTCGAAGCAATCCTGATCAAAATTGAGAATTTTCCTAAAAGTTTTCAAATTTTTGAGATTTAAGGTCGACAACTTCAAAAAAATGTCATAACTTCCATTCAATATAAGTTTTGTGGAGTTGTTGCCCTGAAGTTTCATTGCTTGGTTGTTGTTGTGGACGTGTTGTTGTTGCACGTTTTTCAAATTCAAAAAAACCTCTCCGTCCGAAACGGAGAGGTTTTTTTGTGGAACCATTGCTTGGTCTTCGTAAGTTCCCGACCAACCTGCCCTCCTTTTCGTTTTGTCCAGTCCTCTCCAAATCGCTGATCGTACCTTCCAGTCCCGTCTCATGGTGGGAACGGGGAAGTTCTCCTCCAACGAATCGATGCGGGACGCTCTTGCGGCGTCCGAAACGGAAATCGTAACCGTGGCTCTTCGCCGTGCCGACCTGAGCGGACAGGACGACCCCTATGCCAACATCCTTGATTTCATCGATCCGGAGAAATACCTGATTCTTCCCAATACCTCGGGAGCGATGAATGCGGAAGAAGCGGTAAGGCTCGCCCGACTCGCCGCTTCGGCCGGGCTTCCCAAGTGGGTGAAACTGGAAATCCACCCCGATCCGACCTATCTCCTTCCCGATCCGATCGAGACTCTTGCTGCCGCCGAAATCCTTGTGAAAGAGGGTTTCACCGTCCTCCCCTACATCAATGCCGACCCTGTCCTCGCGAAGCGCTTGCAGGATGTCGGAACGGCCACCGTGATGCCCCTGGGAGCCCCGATTGGTTCCAATCAGGGGATCGAAACCCGTCGCCAGATCGAGATCATCCTGAACCAGGCCACGGTTCCGGTCGTGGTCGACGCCGGCCTCGGCCGTCCCAGCCATGCCGCCGAGGCGCTCGAAATGGGGGCCGACGCCGTGCTCGTGAACACAGCCATTGCCATTGCCTCCGACCCGGTCGCGATTGCCAAGGCGTTTCGACTCGCGGTGGAAGCCGGTCGCATCGCATTCGAAAGCGGTGGCGTTCCCGAGATCAGCTCCGGAGCCTCCGCCACCAGCCCTCTCACTGGATTTCTCTTCGACGGAGAAAACAGCAGTTCGTAGCATGTCCTCACCGGACGACAAAGCCATCCCGGTGGTCGACATCATTCTGCCGCTGGATCGCGGCGAAGAGGACTCCGCGAGGCGAAAAGCGGTCGCGCGAAAGCTCAAGATTCACCCGAAAAGGATCGTTGATCTCCGTTTGCGAAAACAATCTCTCGATGCCCGAAAACGGGATCTCAAAGTTCAGCTTCGATTCGAAGTCGGAGTCGATGCCCCGCTGCCCCCCGATGACCCCATCCAGATTTCTCTCCCGACGGTCCGAAAGAATGCTCCCACCGTGGTCATTGTCGGCAGCGGACCCGCAGGACTCTTTGCTGCCCTGACCGCACTCGAGAAAGGGTGGAAGCCTATCGTCCTCGAACGGGGAAAGGACGCTTCGGCTCGTCGCTTCGATCTCGCTCCCCTACTCCGACATGGAACCGTCATCGAGGACTCCAACTACTGTTTTGGAGAAGGCGGAGCCGGAACCTTTTCCGATGGGAAACTCTACACCCGAGCCACCAAGCGGGGCCCAGTTCGCAAGGTCTACGAAGTCCTCGTCGCCCATGGAGCTCCCGAACAGATCCTGATCGACTCCCATCCTCACATCGGTTCCAACCTTCTCCCCAATGTCGTCAAGTCGATCCGGGAAAGCATCCGGGACGCCGGTGGCGAAGTCCGGTTCGAGTCCAAGGTGACCGACCTCGTTCTCGACGGAGGGAAATTCTCTTCCGTTGTTCTCAATGAGACCGAGGAACTCACCGGAGACGCGCTCATTCTTGCCACAGGACACTCGGCACGCGACATCTACCAGCTCCTGCAGCGCAAGGAGGTCCTTCTCGAACAGAAGCCTTTCGCAGTGGGCGTTCGCATCGAGCATCCCCAGCCTCTCATCGACAGCCTGCAGTATCACTACGAGCGCGGTCGCGAACGCCCCCGAAATCTTCCCGCTGCGAGCTATTCCCTCGCCACCAAGATCCGAGACCGTGGCGTCCACTCCTTCTGCATGTGCCCCGGCGGTTTCATCGTCCCCGCGGCAACCGAAAACGACGAGGTGGTTGTCAATGGGATGAGCCTCTCGAAACGGGACTCCCCCTACGCCAACAGTGGAATGGTCGTCACCGTGGAACCGGAAGATGTCGTCGATTTTCAGAAGGAGCATGGTGTTCTCGCCGGGATCGCCTTCCAGAAGGAACTGGAGCGAGCTGCCAAGATCGCGGGCGGTGGAGGCCAGGTCGCGCCCGGCCAGCGCGTCATCGACTTCCTTGCGAAGCGAGAATCCAGCTCCCTTCCCGAGACCAGCTACAAGCCAGGATTGAATCCTGCGCGACTCGACGAGATCCTTCCCGCCTTCATCACCGACCGGATGAAGGAAGGCCTGGAACAGTTCGGGAGAAAGATGCGTGGCTACGTCACCGAGGAAGCCAACCTCATCGGATTCGAGACGAGAACAAGCTCCCCGGTGCGGATTCCTCGCAACCCGGAATCCCTCCAGCATCCCGAGATCGCCGGCCTCTTCCCCTGCGGGGAAGGAGCAGGCTTCGCCGGCGGCATTGTCAGTGCTGCGCTCGATGGGATGCGCTGTGCAGAAGCCCTCGAAGGGATTCCCGTGAAAACGCTTTGATGTCCTCACGCAAGTCGGTCGTCTCCGAGCTTGGCGGATCGCCGCAGCACCCGCTACAAAAGAAGGATGCGCTGGTTTCTACTGCTTGTTCTTGTATCCCTGTCGCCCTCACTCCGCGCCGAGTTTACTGCCGGCACCGCGAAGACGGACATCACCCCCAAGACACTCCCTGTCCTGGTGAACGGAGGAATGACGAGTCGATCGATCGATGTCGTCAAGGCTCCCGTGCACGCCCGATCTCTCGCTTTCTCGGATGGCGAAACCACGATCGTCATCGTCGTCGCTGACAGTTGCATGATGCCTCGCGACCTTCTCGATCGTGCCAAGCAGATGGCCTCGGAAAAGTCCGGGATCCCGATGGATCACATTCTCATCTCCGCTACCCACACCCATACCGCGCCTTCCTGCATGGGAGCGCTGGGGACCGATGCGGATCCGGTCTATTCTCTCTTCCTGACCAAGAAACTCGTGGAGGCCATCCTCACTCCTCTCGAGGACATGCAGCCCGCTCGAATCGGCTGGGGCTCCATCGATGCTGCCGACTACACGGCCCTGCGACGCTGGGTCATCCATCCTGATTTCATGCAACTCGATCCCTTCGGAGCGAAGACGGTGCGCGCCAACATGCATGCCGCGACCAAGTGGGAGCAGGTCATCGGAAAGACCGGTCCGGAGGATCCCGAGTTGTCCATGATCTCGGTCCAGACGGCCGAGGGAAAACCGCTCGGCCTGCTCGCCAACTTCTCGATGCACTACTTCGGAGACCGTGACATCAGCCCGGACTATTTCGGACTCTTCTCGGATGGGATCCAGGAAGAGTTGGCGCCGGGTGATGATCAATTCGTCGCGATGATGTCCCATGGGTGCAGCGGCGACATCTGGCGGCATGACTACGAGAAAAGTTCCGACCGAAAATCCCAGCAAACGACAATCGAAGAGTATTCGCAGGGAATGATCGAGCTCGCTCTGAAGGCGATCGAGAAAATCGACTATGAGGTTCCGGAAACCATCTGCATGGCGGAGAAACGCATGACCCTCGCCTATCGCGTCCCCGGACCGGAGCGTCTTGCCTGGGCTGAGAATATGGTCGTAGCAATGGGTGACCGGCTTCCGAAAACCAAGCCGGAAGTGTATGCCCGGGAACAGCTCATCCTCCACGAAAAACAGGAAACGGAGATCGTCGTCCAGGCTCTTCGCCTCGGAGATCGCATTGCGATTGCGACCACCCCGAACGAGACCTACGCCATTTCCGGGCTCAAGATCAAGAATGCCAGTCCGGCACCCCACACCATGGTCATCGAGCTTGCCAATGGAGGGGATGGCTACATTCCTCCCCCCGAGCAGCACCTCCTCGGAGGCTACAACACCTGGCCGGCACGTTCCGCCGGGCTTCAGGTCGATGCCGAACCCATCATTGTTGAAACCGCGGTGGAACTGCTGGAGAAGGTAACCGCCCGTCCCCGTACCGATCGACGCCCTCGTCACGGGCCCGCCGCCCACCATCTCCTTTCTCTTTCTCCCGCCGCCTACTGGCGTCTCGACGAGTTTGCCGGACCACGAGCGATCGATTCTTCTCCGAATCATCGCGATGGAATTCTGGGTGCCCAGACGCTGTTCTTCCTTCCGGGGCCCCAGTCCGAAGCCTTCTCGCTCGGAGGAGCGAATCGCGCCGTTCATGTTGTCGAGTCACGCATCACCGCTCGCCTGCCGGGCCTCGACACCAACGACTACACGGTGTCTCTCTGGTTCTGGAGTGGATCTCCTCCCGCCTCGATCGATGTTGCGGAGTGGCTTTTCTCCCGAAGGCATGTCGGAGGATCTCTCGACGAGGGAGATCATATCGGTCTCCATGATGCCCCGGATGGAAATCGCTACCTTGCCCTCGTCAAGGAAGGCTCCGGACTGTCCTTTCTCGAAGCGGGAAAGATCGAGCGCTGGCAGTGGCACCACCTCGTCCTGGCACGCTCCCGGGGATCGGTCCATCTTTACCTCGACAGCGAGAAGCTGTATGTTTCGAGTGGTCGCCCTCTCTCATCCCCTTCATCGATCGAATTCTGCTTCGGAGGACCGAGCGAGGCGGGGAAAACCACTTTCGAGGGGCGTCTCGACGAGATCGCCGTCTTTGGACGAGCTCTCAGCGACGAGGAGTGCCAGAAAGTCTTTCAGGTCTCTACCGTCCCCTGAGCCGGGGCACTCATCCACTCTCGGAAGATCTCGAAGCCTCCGAATTCGATAGGGTTTCGTCTCGCTTCCTACAGGGTTGCAACACCCGGTTTCGGTAGAATTGCGAAATGGGGAACCAGGTGCGTCCGAAGGGGACCAAGGAATTTATTCTTTTAAATTATCATTATTATGGTATTTTTATATTCTGGAAATGAATAATTCCAACTCTTCCAAGTTCATCTCAGCAATCTATCGCCCCGTCGACATTGCCGGATTGGTCTATGTCAGGATCGTTTTTGGCTTGATCATGCTCTGGGAAGTCTGGCGCTATTTCGAGCACAACCGAGTCTATCGATACTGGATCGAGCCCGAATATCATTTTCCCTATCCCGGGTTCGAATGGCTCTCTCCACTGCCAGGAGACGGAATGAATTATCTTTTCGTCGGGCTGGGGCTGATGTCCGTTCTCATCATTCTCGGCCTCTTCTATCGTGTCGCCGCCGCTCTGTTCTCCATAGGTTTCATCTACATGTTTCTCCTGGAACAGGGACGCTACCTGAACCATTTCTACCTGGTTTGCCTGCTCAGCTTCCTGGTCATTTTTCTGCCAGCCAATCGTGCGTTCTCCCTCGATTCCCGCTTTGGTTGGACCCGCCGCTCCGACACCTGCCCAGCCTGGACGATCTGGCTGCTTCGCTTCCAGATGGGGGTGGTTTACTTCTTCGGTGGGATTGCGAAGATCAACAGCGACTGGCTCGCAGGAGAACCTCTTCGCGATTGGCTCGGTGGCCGGGCCGACAAGCCTGTCGTCGGAGAATACCTCACCTCTGAATTCGTCGTCATGACTCTCTCGTGGGGCGGCATGCTCTACGATCTGCTCATCCCCTTCCTTCTTCTCTGGAGACCCACACGAATTCCAGCCTTTCTCGTGACCCTGTTTTTTCACCTCAGCAATGCATTTCTCTGGAACATCGGGATCTTCCCTTGGTTTTCCATCGCGATGAGTGCGGTCTTTTTCGCCCCTTCGTGGCCCCGAAAACTGTTCTTCCTCCCCAAAGTGGGAATCCCGCCGGCATTGCCGCTCCCGCGGCACGCACTGTTGGCCACCGTTCTTCTCTCGGCATTTTGTCTCTCCCAAGTCACGATTCCCCTTCGCCACTGGGTCTATCCCGGCGCAGTCGTCTGGACGGAACAGGGGCATCGCTTCTCTTGGCGCATGAAACTGCGAAGTCGCGACGGACTAACCAATTTTCATCTCATCGAAAAAGACACGGGGCGTATTCACTCGATCGATCCCTATGAATACCTTGAACCATGGCAGGTGGAGGAAACCGACACGAACCCGGATATGATGTTGCGGTTCGCGAGAATCCTCAAAGACGACTTCAAAGAAAAACATGGGAAGGAAGTTTCAGTTCACGCCCATTCCGTGATCTCGATCAATGGCCGTCCGGATCAGACCTATTTCAGCGCGGAACTCGATCTCACCGAGATCACCGCTTGGGACCTGCGTCACCGGTGGATGTATCCTTTCAGTAAGAACCGTGAACCGGCTCCCGAATCGAACTCTCTCGTCCTCGATTAGGGCTCCTCCCAGATTCTGTTCCCATTTACTTTCCGACAAAGCCGTTGCCAAAGAAGCGATTCTGGGACAACACTCTTACGTATATGGGCAGAGCATTCGAATATCGACGCGCTTCGAAAGAGGCACGATGGGACAAAATGTCGAAAGTCTTTCCGAAGATCGGAAAGGCGATCACGATGGCGGTGAAGGACGGCGGGCCAGATCCTGATTCGAATCCCAAGCTGAGACTCCTCATCCAGAATGCCAAGGCAGCGAACATGCCGAAGGACAATGTCGCGGCCGCGATCAAGCGGGCCGAAGGCAAGGATGCGATCGACATCACCGAGATCAACTACGAGGGCAAAGGTCCCCACGGAGTCATGGTCTTTGTGGAGTGCGCCACTGACAACACGAACCGCTCCGTAGCCAACATCAAAACGATCTTCAACAAAGGAGGCGGCCAGATGCTTCCCAGTGGATCGCTCGACTTTCTTTTTGATCGAAAGGCAGTCGTCGAATTTGAGATTCCCGAAGGAAAAGAGATCGATGAGATCGAGCTGGATCTGATCGATCACGGCCTCGAGGAGCTCGAAGTCAACGAGGGCATGGCCTATGCTTACGCCGATTTTACCGATTTCGGAAAGCTGACCTCGGGATTTGAAGAGCTCGGAATCGAGTTCAAGAAAGCCTCGCCCCAGCGCATCCCGTCCAATCCCCAGGATTTCACCGAGGAGCAGATGAACGAAATCGAGGAGCTCATCGACAAGCTGGAAGACGACGAAGATGTCCAGGCCGTGTTCACCAACGTGAACTGATCTGGCTCGCCCTTCCCCACCACGGCGCAATCTCGTTCGGGTTTCGGCTTCCCCTCAATCGGGGAATTCGTATTCTCGAAGTATGCTTCGATGTCTCGCCGGTCTTTTTTGCCTCTCTTGTCTCGTCGCCCCCCCGGTCCTGAATGGGGAGGAAACTCGGTCACCCACTGAGGTGATCGACCTGCTCGAACCCGCGCTCGCCGAGACTTTCGTCCAGCATCTCAACGAGAAAGCCTCTCTCTCGACTTCGTTTCCCGAGGTCTGGACAAGGACCGAGGCCGGAAATCTCCGGGTCACCGGGAAAGGCCTCGGTTATCTCCGAACCCGGGAGAACTTCCGCGACTATCATCTCGTCTGTGAGTATCGTTGGTCCGAGCGGACGTTTTCCGGCCGTGCCGATCGCGCGAGGGACGGTGGAATTCTTCTCCAGATCACAGGAGAAGATGGTGCGTTTCACGGCACCTGGGCGGCCTGCCTCCAGGCGCAGTTGATCGAGGGAGGCTCGGGAGACATGATCGCTCTCCCCACGAAGGCGACACCTTCTCGATTCGAATCGACCGCCAGCCTCCAGGATCTTCCCATCTGGACTCCGGATGGCGAGACGGTCACGTTTCCCCTCGAGGGAAAGAGCGTTGCCCACCTCGGTTGGAGGAACCGCAGCGAGAACTGGAAGGACGTGAAAGGTTTCCGCGGCGAGTTGGATGTGGAGAATCCACCGGGAAACTGGAATCGTCTCGAAGTCATCGCCCATGGCGACACCCTCGAGTATCGCGTCAATGGAGAGGTCGTGAATCGTGCAAATTCCGTTTTCCCAAACTCCGGAGGGATCGGTCTGCAAACCGAGTTCGCCGCCTATGAAATCCGGCGAATGGAGCTGCACCCACTCAACTCCTACAAGGAGAAATGGTCGGAAGCAGTCGCCTCTACGGACATGGGATACAGCATCACCGGCGAGAGCATTCTCCCCCGTGAGCTTCCCCTCTCTCCCACCGAGAGCCAGCGGCTCTGGGAAATCGATGGAGACTACGAGATCGAGCTGGTCGCAGCCGAGCCACTGACCTGTGATCCGGTCGATGTCGTCTGGGATGCCCAGGGGCGAATGTTCGTCGCCGAAATGGGCGACTACCCCCTCCCCGTCGATGAGGGCGACTATCTTTCCCGGATTCGACTGCTCAAGGACCAGAACGGAGATGGAGTCATGGATGAGGCGGTCACCTGGGCTGAGAATCTCGATCATGTCCAGGGCCTGCTTCCGCTCCGTGATGGCATTCTCGCAACGACTCGAACCGCGATCTTGTTTCTGCGCGATACGAATGGCGATGATCGCGCCGACGAGCGAACGGTTCTCTTCGAGAGCAACGAACCTCGACACAATCAGCTCCAGATCTCGAGTCCACGATGGGGTCTCGATCATCACATCTATTTCAGCAACGGACTCGATGGCAAACAGATCTACCCGGCGGATGATCCTGACAAAGTCACCGAGTTCACCCGTCTCAACCTCCGCTACGATCCCCGTAGCGGCGCGATCAAACCTGCCACCGGGGTCGGGCAATATGGAGGCACGATCGACGCCTTTGGCCGTCACTTTTTCTGCAGTAACCGGAACCCCGCCGTCTTTGCCGTGATGCCGCTCGAGGCAGTTCGACGCAACCCGCTTGCCGCCATCCAGGTGGGTCACGAAGACATCCAGCCCCAGGCGGCACCGGTCCGCCCGATCGCCCTCAGTCACACGACCTCTTCGGCCCATGCCGGCACCCATACGGCGGCCTGTGGACTCGGAGTCTACACCGGTGACCTCCTCCCCGACCTCCGGGGAGATCTTTTTGTCTGCGACCCGACAGCCCAGTTGGTGACGCGCAATCATATGGTTCCTGCCGGTGCCAGCTTCGTGGCCGAACGAGTCGGAGACGATCGGGAATTCCTTGCTTCCGGCGACGAGTGGGCGCGCCCAGTCCAGGTTCGCAATGGTCCGGACGGAGCCCTCTACATCGTCGATATGTATCGTCGCTTCATCGATCACTCCCGTTTCTTTCCGGAGGATTTTGCAGAATCCCACTACATGCGGGCAGGGTTTGACCAGGGTCGGATCTGGCGACTCGTTCCGAAAGGAAAAGAGCCCCGCTCGATCGAACCGTTGCCGGATTCGAGCCGCGATCTGGTCTCCCTGCTCGATCATCCCAACAACTGGCATCGCACCCACGCCCAGCGGCTTCTCCTTGAACAAGACGAAGAAAAACCTGTCGAGAGCGTCGCAGCCCTGCTCGATCCGGACAAGGGCCCGGAAGTGAACGTGCGAGCCCTCTGGACGCTCGTCGGCTGGGGCGAGTTGACGTCCATGCAAGCCGAGCAGGCTCTCCAATCCGATCATTCCGAAGTTGTTGAGAACGCCGTCCTTGCCATCCACCAGGCCGGGCTCGCCGCGGAAATGAGCGAAGCGCTCTTCTTCGCCCCTTTCCATGACCATCCTCGGGCCCAGTTTCTCTCCCTCTGTCTCTTTCCCGAGATTCCCCGGGATTCAAAGGAACTGGCAACGGCCCTGGAGCAGTCACCGGAGAATCGGTGGCTCGCCAAGGCGATCTTGTCTTCCGAAGGAGAACAGATCTCGACCATACTCCCTCTTCTCGTAACGGCCCTCGGAGAAAACTCGAATGCCAAGGCTACCGCCGGGATCTCGGCATCGAAGTCGCTCCTGCAGGATTACACTCGCTATTTCGCAGCCACCGTGGAACCGAAGGTTCTCGACCAAGGCCTCTCCCTCCTCGAAGGCGAACCCTCCTGGTGGCGGTTTGCGATGGTGACCGGTCTCTCGGAAGGACTTCGGCAGAGGAAAGATGATTTCCGGAGTCTCTCCGCGCTTACCCGCAACGAGGCTACCTTTCCGGCAGCTGCGCACCTGACCCGAATTCTGACCAACGCTTCGGAGGTGGCACAAGATGCGACGGCAAAAGAAGCGGACCGCATTGCCGCCCTCTCTCTCGTGGCTCAGTTGCCGCTCGACGAGAAACTCCCTCTTGTCGAAAAACTGATCGACCTGAAGGAATCCCCGGCCATCCAGGCCGCGGCCTGCCAGACCCTCAGCCGGGATCCCCGGGAGAAAGTCGCCGATTTCTTCTTTGCCCGATGGCAGGATCTCGCGCCCACTCCGCGACGAGAAGCGCTGACCCTGATCACTTCCAACACCAAGACCGGGCTCGCTCTCATGAGGCGAATGGAGGCTGGCGAAATCAGCCCCTCCCTGATGCCCCCCATGACTCGCTGGTCCTACGGGCGTTCCTCGAACGAGGAAATCAAGAACCTTGCGCAAAAGCTCTTTGGTCAAACGGCAAGCGATCGCGCGGAACTCATCTCGCAGTATCGCGACGAAATCCAGTCTCTTGCAGGAGATTCGACTCGTGGCAAAGAGATTTTCGCGAAAGCGGCCTGCATCACCTGTCATGAATTTGGGGGAACCGGAGTCGCCGTGGGGCCCTCCCTCGACGACATCAAGGCGAAACCGCCGGAAGCGATTCTCACCGATATCCTCGATCCCAACCGCGCGGTCGAAGAGCGATGGACTGCGACCAGTGTCCAAACACGCCAAGAAACGGTTTTCTCCGGGATCCTCTCAGCCGAGGATGCCGCCGGCGTCACCGTGAGGATGCCGGGCGGGAGCGAACAAACGATCTCGAGACAGGATATTGTGGCACTCCAAACCTCCGGGCTCTCGCTCATGCCTGTCGGCCTGGAAGCGGCTCTCCCAGCGCAGGATATGGCTGATCTGATCGCGTATTTGAAAGAGCGTTAGCGATCCTGAAGGCTCAGGCAAACCCCTTGCGATCTCAGGTGAGCCATCGTATGTTTTGGGGTCTGTCGTGTCTGAACAGTTCGGTTCTCCGGTTCTGTTCGCCCTTCGGCTACTGCCAGCCGAAACCTCATCTCGATCCACCATGGATCGAATCTTGCGTTCTCTTCTGTGAGATCGTTCGCCGACACGTAATCTGATAGATGCCATCCTTTGACCCAGCGGAGACTCCGCCCTCGACAGACAAGGCTCCTTCTCCTCCAAACCGGAAGAGAAGCGGATCTCGTTTTCGTCCGTGGATGAAATGGATCCTTGGCGGATTCGTTGGGATCCTGGCGCTCGGGCTTCTCGCAACAGGCCCTGCCTTTCCCTGGGTTGGTAAGTGGGTCGTTCAACGAGTCGCTGCTGCCCAAGGTATCGAGGGAGACCTCAGGATCGCCGGGTCGCTCTGGGGAGAATTCTCCCTTCTCGATGTCGCCCTCGATGGCAGCAAGGGCGATTCCGGTCTGATCTCACTGGAAATCCAGGAAGCCACAGCCACTTACTCCCCGACTCGTCTCATTTTCGGGTTCAACGAATTGGACTGGCTGGAGGCGATTCGGATCGAGAAAGCCTCGGTCGTGCTCGATCTGCCCGAATCTGGCGAAGAGTCGGATGAAAGGCCGCAAGGAGAACCGAAGGAAAAGTCAGCCTCCACCGAGTATTCCCCTTTCTGGAACCTTCTCGACTCGACCCTGGAGATCCAGGAACTCTCCCTCGAAATCCGCCAGGGAGACAAGATCTACAAAGTAGGCGAGGTCGCTCTGCTTTTTGATCGGAACCAGCCGAGCCAACTCGCGATTCGAGACATCACAATTCCCGAATCGGAAAAGGCATTTGAGGCCTCTACAAAGATCGAATCCGGAAACCACGAAATTTCCTTTCGAGAGCTGCAGATCGGAGAAGAGTCGGAGATCCGGTTTCTCACCGTGGCAGAGCCGACTCCTGGTGCCTTTCGAGTGGAAACGGAGTTGGAAATCGCCGGTGGGGTCCTTGCGGCAGAAGTCGACAGCCGTGGAAAAGCGGAAGTTGGTCTTCGCAACGGTTCCGCTCTTGATCTTGCCCGACTCCCCGGAGCCGGAGAGCCCGGTCTTCCGCTGAGTGGAACCATTACCCACCTCGACCTCTCCTTAGACGGCTCCTTCGAGAATCCGTCAAGCTGGAGTCTCACTGGCTCGCTGGTTGGAAATTCCATTGCCTGGGATCACTACGGGATCCCGGCCCTCGCGGTGACCCTGAAAGACGAAAAACTCGCCATCGAAGCGCTTCGCCCTGACACCCGCCTCGTCGCGAACCTCCGCTATCCCTATACCTCCGCCGGCGAACTGGAGAGCCTCGCTACCGTTCCTCTTCTTGCGGAAGCGAATCTCAAAGTCAGTTCCCTGGGAGACCTCCTCCTCGATGTGGCAGGAGAGAATTCCCTGGGAGGCGCCATCCAGGGCGAGCTCAAGGAGTTCGAATTTCGAGATGGGCAAGTTCGCTCTGGAAAATTTCTTCTCACCTCGGAGAAGCTTCGCTGGAAAGAGGAGGTGATTCCCCAATTGCAGGCCGCAGCCATGGTCGGGTCGAACCAGACCGTCGCCATCGCAGCCAATATGGCTCTCGATACGGAAACGCAGCTCGAACTCGACGGCAGCGTCGACCTGTCAACCCACACCTACCAAGCCGAAGCGACACTGGGATTGGTCGTCAACGATCGCCTCCGCAACATGCTCTCGGAGACCGGGATCGATCTTCGAAATGGTAGCGCCAGGCTGAACTGGAAAGGCTCCGGCGATCTCAAGGCGCAGGATCACTCTGGGAATGCCGAGTTGGCGGCCTCCGATTTTCGTTACTCCGAAGGCGTTCCGTTTTCTCTCACGACCTCGCTACAATACTCGGGAGATACCTTCGATGTTCCGGAACTGCGATTGGACTCCGAGCCACTTCAGCTTTCGGCCTCTGGTAACTGGGATGGAAAAACGATTCGGCTGACCGAAGGTCGCCTCCAACAGCAGTTGACCTCTCGCGGGACCTTCACTGCCGAGATCCCGTTTCAGCCGTCTTCTGAAACACCTGCCTTGGAACAGGATGCGCCGATCGACGTCAACTTGGCCTTGGAAAAACTCGGAGTTGGACCGATCTGCACTCTCTTCCTCGAAACTCCTCCGGTAGCGGGAGAGCTCAGCGGGACATTCGCTGCGAAAGGTCGCTTTCAGAATCTCGACGCAATGGGTGATTTCCAATTCTGGCCGGCTCGGGTAATCGACTCCTCTCGCGAAGTGGAGATCGGAGATTCCCCGATCGTTGACGATCTCTCCAACTCCCAGCTCGATGTCGACTTCACCTATCTTGGAGATGTCACCGCGCCAAACACCTGGACGATCGACGTCTTGGCTGATCTCTCCGGCTTTCTCTGGAAAGGAAAGGAAATGGAAACCCTTACCTTGTCCGCGAAAACGGAAAAGGCAGGGTCCGTCAATCGTCTCATCGCCCGCATCGATGGGGCGGTTTCCTCGGCGACACTTCTCGGAAACGCGATCATCGACCTCACCGAGGTCCCCCGTGTCTCGGAACTCGCCACCTCCCCCATCGAGCTGGATCTCGATCTCGATGCTCCCGACCTCGCGGCGCCCTGGCGAGACTTTGCGCCAGCGCAATGGCAGAGTATCCCCATTGCCGGAGCGCTCGATGTCGAGGTCACGGATGGGATCTGGGATCGCGAGACACTCACCTCGGGCACGCTTCGGGTGTTTTCCGACAGTTTCCGCATCCTCGACGAACCGGTTGAGAAAATTCAAATCGACGGAAAAGTCACCCAACCGGGTCTGATCGAATGGACCACCTCTTTGCAGATCGATGATCCCAGTCACCTCGAAGGATCGGGACATTTCGAGATGAAGGAACAGGCCTACAGGGCTTCCATCGATGCCTCGATCGACCTGGAATCCGAAGGGGTCTTGCGGCGCCTTCTCGCCGGACGCAACCTGGCAGCGCTCCTGCCGGCTCGCACCGAGGCGAAGATCGATGCCGAAGGTAATCTCAACACGAAGACGGCGCAGGGAAAATACGAAGTCCTCGCTCGAAATCTGCTCCTTGCCCCCAAGGCGGCCCCGATCCGAGAGATCAATGTGAAAGGAGACTTCTCGCAGGAGTCGCTCTTTGCGACCCTTTCGCTCGAGAGCGCACCGCTCTCTCTCAACGGCGTGGTCGACTGGAAAGAGGGGGTTCTCGAGCTCCGAGAATGGATTGGGAAAGCCGATCGACGCGATGTCCTGGCCCTCGATGGAAAAATCCCACTCGAGGCAGAGTCGATGACGACGAAGAAGTGGTTCGCTTCGGATGCCCCTCTCGATCTGGACTCCCGCATCGATGCGCTCTCCTTTGCGACCGTCTACCGTCTCATCGGACAGGATCCGCTGCTCCGGGGAGAGCTCTCGCTCGATCTCGCCCTGTCCGGAAGCCCCGCAAAACCGGCCGTCGACCTGGATCTCGATCTCGCGAAGCTCGTCGTCTCCGGAGAAGAGGCGATCGCGGCCGGGGAGATCTCCCTTGACCTCGCTGCCGCCAATGGCACCGCCAAGTTGGAGGGAGCGTATCGCCATCCTGATGTCAATCCTCTCCAGCTCGTGGCCAGCATGCCCTTTCGCCCCTCGAACTGGGTGGCGGAAAAAGACTCCTTCCTCCAGGAAAAGATCTCCCTCTCCGCCAAGATGGAGAGGAGTTCGCTCGCCTTCCTCGCATCGCAGATCCCGGCGATCGAGTCGATCGCAGGAACCATCGCCCTCGACCTCGCGGTTTCGGGATCGCTGGCCACGCCTGAGATCAATGGCGACGGAAAAATCGAGGTCGATCGACTGCGTCTGCAGCAACCCGGGGCCCCTTCCTTCTACGACATCGAGCTCGATACTTCTTTCTCGAAGAACGAGGTCCGAATCGATCGACTTTCCGCAATCATCGCCGGCGGAGTGGTCGAGGCAGGCGGAGTCGCCAAGTTCCTGCCCGATGCAGATCCCGTTCTCGATTTTCAACTCCAGGGTCGCGAGATCCTGCTCTTTCGCACTCCCGACCTCAGCCTGAGAACCGACGCCGATATTCAGCTGCAGGGCCCTTTTTCGAAGGTGGCGATCCGGGGCAAGGTCGGACTCGTGAACAGCCGATTCTTCAAAAACTTTGACCTGCTCCCCACCTCGATCTCGCTTCCCGATCCGTCTTCACTCCCCTCTGTGGAGCGAGGCCCCAGCGGCGGGGGAGCGGCCTACAGCGATCTCAACATCGGTGTAGAGGAGGCTCCCTTCTCCCAGTGGACGACGGATCTTCGTATCTACACCAAAGATCCTTTCCTGATCCGTAGCAATCTCGTCGAGTCCTCTCTCGTCGCGGATGTCCATGTCGGGGGAACCCTGGAACGGCCAGCCCCAACCGGTTTCATCGAAATCGCGGATGGCTCTCTCTCCCTCCCCTTTTCCTCGGTCGACGTTGATATCGGGCGAATACGCTTCGATGAAAAGACCGGTTTCAACGGGGCGATCGAGTTGAAGGCCCGAGCCAAGGCCGACGATTACCGGATCAACGCCTACCTCTACAACCGGGTGCTCGATCCAAAATACGTGCTCACCAGTGTCCCTCCGATGCCCGCGGAAGACATTCTCACTCTCCTCGCCACCGGCACGACGCGGGACGAACTCATCGGAGGTGATCCCGGCGCACTCGCTGCCTCCAAGGCCGCGACCCTGCTCTTCAAGAATCTGAAAAAAGCCGACACGAATACCAATCGCGAGCCCAATCTGCTCGATGAATTGAATGAGAGAACCGAACTTGAAATTGGAGGCATCAACCCTGAGACTGGAGCCGAAACGATCGGAGGGAAAATCCGGCTTTGGAAGCAGCTCTTTTTCGTTGGCAACGTAGATGCCCAGAACGACTACCGCGCCGTCCTGAAATACGTGTTTCGCTTTCGCTGATCCTCCTTCCCATCGTTACCTCGACCATGTCGCCCGTTCGATTCGCAACCTGGACCCGGATTCCGCTCTTTGCGGCAATCCTCGTCCTGGCGTGCCCATGGGGAAAGGCTTCGGACAAAGTCGAATTTTCCGGTCTCTTCACGATCCCTCAGGAAAGCGCCGAGGAGTGGCTTAAAACACCCCTTGCTTTCGTAGAGAGCCAGGGCGTCAGCATGGCGCAGGCCGACGACCTCGCCTACTTCCTCGAGAATGCGATGCGGGAGCGCGGCTACGAGAGTGCCTCGGTCGATTGGAAGATCGTAGGCGAGGGCGAGCAGAAGAGGATTGTCCTGGAAGTTTCCGAAGGGACGGTCGCGACGATTCGCTCGTTCACCATCGACGGAAACTCAGCCCTGGAAGACCCTGCGATTATCGAGCTCCTCACCGAGGCCACTCGAACTCGACTGAAGCTTCCCAAAGGCGCTCCCGTCCCCTTCGTTCCTGCGGATCTCCAATCCGGGGAGAAGAAACTCGTGAATTTCTACCAGCTGCTTGGCTTCATGCTCGTCGAAGTCGATATCACGACCGACGCTTCCTCGTCGGAAGCCACCGTCGCGGTCACGATCACGGAGGGGCCTCAGCAGACCGTCGTCTCCATCAGTCTCCCGGAGCCCCCCACCGAGGGTCTTGCCGAAGACTTTGAAGAACTGCAGAAAGAATTTTCCAACAAGAGTTTCAATCCGCAGATCACCGGGAACCTTCGTTCGCGACTGCGGGCTCTCGCGGTGAATGCCGGCTATTACGAAGCCGCTGTGGAAATTGAAGAAAGACCTATTGGCGAGGTAGATCCTCCGGAGCAATACGAACTGGTCGCTTCTCTCGACTGGGGCCCGGCCGTGGCCCTTCACTCGGTATCCGTCGAGGGGAACAGTCGCGTGCAGGACAAGTTCTTCCGCCGGCATTTCGATGGCCTTGTCGGGGAACCCTATTCTCCGGAAAAGACCAACAAGGCCGTGGAGCAGCTTCTCCAGACCGGTGCGTTTGAAACCATCCGCACCGACCCCGTTCGCCAGCCCGACGGTTCCTTTGCTCTCGAAGTCGACGTCGAGGAGAGCTTCTCCCGCACTCTCGCGATTTACGCGGGTTCGACCAACTACGAAGGTGCCATCGGGGGATTTGAATTCACCAATCTGAACCTTTTTGGCAATGTCCGGACCCTCGATTCTCGAATCGAATTCTCCAAGCGAGGGGCGAAAGGGCAGGTCAATTACAACGACCCCTGGTTCCTCGATACCGATATCCGTTTCCGCGGAGGTGTTTTTGGACAGACTCGCGAGGAGGAAGGCTACGACAAATGGGAGACCGGCGGAAACTACGAGTTCACGAAACGCTTTGGCCGAAATCAGCGCAATATGGTTTCGCTTTTTGGACGAGCCAGCTACACGGAGATCGACGATTCCGCGATTCCCCTGCCTTTGATCGGGGATACCAACTACTTCGTTCATGCGGTAGGGGTTTCCTTGTCGCATGATCGTCGGGACAATCCTCGCCTCCCTCGCAAAGGCTTCATCGCGCAGACTTCGGCGAGCCTTTCCTCCAGCGGGCTCGGGAGCGATGTCGAGTTCTTCAAGGCGACAGGACGCCTGGGGTGGTATCATCCGGTGGGCAATCACACCTTCCGTCTCGCCGCTCGTGGCGGCGTGATCTCGCCGATGGGGAACACTCAGGCCATCCCCATCGATCTTCGATTCTTCAACGGCGGCCCCCTGACCGTGCGTAGCTTCCAGGAGAGGAGCCTCGGCCCGATCGATCAGACGAGTGGAAACCCGTTGGGAGGAGAGTTCTACACCGTTTTCAATGCTGAATACGAGATCCCGATCTCCGCTCTCGAGGGACTCAGTGTCGTCGGTTTCACCGACGCGGGAAATGTGCTTCTCGATGCGAGCCAGGCAGGATTCTCGAATATGAGATACGCAGTCGGCCTCGGCTTGCGCTACACCACTCCGATCGGTCCGATCCGCCTGGAATACGGATACAATCCCGACCAGCAACCCGGAGAGCCCCAGGGAACCTTCCACTTCGGGTTCGGGTTTTCATACTGAGGAACATCGATTCCCTTTTCAAATCGAATGGGTGGGTTTCCCTTGATACCTAAATTATGGTTTTTATAAATTTTATTGCAATTATCCATTGCGATGCTATTTTCAAAGTTGATACCGGTTGAGCCACCTTCCTCTCCCTTGAATATCCGATCTCTCTGAAACGATGAAAAGTGGGCCGAAATGGTGAGTTTGACTACTCGACCGACACACCTTGGTCTCCGACCAAAACACAAACCGACCGCAACATGAAACTGAAACTCTCTCTCCTCTTCACACTCGTGACGTCGACTCTAGCAACGGCGCAAGACGAATCTCCCCTGATTCCAGTCGGATCACTGAGCGCCTTCCCCACGATCGTTCAGACTGGAACGCATCCTCAGCTGACCTGGGAAATCACACTCCCCGAGACAGTCGACGAAATTATCGAAATCGTCGAACCGGGAACTCTCGTCCCTAAGCGTGACCTTATCATGGATGTAAGGATCCTTGGAGCCGGGGTCACCTCCTACAACAGCTACTACAATACACTGACGTTCGTCCCGACAGAGTGTCAGTTGAACTACAACGGCCAGGGATACAACCGGATTTTCTATGGGACTAACCATGATGTCGACCCCAGCGAAATCGTTCATACCCAGGTCGTCGAAGAAGGGGCCACAGTCAATCTGGGAGCACGCTACTACTGGAACAACGGCTGGGGGCCCTGGTTTAGCTCTACAAATAGCAACTATAATGTCGTCGCGCTCAAGAACGGTGACATTCCGCCGACGACCACTCCGATGCACCAAGCTCCGACGATTGAATCCTTCATACGCCCCTACTTGGGTGAGGATGGAAGGATCGAGATCGGCCCAAGGGATATCATCTATCTGATGGAACTCACTCACACAAACCAGAGCCATGGAGGTTGGGATCTGCAGGATATGGCAGTCTTGATCGGGTTTTACGACGAAGTGGCCGATGGTAGCTCAGGCTCCAGCGGAAGCTCCGGAAGTGGCTCCAGTGGAAGCTCCGGAAGTGGCTCCAGTGGAAGCTCCGGAAGTGGCTCCAGTGGAAGCTCCGGCAGCGGTTCCAGTGGAAGCTCCGGCAGCGGTTCCAGCGGAAGCTCGGGGGGTGGTGACGATGACGATGACGATGACGATGACGATGACGACAACGGTGGGGGTCGCCGGAGGCGCTAAGCACTGAACAAGCTCAACTGCACAAATCCATGACGAATCGTCCATTACTCATCGTTTCTGCCTCGGTCCTCTCACTGGTTCTCGGTTCGGTTACTAGCTCGGTCTGGTCCGCCCCGTTTGGGGGAAAAGACAAACCTATTCGAGACGTCGCGAAGCACGACGATCTCAGCCAGAAGCTTCGAATGATTCAGCAGAACGATCCGCTGCGAGAGCTGGGGCCTGCCGCTGGAAATACGGAAGAAGATCCCTCGGTCAAGAACGCCCCTAAAGACTTCATCGAAAACTCACAAGTCCTCTCGTTTCGAGGCTGGATGACTTTCATCCCGAAGAGGGCCGTGATCCATCTTCCCGAGAAATACGAAGATCGCATGAAGATCGAGAAAGGAGCGAAGGTGAAGACCTTTCAGGAATTTTTCGCCCACAATCGCGGTTGGATCCGCACAATAGAGGTGTCCAAAGAACAGGCCTTTGGACACAAACCCTTTCCCGAGGGCGCGATGGAGGCCGTTAAAAACAGCAGCTCCGTCGTAGTCGCCACCTTCAAAAGGGGTCCCATTTCCGTACTACCACAAAAGGCCCCCGAAGAAATCCCCGATCCGTCCGAACTCAAACCCGTCACCTACGCAAAATGAAAAACATCCTCTTCTTTCTCCCTCTACTTTGTCTCGTGCTTGCCGCCAACCTGCAAGCCGACAACGATGACTACACCTTCTTCGTCCGCCAGATTCAGATGCCGGACGAGGGCACCTGGGACGTCGCTGTCGATCAGCAAGGCAGCCAGCAATCGCCCCTCCCCATCAATCCAAACGGAGCCCGCTTCGAACTCTGGACCGTCAAGTCGAATCCTCTGACGAGCTATCTCCTCGATACAACCTACGTGAACTCCTACATTCCGGTTTCTGAGGTCAGTATCACCTCCGAAGACCCCTACGAAGTGATTCCGAGGACGCGAGCGGATCGCCCTTTTACAGTGACCATCACCGTCAATGGCCTGAGCAGCGACCCAAGCGCACCGGACGCAGCCAAGTCGGTCAAACTCCTCCGACACGTCCAATCCTATGGTGCGAATGGCACAGGTTCGAATATCAATCGAACGCAGGCAACTCTCGTTTCCCAAGGTTCCATCGATTCCAACGGAACCCATACCCTTCAATACACGCTCAACTCCGTTCCGGGCGGTGATCGCACCAAGGTTAGGGGCGAGGAGAGATTCTCCGTCTTCTCGCTTGCGGACTACCAGGCTCCTGAGTCCCAACTCGATTCCCAGTTCATCCAGATCTGGCCAGTCGCCAGCAGCAATATCGGTGGTCTGACAGAAGGGTTCAAGATCAAGGGAAATGCCCCAAGAATGGAGATCGAGTTGGCTGATCTCTATCCATATTCCTATACCTACGCCCAAGTATACAAAGGTGCTCCCGAGCTCGGCAAGGAAGGTGTTCGTGTCCCAGGTTCCGCGATTCTTGTCGATGCCGCCATTCCCAAGAACGACACCCTCGTCGTGACAAAGTGGGATGATGTAATCAGAGAAGATGGAGACTGGACTCTCGAGATCCTCACCGAGACCCCTTTCGGAGTAGATCGACTGGAGTACATCTCCTTTCAGGTCCAACGCACAATCAAGCTCAATGGCTCCGTGACCTCGATCGACTGAGCCGATTCCTATATTCCCCTTCCCTACCCATGCGCCGCGTTCCACAGCACCGCAGCCAACATCAAAGAGGTTCTGCCCTGATCGATATCGCGATCAGCTACGCGACACTCGTGATCGTGGCCCTTCTGACCTTGAAGGCTTCGATCAACGCAGCATCGATCCAGGCGGGGACGGTCGAGCAGGCAATGTCGGACGCCTACCTGACAAGGGAATCGGCACTCGCTCAGCGGATTCCGTTCGACCAGATCAACACCGACGCATCCCTCTGGGGACTCAGCCCGGAAGTGACGACCAACACGGTTTCCATCGGCAAACTCCCCGGCGGCAAGGACGTATTGGCCACGCTCTATCGCACCCGCATTCCGGCCCCGAACAACCTTCCTTCGGCAGGTGGATCTGGAACAACCACCACGAACCCCGGAGAAATCGAGGGGTGGAAACTGCAATCCATTCTCTCCTACGACGTCAAGGGCAGATCCTACGTCAAGAGCCGTACCAGTCTTCGAATCCGATGAAACTCTCGCTCCAGCGAAAAAAGAAGGGTGGCTTCACCGTTATCGAGATGGCTCTCGCCATGGGACTCTCGATCGGCATCGCCGGAGTGATCATCGGACTGCTCTCTCAGCAGGTCTCCTTCGCACGGGCTCTTGGTCAGTTCAGTTTCCTAAGGGACGATGCCCCGCAGATCAATACGTTGATGACGAACATCATCAACAAGTCAGACAACTATCGAATTTTCCCCGACCTCAACTCCGCCCTGACCTTCCAAGGTGCCGTACGAACGGGCGGAAAAGCGCTTCGGCTTCGATTTCGTCACCCCGACGGAGCATCGGATCACGCCATCATCGTCTTCGAGACCCGAAACGATGAAAACCAACTCAACTATTATTTCAAGCCACGTGGAACCGCGCAATGGCCGGACGCCCCCAGTTGGACCATCTCGCGGCGACCGACAGAAGTCGTTTTCGACAACTCGAGCGGACTCCTCCTGATCACGCTCAACGGCGAAAATGGTGATGAAATCACCTACGCAGGAAATCCCGACTAGAAGCCATCTCATAAATACCACTTGTACTCTGTATGAGGTGTATAATGA
>JARGNI010000054.1 GCA_029213195.1 Verrucomicrobiales bacterium
CGAACATTTTCCGCAAATTGGAACGAATCACAAGAAGAATGACCAAACAGGGTTGAGTCTCGCAGCAAACAGGGTTGGAATGAAGAAGAATGAAATCCGCTATCCTCGCCCTACTGATCGCAAATCTTGCCGGGATCGCTTTCCTGATCGTTCGCCCGCTACCGACAGCGCCACCCGAAAGAAGAACACTGGCAATATGCTCGCCTAGTTCCCACTGAGAGAGGCCGGTTAGGATGCGGAGGCGAATCACAAGGACGGGTTCACTCGTTCTCTCTTCCGGCGGTAGATCCTCGATCACCTGCCAGGCATCCGAGAACATGCCGAGTTCAATGAATCCTTCGGCTTGTTCCAGTGAATCGGAATGGCTCATCGAAACACCTATCGATTGATCGGATCGACAGGCAAGAATGAAGATCGGAAAAGCTTAATGCAAGTTACTTGCTGTTGCGTCCTATAGGGCAACCCACAGCAGCCGCGAAACGAAAATCGCCCCTGGAGGGGCAGGGATGCCCCCGGGGGACCCGTAAGCCTTTTCTCAGCCATCCCCCTGCCACCTGATCGCATTCCCCTGCCTTTTCAGGCTATTCACTCGGGATCTGGGCATATTTCCCAACGGTTCGAGATCGTCGCAGACAATACCGGACAAAATCGGAACGTTACCATTGAGTTACCAAAACGGCTATTCTGACCGATTGGAAGACACCAAACCCCCGTTGAATAAAGGATCTTTCCAATTCCGTTTACTTCTGCTGATTGTAAACGGGATTCCTCGAATCTGCCCGTCTCCGGAAAACCGGTTTCCGGCCTAACTTTTCAGGCTGATCCCCTCTTGGGAGATCACTTTCGCGAGAGCTCCCTCCATCTGGGATCGGCATTCCGCTGTCGTCTGGTGGAGAAAGGCGTGGAGCTCGGCATCCTCCTGGTTTCGATCTTCACACTGTTCGCTGTATTTTTCGAAAGCAAAGAGACTGGAAAGCAGGTTTGCCAGGTGCTGCGGGCATTCACATTTCACCACCGCTGACATCTTTCCGACCTCGACAAGCTGGTCATCCGTGAAAGCGCGCGCCGGGATGGGACCTTCGGGACGTCGAATTTCCTCCTGGGGATCCCCAAGAACGACTCCAGCCTGCCCGGATCGAAGGGCAAGCTGGATATCTGCGATGCAGGCCAGCTGGATTTCTGCCGCATCGACCGGAGCACGAAGCGCGGTGATTCTCTTGATGTCGAGAGGCTGGATCACAGCCTCTTGGGCAAAACGATACACAAGGATGGCGCGACGAACTTTCATTACCGAGATCAAGTTCTGCACCTCTTCGATGTCCTCGGGGAAAATCGTATCCCGCTCCAGGATCAGGAGATCGACAGCCCCTGGACGGAGGCTCGTCGCAATCTGAGACATTTCCTGAACCTCCCCCACGATGCGAAGGGCCGGGGTGTTCTCGACGGCTTCACGAACAGAATGTCTCATTATTGTACCAGCCAGGCCAATACGACAAACACCTACCGGTGCTGACTCTTCCAATTGATCGTCCCCAGCCCTCGAACTCAGGACGTTGGAGAGTCTTTCCTCCAGCTGCTCCGTAGACAGAGAGGCAATGGTTCCGATTGCATGGCCATTGTCGACCAAAGTTTTCAACAATGAGAGCCGCTGGATGTCAGACTGAGTATACTGGCGTCTCTTGCTCTCGCTTCGTTGGGGATCTACGACGGAATACCTCCGTTCCCACACACGAAGCACGTGTGACGAGATGCCGGTGAGGCGTGCGACCGCGCTGATCTCGAAGACTTCATGTTCCGTGTTCTCCATAACTGATGACTTTAAATGATTTTAACAGGTTACGCTGGAAGTTAGACAAAAATAAGAAATAAGAAAAAAATACTTGTCTAAGTCTTGTTCATAGACAATTTGTCAAGTAAGACAAAACCTTTACACGACATGAGCACGACCCAAGACCGAAAAGAGCAACGAAAGTTCGAAGCCAACCTGATGGAAAGGGTAGCCGCGAAAGATCAGCAAGCATTTGCCGAGCTGTCCGAAAAATATTCCGCCCTGATTTTCTCCACCGCCTTCAAGGTGCTCAACCACTACGAGGACACCGAGGATGTCATGAACGAGGTTTTGACCACGATCTGGAAAAAGGCGGACACCTACCGTCCCAAGAAGGGAAGTCTCGTGACCTGGATCTGCACAACAGCACGAAATCGAGCCATCGACCGAGTGCGCTCCGTTCAGCGCCGAAGCGCTCTCTACGACCGGTTTGAAGAAAAACTGGAGGGTGACGCTCCGGAAAAGCGAACCACTGGCCGCGAGGAGCTCTACCGCTCCGACGCACGCCAGGTTCTGCAGAATGCGGTGGTTGCCCTCTCTCCCGAACAACGCGAGGTCATCGAGCTTGCCTACTTCGAAGGCCTGACCCAGAAGCAAATCGCGGAGCGGATCAACAGTCCTCTTGGCACGGTAAAAGCTAGAATCCGAAGAGGTGTCGAGAGATTGCGTTTGTCGATCAACGACCGTCTGCGAGGAGAAGGCCAGCTCCTCCTCTCGAGCGTGACAGACTAAATCGGAAGCGCCCCAGTCGATACCCGCGAGACCTGACTTGATCCTATGAACCGCAAACACGTTGTCGTTATCGGAGCCGGACCGGGAGGTCTGACTTCGGCCATGCTCCTAGCTCACCGCGGTTTCCGCGTCACCCTCGTGGAGAAGGAGTCTGTCGTCGGTGGGAGAAGCCGCGAAATCCGTCTTGGAGACTACTCCTTCGACACCGGACCCACCTTCCTTCACCAGAAATTCGTCCTCGACGAAATGTTCGGGGAAGTGGGGCGAAAGGCGGAGGACTATCTCGATTTCGTCAAGCTGAACCCCATGACGCGTCTGTCCTGGGGAGACACCACCCTCCACACCTACCCGACGCGTGAGCAGATGGAGGCGGAGGTGGAGCGAGTCTTTCCGGGCGCCGGCGAAGGCTACCGTCGCTTCATGTCGGATCACGAAAATAAGCTGCGAGACATCTACCCGGTCCTGCAGCGGCCTTACGCGTCGCTCAGCTCCTACTTGAGCCCGCTTCTCTTGAAGTCGCTTCCCTACATCATGACCAAGCAGTCGGTCTTCGATGTTCTCGGCGACTACTTCAAAGACGAGAGGCTCCGCCTCGCGTTTACCTTCCAGGCCAAATACCTTGGGATGTCTCCGTGGAAATGTCCCGCCCTCTTCTCCATCCTCGCTTACACCGAGTATGAGTTTGGGATCTACCACGTGCAGGGCGGCCTCTGCAAAATCTCGGAGGCGATGGCAGAAGTTATCGAAGAAGAGGGAGGAGACATCCGCCTCGAATCCGAAGTCGAAGAAATCCTTCAGAGTGGAAAGCGCATGACGGGAGTCAAGCTGACCTCCGGAGAAATCATCGAGGCCGATGATGTCGTCGTGAATGCCGACTTTGCCCATGCGATGACGAGCCTCCTCAATGGAAGCAGCATCGCCCCGGAGAAGATGCGGAAGAAAGCGTTCTCCTGCTCGACCTTCATGATCTATCTCGGTGTCGACAAGCTCTACGAAGAAGAGCCCCACCATCACGTGCTTTTCGCTGACGACTACGAGTCCAATGTTCACGATATCCAGAGCGAACGGCGGATCTCGGATGACATGTCCATCTACATCCGGAACTCATCGATCACGGACCCTCACGTCGCTCCGGAAGGGCACTCGGCGCTCTACATTCTCGTGCCGACGATCAACCGCCGTCATGGACAGGACTGGGAATCCTTCCAGAAAGAATATCGCGACAAAATCATCGCGCGGATCGAAGAGAAAACTTCGATGAAGGATCTCTCCGATCATATCGTGGAGGAAAAAGTCCTCACACCCGCGAGCTGGGAGAAGAGCGGGGTCTTCATGGGTGCGACATTCAACCTGTCGCACCATCTCGGCCAGATGCTCTATCTTCGCCCTCACAACCAATACCAGGGTTTCGAGAACTGCTACCTTGTCGGGGGCGGAACCCATCCTGGATCCGGTCTTCCCACCATCTACGAATCCGCGCGGATAAGCACCAACCTGATTTGCCAGAACTACGGAATGGAAACGGAGAATGTCGACTACGCCTCCGCCTATCTGAACGGAAGCGCGCGTCACAACGATTCCGAAGTCATCGAGCGCCAGCGGGAAGATGCCCACATCGAAGAAGAAGACAGGGTCATGTCGTCGACCTAACCCTCTTCCGTGGAAGATTTGTCCCGAACCAGGGCCGTCAGCAGTCCCTGCAGGAGTTGAACCTCTCGCTCCGTCGCCTTGGTTCGGGTGAAAAGTCCTCTCAGCGATTTTTCCGTGTGGGGTCGGAGATCTTCCGTGAGAAAGTAGTCTTTCTTTTCGAGCGACTCGAACAGTCTTCCGAGGAATCTCTCGAGGCTCTCTCTTGAGGCAGTGGATTCGGTTTCTTCCACTTCCCAGGTCTCACCCATAGCCCGACGCCATTCCCATCCGAAAAGCAACACCGCCTGGGCCAGGTTCAGAGAAGGAAACTCGGGATTGGTGGGAAATCGAACCAGGGTATCGGCCCGCGCGATCGCTTCACCGTCAAGACCTGACGCTTCCGGACCAAACAGGATCGCCACCTCGCTCTGGTCGCTCCCCAGGCTTGCGATCTCCCTTGCCGCCGCCTCCGCCGTTTCCACCGGCTGAGCGAGAGACCGGCTCCGCGCTGTTGTCGCAAAGACTCGGCGACAATCCCGAATCGCGTCGTCGACCGAATCAAAAATCTCGACCCCTTCGAGGACCGCGTCGGCATCGGCGGCCGCGGCTCGAGCGTCTTCCTGCGGCCAACCGTCGCGAGGATTGACGAGCCGAAGCCGACTCCACCCGCAATTCAGCATCGCGCGAGCACACATCCCGATGTTGGCCCCCAGTTGAGGCTCGACGAGAATGATGACCGGCTGCGGATTGTCAGGCATGAAACAATGTGCGAAGGTTGGCGGAATGGAGGTGCCCAAAACGATTGTGTGTGTCGATTGCGGCGAAACGGCCCACCTGATTTCCTATCCCCCGGAAGAGGGATGGGCGATTGGGGATTATGTCGCCTATCGTTGCCGGGGATGCAACGACCGTTGGGATCTCGTCGTCAGTGAAGAGGATCAGGACTCCCCCGCTCCGACCCATCCAACAATCGCCGAAGAAGCCCGCGCGATCCTGGCGGCCCGACGCGAAAACTCTTCCGACTGACTCACTTTTTCTCTCCTCCCATGTCACGCGCCAAACACGTTCTCCTCTTCGACAGCGATTGTCCGATGTGCACCTTTCAGAGTCGTCTGCTCGGCTGGCTCGATTGGTTCCACCTCGTGGAGATGATTCCTCTCAAGGATCCCCGGACCGAGGCCATCGCTCCCGGAATCACGCGGGAAGACCTGCTCGAGGCGATTCACTGTGTCACACCGGACGGGACTATCTACCGAGGTGCAAGAGCAATTCGATTCCTGGGCGTCCGCATCCCCCTTCTCCTCCCTGTTGGCCTGTTTCTCTGGCTTCCCGGAGTCATCTGGGTTGCCGAAAAGATCTACGCCTGGGTCTCACGGAATCGCCACCTGCTCAGCAAGCTCTTCGGATGCAAAGGAGCGTGCACGATTCTCCCCGAGAAAAAGGAGTCCTGAGACCGAGATTACGGCTGAGGCGGCAGGGCTGAGGAAGTGCCGCCCGGAGTAACGGCCCCGGAGCCCAAAGTCGGTTCCTCGGGCAATTCGTCTGACGTCTCCTCCCCTTTCTCGTTCGGTCGCTTCAACTGGGCACGAACCTTGATGGCCGTGGATCCTTCTTCGAGATTCTTTGCCCCGAGGAAGTGCCGATTGAATTCCTCGCTGGCCCCGGAAAATCCGCGAACTCGCCCAACACTCCCGGGAGCCACCTCGATCGTCGTACGATAATCACGGAAGTCGACCTGCTCAGGCTCTCGCTCCGAGAGCGCTTCGGGCTCCGGTGCGATCGTGAGACGAGGGATCAGATCAACCTGAACACTTCCACCCGCCAACCGAGGGCGAATTACAATCGAGGTCGAGATCCGGGTCGTAGACAGGATCGGCATCTGGATCGCTCCGGGCTGAATCAGGGGGGAGAAAAAACCGGGATTCCCGACCTGTCCCTGGACAGGAATCGTCCCCACTGCGCCAACCGGAAAGATCCCGGAGCCGTAGTTGACGAAGCCCTCAAACTCCGTGTTCTCGACATTGATGTCCATGGTGATGGACCCGTCTGGATTCAACGTACTCGTCGTCTCACTGGTCACCCCGATATTTCGTTTCTGAAATTTGGTCGGGGTCGCCGGAATCACCGCAAAGGGTCCATTCGGTCCGACGAGGATGGTGGGGGGCGCATACTCGGTCGGAAAAGGGACTTCCTGCGCCACGGTGATGGAAGTGGTCCGGGAAGGAAGCCCGGTCACAAACTCGAAATCCAGGGCAATATCCGGCTGCACGAAATCGGCTCCCGCTAGCGCCTGCTCTGCCGCAAGAACCCCTTCCGGCGTGTCGATGACCAGCACGCTGCCTTTCCGGCTCAACATCAGGAACTTCCCAGCCGGGCTGAGCACGCCTTCGAGGATCGGACGGACGTCCTCGATCTTCGCCAGCCCCACGCTGATCTCTCTCTTGATCGTCGTTTGGGCAAAAAGAGTGCTGGCGAGCACCGATAGGAGGAGTGTCGCGAGCAGTTTCATATCGTCAGCATACCAAAAATTCGAACAAGGGGTTATAAAAAACGGACGATCGACCCGTCGGTGGTATGCCGTGAATACAAAAAAAGCACCCCGTTTCCGAGGTGCTTCTTCGAAATTCGAGATCGAATTCGGCGTAGATCACGCGTCTTCGATCTTCACCGGACGGTATCCGCCCTTCATCTTGAAGTAGAGGAGAAGGAGCAGATAGATCACCGCCATGATGACAGGGATGAAAGCATCGGCCCGAAGGGTCTTACGGTCTCCTTCGATACTCGCCGCTTGTGCAGCAGCTTCCGCTTCCGTCAACTCGCCGCCACCATCAAGCTTCTCCTTGATCGCACCCATCTTCTTCCCGTCAAGCGCACCGCCCTTGAAGACGAAGAACGAGTTCTCAACGTCTTTCCCTTCCGCATCGACCGCCTTGTATTCAGCATACACAGCTGAATCTGCAGTTTGGAGAGCCTCTGAAGCAAACTTGTCTTTGGCGAAGCCAAGACCGACGGAACCGATGAGTCCCGCCGACATCATTCCAATACCTCCCATGAGTGACATCGCAACCGCGCCGGACTTGGGAAAGCGGTCTCCGACCACGGCCAACATCGTCGGCCAGAAAAACGTTTTACCAATGGCGTAAACAGCGAGAGCGAGGAAAGCCAAGCCGAAACTCTGGATGTTGCTCGCAAGGAAAAGACCCGCAACCGCAAGGATCGAACAGACAAAGAGCAGTCCGACGGGAGAAAGCCCCAGCTTGTTCTCAATGAAATCCGCACAGAAGCGGAGACCGAACATGATCAGCGAGGTGAAGACAAAGAGGATTTTGCCCTGCTCTGCCGTAAGAATATTTCCGGTGATATTCTGAATCCAGCCATCCGTTCCCAGCTCCACAGCACCCACCAGTGCGTGAGTGATGAAAAGGATGAAAAGGAGAAACGCTCCGAAAGAAAACTTGGTCATGACCGAAATCCCGATCACGAGAACGAAGCAAACGATCCAGCCGATCCAGCTGGGAAAATCCGGAGTGAAAACGCCACCTGCAAAGTTGACAAACAATCCGATAAGCAAGCAGACAACCAGTCCACCGAGGATACCCACATCCTTGAGCATCTCTCCGAAGCTGAGTCCCTTTTCGGAAGCCTCGGACTTGGGCATCTTCTGGCCCATGAACATGATACCGTAAACGACGGTAGGAATGAGGAAAAGGGCGAGCTGGATTTTCCAGTCGAAGCTACCCATCGTCCAACCGATCAGTCCACCAAAGACAAGACCGAGTGGCCAGGAGGCGTGAAGGATGTTGAGATAGTGGGTTCGCTTCGTGGGGAAGAGAGTCGCCACAAGAGGGTTGGAGACTGCCTCGAGAACTCCGTTCGCGACAGCGAAAGTAAAGGTTCCCCAGAAGAGGAATTGGAACGCCGTTTCTTGCGGCTGATCCCCCATCGCTCCGAAAGTCACGAAAGCAGAGAGCACGTGAAAGAGAAAGGCGGCGAAGACCAGTTTGCCATAGCCGAGCTTGTCGACCACGAGTCCTCCCAGGATAATCCCCGGGCAAAAGCCAAGAAGACCTGCCGCTCCGATCGAACCGAGCTGTGCGCCGGTGAAGCCAAACTCGGAGGCCCAGTTGGCGAGAATACCGCCACGGACTCCAAAGCCGACACCTGCAGCGAGGATCGCGGTGAATCCGGCCCAGAGCAAACGGCCAGCGTTGGGAGTAATCCCATCTTGTTTAATGTTCATAGAATTCTAGTTCGTAGTGTAGTTTTTTCGGTCTTCGTAATGTGAGCCCGGGTCGCAGAGATTCTCCATCTCCACTCGCCAGGCAGATCTAACTCACCGCGAAAGACAGTGAGACCTGCGCAGAGAGACAGGTTTCTTACCAAACAACAGGGCTTCCACAAGCACAAATCAGGACGAATTCACGGCGCGTAGGACGATCGTTCCACGGGCCAAAAGAGCGGGCCCCTGAGCGAGAAGTTTAAGATATGTTATCAAAAATATAAAAACTTGCGTAATTGAGATTAAAAATCGATAATTATTGCCATTACTGCTAAGACAGAATGCGTGATTTTACCCACCCTTCTTTGATGAATCAGGATCTGCGAAACCCATTTCTCGATGATGTTTTCGTTCCGGGTTCGGATCGACTTCCGGGTGTCGCCCGAATCCACCATTCGGCATTCGAGCGTGTCGTTGCCTCGGTCGAATCCCTGGTTTCGCCGACGGAAGAGAACAGTCCTGCCGATTTCCTGGGCCGCCTCATTCTCGTCAAAGCGCCACGAGCAGGATACGGAAAAAGTCATTTCTCTGCTCGAATCGAAAAGCGACTTGCACCTCTCGCAACGACCTTTTCGCTCCCTTTCGATCCTTCGAGACCAATCAGTTGGCCGGTGGTCTTCAGTTCGGCACTTCGCCAACTGGGGCATGCGTCTCCGACGAAATCAGTTGCGACGTCCCTCCTCGACGAAACCAGTCGATTCCTGTTCGCCCAGCTGACCCTCGCGCATCGACAGGAGGGATCTTCCCTGCTCGACGACTGCCCGGTCGACGACACCCAGTTGCGGTCTCAGTTCGCGCAGGTCCTTTCTCCTGATCACCCCTCCGGCGCCTTTGGCTGGATGGACAAGCGAGGACGCGAACTCTGCTACCAAGCCAGCCCTGGCTTCCAGGAGGCCATCGGCCTGCGCGGCAGCGAATTGGGATTCTGGACCCGCCTGCTGATGGATCAACAGCTACGGGGAGAAGCGGGACTCGAGTCGCTTCGCGGTCTTTCCAGCGGGGAAGCGAGAGAACGTCTTCTCCAGCTCCTCCGCATCCATTCGTTCTATCGCCCCGTCCTCCTCGTAGCAGACGGGCTCGATGGATTTTTCCAATCCGACTCTGCGGGACTCGAGATCGCGAATCTCCTCACGGGAATTCGGCAATCGATTCCACGGAGTGTCACCCTCCTCTCCCTCAATGAGGACATCTGGGAGTCCGTTTTCGAGCAACGCCTCCCCTCTGCCTTGCTCGACCGACTCGATGGCGAGACCGAAACCCTGCGAGCGATCGCTCCGGAAGCGGCATCGGAATTGATCCGAAGTCGTCTCGAGTCCACGCCCCTTTCTTTCACAGGCATCGATCGATTCCTGGATCGGCTCGAACACGAGCATCTCTGGATGGATGCGGAAACCAAGTTGTATCCCCGTGGCGTCCTGCGGCAGGCCAAGGAACTGTGGGATCTGCATGCGAAAGACTTTCTCCAGCCTTCGGAAGAAGATGCGGACACCGACTCCCCGATCTCGCTCGCGGGTCTGACCGACAAGGCCGAGTTTTTTGAGGCGCTCCGGGATGAAAAGCCACTCCCGGCAACTCCTCCGCGCCCTCCGGCTCAGTCTCCTCCTCTCCCATCCTCCTCCCAGGAGCGAGGAGTGGAGAATCCTTTCTTCGCTCCTCCGGGAATGCCCCCGAGAGAGAAGCTTGCCGGTATCGACTCCATCATTGCCGATATCCGCGGAACCGGAAAACGAGTCGTCAGCGAACCGAGTGCGCCCTCTTCTCCTTCGGAAACGCCCCCTGAGACCCTGGAAGCGGGTGACCTCAAGGTCCGAACGATTTCAGAACCCTTCCCCACTGCTCCCGTTGCTCCGCAAATTCTCGAGGACCTCGACGAGGAGAAACCCAGCGCACGGGTATCGAAAGCCGAGCTGGAAAGAGAGCTGAAGGAAACCCAGAAATCCGTCCTCGAATCGGCCCCTCTTGAACTCCAGCTGCCACGGATCGGCGAGTTGCTACGCATCGTCGGGGCAAACCACCGAGGGCTGCACCAGACGGAGGAGCGCTTTCCGAGTAGCCAGACCACCTGTCTGCGATGGGCCGTCCGTGGTCTCTCGGTCCTCATCGGATTCGAAAGTCCGAAAAATGTTTATTTCTGGAATCACCTTCTCCAGCACTCTCTTGCGGCGAGCCCCCCCGAAAAGATCTCCGCCTTCTCCCACCACTCGCAAAGCTTCGACCCCGGACTCTTTGCGAGCTTTGGATTCAGCCCCTCAGTCATCGGTCGTCACATCGATATCATCGAGATGAATGACAAGGAGCTGTCGATGCTCTACGCCGCAGACGAGGTGCGAAAGAAATACGAGAACCGCCCGGAAAACGACCAGGCCACGGAACTCATCACCCTCTTCCTCGATCCGCTCTGGCGGCGAATCAGTCGCCCGGTCTGATTCCGGTCGCGCCTCGGGCCCTACTTCGCGAGCGCCTTTCTTTCGGCTTCCTCGTCATACTCGGGATTGAGCTCTGTCGGGACCGGAGCCTGGATCTCCTTGCGCCAGGTTTCGAGATCCTGTTTCAGTTCCTCGAATCTCTCGGGCTCCGTCTCGACCAGGTTGGTGGTCTCTCCCGGATCCTTGCCGAGATGATAAAGCTCGAACTCGTTCTTCTCGAAATACTGGTGGAGCTTCCAGTCGCCTTTTCGAATCACGGAACAGGGTCGGGACCGGAAGAGACGATCGCGCTGTTCCGTCTTGATACTGTAACTCTGGAGGTAAGCCGGAAAGTGCCAGAAGAGCGCTCGCTCTCCGCCCTCGAGGCTCCCTCCGCGAAACAGCGGGACCAGGCTGACGCCGTCGAGGGGCTGCCCCTCGGGCAGGTCGGCTCCGAGGATTTCACAGAAGGTCGGAAACAGGTCCACTCCGATGATGGGTGTCTCCACGGTCTGTCCCGGCTCGACCACTCCCGGCCAGTTTACAAAGAAGGGCACTCGAATTCCGCCCTCGTAGTAGGTCCCCTTATAGCCCTTGAGCGGGTCCATGTCCGTTGCCGGTCCATAGCCGCCGTTGTCCGAAAAGAAGATGATGACGGTTCGGTCTCTCGTTCCCGTTTCCTGCAAGGCAGACACAATTCTGCCGACTCCGGTGTCGACCGCCTCGATCATGGTTGCCATCGCAACATGGTCATGAAGCTCGCCGGGCGGCTTGGCCTGGTATTTTGCGACCAGCTCTTTCTTGGGGTCGAGTGGGGTATGCACCGCAAAATGGGTCAAATACAGCATCCAGGGCTGATCCTGGTTCTCTTCGATGAAGTCGATTGCGCGATGGGTCAGGGTGTCGGTGAGATATTCCCCTTTCGGGACCTCTCCGAGACCAGCCACCTTGGGATGAGGCGGGTAGTATCCCCTGGGTGGCCCTCCCGAGTGACTCCCTCCCACATTCACATCGAATCCGTAAGGGAGCGGATCGTCGCTGAGATGCCATTTTCCCATCGTCGCAGTCCGGTATCCTGAGGCCTGGATGCATTGTGCCCAGGTCGTGATCTCGGGATCGAGCGTGTCCACTCCCGGGATATGCTCGAGCCGACGATAGGCCGACTTTCCGCGCGGCCCCGTCCCGACATTGTAGACTTCGTGACGGGGCGTGTATTGCCCGCTCAAGAGGGAAGCCCGGGCCGGAGCGCAATTCGCCGAGGCAGAGTAGGCATGGGTGAAAATCATACCCTCCCTGGCCAGCGCATCGAGATGGGGAGTTTCGTAGAAATCGGATCCCATGAAACCCGTGTCGCGCCACCCGAAGTCGTCGAGGTAGATGAAAAGAAGATTCGGACGCTCTTCAGCAGCGAGAAGAGCCCCGGAGAGAAACAGGAGGGAGAAAACGATTCGGAAAAGCGTCATGTCCTCTTTCAAATCCAAATCGGGCAGCAGGGCAAGGAAATAGCCAACGGAGATCCGCGGATTCTTCTCCCTATCGGAGCAGGGTTCTTGACACCATCGAGAAAGCAACCGACGGCATCGACCGCGCCCGCTCCCCCCCTTCATGTCCCTCTGGTCTCCCGACTTCCCCCTGTCTCCTCGACGCTCTCGCTTTTTCTACGGCTGGGTCATCGTGGGAATCGCCACGCTGGGAGTCGTCTTTTCCATTCCCGGTCAGACCATGGGCTTCAGCGTCTTTACCGACATCCTCATGGAAAAACTCGGGCTGACCCGGGTCCAGCTGAGCACCGCCTACTGCATCGGCACGGTGCTCAGCGGATTTACCCTGCCGTGGCTCGGGCGGGTCTTCGACCGATTCGGAGCCCGTAAGATGGTCGTCGGATCCGCAATCGCAACCGGGCTAATCCTGTTCTACCTCAGCGGGACTCACCTTCTCCTCGAGAAACTGACGCAAACCTTTCCCTCAGTTTCGTCGACGGTGCTCGCCTTCCTCCTCATCACGATCGGCTTCTACCTGATTCGTGCCTCCGCCCAGGGAGTCCTCACAATGACGAGCCGCAACGCGATCGGGAAATGGTTCGACTATCATCGCGGCACCGCTCTCGCGATCAGCGGAACGGTGACTTCTTTTGCCTTCGCGATCGCCCCCAAGGTCCTCTATTCTCTCATCGAGATCCTCGATTGGTGGGGAACCTGGCTTGCCCTCGGAATCGCAAGCATCGGTGTCATGGCAGTACTGGGGTGGATCTTCCTCCGGGACAACCCCGAGGAATGCGGACTGACGATGGACGGGGTCGCCGCGGATACTCCCCGCCCCAAGGCCCATGCAGATTCGCTGACTCACCGCGACTTCGAAAGAAAGGAAGCCCTGAGCACCTGGGCGTTCTGGGTTTTCAACCTGTCTTTTTCCTTCTTCGCCCTTTTCTCGACGGCCTTCACCTTTCACATTCTTTCCCTGGGCGAGGAGTTCGGCCGCGATCGGGGAGAAATCATCGGCTATTTCCTGCCGATGGCGATCCTGAGCGTGGTCACCAATCTGTTCTGTGGGTGGATCAGCTCCCGAACTCGATTGAAATACCTGCTCATTCTTCTCAATGCGGCCGCCCTGACCGGTGTCATCGGCACCGTCACCCTCGCGAGCCCTCTCGGTCTGGTTGCCTACGTCGCTGGCAACGGGATCTGCGGAGGCTGTTTTTCGGCTCTCTCCGGTATCGTCTGGCCTCGATTTTTTGGCCGGCGTCACCTCGGCGCAGTATCAGGAATCGGAATGTCCAGCATGGTCATCGCAAGCGGGATCGGACCCCTGCTTTTCAGCCTGTCCCTCTCCTGGACCCAGAGCTATTCCCCGATCCTCTGGGTTTCGGCACTTCTTCCCGCCCTCCTCCTCCTCGGAGCCTGCTGGGCAGACAATCCTCAACGACAGGAAACTCCCACGAGCACCCTTGATCCCTGATCTGCACTTGGCATCCCGCGACCCCTGACGTATTTCTCCCCATGCAATCCGACTACGGCGTACTCTTCGATCTCGATGGCGTGCTCATCGACTCCCACGATCAGCACCAGCAAAGCTGGTTTCTGCTTGCCGACGAAATTTCAAAACCCCTCACCGAGGAGCAATTCAAAGAGTCGTTCGGGATGCGAAACGAGATGTGTATTCCCCATGTCTTCGGCTGGGCCCTGCCGGAGGAACAGGAAAAAATCCAGGAACTCGGAGACCGGAAAGAAGAACTCTACCGCGAGCTTCTCGCCAGCAGCGGACTCGAGCCACTCCCGGGCGTGATGGATCTCGTTTCCGATCTCAAACAGGCCGGGATCCCTTTCTCCCTCGGCTCTTCAACATCGAGAAAGAACATCGAGGTCTGCTTTCGCTCGACAGGTCTCGACGCCTACTTTCGCTCTCACTACACGGGGGCCGAAGACGTTTCGAATGGTAAACCCGCTCCCGATGTCTTTCTCGAAGCAGCTCGCAAGATCGATCGCGCTCCCGAACACTGTGTCGTCATCGAAGACGCCCATGTCGGAATCGAGGCAGCGCAGGCGGGAAAGATGAAATCAATTGCCGTGACGACGACCCATCCCCGTTCGAGCTTCGTGGACCTTGCTCCCGAGCAGATCGTCGACTCGCTCGAGGAATTGAACGCCGAGAAAATTCGCGAGCTGCTGGCAAGCTGATTCCTCGACCACCCAACACGACCATATTGTCAGTTGTGAACCCGTCGCATCCGTGTAGGGATTGCGTAGAACTGTCCCGAATTTCCAAGTTATGAAAGTGAAAGCCTTCCCCTCCCTCGTTCCCGCGCCCGGCAAAGCCGAGACCATCGCCTCGGTCCCCTACGACGTGGTCAACACGCAGGAAGCCCGCGAACTTGCGGGTGAAAACCCCTACAGCTTCCTGCGGGTCGTCAGGGCAGAGATCGAGTTCCCGGATTCCACCGACCCCTACTCCGACGAGATTTACGAACGCTCCCGGACCAATCTGGAGAAGTTCCAGCAGGATGAAATGCTCGTCCGCGAGCCGGTTCCCTGCGTTTACCTCTACCGCCAGATCATGAACGGTCATTCCCAGGTCGGGGTGACCCTCGCCTGCCATATCGAGGACTACGAGAACAACATCATCCGGAAGCACGAGAAAACCCGCCCGGTCAAGGAAGACGACCGGACTCGTCTGACCGACACTCTCAGCGCCAACACCGGCCCCGTATTTCTGACCTACAAGGACGAGGCCGCAGTCGACCAGTTCGTCGACGAATGGACCGCCTCCCACGAACCCACCATCGATTTCGTCGACGATGTCGACGTCCAGCACACCGTCTGGCGGGTCGAAGAGGCCTCGGCGGCCCCTCTCCTCGAGTCGCTCGGAGAAATCCCTCTTTCCTACGTCGCCGACGGTCACCACCGGAGCGCCAGCGCTGCTCGTGTCGGACGGGAACGCCGCGAAGCCAATCCCGATCACACCGGCGACGAAAACTACAACTGGTTCCTTGCCGTATTGTTCCCCGCCAGCCAGCTCAACGTGCTGCCTTACAATCGAGTCGTCAAAGACCTCAATGGTCTCTCGTCTTCGGAATTCCTTGGGAAACTGAAGGAAGTCTTCGAAGTGGAGTCGAATGGGGAGAAATCGCCCGAATCGAGCGAGTCTCTCTGCCTCTATCTCGAAGGAGAATGGCATCACCTCACCTGGGCTCCGGTCGATTCCGAGAATCCCATCGATCGTCTCGATGTTTCCGTACTCCAGGATCGGGTTCTGACCCCTCTCCTCGGAATCGAAGACCCAAGAACGGACACTCGCATCGATTTCATCGGAGGGATCCGTGGAACCGCAGAACTGGAGAAACGAGTCGACAGCGGAGATTGGAGCGCCGCCTTTTCGATGTATCCGACGACCGTCGATCAATTGATCGACATCGCGGACGCCGATGAGATCATGCCGCCGAAATCGACCTGGTTCGAACCCAAGCTGCGCTCGGGACTCTTCGTCTACACCCTGGACGAAGACGCATAGAGACGTCTCGCTGAGAAGGAATAGCGGACAGCTTCCCGACTCCTTTTACTGGATGTCGGGGAAGTCGGTCCCCTCGTTGTTGTCCTCCATTTTCCTGAGGACAATCGACATGTCCTCGACGGCTTCCCAGACATGGGAAGCGACAAAAATGGGGGCCTCGGCTTGGATCCCGAGAGCGATGCTGTCGCTCGGACGAGCATCAATTTCGACAATTTTTCGCTCCTCGAGCTCGTTTTCTGCCACGATGATGATCCTGGCATAGTAGACCGTATCGGAAAAATCGTTGATTACGACCCTCTCAACGCGAGCGCCAAGAGCCACAAGGACATCTCCAAAAAGGTCATGGGTTTGGGGTCGGGGCTTGGGAGTACCGTGGAGGAACATGTTGATCGCGGATCCCACGGCATGGTCCACATAGATGACAAAAACCTTCTCCTCGTTGCCGAGGAAAATCGCGGAACCAGCGCTCGTCGCGAGAACGTTTTTGACTTCAACTTCGACAACAGATTTTTCCATAAGGGGTAGCGAACTATCGCGATCGATTGCGGTCTTGGCAAATCAGGAGTCAGTCCGATTTCGCGAGATGATCACGATGCTCCCTGGAGACCTGGATATACTTTTCCGCCCACCCACGCAGATTCCCCTGCTCCTCTTCGGTGAGAGGACGAATCACACGCGCGGGAGACCCCATCACGAGCGAGCCCGGAGGAACCTGCAACCCCTTGGTAATCAACGATCCAGCCGCAACAAGAGACCGATCTCCCACTGTGGCCCCATCCATGACGATGGCCCCCATCCCGATCAATACCTCGTCTCCGATGGTACAGGCATGGAGAAGAGCCCGGTGACCTACGGTAGTGAAGGCCCCCACCCGGGTCCCCTCGTTGCTGGCCAGGTGGATTACGGTGCCGTCCTGGATATTCGTCCCCTCGCCGATGACGATGGACTGGATGTCCGCTCGCAGAACACATTGATACCAGACACTGGAATGCTCTCCCAGGGACACATCGCCGGTCACCACGGCGCCGGGAGCGACAAACGAGGATGGATGAATGTCAGGGTCTCGGGAGAGATGAGTGCAGACCGGGGAGGGAAGATCCATTGAGAGAATGTCAGGATTTTTTTACGAATTTTCCTATAAGTAACCTGAAAATTTAAGCTTGCTAAAGTAAAAAATCCTCCTTAGTAAGGGTCTGAGACTGAAGCTCAATCCGTTGATTTACGGCGGTTTCACGCCGAATAGACCGTAAAAAACGGCTTTACTAACCAGAAGACCGAACCTACCAATCCGTAATGAACAAGGGAGAACTAATTGAAGCAGTACAATCCACTCTCGGTGGAGACACATCCAAGAAAGCCGCAGAAGAGGCCGTAAAAGCCGTGCTTGAGAACATCGCCAAAGGCGTCAAAAAAGATGGTAGCGTCCAGCTCCTCGGATTTGGCACTTTCGAAGTCCGCAAGCGCTCTGCAAGAACGGGTCGTAACCCCAAGACGGGTGAGACGATCAAGATCAAGGCTTCCAAGACTGTCGGTTTCAAGCCTTCTTCCGCCCTCAAAGGTTCTCTGTAACCTTCGGCGTCAGAAAGAAACCCTCAATAATTCGAGAAGCGCGGTGGGATTCCTACCGCGTTTTTCATGTACGGCACTCCCAATCACGAAGAACTCGTGGATTCCTTTTTGGGAATGGGAATCGCCTCGCACTTGTCTTTCCAGCCAGGAAAGTTCCATTCATTGGGAAATCCGGCGCACTGGCTCGGTTTGACGGGTTGAATGGTGCATTCGATCCCATCGAGAAAGATGCATTCTCCGTTGGGCTTGTCGATCAGGGTCAAACCCGAACGATTGATCCTCAGGTCGGTATATTTCGCCACGAAGTCATAGAGCGGCAGGGAGAGAAACTCGGCGATTTTCTTCACCTCTTCGTCGGTGACCGGGACCTCTCCATGCCAGCGACAACAGTTGCCACAGCGCTGGCAGGCATAGTGCATCCCTTCCTCCATGTCGTAGAGACTCATGGGCGGAAACATGCATCGGAACGTCGAGAAACCCAGACTCCTTTGCTATTTTTTTCTTCATGAGCTTCCGGGCTGGTGGAATTTAAGGTTTTGCGTGTTATATTTATGATTTTTAGAACCGCTACCTCGCGAGAGCGAGGTCATTTCTTTCGTCCCATCGTGACAATTTCTTTATGATCAGTAAAATAATCGGAGCCTTTTCCAGCGACATTGGAATCGATCTGGGAACCGCGAACACCCTGGTTTATGTGCGCGACCAAGGCATCGTTCTCCGCGAACCCAGCGTGGTTGCGGTCAAGTCTGGCACCAGCCTTGTTCTTGCCGTCGGAGATGATGCCAAAAGAATGCTCGGAAGAACGCCAGGAAATATCGTGGCGATCCGACCGCTCCGAGACGGGGTGATTGCGGATTACGAGGTCACCGAAGCGATGCTGCGCCACTTCATTCGAAAAGTGCACAACCGCAAGGGCTGGATCCGTCCTCGCATCGTGATCGCCGTTCCCTCTGGAATCACGGAGTTGGAGAAGCGGGCCGTAAACGAGAGCGCTGCCGCGGCCGGAGCTCGCGAAGTGCACCTCATCGAGGAACCCATGGCTGCCGCGATCGGAGTCGGCCTTCCCGTCCAGGAGGCTGCCGCGAACATGATTGTCGATATCGGAGGCGGCACGACAGAAATCGCGATCATTTCACTCTATGGCCTGGTTTACAGCCGTAGCGTGCGAGTCGCTGGAGACGAGTTCGATGAGTCCATCGTCCAGTTCATGCGAAGAGCCTACAACCTCATGATCGGGGAACGAACCGCGGAAGAAATCAAGATTCGCATGGGATCCGCCTATCCCCAGGAGAAGGAAACTTCCGTCGAAGTCAAAGGCCGGGATCTCGTCGCCGGACTGCCGAAAACGATCAAGGTCACCTCCAGCGAGATTCGTGAAGCACTCCTGGAACCCATCAATGTCATTATCGAGTCGATCCGCATCACGCTGGAACGCTGTCCCCCGGAGCTTTCTGCCGATTTGGTCGATCGCGGGATCATGCTCGCAGGCGGTGGTGCCTTGCTCAAGGGATTCGATCAACTGATTTCGGAGGAAACCGGTCTCCCTGTTCATGTAGCCGAGGATCCTCTGAGCGCGGTCGCGGAGGGGACGGGACGTCTTCTTGACGAACTCGACTTTCTCAAGAAAGTCTCCCAACCTGGACGAACGAGCTAACCTGCCTGTATACTCCGTCTCGCGTTTCTCTTCTCCATGAGCCGACTGAATATCGTCTTCCTGACCATTTTTGTCGGACTGCTTGTCTGGATCACTCTCTTTCAGCCTTCCGTCATCTCCCAGATCCAGAACGGGGTGATGGTCGCCTTCCGGCCGTTCATCAATGCCTCTTCGGCGGTGGAAACCGGCGTCCTCGAAGCCGGCACCGAACCCCTCAGCCCGGCCCAGCTACGCTATCTCGTCGATGAACTGGAACGGGAGCGAGATCGATTGAAGCTCGAAGTCATCCAGCTGGATGAGCTGATGGAGGAAAACAATCACCTCCGCCGCGCCCTCGTCTACAAAGAGAAAGTCCCCCGTTCCGTCATCGCCGCACGGGTCATGAGCCGCAAACCGCTGACCTGGTACAACACCCTGATGATCAACAAAGGGAGTGCCGACGGGATCCAGGTCGACAGCCCTGTCATCGTGCCCGTCGGGGAGGAGGCGGGACTCGTGGGCAAGATTTCCGAGGTCGTCGGTGAGCATTCTGCCGTAGTCCTGCTGTTGACCGACGAAATGTGCCAGGTCTCGGCAAAATTCGAGAACAGCCAGGACCAGGGAATCCTCAATGGCCAGAGAGGAGCTCTCAAGCGGATGCCGAATCTCCAACTCCGCTACCTCTCCAAGGAAGCGGATGCAGCCGCCGGCAGGCGGGTCTTCAGCTCGGGTGCCGGTGGACTCTTCCCACCTGACCTGCTCCTTGGAAAAGTGATCACCCTGGAAATCGGTGCGATCGATGCCACGGCCACCGTGGCTCCAGCCGTGAATTTTGAAGAATTGCTCGACGTCTTTGTCATCCTGCCCAAGCCGGTCAGTCCAGAAGCCGGTACGCCGGACGATCCCGAAGCCGTCGCCAAGGAGAACGAATAAGGCTGATGAAATTCTTTCTCGCCATTTTTCTACTGATCCCCGTCTCCTTCATTCTCCAGGAGTTCATCCCTGTCTTTGACTGGGCGTACGGCTCGCGACTTCTCCTTGTCCACACGGCTTTTTACGCCATTGCCATCGCAGTCCCTTTTCCTGTGATGCTGCTTTTTGCCCTTCTCACCGGCTTTCTCTGGGACGCCCGATATCATCTGCCCATGTATTCGGTAGAGGGAGTTCCCGACGGGATCGCTGCGTCCGAGCTCCCCTTCGGATTCACGATTTTTCTCCTCGGACTCACCGGTGCTTTCATCCAGGGGGTCCGCCCACTCTTTCGACGAGGTCGGTGGGAACTCCCCATCTTCATGATCGGGCTCTGCACCTCGATTGTTTTGATCTTGGAATACCTCGTCCTCAGCTTTCATCGCGGGGCGCTCCTCATTCCGGGTGAGTTCTGGTGGAAAGTTGTGATGACGTCGCTTTTTTCCGCTCTCGTATCTCCCCTTTTGCTGCTATTATTGAGCCGCTTGGCGGATCAGACCCGCTACCGAATCGAAACGGAAGGTCTGAAACGACGGCATACCTACGATGGTGACGCAATTTAGAATCAGACTGTATCTCCTCGCGCTCCTCGTGATCGCGGGCTTCAGCCTGCTCGTCTACCGCCTGTATCAAATCCAGGTCGTCGAGCACGACTATTACGCGGCCCGTGTCCCCGGGAGCAAATTTGAATCCGTCCGAATCCCCGGAATTCGTGGGGAAATCAAGGATCGCAATGGGATCACCCTCGTCGACAGCACTCCGAACTACGAACTGCGTCTCGATCTGCGCGAAATCACCGCAGCGTATCTGAAGACTCACGACCGCCTCCCCAAGCACACCTGGGAGCGATTCGACCAGTATGGGCAGAAAGAGACCAAGACCGAGACGGATATCGTGAAGGTGGTGGAAGAGACCGTCTTTCCAGGTCTCCAGGACCTGGGGCTTCTTGCGGACTACAGCTCCAGTTCGATGCGAGTGCACTACCGCTCCACCCGAGGCGTGGTCCCCTTCACCTATCGTAGGGATCTGAGCTTCAATGAGTTCGCCCAGTTTGCAGAGAACAATATTGGGATCCCCGGCGTTACGATCACCCGAACCGGTCGACGCCGATATCTCTACGATTCCCTGGCCTGTCATATCCTCGGCTACATGAACCTGGCGGACATCGATCAGGTCTCGGAGGAGCGTCGACGGGAGTTCAACTACTATGTCGGCGATGACTACGGCGTCATGGGCGTCGAGAAGACGATGGATCACCATCTCCAGGGCAAACCCGGCAAGCTGGTCATCGAAAAGGACGAAAAAGGCAAGATCGTGGGCGAAGTCAGTCGAACCTCACCTCAACCCGGTTCGGATGTGTATCTCACGATCGACGCCCGGATCCAGCACGCCACAGAGCAGGCCCTGCGGAAAGTCGGTCGCGGAGCCGCCGTCGTTATCGATCCGGGCACAGGCGAGATTCTCGCGATGGCATCGGTCCCCTCGTTCAATCCCAACGTGTTCATTCCTGAGGTGAGCATGGACGATTGGAAACGCTACACCGAAGATCCGACGAGCCCGATGTTCAGCCGGGCGATCAACCCCTATTCCCCCGGTTCCACCTGCAAGATTCCGATCGCCCTGGCCGGCTGCCTCGGAGAATCCTGGAAATACCGCTTCAGCTGCGGTGCTGGTGCCCAATATGGGAACAAGTTCATGAAATGCTGGTGTGCCGGAAAAGGCTACACCCATGGATCGATCGATGTCAGTTCGGCGATCAAGGTCAGCTGCAATGGATTTTTCTATCGCTACGCCAACCATACCGGGATTCGAAACATCCAGACCATGACCGGGTTGCTGGGAATGGGCAAGAAGACCGGGATCAAGGTCACCGGAGAAAACCCCGGCAACATCCCCAATCCGGAGTGGCTGCGGATGCAGGGTCTGCTCTGGAGCGATGCCTTCACCGCCCTGGTCTCGATCGGCCAGGGAGCAACCGAGGCCAGCCCGCTGCAAATGGCTTCCGTGACAGGAACCGTTGCGAATGGGGGAAAGGTCTATCAGCCACGGATCATCAAGAAGGTGATCGAGAAAAACGGGGAAGTCGTCCAGGAAGAGCCTCCGAAACTGAAGGCCGATCTCACCAGGGAAGGACTCTCTGCCGAGCAGGTGGAGATCGTCAAGAGAGGCATGTGGCGGGTCGTCAATGAGGGTGGGGGCACTGCAGGCCGCGCTCGATCGCAGTTCACCGTTCACTCGGGAAAAACCGGCACCGCCCAGACCGCCAATCCCCGCCAACCCACCAACGCCTGGTTCATTTCTTTCGCACCCTACGACGATCCGAAGTATGCCGTCTGCGTCTTCGTCGAGAATGGAAACTCCGGCGGAGGAGCCGCCTCCCCCATTGCCAAGCGGATCATCGAGGATGCCATCACCATGGAGCAGGGCCGGGAAGTGGAAATCACGGCCATTCCGGAAGCAATTGGCCGGACCGACCGGGTCATGAGCGTCTCCTTCGACAATACCGATCTGACCCAGTTCGCCCAGGCGGATGAAGATTCCGAATCGGCGGTCGATGTCGCCGCCTTTGTTCCCGATTCGCTCCAGCAGCGGACCTACCGTCCCCTCAGTGGCTCCCTGGCGAGCCCGACGATTCGTCGGTCGTCGGACAGCCGAGGCCGGGTCGGAAACCTCAACTCACGACCCAAACCCAAGTTCCAGCCTTTCAAGTGGCTCAGACAGAGAAGGTAATTCCCTCATGGACACTCCTTTCCTTCCCATGCCCTTGATCCTGGCACTCCTGCACTTTTTCCGAGATTCGGAAAAGAGACAGGATATTCCTACCGCCCCTCCTCTGGAGCGGTTTTTCCATTTCGTATGTCACGAAGGAGATGCGCACCCACCCCTGGTGACGGGCGCACTCTCACTATCCAGCAAAAGCTTATCTCAAAACTCATCATGTTTAGCAAAATCCGTAAATTTTTTGGTCCCAAGAAGCTCTCCGAAGGAAACAAGATCGTCGTCAATTGCGAGAAACTGGAGACTCGTGTCGCCCTCCTCGAAAGTGGCTCATTAGAGGAGTACACCGTCGAGCGAGCCAACGATGAGAACATCGTCGGCTCCATTTTCAAAGGCATAGTCCGGAATATCGAGCCCGGGCTCAATGCGATGTTCGTCGACATCGGATTGGAGAAGAATGCCTTTCTCCATTTCTGGGACGCCATTCCTGAAGCACTCGACTCCGGTCTCGAAGAGATCCAGCGAGGCGGAGGCAAAGGACAGGGCAAGCAGCAGCAGGGTGGCGGCGGAAAGGGTCAGAATCGCGGCCGAGGAAGAGGGAAAGGAAAGGGCAAAGGAAAAGGCCGCATCCAGTCCAAGGATATTCCCAACCTTTACCCCGTCGGATCGGAAGTTCTCGTTCAAGTCACCAAAGGGCCCATCGGCACCAAGGGTCCGAGAATCACGACCAATATTTCTCTCCCTGGGCGCTACATGGTTCTCATGCCGAGAAATGACCAACTCGGAATCTCACGCAAGATCGAGGATCCCAAGGAACGTGCGCGACTCCGGAAGATCATGGGAGAAAAACTCACCGTTCCGGACAAGATGGGGGTCATCCTGCGAACCGTCTCTGCCGGACAGAAGGTTCGGTATTTCGTTCGCGATCTCGCCATCCTCCTGGATGAGTGGGAAGAGGTCGAGGAAAAGGCGTCGAGCTGCAAGGCTCCGGCCTGTGTGTTCCGCGAACCCGACCTGATCGAACGTACCGTCCGGGATTTCCTGACCGACGAAATCGACGAAGTGCTCTGCGACGACGCAGAAGCAGCCGAGAGAATGAAAGATCTCATCGGAGTGATTTCGCGGAGATCGAAGAAGCGAATTCAATATTTTCAAACCCCGGTCCCCATCTTCGAAAAACTGGGCATTCAGCGGCAGATCGACAACGCCTTCTATCGCCAGGTCTGGTTGCCGAGCGGGGGTTACCTCGTGATCGACGAAACTGAGGCTATGATCGCCGTCGATGTGAATACGGGCCGAGCGAAGACCCAGGACAAGATGATCCTGCAGACCAATATCGAGGCCGCCGAGGAAGTCTCCCGCCAACTCCGACTCCGAAACATTGGAGGTCTCATCGTGGTCGATTTCATCGATATGCGTTCGAGACGCGACCAGATGGCCGTCTACAAAGTCGTTCGCGAACGGCTTCGCAATGACAAGGCCAAGACACAGGTGCTCCAGATCTCGCAACTGGGACTCATGGAGATGACCCGTCAGCGTCTCCATGAGAGCCTCTCCCTGACCGTCAATGAACCCTGCCACTACTGCCAGGGACGTGGAATGGTGAAGAGCGCAGAGTCGATGAGCGTTGAACTCCAGCGGAAGCTGAATGCCATTTTCGCTCGCAACGAGAATACCCAACGCGAGTTGATCGTGATCGTTCACCCCGATGTCATGGAGCGGTTGCGAACTCACGATGGAGAGTTGTTCGTTGAACTCGAGAGACGCCACAATGCCCGGCTCACCTTCCGAAGCGACGCATCCTACTATCGCGAGCAGGTCGTCGTCGCCGACGCCAAAACGCAAAAGGAGATCCGGGACTGATCAGGGTCTGATCTGAATCCGGGTCTGATCTTCTTTCCAAGAGGGACGGCTTTCGCTATCCTGTTGGTGGATTCCTCGTTCGCGGAGGGAAAAGCGCCGAATATTCGCCTGAATTTCGACGCCGATTCGTCCAATCGGTGGATTTCCCAGCGAACTGCTATCCTCGATCACCCGCCTTCCCGACCCCTATGAATCTGCGAGCACTCATTTTCGGTACCACGATTCTCCTTCTTCTCGGTCAATCCCCCGCCTTTTCCCAACTTCGACGCCCGGGGTTCGTGACCGTCGAGCGTGAAGATCGCACCAAGAGCCGTCTCAACCGGGAAGAAGGAGCCATCTATCTCGACGGCATGGTGACCAACGAAGTGAAGGTGCGAATCGACAAGACCGCTCCTGCCTATTCAAACCTCACCGGGGATCGTTGGCTGGGAAATCTATTCGACAAGCAGAATGCGGTTCTCCTGGCCGTTAGCGATCGCGCCTACCGGGTGCGAGGCAAAGCCAAACAAGGCCAGATCGCTGGCTGGGTCAGCAAAGCCGCCGTCTCCGGGCTTCCAGCCGACTTTGAAAAGAAGCTCAAGGAGTTTCACGAGCGCTACGTGATCGTCGAGAAACTGATCGAAAACAAGCAGGTCGCCCTGGGAATGACGGTCGAGGAAGTCATTGCCTCGATCGGCCCCCCCGACAAACGCTCTTCGAAGATTACGCAAACAGGAAGAACCGATACCCTCGAGTTCATTTCCTATGAAAGAGTGCCGCAGACGACCGTCGTCTACGACTCGTTTGGCAGGGCCTTTCCCTCGACCCAGTATGTCGAAGTCGAGTCCGGCCGGGTCGTGATCGAGTTCGCCAACGATGCGGTGAGCTCCATCTCGGAATCGGAAGGACTGGAGATGGGAGAAGCGGGAGGATACCGCATCGTCCCTCCCCCCATCTTCCTCTTCTGAAAAACCTTCCTGGCTTTTCAGAATTCTGCTGAATCGTTGGGGCGACGAGTCCGCCTACAGAGGGCGGAGTGGTTTTGTTCGGCACGGAAAACAGAGCAGAATTCGATCAAATCTCTCTTTGCGTGCGTAACGCACTTTGACAATCTGCCTTCCCCATTTCACCTTCGGGGACGGGTTTTGCGCCCGAATTTTTCACCCAAACGACCCAACTACTATGGCCTACGAACTACCTGATCTACCCTACGCTCCCGAAGCGCTCGAGCCCCACATCGACAGCACCACGATGGGGATCCATCACGGGAAGCACCACGCGACCTACATCGCCAAGCTGAACGATGCCATCGCCGGAACCGAACTCGAAGGAAAATCGATCGAAGATCTCATCTCAGATCTCGATTCTGTTCCCGCTGAGATCCGGGGAGCTGTCCGCAACAATGGTGGAGGGCACGCCAACCACTCCCTCTTCTGGAACATCATGTCCCCGGAAGGCGGAAATCCATCGGGAGACCTGGCTGCAGCCATCGACTCTGCCTTCGGTTCCCTCGACGAAATGAAAACGGCCTTCAAGAATGCCGCTCTAACCCGATTCGGTTCCGGATGGGCCTGGCTTGTCGTCAAGGCAGATGGCACCCTTGCCATCACGAGCACACCGAACCAGGACAATCCTCTCATGGGCGCTGCCGCCGATTGTGACGGATCAACCCCCATCCTCGGTCTCGATGTTTGGGAGCACGCCTACTACCTCAACTACCAGAACCGCCGTCCCGACTACGTCGATGCCTTCTGGAACGTGGTGAACTGGAACGCGGTTGCGGATCTCTTTTCTTCGGCAAAAGGCTGAATTCCAGATCCACCTGCCATTCTCCCTTTGAGAAGGCACTGACTCACCCTCAAAAAGTTAGCCTCAGCAAGAGGGCGGATCGAAATCGATCCGCCCTCTCTTTTGTCCTGCCCTGACGAGTGCGAAAATCTTGATAATCAACATTTCTGTAATTTCTCGTCCGTTTTCGGCAAAGATCCTGCTGGCATGGAATGAGGCGGAAAAAAATCGTCTTTTTCGAAGATTTAAACCTTGAACAACCACTACATCTTGTGCATTTTGATGACCGCCCACCCAGATATGGTGTTTTTCACTAAATCTAGGAGGTCGACACCGGAACCCACTATCTAGCCATATTGTCACCGTTTTGAGCCGTTTTTCGTCTGATTTTTATGGCAGGTAGGAAGTTCGCAGAAGTTAGAGATTTATCTCACACACCCGTATTCGCAATCCAACAACACCAGCAATAGCAACCCTTCTACCTATGGAAAAATCATTCACGATTGGAGATCGCACCTTTGTCCTCGATCAAGACAAAGCAGAAGAAGCTTTCGCCGCCAAGAAAGTCATCAACGGCCGGAAAACAGAGGCCTTCAATCTTCTGCCCCTGAAGTATGCCTGGGCCTACGATCTTTATCGTACGATGAAGAACAATCACTGGGAGCCCGAAGACATCCAGATGCAGAAAGACATCGAGCAATGGCAGGGCTCGGAACTCTCCGAGAGTGAGCGCTGGATCATTCGGATGGGCATCGGCTACTTTTCCGCGGCCGAGGGAATCGTGGGGGACAACATCATCCACGTCGTCCGCGAGCTCGTGACGGCTCCTGAACTCAAGCTGGCCCTTGGTCGTCACGCTCATGAAGAGAATATTCATGCCGATAGCCTTCTCTACATGATCAGCAGCCTCGGGATCAATCCGCACGAGTGCGAGGCCATGTTCGAGCAGATCCCCACGATCAAGCGTAAGAACGAATTTGTCACCCGTACCTCTCACGAACTCCGTCGCGATGTCGACCTCACTGATCCAGCCAACAAGAAAGCTCTTGCCCGGAACATCTTCGTGTTTGGCCAGTGCATGGAAGGAACACAGTTCTATGGCCTCTTCGGGATGATCCTCTCCCTTTACCGCCAGAACAAGTTCCCGGGTATCGGGCAAATGTTCCGCTACACCCTTCGAGATGAGTCGAATCACATCGAACTTTTCAGAAACCTCTTCATGGATCTCATCAGCGAGAACATGGAAATCTGGACCGCAGAGTTCAAGCAGGAGCTTGTCGACACCATGAAGGAGGCCGTCGCCCTCGAGAAAGAGTTCATCAACGACTGTCTCCCGATCAGCCAGGTCGGCCTCAACGCTGCTGAGTTCTGCCAGTACATCGATTTCATTGCAGACCGACGCCTCGAGGGTATCGGCTTGAATCCTCTCAATCCAGGAGTTCAAAATCCGTTCCCCTGGCTTGCCGAGACCATGGATATCAAGAAGGAAGCCAATTTCTTCGAGCAGCGAGTCACCGAATACCAGAAGGCATCCGCCCTCTCGAGCGTAGACGACGACGAGTTGTAATTTCGTTTCTTCGGAGCGGACTGATTTTCCGCAGATTCAGGAAAGTCAGTCGCTCCCCTCCTCCCCTTTTCCCGTCCCCCCTATTCCCGAACCGCACCCACAACCGCATGATTACCCGCAATTTCATTGAACAAGATCTCGAACTTCAGCGCTTTGCCGCGACTCCCCAGGAGATGAAGCCTCGCTTCAACTGGAGCGATGTCACCGACTCGGCAACCCCTCCTCCCTCGCGCATCGTCGTCCAGACCGGCGATGAGCAGGCCGATCTCAGCATCGCCAAGATTGCTGAATCCGTAGGAAAAGCTGTCACCGACCTCGCCCTTTCCCGGAAACAGGAAGACATTTTCAACGATTCCAACCGTCGTCTCGTCGCGAGCATCGTCACCGCCGTCACCGATATCCTTTCGACACGAGTCCAGGGCGAAGATACCGAGAAGCCCGTCATGATGACCTCGGAAGAACTGAGCTCGATCATCGAAGAGGCGCTCGTTCGCCAGAACGCCCACGACGTTGCAAAGAGTCTCCTTTTCCGTACCAAGAAGTCCGATCAAAATGGGGCCGGAGGTCTTGGAGAAACCCAGAAGCCACTTTGTCGGGTCATCCGGCGAAATGGAGAGGTGGTTGCCTGGCTTCCCAACAAGATCGAAGTAGCCGTTCGCAGCGCCTTTCTCTCCCTCGGGATGGATTCTTCTCCGGCGAAGGGAATTTCGAAGGCCCTGACCGACCGTATTGCCCGGAGTGGCCAGGAGTTCATCCGGATCGAGGAACTGCAGGATCGTGTGCAGGAGGAGCTGATGCGCCAGGGGCACTTCAAAGTGGCGGAAGCCTACATTCTCTATCGTGCGCACCGTTCCGCCGAGCGGCAGGAGGAAGAGCAGGCGGAAATCAACGAAAGCGAGTCCACCCAGGACTCCATGATCGTCCTCAACCGTGCCGATGGCACAAGTGATCTCTGGGATGGTGTCGATCTTCGCAAGCGAATCGAATTTGCCTCCATCGGACTCGATCTCTGCCTGAACCAGGATGAGATCGAGCACGAGCTGAGACGAGCGTTCTTCAACGAGATGTCCGAGCAGGATTTGAAGAAAACCGTCATTCTGAATGCCAAGAGCCTCATCGAGAAAGATGGAGACTTCGCCAAGTTCGCTGGCAGGATCCTGCTGACGTATATTTACGAAGAGGTCCTCGACTGGGACATCGTCCGCGACGGCACCGATTCACTCGACGCCTTTCACCGGCGCGCCTTCAAGGCCAACCTGGTTCGAGGCATCGAGATCGAGCGCATCGCGCCAAGACTCCTCGACTACAATCTCGACCGCCTCGCCGATGCCATCAGTGCCACGGCTGATCTCGATTTCGACTATCTCGGCATCCAGACCCTCTACGATCGCTACCTGATCATCGACAAGACGGCAGACAAGCATCGCCGGCTCGAGACTCCCCAGCTCTTCTGGATGCGGGTCTCCATGGGACTCATGGTGGGCGAAGAAGAGAATGCAGAGGACAAGATCATCGATCTCTACCGCCTCTACTCGAGCCGTCGATTCTGTTCCTCGACACCGACGCTGTTCAATTCGGGAACACTCCACAGCCAGCTTTCGTCCTGCTATCTCTACAAGGTCGACGACAGCATCGAATCCATCATGCAGCGAGGCATCGCCGACAACGCCTATCTTTCGAAGTGGGCGGGAGGCCTCGGAGGTTCCTGGACTTCGGTTCGCGGAACTGGGAGTTACATCAAGGGAACCAACGGAGAAAGCCAGGGCGTCATCCCCTTTCTCAAGCTCCACAATGACCAGCTGGTCGCGGTCAACCAGGGTGGAAAGCGCCGAGGTTCCGGTTGCGCCTACCTTGAGAGCTGGCACAACGATATCTTCGACTTTCTCGAGCTTCGAAAGAATACCGGGGACGAGCGTCGTCGTGCGCACGACATGAACACCGCGAACTGGATTCCGGACTTGTTCATGAAGCGGATGGAGGCTCGCCAAAACTGGACCCTCTTCCGTGCCAACGAAGTTCCCGATCTTCACGATCTCTACGGAAAAGCATTCGAAGAACGCTACGAGCAATACGAAGAGGATGCCCGTGAAGGCAAGATTACCGGTCGTGAGATTCCTGCGCTCGATCTGTGGAAATCGATGCTCAAGATGATCTTCGAGACCGGGCACCCCTGGATCACCTTCAAGGATGCTTGCAACGTTCGCAGTCCCCAGGACCACGCCGGGGTGATTCACAGTTCGAATCTCTGCACAGAGATTACTTTGAATACCTCCGCCGATGAGACCGCGGTCTGTAACCTGGGCTCAGTCGTCCTCGACACGCATCTCAAGGAAGACGGTCAACTCGATCTCGAGAAACTGCGAGAGACGATTCGCACCGCCGTGCGTGCCCTCGACAACGTGATCGACATCAACTTCTACCCCACGGAGTCGGCGAAGAACGCAAACATGCGCCACCGTCCTATCGGACTGGGTGTCATGGGAGTTCAAAATGCGCTTTTCCTTCGCGACACTCCCTTTGCCAGCGATGCCGCGGTCGAGTTCAACGATGAATTCATGGAGGCTATTGCCTACTTCGCCTACGAAGCCTCGAGTGACCTCGCCGCAGAACGCGGCAGCTACTCCACCTACGAGGGTTCCAAGTGGAGCCGCGGACTTCTTCCTCCGGATACCGTCGACCTTCTCGAGGAGCAACGTGGAGAGCCAGTCGAGGTTCCTCGCGGTGGACTCATGGACTGGGATTCTCTTCGCGAGAAGATTCAAAACCAGGGCATGCGGAACAGCAACGTTCTCGCGATCGCTCCGACGGCCACGATTTCGAACATCATGGGAAGCACCCCTTGTATCGAACCGACCTTCAAGAATCTCTTTGTGAAAGGGAATCTTTCGGGAGACTTCATCGTTCTCAACCAGCACCTCGTTCGGGACTTGAAAGCACTCAATCTCTGGAACGGGGAAATGGTCGAGCGTCTCAAGTATTTCGACGGTGAACTCGCCGATATCGACGAGATCCCTGCTCATCTCAAGGAGAAGTATGCGACCGCGTTTTCCATCGACTACGATTGGTTCATCGAGGCGGCTGCGAGACGACAGAAGTGGATTGATCAGTCTCAATCCGTCAATCTCTTCCTCGCGACTCCGGAGCTGAAGACCCTCTCCCACATGTATCGGGCCGCCTGGCGGAAAGGTCTCAAGACCACCTACTATCTCCGCACCCTGCAGGCATCGAACATCGAGAAAGCGACGACCAACGTGAAGAAGGAAGTCCGAATCTCGGCCGGCGTCGAGCCGACGGAGCCCACCAAGGAATACACCGAAGCCGAAAAGCAGCAATGCTCCCTCGATGCCCTGATGAACGGGGAAGAGTGCGAAGCCTGCCAATAAGCCGGTTAGACCCAACAAGGATTTCTCCCTCAATGGTTCGCCTCGGCGAACCTGGAAAGGCGCCCCTCTCCGGGGCGCCTTTTTCGTGCGCGATTCTGCCGATCTGGCTTACTCTTTTCGCGGCCCATGATGCTCTTTCTTGCTTCGATCGCGCTCGGTATCGGCCCCATGGTTCTTTACGCCATCCTTATTTGGCGAATTGACCGATGGGAGCGAGAACCGATTCCCCTGCTTCTCGCCGCCTTTCTCTGGGGGAGCATCCCCTCCGTTCTCTTTGCCTTGATTGGACAGGCCGTCCTCGGAATCCCCATGAACGATCTCAGTCCCGATGGGGCTCTCTTTCGTCAGCTCTAGCAGGCCAGCTTTGTCGCGCCTCTCACCGAGGAGATCACCAAGGGCCTCGGCCTATTGCTTCTCTTTCTCTTCTTCGAGCGAGAAATCGACTCGGTCCTCGATGGCCTCATCTACGGAAGCATGATCGGTTTCGGGTTTTCGGCGGTAGAGAATGTTCTCTACTTCGTAGGCCAGACCACTCCCTCCGAGCTGTTTCTTCTCTTCTTCCTGCGAGCCTTTGTATTCGGAATGCTCCACGCCCTGTTTACCGGACTCGTTGGGGTCGGTCTTGCTCTTGGAAAGTTCTCACGAAATCTCACCCTCCGAATCGCCTGGCCCCTCATCGGCCTCGTCCTGGCCATTTTTACCCATGCCCTTCACAACTTCTTTGCAACGCTTGGCGGAGAACATCTCTGGTATACCGTCATCGGGATCAGCTTCGGCCTGGTGTGGTTTGGGGTCACCTCCGTGGTTTGTCTCTGGCATGAGAATCGCTGGATCCAGATTCACCTCGCCGAAGAAATGGAAAACGGAGTTCTCATTCCCGAACAAGCCTTCGATGCGGCCCATTTCTGGAAGCGAAGCAGCCTTTGCATTCTCACCGACGGATACAGGATCACTCGCCAACGGCACAAGCTCCTGCACGAAGCCACCAAGCTGGCATTTGAGAAACAACGGCACACTCGGTTTCAGGTCACCGAGGAATGTCTTCAGCGGATCGCGAGACTTCGTGTCTCCGTCAAAGAACTGAGTCGCCTCGATCCCTTGTTTCAGGATCTGAAACTCTCACAGCGCAAACCACCCCCCATTCCTCCCCCGCCCATCCGGCGAATTCGGTAAAGTTCCCAGGGCAAGCTCTGACGAAAAGGTCCGCCGAAAATCGCTTCGGAAACAGGATGATCTCTGTGAGAAGGATCCGGTGCGCCGCATTTTCAGCCGGCCACGAAGAATTCTCGGCCCCGTCATGAAACAGACCGCAGGATGAGTCCCTGCTCCTGCTCCTGCTCCTGCTCCTGCTCCTGCTCCTGCTCCTGCTCCTGCT